>NZ_DASVMI010000138.1:0-35775 GCF_036384435.1 Dyella sp. | reverse complement strand
TTGGCACCACACCAACCAGCGAAAATCCATTCGAACTTTTTACGTCCCAAACGTAGGCGGTGCCGCTTTTCGACTGAAAAAAAGAGTAGGCCGATACACCTGCGTATCGGACAGTGCCCCTGGGTTGCTCAAGCTTTATATATTCAAAAGTGATATTGAACGTGGAGAACGATTTTTTTCCAGGACCCTTGATGTCATAGTTTCGTCCCTGCCGTGTAAAAGGCGCCCCGTTCGTGGCTACGCGTACGCCAAGATAACGGTCAATAGGGAAAACATTGTTTAGCAAAGGCGGGCCGGGGAGAGATATTACATCCGATTGCGGACTCTTTCCGATGAGTATGCAATCGGCGTATGTCCAGCCACCGACGGTCGCTTGGCCGCGGAAAAGCACGGTTCCTATGCTTTGGGACGGCAGGACCTGGATGGATGCGGGCATATAGTAGGTCGGGTTTGCGAAGCCAGGTGCAGACCCCAGGGAAATGCATGGCGCAGCCGCCAGTGCGCTGCCTGCTGGCAACAGTAAAGAAAGCGCGACGATGGCTTGGGTGAGTTTTCGTTTATTTTGGAAAGGAAACACGGTTTTTATCATCATCCTTGAAGAAATGATCCATGCTGCTTCTTGGATTTCATTTCATGGCCGCGAAGAGCCTGACTGTTTCGCCTGAGGGAACTATTATAAATTCCTATACGTGTATGGCCGTCATCGATAGATCAGATCGTTGTAGGCTCAGGCCGACTAAATAATTGATTGAGAAAGTTTTGAGACCGCCAACGCGGAATCACGCCGATACCAGAAAAATTCTCAAATGGACGGCATTCCTACGAATGCTCCTGTCACTGTGACATCGCGCCTGAAAAGCCCGGTGCCGATAGGTCGGGAAAGCAGAACCGAATTGAGATGGGCATGGTGCAGGTTTGCGGCGATGAGGTGGGCGGATTCCCATGGCCAGACAATAATCCGTTGCTGCGCCGCTGATAGGGAACAACGATAGAAGCGCGCCCGTGATTTGTCGAATTCTTCGTTTATTTCGAAACGATGGCATGGTCTATGATCAGCGTCCTTGCGAGACATCATCCGTATCTTGGCATGGATGACATCTCGATGCATAAATTATAGAGGCTACGTGTCTTCCGAGGTTATTAATATATTATCGCCATAGTTGCTCGCGGCAGCCCTGAGGTCCGAGTATGCGTAGGCAATAATGATCGATGGTGTTCAGTGTGGCGAAATATCGACTGTTCGGTAATAACCCATGGTAATCGGCGCGTTATAGCCTTCGGTTAAACGTGAAGCTGAGTGTTGCTTTCTTGTCCGTCGTGTCCGGTGCTTTATTCAGTTGTAAGTAAATGTCAGTATCGCACTTGCGTTGGCTGTGCCGCCCGAGATGTCGCCGATTCTGTAGTAACGCGCAGCGATAGGTACATTCAACGTCGATGGCGCTGCGCTAGACAGGTTATATATCCGGTTTAGAACAAGTGCTGCGTTGTTATAAAGCAACTGCACGCCGACACCCTTGGCAGGCGTGGCCATATCGGACAACGCAATGACATCGTTGAGGCCCGGTGCCGCATTGCCCGACATCGTCATCCTGACGCTGGGCGAGCCAGAACAGATGACGGAGACGTTCTGCGGCGTGCTCGTGGGAGAAGTCGATCCCACGCTTGGCAATGTGCTGGCACGTACCTGGCCGAGGTCAATCGATATATTGCCAGTCCCTACTCGGCAGGTGGGTGCAGGCGCAACAAGGACTGTCACTATATTGTGGTACACGTTGCCGGTCATGTTTCCCCACCTCAAACGAGGATAGCTCACATCGACATTAAGAGCTTGGGGTGCTGCTGTGCCCACTTTGATCACGTCTACCGTCGTTGTCCCCTGAGCAATGGGGATAGCGCCGGCGCTGGTGAAAGTTTGTATGATCATGATTCCCGCATCGGCCGGAAGCATGGTGCCGTTGTATCGCACGCGAAAGCCAAGGCCCGGGTTTGTATTCGGTACATAGTAGCCAGCTCTGCTGTCACCGTACTGCTGAAAGGGATACGACATTATTAATTGGGTGCGACTGACTCCGTTCCAGTAGCAATCCGCACGTTCACTTGGGCGACGGAAAGTCAGGGTCCCCAGCAACTGGCCAGGTTTGGCGTTGCTCGGCACGACAATGGTTTCACGCAAAAATTCGGTATGGAGCGGCGAATGGCAATACACGCCTTGTGCGCTGGCTTTGCCCTGCATGCCGCTGTAAAGCAAGCATGCCATTGCGAGCAGCTTGAACGATAAAGGGATCGCTGAAGCATGTCTCTTGCGACTATGTGGATGGCGCAAGTGATCGTTCATCATCGATGTTCCCATCAGTTAAACGTGAAATTCAGTGTGGCGGTGGTATCGGCCGTGCCAGGTGACAGCGTGCCCAGGCGAATGTAATGAGCAGCGATCGGGATTTGCCTGGCAGCGATGGGAATGGCGACGTCGCTATTGAGAACCAGCGGCTTGTTGTCATAGATCAGCTGCACACCTACCCCGTTAGCCACGCCGCTGCCACCGGCATTGGTAAGCTCAAGCACATCCAGTCGGCCATTGACGGACTTGCCAGTCATTTTCATGACGATGCCTGTCGGGTCCGCGGGGCATGTAATGGTGATGTTCTGTGTCGGGCTGGTGGGCGAGTGGTCGCCGATGCTCGGTAGCGCGCCCGCTGAGACATTCCCCAGCGGAATTGTCACGCCGCTGCTGTTCACGCTGCAGCCGGACGTGATGCGTCCGGTGACGTTGACCTGGGCGGTAGATTGCGCATGGGTTGCGCCGGACACCGCCAGGCTGGCCAGGGCGATGAGGCATGCTGCGGTAAATGTATACGATTTCATGGGGAATCCCTCCTGGATCATGATGATTCGCGCTTTAGTGCGATCCGCTTAAAGGTAGGTCAATGTAAACATGGCAAGCGTGGTGAGCTTCCCGGCATCGATGTCCGACGCGAATCGGTAATAGCGTGCGCGCAAGGGAATTCTCAGTGGTCCACCGGGTGCGTCATGAGTCACCTCCCAGGGTGGAGTGCCCGTCCCCAGCGAGATAGGGGCGTCGTTTGTGCCGCGAAATAACTGGATGCCGACGCCTTTCGTCGTCGACTCCGCGGTGGGGCCGAGAAAAGCCGAGGGTACGCCCGGTTGCTGGCTATCGGCGAAAGTCGCGTTGACCTTGGCGCCCGCTTCGCAGTTGAGGTCGATGGAGAAATCATGGGCGCTGGGCTCGGCCTGGCCGACGCCGAGTCGTGCCAGTGCCTGAAGGCTCAAGCGCCCAAGATCTTGCGTCGGTTGATAGCTGCTGGCGAAATCGCAGGTGCGAACGACAATGCGACCGCTGACCCCGACATCGCTAGTCTGTGCCAGGGCGGGGCCGGGAAACAGTGCGTACGATAAAGCCAGTACAGTCACGAATGCGCCGCTGAGGGCTTGCCGAAAAGCAGAATATTTCATGATGTGGTGGACTCCTCGCGAGTGGCCGGGTGATCCCGGCGTAAAGCCGTTGCCTTGTCGGCTGGCGTGGGCGTGGTGCTCGAAGTGGACATGCACGGGGCCTTGACCATTTGGATACCCTTGCGGGACGTATCGGGCGCGGCCTGCTGTCCAAGCTGCACCTGACAGGTACCTTGTTCATCGGCTGCCCAGCGCACGGTCAATATGGCAGGGGCATCCACGCCACGCACGATGAGTCGACTGGCTTGGCCGGCCACGCCTACGCTCTTGCCGGTGGCGTCGGTCACTTCGGCGCCAAAGGGCACGGGCTTGCCATCGCTTCGTTCGGTATCGATCAGCCACACCATGCTGCTATCCACCTTGTATTCGAGCCGAACCACGGTGCCTGCGCGCGGTGCGATACGCTGCGAGGTGCTCTTGAACTCGACATTGGCGCCAGCACCCTTGGGGTCGAGTGCCACCGTGTTGACCTGGTAAGGCATCAGATTGGGCACGATGGCGAATCCGTTGACATCGACCGTGCTGTTGATCTGGTTGTCCACGCGCGCGCCCGTGGCTCCAGGCGCATGAACCAGGCCAATCGTGTCGCCGGACGGCTGCGCGAATACCATTCCGTCCCGGTGCACCACGATGCTGCCATCCGCGCCGCCGCCGAATTGCTGTATGCCGTTGCCGGTGCTGTAGAATGCCGACATATTGCCGCGCGTTCCCTGGTACCTGCCATTGAGCGAGGCGCTGCGGCCACCCGCATGAGCGACGGATGCATCGTAGTTGAAGCGACGATCGGTACCGAACTGACCATTGATGCCAACACGGCTGCTGTTGCCACCGTTGCGCGACCGGGTCAGCGTGCTCGAGAGCATGGGACCACTGCTGTCGCGGCCCAGTGGAAGGTTGGCGGTCAACAGCACACGGGTATCACGCACGGTGGGTAGTTGGGTCGTGAAGATCGGCGATGCACCTGGAATGCGATCGCGATCTTGCTGGGCAAACACCGTATCGACGCTGTCGCGCGAACGTTGGACGCTGAGGTTGAAGTTCACTCCGCCCCACGTGTTGCTGTAGCCGACGGTGAAATCGACCTGGTTACCACGACTGTTCCAGAAGTCGGCGCGTGAGCCGCTCACATACAGTTGACCGTAGCGATCGCCCAGGCGCTGGTTCACCACCATCGTCACCCGCGAACGTTGGCGTTGCAACTGGCCACTCTGGTTGAGAGCGGCCAAGCTGCGCAGCGTGATTGCATCGGACAGGCCGACAAAGCCTGGAGTCGAGTAGCGATATGCTGCCACCGACAGATTGGTACCCGATGAATTGAGGTTGCGGTTGTAGCCGACACGGAAACTGTGTCCCTGGAAAGGTTTGCTACCCGGTAGCTGCGTACGTGCGTAGGTCAAATCGGTCGATACGGCACCAAAGGAGAGATTCCAAGCGCTTCCGATAATGGCTGATTGGTAACCTTGGGCGATCGTGCCGCCGGTATAAAGAGTTAACAGATTGCTGAGGCCGTGTTGCCAGGTCGATTGCAGCACGGAAGGCGCATTGATGACGCCTTCCTGGCTGACGCGACCTGCCGTGGCTGTCCATAATGTTTGTCCTGCGCGCAACGACTGCGGCACCGCCGAATAAGGCTGTGTGAAGCGACGAACACGGCCATCGGCTTCGATAACCTCCACCTCAAGGTCGCCGCCGTAGCCGGTGGGATAGAGGTCGTCGATAACAAAGGGGCCAGGAGCGACATTGGTATCGTAGATGACGTAGCCATTCTGGCGAATCGAGACATGCGCATTGGTTTCGGCCATGCCGTTCACAACGGGAGCATAGCCACGCTGCGATTGTGGCCACATGCGGTCATCGGTGTACATGCGTACGCCGCGCACGCGGATGCTGTCAAACAGATCACCCGAGGTGAACGTGTCGCCAGCGACCACCTGTGCCTGCAAACTGGGGAGGTCGTGCTGTAGATAGGTCGCCGTGTTCTGGTACGACGTGCCCTGGCCGCTGCGCCAGGACATCGCGCCCAGATGGTAGAGATGCCAGGTTCCCAGGTTAGCTGACCCATTCAAGCCAATGAATGCGTTAGTGCTACCATTGCGGCCGCCGTTGCGATAGACATTGCTGTTGTAATTGATGATGGTGGCGTTGATGCCTTGATTCCATTGCGAAGCATCGACGTAGTCACGCGCATCGCGTGATATGTACAACTGCGGAACCTGGATCGACAGGGTCTGTTCGCTGGAATCGAACGTGGCCGACGCGCCAGGTACGTAGTTCCCGATCGGGCCACATACTGCGCCCGACACAGGAAGCGACTTCAGCGTGGTTGTTTGATCTTTCGCCGCCAGCTTGCCCAGGTCCAGCCCATACTCTGCAAGCATGGATGCATCAAAGCACCATTGCGAATTGCCGTTGCCCTCGGCGCCGCCGAAGGTGATGTCGCGATGTGCGCGCCATACCCCATTGACGAAGACGTCGCCGCGATAAGTGCCGGGCAGCACATAGCCGCTTTTCTCGAAACGAGAGATATCCACCGACTGGCCAATGCCAGTCATATAAAGCGATGTATCGAAGCTCACTGCTGCCGCGGGTGATGCCGCAGCGACGGCCCATGCCTCGCCGGAAGCGAGCGATGCCGCGATCAAAAGCGATAGGAAGCGTACCTTGCTTGCACTATCCGACCTCCGCGAGTCGCGTCTATTCGTCCATGACGACATTCGTTGTTCCCATGATGAAATGACTACAAACAGGGCGGTGATCAGGGAACCAGCGCTTCTTCCCTGCGCACGATGCCACCGTAGTCATTGATGACGTCGAATACAGCCTTGGCCTGGCGCAGAACCGGGCTGGCTTTTTCCTGGAGAGGAAATTCACTGCTCTGGCCCGGGGCAACCATGCCTCCGCCGTCATTGAAGATGTCCCGTCCATCCACCTGAATGCCCACCTTGGCGAAGTTCACGTAATACGGGGAGGGGTTGTTGACCTTGAGGGACGCTTTGCCGTCCGCGCCATTTGCGATAGTCCACTGCAGTTTCGTGTAGGCCTCTTCGGCGGAACCGGCCAGGCCATCGGGTCGAAAAATGAATTTGATGCGCGTGCGAATGGCGAACTGCAGTTTGTTTTCCGGCGAGGAGTCGCTTTCTTTGGGCGGGATCTCCAGGGCGTTGAACCAGAAGAGCGTCTCTTTGTCGCCGGGGAGCGCCTCATGCGTATAGGTAACGCGGACGGCCTGTCCCTTGTGAGGCTCCATGCGAAAAATGGGTGGCATCATGGTAAAGGGTACCTTGACACTTTCGGGTGCTAGCCCTTCGTCACCACGGTCCAGCCAAGTTTGTACGAGCACTGGCAGGTCGCCCTCGTTATCCAGTTTGACGGTCAGCTCGGCTTCTTTTGCCGGATAGATCACCCGGGTTCCATTGATGATGACGCTGGCCTGGACTGAAGGCAGCACACTTGCACACATCAGCAGGGTGGTCATGGCATAACGTAAGGATTTCATGAATGTTTCCCGGCGTTGAAGGATCGACAGCCGCGAGGCCGTCGATCCGGATGTCGCTCCGATGCCCGGAGTCCAGAAAAACCTCATCTGTCCAGCGTGTGCCGGAATGACAATTCAGATAAGAGGCCTTTCGAGATCGGTATCAGTTGTAGACGACGGTGTAGACCACGTTGGTCTGGATCTGGCCCGGAGTCGCTGCGGCGGTAGCGACGTATTGAGCCTTGTAGGTCAGCCTCGCCGTGTTATCGGTGAACGTGCTGCTCTGCTTGCCGGCCTGCGGCAGGCGCAGGTCGATGACGCTGTCGTCTGCCTTCAGCAACTGCACCTGCACATTGCCGGCACCGTTGGCACCCAGTGCGTTGCGCAGGTTGCCGGTGGCCGCATCGATGTTGGAGCTGTAGGGCTCGAAATACATATCAGCGGCGGTGGCGATGCAGGTCGTCTGGCCCGGACCACCAATCAGCACGTCGAACGCCTTGCGATGCGCCGTCTTGGCGGCCGCGTCGAGCTCGCTGCTCTTGGCGCTGGCCAGCGTAACGGAGAAGTTGTTTGCAGCGCCATCGCTGCCCGAGCCGCCCTGCACGGTGCAGGTTGCATCCGACACCACGCCATTGAACGTAATCACGCCGCCGCTGGTCTCGGCCATCGTCGGTGCGGTCATGCCAAAGCCAAGCGACAGCGCAACTGCTGCAGCGATCTTCATGTTCTTCATTGGTGATTCCTAAATTTGTAGGCGTGCTCGCCACACGCTTGGGTAGGTCAAAGGCGAGTGCTGTGTAAGTTATATGTAGAAATTTTTTGCGGATATAAAAAAAGTTCGAATGTATTTCTCGTGGGTGTTGAAGGCCGCATCATTCTTGGTAAGTAGTTGAATTAGGTGATATTTATTTAGGCGCCATCAATCATTCAAAAAACTCATGGTTACCCATACAAAAAGTATCTTTAATTCAAAAAATGGCTTGTGCAATGAGTTTTATATTTTTCAAAAAAAAGGGTGTTAAATAATTACCAAGATTTCATCTGTGTGTGGACGACCTCAATTAAGGGATCTCTGGCTCGGTTTGCAGGTCGCAAGGAAGGGGCAGTGCTGGTCACATAGCTCTGTCTCACGGGTGCATATCGGTCGACATGGCCGGCTATAGGAGCTTGACTCGTCTGATCGCCCAGGTGCGGGGGACATGTCGTTCACTGCTGGCCCAGGCCAGCAGCTATCAATCTGGCCGAGCCATGCGGCGAGCGTGATGCGCGCATCAGTGGCAGCGGTTGGGTTATCGCTGGGATGCGCGAACCAGGGCGGTACCTTTCAGATGCTCCACGCGTCGCCTTGTGTCGGACAGAGAGTTCACAGGCCAAGACCGCATGCACGCCATTTCCGTACATGGACTACACGTTGGAACCTCAGGAAACCTGCTGGTGAAATCGTCATTCCGGTGAATCTCCCGACGGGACTCAAGAGCTGGGATCTAGCGTCTCTGGCTCGATCAAGGCCGAATCATTTACGTCCTGGCCTGCGCCGGGGCAACGGACAGGGTAGGTTTTAGAGGTTCCCAAGCTTGGGCGCCTCATACACAAGGCCTGCGGCGATCTGTGGCGGCAGTGGCCCCAGAGGGATCGTTGGCGCCCACGTTGTCTGCCTGCCTGATCGGCCTATCGGTCGTCCAGGGCCGCCGTCAACACTTCGGCGGATAGCTTTGCGTCGTCCACCGCTCGTGCAATCACCAGGGCGCCGACCATCTGGGTGAGCGATACCAACGCCCTTCGGCGGCGCACTGCCGCAGTCGTCCCTGGCACTAAGCGAGTCAACTTGTCAGCCAGCACATTGAAGCCCGATGCGAAAGATTTGCGCACCGGCCCTGGCTGGCGTGCCGCATCCATACCCAATGCGGCGACTGCGCACCCGCGGCCCAAAGCGGAGCGGTGGGCGGATGAGAGATACATGGCGCGCAAGAGCGATAACGCGCTCGCCGGGTCGCTCCCATCCCCAATAATGTTTTCCCATCGCTCAGCGCTATGAGCCATGGCGCGTGTACAAGCCTGTTCGAGGAGATCTTCCCTGGATTTGAAGTGGCGGTAAAAGCCGCCATGTGTCATGCCAGCTGCTTTCATGATGTCGGCGATGCCGATGCCATCGAACCCGTGCTCGCGAAAAAGCGTGCTGGCGGCGTCAAGAATGCGCTGGCGATGTTCGGCGACAAGTTCGCGGCTGACTCTCATGGCGCACTCCCGGGAGATCTGGCGTCATTATAAGCAATGCCTTCGTCGCGCTGCGCATCGAATTCGCTCCCATCCCTGCCCTTAAGTCGCGTGGTGCCTTTTGCGATAACGTCACTACTATGCGCTCACGGCGGAGCGCTTGGCCTGCACCTTGCCGAAATGGATTGCCATGGGTGTGCCCAGCAACAGGGCACCCAACAGCGCTGCTGCGAAATGCGCATTCAGGCCAATCACGATGTGCCCCCGCTCGATCAGCAATAGACCGGCCACGGCATTGGCCCAACCCCAGACAAAGTTCACCGCAGGCGATGAAAAGCCCACACCATGCGGCTTGGCGAATGGCGTGGGAAAACCATGGCCCATCAGCCCGGCGGCCAGGTGCGGCAGGGCGTTGCACAGGAATGCGCCGACGAAGAGCGCTGCCACGTAGTCCATCAGGTCACTCCGATTGAGATGCCGGGTCGCGGTGAGCGCCCGAGCGATGGGCAATGAACCGGTTCATCACCGGTCCGACGAAAATCACTGCGACGAAACGCGCGGTCTGCATGGCCATGACGAAGGGCACGTCTACATGCGTGGTCGATGCGATGATCGCCACCGAATCGGCCCCGCCTGGACTTGTGGCCAGATAAGCGGTCAGGGGATCAACACCGGCCCATGCCACGAAACCATAGCCAAGCCCGCAGCAGACCAGCACCAGTGCCAAGGTGCAGGCCAGCACGCGCGGCAAGGCACGTGCTACGTGGCGCAGCAATGGCCGGGTGAAGCGCAGTCCGATACTCCAGCCAATCAAGGCGTAGGCCAGGGCGAGCAGAGGTTGCGGCAGCTCCAGTGTGATCCAGCCCAGATGCCCGAACAGCATGCCACCCGCCAGCGGAACCAGCAGTGCGCCAGCGGGAATACGCAGCCGGCTCGCGCAGACCGGACCGAGCACGGCTAGTGCCAGTGTTTCCAGCAGTGGCCACCCATGCACCGGTGCCAGCCAGGGGGCCGCCGAAACAGGGGTATTGGCCGCATGGGCACCCACCACCCGGGCAACCAAGGCAGCGATCGTGGCGACCACCACCACACGCAGGTATTGCATGAACGCCACCAGGCGGATGTCCGCGCCGTAGCTTTCGGCCATCAAGGTCATGGCTGTTGCTGCGCCAGGGCTCGTGCCCCACAGCGCCGCCGTGCCGGGCAACACGCGCAGGCGCACCATCAGCCATCCCAGCAGCCCTGCGGCGAGGATGACCGAAAGCACGCCAATCACGAATAACGGCCAGTGTCTGGCGATCTCGCCCATGATCGCCACGGGGATCATCCTGGCGATCATGCAGCCGACCACTCCTTGCGACAGTACGAACGCAGGCGCGGGTACGTTGATACCACCGCGCCAGACGGCAACCGCGATGGCCGCAACCATGGGCCCCAGCAGCAAGGCAGCAGGCAGGCGAGCCATCAGCAATCCGGCGCACAGCACGGCCGAAAGCCCCATGAGTACGAGCCAGGTCACTGGGGATGAAGCGGTGAGCGAAGTGCTGCGACTAGGCATGCCGTGGTGGTCCGTAGCCCGGGAATTCCTGTCAGTCGGTTTTCAAGGCAGGAGTCCAGCGATTGAAGCTAAAATGCGAGGGTCGCCTCGCAAATAGATTGTTGAGGATGTCCTCACAAAAGTCAAATGCCATCAAATCGTCCGAAGTCGCCCGTACGCCCAAGCGCGAACGGGGCCGTCTGCGCGTCGCGGCGATCCTTGATGCGGGTGCCCAGGTGTTCGCCGAGAAGGGCTATGCAGATGCCACCATGACCGAGATCGCCGCACGTGCCGATACCGCCATTGGTTCGCTGTATCGCTTCTTCCCGTCCAAGGAGTCCCTGGCCGATGCCTTGCTCGATCGCTATGCGCAACAGGTGGTGGCCGCGCTTGAGCGCCTGCGTGATCGTGCTGCCGGCATGAGCAGCTTGCATCTGGCCCGGGCGCTGATCGACTTCATGCAGACCTTGCAGGACCAGCGGCAATGCGTGCTGGTGCTGATCGACGCACGCGATGGGGGGCCGCGCCTGGTGTTTCGCGCTGCCATGCGCGAAGGCCTTGCCGCCGTGCTACAAGCGGCCACACTGGGGCTCGACGCCCGTAAGGCCCAAGCCATGGCACCAGTGCTGATAAGCGTTCTCAAGAACGTCACCGCGCTGGCACGCGCGGAAGAAAACGCGCGCGATGCCTACATGGAGGAATTGCAGGCGATGCTGGCCTGCTATCTGGAACAAGTCCGTCAATAATCCGTTGCACTTGCGGCACCACGACGGTCCCTTGGCAAATGCGCACGTGTTACTGCGTTTTTACGCTGCGGTTTACCCAGCCCGCTTGCAGCAAGTTGGCCCGCGCACGCGCATCGGCCAAGCAGGGAAAGGATTAAAGCACAGCCGCCAGGGGCCGATATCCTCTCCATTGCCATCCTTCCAAGTCGACATCAGGAATCCCCGACGCCATCCAATCCGGCTGGCCGCCAGGATGGACGCTTGGAGAACACGATGACCGGCCACAACGACCTGATGTACCGCCTGCTGGTGCAGAGCGTGGTGGACTATGCGCTCTACCTGCTCACACCGGACGGCATCGTAGCCAATTGGAATGCTGGTGCGGAGCGCGCCAAGGGCTACACCCAGGCCGAGATCGTCGGCAAGCATTTCTCGTGCTTCTATTCGCCGGAAGATCGCGCGGCGGGCATTCCCGACCGTGGCCTGGAAACCGCGCGCGCCACGGGGCGCTTCGAGGCCGAGGGCTGGCGCTACAGGAAGGATGGCACGGCGTTCTGGGCCCACGTGATCATCGACGCGGTGCGTGACGATGACGGCAAACTGGTCGGTTTCGCCAAGATCACCCGCGATATCACTGAGCAGCGCCGTCGCCAACTGGAACAAAGCGAGCAGGAACGCTACTTTCGCCTGCTGGTGCAGGGCGTCACCGATTACGCCATTTACATGCTCGATCCCGACGGCCGTGTAATCAGCTGGAATGCCGGTGCCGAGCGGACCAAGGGCTATACGGAAGGCGAGATCATCGGCTTTCATTTTTCCTGTTTCTATTCCGAACAGGATCGGCTCGACGGCCTGCCTGCCAGGGGCCTGGAAACGGCACGGGAGACCGGTCGCTCCGAGACCGAGGGCTGGCGTTACCGCAAGGACGGTACAGCATTCTGGGCGCATGTGATCATCGATGCCGTGCATGACGAAGACAATAAGCTGATCGGCTATGCCAAGATCACGCGTGACGTCACCGAAAGACGCGAGCGTGAGCAGCAGGTCGTGGTGGCCAAGGAACTGGCCGAACGCTACAGTGAGGAAATGGCGTCGCTATCGAACTTCCTCGATACCGTGGTGACGCATATCCCATCCGCCGTGCTGGTGCAGGATGCCGTGTCGCGGCAAGTGATGTTGGCCAATACGCAGGCTGAAAAATTCTTCGGCAGCAGCGAGGAACACATGGTGGGCAAGCATCCGCGCGATTGTCTGCCCGAAGAAGTGAGTGCCTACATCGACAATCTCGTCGACGCGGCCGTGCGCTCGCAGACGCCGATACGCACCGAAGACGCCGTGCGGACCGGCTACGGTACGCGCACGCTGCGCAGCAATAGCATGGTTATCCGGGGCCAGGACCCGCGTAGCAGCTACGTGATGACGATCGCCGATGACGTCACCGAGGAGCTCAACGCCAGTGCGCAGATCCACTACATGGCACACCACGATTCGTTGACGGGCCTGCCCAATCGCCTGTTGTTTCGTCAGCGGCTCAACGAAGTCCTGCGCGGTGACGCCTCGCAGCGCCTGATCACGGCGGTGCTATGCCTGGACCTGGATCATTTCAAGAACGTCAATGACGGCCTGGGTCATCAATACGGCGACGAGCTTTTGCGCCAATTGGCTGCGCGCCTGCGCAAGACCTTGCGCGAGCAGGATACGCTGGCACGGCTGGGTGGTGACGAGTTCGCCATCGTGCTGCCGAGCATCAAGCGCCCGGACGATGCCTATCACACGGCGCTACGGATCATCGACGTGGTGCGGCCACCATTCCAGATCGAGGGCCACACCGTGACTGCGGGTGTGAGCGTGGGCATCGCCCTGGCACCGCTCAACCATAGTGCGACCGACCAGCTTTTGCGCTATGCCGACATGGCCTTGTACGAAGCCAAGCGCAACGGCCGTAACCGGCTTGAATGTTTCCGCCCCGAACTGGACGAGACAGCACGCAAGCGCCGCCTGATCGAAATCGACCTGCGCGAAGCCCTTGTCGATGCACAATTGAAGCTGTACTACCAGCCCATCACCGATCGCGAACGGGGCAGCATCACCGGCTACGAGGCGCTGATGCGCTGGCATCATCCACGCCAGGGCGTGGTGATGCCGCTTGAGTTCATTCCCATCGCTGAGGAAACTGGACTGATTCATGAAATCGGCGCGTTCGCCTTGCGCGAAGCCTGCCATGAAGCGGCCACGTGGGATGGCGTGCAGAGCGTGGCGGTGAATCTGTCGCCTGTGCAGTTCCGTAACAGCGGTTTTGTCAGCGTGGTGGAATCGGCGCTCACCACGTCGGGCCTGGATCCCCAGCGCCTGGAGCTTGAAATCACCGAATCGGTGCTGCTGGAAAACACCGATGCCAATATCGAGACACTCAAGCGCCTGAAGGCGATGGGCGTACGCATCGCCCTGGACGACTTCGGTACCGGTTACTCCTCCCTCAGCTATCTGCGCTCGTTCCCCTTCGACAAGATCAAGATCGACAAGTCGTTTACCCGGGACATGCACGAAAGTCGTGAAGCGATGGCGATCATCCGCGCCATCATCGGCATGAGCCGCAGCCTGGAAATTCAGGCTACCGCCGAAGGTGTGGAAACCGAAGGCCAGTTGGCGTATTTGATGGCCGAGGGCTGCAATCAGTTTCAGGGGTATTTGTTTGGTATGCCGCAGCCGGTTCGTGCGTTGCGGTCGTTGTGAGGCTGGCTGCAACGCGGCCGACTTTACTCCCCTTAAAAGCGGGCGTAGCATAATCGCCACCCCGGGAAAGACCCGAGGCAACTAACTTACCGTGAGGGATTCTCATGGACTTCGAATACCTGGTCTTCATTGGCCGCTTCGAGCCCTTTCATATCGGCCATGCCGCCGTCGCCCGGCACGCGTTGGGCCACGCCAGGAAGCTGATCTTCCTGGTCGGTTCCGCCGACACCCCCCGCTCCATCCGCAATCCCTGGACCGTCGCCGAGCGCACGGTGATGATTCGTGCCGCGCTTGAAGACGTCGCTGACCGGCTGATCGTCATGCCGCTGCGCGATCACCTCTATAACGAGGCGCAATGGGTGGCGACCGTGCAACGTACGGTGGCCGAGGCAGTTCGTGCCGACCAAGGGGCCGCCGATGCTCGCATTGGCCTGATCGGCCAGGAGAAGGATGCCAGCAGCTACTACCTGCGCGAATTTCCACAGTGGCCCCTGCTCGATGTGCGCCATACCGAGACGCTGTCGGCCACGGAGCTGCGGCGCTATCTGTTCGAGGCGGCAGGCGAGGAAGGGCGCGGTGCGCTGCGCATGATGCAGGCCAACTTGCCGGTGCCAGTGTTCGAGATGCTCCAAGCCTTTCGTAACAATGGCCATCCGTACGATCAATTGGTCAACGAATATCGCTTCATCCAGGGCTACCGGGCTGCCTGGGACAAGGCCCCGTACCCGCCGACCTTCGTTACCGTTGATGCCGTGGTGGTGCATTCGGGCCATGTGTTGCTGGTGCGCCGCCGCTCGGAGCCCGGCAAGGGCCTGTGGGCGCTGCCTGGCGGCTTCGTGCAGCAGGACGAAACGATCCTTGCCGCCTGCCTGCGTGAGCTACGCGAGGAAACCCGCCTGAAGCTGCCGCTGCCGGTGCTCAAGGGATCGATCCGCAACCAGAACGTGTTCGATCATCCGGACCGCTCACAGCGCGGCCGCACCATCACGCACGCGTTCCATTTCGATTTCCCTGCTGGCGAACTGCCCCCGGTCAAGGGCGGCGACGACGCGGACAAGGCGCGCTGGTTCACCGTCAGCGAGGCACTGGAGATGGGACCGCAACTGTTCGAAGATCACCTGCATATCCTCGAATTCTTCCTGGGCCGCGGTTGAGCCCCTGATGCCGGTGGATAGACCACCGGTCACTTACGACGCGAAGGAGCTTCCGTCATGCATTATCTCGACAACCTCATCCTCAATACCGACAGCTACAAGGCCAGTCACTGGTTGCAGTATCCGGCGGGCACGGAGAAAACGTTCTTCTACGTCGAATCGCGCGGTGGCGATTACGATCGCACGGTGTTCTTCGGCTTGCAGGCGATCCTTAAAGAATACTTGTCGCGCCGCGTGACCCACGGCGATGTCGACGAGGCGCGCGATTTTTTCGCCGCGCATGGCGAGCCCTTCAACGAAGCCGGCTGGCGTCGCATCGTCGACGCGCATGGTGGCAAGTTGCCGCTGCGCATCCGGGCGGTGCCGGAGGGCTCGGTCGTACCCACGCACCAGGCGCTGGTGACCATCGAATCGACCGATGCGCAGGCGTTCTGGCTGCCCAGCTACCTGGAAACCCTGTTGCTGCGCCTCTGGTATCCGGTAACCGTGGCGACGGTGAGCTGGCAGGTCAAGCAGATCATCGGCCAGTTCCTGGCACTGACCAGCGACGATCCGGCGGGGCAATTGCCGTTCAAACTGCATGACTTCGGTGCGCGCGGTGTATCGAGCCTCGAATCGGCCGCACTGGGCGGCATGGCGCACCTGGTGAATTTCCAGGGTACGGACACGGTATCCGGTGTGTTGGCCGCCCGCCGTTACTACCATGCGCCGATGGCCGGTTATTCGATTCCCGCCGCCGAGCACAGCACGATCACCAGTTGGGGCCGCGACGGCGAGGTCGATGCCTATCGCAACATGCTGGCGCAGTTCGCCAAGCCGGGCAGCCTGGTGGCGGTGGTCTCGGACAGCTATGACATCTACCGCGCCATCACCGAGTACTGGGGCCGCACGTTGCGCGACGAGGTGATCGCCTCGGGAGCCACCCTGGTGGTGCGTCCGGACTCTGGCGATCCGGTCGAGGTGGTGCACAAGTGCCTGACCCTGCTGGATGAAGCCTTCGGCAGTACGGTCAACGGACGTGGCTACAAGCTGCTCAACCACGTGCGCCTGATCCAGGGCGATGGCGTGAATCCGGTGAGCATTCGCGCGATACTCGAACGTATTACCGAGGCCGGCTATGCGGCAGACAATATCGCCTTCGGCATGGGCGGCGCCCTGTTACAGCACATGAATCGCGATACGCAGAAATTCGCGCTCAAGTGTTCGGCCGCGCGCATCGACGGCCGCTGGATCGACGTGTTCAAGGCGCCGGTGACCGATGCGGGCAAGGTCTCACAGCGCGGCCGGTTGACCCTCCTGCGCCATCGCGAAAACGGGAACTACAAGACCGTCGCGGTACCGCCCGAGGTTGAAACGATCGAAGACCTCGCATTGCCTGCAGACTGGGAGCATGCGATGCAGGTGGTGTGGGAAAACGGCAAGCTGGTACGCGACTGGCACTTCGACGAGGTGCGTGCGCGCAGCCAGCTGCGGCAGGGAACGTGAGGACGGCATAGCGCCATGGCACACAGGGAAACGCTTTACCACGTCGCGGTGCTTTCCAATTTCGCACGTGGCTTTGACAAGTACGCCTTGAGCTATTCCAAGGCCGGCATTCCGGAAAGCACCTATCCGGATCGGTTTTTCCTGCTGCGGCACGAAGAGCTGGCCATTGGCATCGCCAAAGCCACGCCACTGCTGCACAAGCTGGCCTTGGATGGTAATCGCCTGATCGTGTTGCGGACCGAGGTCGATAGCGAAGTACTGCATGAAAACACTCGCAACGGCAAAGGCCGCTTCGTGCAGTCCGATCGCATCGCGCTGGCTGGCCTGCATGAACTGGCCGAGGATGGTCACACGCTGCGCCCGATCGAAGCGGAGGACGCGATGGCCGATTCGCTGCGCATGTTGCAGTCGGCCTTCCATGATTTCGCCGACATCGTCCCGCGCAGCGTATCCTTTCTACCGATCGCCATGGCCTGTCAGGCACGCTGTGCGTTCTGCTTTTCCAAGGCCTCCATTTCCAGCGACCAGTCGCAGGTGCGTGTCGATTGGGACAAGGTGGCGTACTGGCTTGATCGCGCGCGCGCGGAAGGCGCCGAGCGTGCCGTGATCACCGGCGGTGGCGAACCCACCCTGCTGCCACGCCATTCACTGGAGCGACTGGTCGCCGAGAGCGGTGCGCGATTTAGTAAGGTCGTACTGATCACCAATGGCCACGTATTGGCCGTTGCACCCGAGGCCGGGCGCATCGAGCGACTGCAAGCCCTGCACGATGCCGGCTTGCGCGTACTGGCCATCTCGCGCCATCACTTCGACGACGCCCGGAACCTGGAACTGATGCAACTGGCCACGCCGGTAGCACAGCTTCTGGCGAGCTGGCACGAGCATCGCGTCCGGTGGCCCCTGTTGCGGCTGCGGCTGATCTGCGTGCTTCAGCAGGGCGGCGTGCAGGATCGTGACACCTTGGTCAGTTATCTGGATTGGGCGGTTGCGCAGGGTGTGCCGGAGATCTGCTTCAAGGAGCTTTATGTCTCCACCAGTGCCGAATCGCTCTATCACGATCGCCAGGCCAATGCCTGGAGTCGCGCCCACCAGGTCTCGCTGTCTTTGGTGACCGACTTTGCCCACGAGCAGGGTTTCACGCTGCACGAGCGCCTGCCCTGGGGCGCCCCGGTCTATGGCGGCAACTGGAAGGGCCGATCACTGCGTATCGCCGCCTATACCGAACCGAGCCTGTTCTGGGAACGCAGCCATGGCGTGGCGCGCAGTTGGAATGTCCTGGCCGATGGCCGCTGTTATGTATCCCTTGAAGATCGTGCCAGCCAGTTGCACGAAGAGATCTGAGGCATGAATTTCGAGCATTTCCAGGTCTGGCGTCGCCAGCACATCCTCGATGGCACAGCGCCCATCGATGGCGGCGAGACCAACGTCTACGGCGCGCTGGCGCACCTGGCCATGCCGGTGCCGCCCGTCGACGAGCGCCGCATCTATCGCTGCGATCTTGCCCGGGCTTGGCTGGCACGCTACGGCTATCCGACGCAGTGGTCGCGGCGTGCGCTGGTATGCGGTGGCGTGCGTCACGCACTGGCATTGATCTTCGACGAACTGGCGCGCCGTGGCGCTGTCGTGTGGCTGCCCAGCGATATCTATCCGGTCTATGGCGAACTGGCGCGTGCTGCCGGTATCGAACCGCGCACGTACGACACCTTGCCGCTGCCGCTGTTTCCGCAGGAGCCGGCCGGTTCTGGCGAGGAAGTGCTGCTGGTAGCCAACCCGCTCAAGCCGCTGGGCCGTTACCTGGGGGAGGACGAGATCGCGGCGTTACGCACCTGGCTGGCCGGGTCACCGGAGCGCAATGTCATCATCGACACGGTCTACGATCTAGACACACCGCTGCATGCAACCACGCGTGCGCTGTACGAGACCGGGCAGGCCATCGTGCTGCATTCGCTGACCAAGGGCTGGCTCGCTCCGCGCACCTTTGGCGTGGCCCTGCTTGGCGAGCATCATGCATGGCTGGAGCCGGTATTCCGCAAAGCCGCGCCCACGCAGTTGCAATTGCGCCGCGCCGAGTACGCGCTGCTGCACGACGCGGACAAGCCAAGCCAGGTGGCGGCCGAACTGCGCGAGCGCCAACGCCGGATGCTGGACATGATGCCCGAGGCCTTGCGGCGTGCCCGCGTGCTGCCATCTTCGCGCGGCATCGAGCACACGTATTTCTTCGCGGTCGATCTGCCGGCGGAGGTCGTGTTGCGCGACCATGGCTGGCTGGCCGTGCCGGCCAGCGCCTTCGGCGCGCCACATTGGCAAGGCAGCGTCATCACCAGCCTGGCGCCGGTCTTTGCGCCGCAGGGAGCCATCGCATGAAACCGCTGTACGGCATGGACATCTACGACGATGCCGCCTTTTATGACCGTGAATTCGCCACGCGCGACCATGACGTGCCCTTTTTCCTGAAGCAGGCGCAGCTCGCCGGTGGGCCGGTGCTGGAAGTGGCCTGCGGTACCGGTCGCATCACCCTGCCGTTGGCGCGCGCAGGCATCGACGTGGCCGGGCTGGATGTCTCGCGCCCCATGCTTGAGCGCGCGCAGCAGAAATCGCAGGCCGAAGGCCTGTCCCTGGCGTGGCTGGAGCAGGATTGCCGCCACATCGAGGTCGAGCCGGTGTTCGCCCTGGTATTTTCGGCCACCAACGCCATGCAGCACCTGCACGATGTGGAGTCGGCGCTGGCCTTCCTCACGTCCGCACGCAAGGCGCTGCGGCCTGGCGGCATACTGTTGCTGGACGTGGCCAACCCGGACGTGGCCCGGCTGGCCCGACCCGCCGGCACACGTTATGTGCACAAGACCTTCGTCGACGATCGCGGTCGCGAGGTGCGGGTGGAACTGGCCACGCATTACGAAGCGGCCTCGCAGATCCTCGCCTTCACCTTGCATTACCTGGTCGGCGACGTGCAGTTGCGCACCAAGTCGGTGCGCATGCGCTGCTATTTCCCGGAAGAGATGCTGGCCTTATGCCGCTGTGCCGGCCTGGACGTAGTGCGGCGCCTGGGAAATTACGACGAATCACCGTTTGTCGATGGCTCACCTAAGCAGTTGTTGTTCTGCCGGGCTGCCGAGGGCCTGTCGTGACGTCGATGCTTCATGGGGACCGCCTTGCCGGCGGCCTGGAAGGCCTGCTCATCGGCGATGCCCTCGGCGTGCCGTATGAGTTCCATCCACCCCGGTCGCTGCCGCCGATGGCGCAGATCGACATGGACCCGCCCGCGGGCTTCCAGCGTGCCCACGCCGGCACGCCGCCGGGCACCTGGTCCGATGATGGCGCCCAGGCGCTGTGCCTGCTGGCCTCGCTACTTGCCCACGGCAAGCTGCGCCTGGTCGACTTCGCCCAGCGCCTGGTGAACTGGGCCGATTGGGGATATATGGCGGTCGATGGCCGAGTGTTCGATATCGGCGTGCAGACTCGCCAGGCCATCGATGCGCTGCGTTCGGGCGTGTCACCCAAGGAAGCTGGGCCAGCTGGTGAATATGCCAATGGCAATGGCGCACTGATGCGCGTGCTGCCGCTGGCGCTTTGGCATACCGGCAGCGACGGCCAGCTCATTGCCATGGCCGCGCGCCAGTCGCTACCTACGCATGGGCATGCACGCTCAGCGGTGGCCTGCGCCATGTTGTGCCTGTGGGCACGCGCCGAGCTCTATGTGAAGACGCAGACCTGGAGCTATGCCGCCAGCCTGCTGCGCGGCATGGGGCCGAGCGCCGGCTTGCCCACGGACGAAATCGAGCACGTGCTGTCGCCTGCGCACCGCGAACGAGCGGGAGGGTCCGGCTATGTGCTCGATACCTTATGGTCGGCGCGCGTGGCCATCGAGGACACCGGCAACTACGCCGATGCCGTGCGGTGGGCGGTCGCTCTAGGCCACGACACTGACACCACGGCGGCGGTCACCGGCGGCATCGCGGGCATCCGCTATGGCCTGGAAGGCATTCCGATTGACTGGCGGCAACGCCTGCGTGGACGTGAACTGCTTGATCCGTTGAAGCAGCAGTTATTGCATCACGCCGCCATCGAGGGCGCTCCCGATCCGCTGGCGTGATTGTGTTCACGTCACAGGCGCGGGGCGTCCACGATCTGACCACATTCGGATCAGCACGCTAGGAGTGCTTGCCAAGACATCTACACCACGGGTCCATGGAGGGTTGCCCTGGGGGGCCATGGGGTCTTGCGCGCCGAAGAAGGGTTCTTTCTTGGCATAAAGCTTGCTCATCGCCTCCACGACGCGATCTGCGTGACGTAAACACCACGCAGGACAACCTTTTGACGTTCCGCTCCATGGGCGGGCAAGAAGTATCGGACAAGGCATGGACAAGGCCCCACATCGATGGCGTGCGCGCATGGCGCTGGCCATCGTCATGACGCTGTACGGCATAAATGTCGCCTGTGCGGCGGGTCCGACGAACGAACCAGAGGATCTGCTCGCCCGTGCGCGCGCCGAGCGCGAGGCGGGCCATCGCGTGCAAGCGCTGGCCATTTGCCAGGACGTCCTGGCTCGCTGGCCCGACGACCCGGACGCCCATGAACTGAATGTCCGGCTATTGCAGGACCTGGGCGCCTCTGCAAGGGCCTATGAACTGACCAGTCAGTTGCCGCGCCCCTTGCAACCGGCCGATCGTGCCGTCTTGCACGCCGATGCGATCTCGCGGCAAATCCGTTGGGCAGCTGGCGAGCCGGCTGACTTGCGCCAGCCTTACGCCGAAGCCGATGCGGCCGTAGATGCCGCGCGCAGCCTTGCCGACGATCCTGTCGCTTCCGATCGGACCCGCCTTCGCGCTCGCTTCGACCTGCTCGTTGCACTGGACCAGGCTGGCCGTCCCGACGAGACCCTGGCCGTCTATGCACCCATGAAGCAGGCTGGCCAGGCATTGCCTGCCTACGCCGAGCGCGCGGTGGCCGATGCCCAACAGAAGAAACATGATCCGCGAGATGCTGCTGCGCTCTACGAAGACAGCATCCGGCAGGACCCGGGCCCATACGACGACAGCGAGACCGATCCGCGTGTGGGCCTGATGTATGCGTACCTGGACATGGGCCAGTCGCGCAAGGCGATCAATATCATCGACAGGCTGGCCGCCGACGAGGCGCCGTGGCGCTATGCGCCCGGCAGCCGCGTCGGGGTGCAGAACCCGCGCAAGGTCGACGCCGACACCGCCGCCGCCGACGTGCGCGACTACGTCGGCCTATACCAAGACGCCTACCAGCGCCTCAGCGCGATGAGTGCCCAAGCGCCCGCCAACGCCGGCATCCGTCGCGAACTGGGCATGTCCGAACTGGCCCGTGGCTGGCCACGCCAAGCCGAACAGACGCTCAATATCGCCAGTACGCTCGACGAGCGCGACATCGGCGCTTATGTCGGTCAGGCTGAGGTGCATAGTGCCCTGTACGAATACGACCAGGTGCCCGCCGACCTGGCCGAAGCCAAGGCGCAGGCTCCACGCAGCAGCCGCGTGATCAACGCCGAGGACGCCTGGGATCGCGAGCGCGGCTGGCAATTGGACATCACCCATGACCAGGGCAAGGGTAGTTCGCCCGACTACGGTGACCGTGACCAGGAGACCCAGGCCACGCTCGCCAGTCCGTTGCTCGACGATCACTGGCGCGTCCTGGCGCTGGCACGCAGCGACTCGGCGGCCCTACCCGAAGGCGACGTCCGCCGCGACCGCCTGGGCCTGGGCGTGCGTGGCTACCTGCGTGGCCTGGAGTTCTACGTGCAGGCCCTGCCATCGGTCGACAAATACGTCGGCAAGACCGCGATCGAGGCCGGCGCCAACTGGGCCATCAGCGACCAGTGGTCCGTTGCGGCTGATTGGAGCAGTGCCGGCGACGACGTGCCGCTGCGCGGCCAGTACTACGGCATCACCGGCAAGACACTCAATACCTCGCTGCAATGGCGCCGCAACGAATTGCAATCGGCCAAGCTCACGCTATATCGCGACCGCTTCACCGACGGCAATCTGCGCAAGGGTTGGGATGCGACCTTTCTGCAACGCCTGCACACGGCGCCCAACGTCACCTTCGATGGTGGCGTGGACATCGGCGGCTCGCGCAACAGCCAAACCGAGCGCCCGTATTTCAATCCACCCAGCGACCGCTCGTATGCGCTGACCGGTCGCGTGGAGAACCTGCTCAGCCAGTACTACGCACGCACCTGGACGCAACGCATCGATGTCTCGGTGGGCCGCTACAACGAGCGTGGCTATGCGTCGGACTGGATGTTCAGCGCGCGCTACGGCCAGTATTTCCAGCCGCAGCTGGGTCTGCGCTTCGGCTGGGGCATTGCCTGGCACAACCAACCATACGATGGCCGTCGCGAATCGCGCGTGGTCCTCGACTTGTTGATGCATTGGGGGGAGTGACCGATGCGTCGCCTGCTGTTGACCGTATGTTTGCAGATGATCGCCACGGTGGCGATCGCCGCGCCGCTCGTGCCTGTTCATCCCACCTTGATCGTGCTGTGCTACCACGATGTGCGCGACGATGTGAACCCGGTACTCGATCACGACCCGGATGCCATCAGCACCGATCATCTGATCTCGCACCTGGACTGGCTCAAGGCGCACAACTATCACATGGTGAGCCTGGACGAGGTGCTCGCCGCCGAGCAGGGCGGCAAGCCGCTGCCGCCCGATGCGGTGCTGCTGACCTTCGATGACGGCCTGGAAAGCTTCTACACGCGCGTGTATCCCTTGTTGCGCGCATACAACTTTCCGGCCGTGCAGGCCCTGGTCGGTTCATGGATCGACATGCCCGCTGGCAAGACCATGCCCTACAACGGCGGGACCTGCGGGCGCGACTGTTTCCTGAGCTGGGACCAGGTGCGCGAGATGCAGAAGTCGGGCCTGGTCGAATACGCCTCGCATACCTGGGGCATGCACGAGGGCATCGTCGGCAACCCGCAGGGCAACCTGATGCCGGCGGCGGTCACGTTGCGCAATGACAGCCAGGCCGGCTACGAGAACGATGACGCCTATATTGCCCGTGTCCGTAGCGACCTGCGCCATAGCGCGGACGAAATCGCCGAGCATACCGGCAAGCGCCCGCGTGCGATTGTTTGGCCGTACGGCGCCTATACACGCGTGGGCACCAAGGTGGCCGCCGAAGAGGGCATGCCCGTGTCGATGAGCCTGGACGACACCATCCCGTCGCTGCACTATGGCCGCACCATTCCGCGCCTGCTGGTCAGCGACAATATCAAGGCCAATCGCCTGGGCTGGCTGATGCGTCACCAGTCGCACATCGATCCGGTGCGCGCGGTTCAGGTGGATCTCGATTACGTCTACGATCCCGATCCGGCGCAGCAGGAGCGTAATCTTTCCGCGCTGCTCGATCGCATCAAGCGCCTGCAACCAAGCCAGGTCTGGCTGCAAGCCTACGCCGACCCCAACGGCACCGGCGTGGCCGAGTCAGTGTATTTCCCCAATCGTCACCTGCCCATGCGTGCCGATCTGTTCTCGCGCGTGGCCTGGCAATTGCGCACGCGTGCCGGCGTCCGTGTGTATGCGTGGCTGCCGGTGCTGGCGTTTCGCTTTCCGCAGGCGCCGGATCTGCCCGTGCTCGGAAGGGCTGGCGGTTCGAAAGACGACGTTCGCCGGCTGGCGCCCTGGGACTCGCGGGTGCGCCAGATGATCGGCGACGTCTACGAAGATCTAGCCAGCCATACCAACGAAGCCGGCCTGCTGTTCTCCGACGATGCCATCATGCGTGACGACGACAACCTCGGCCCATGGGCTGGCAAGTCCGCGTCGGAACGCACTGCCGCGCTGATCGATTTCACTCACGTGCTGGTCGAACGCGTCAAGCGTTGGCGACCGCAGATCCTCACCGTGCGCAACATCTTTGCCGCACCCGTGGTCGACCCGCACGCCGAGGACTGGTTTGCGCAGAGCCTGCCAGCCTTCCTGGCCGGTTACGATATGACCGCTCTGATGGCCATGCCACAACTGGACAAGCAAAACGATAGCAACGGCTGGTACGACAACCTCGTCAAGCGCGTCGCCGCCGTGCCCGGCGGCCTTGATCACACCTTGTTCGAACTGGCCACCGTCGACTGGCGCACGCGCCAGCCGGTGCCCGACCAGCGCGTGATCGATCGTGTACGCCAGCTGCAAGCGGCCGGGGTGCGCCACCTGGGTTACTACCCCGACGACTTCATCAAGGATCACCCCAAGCGCGAGGCGATCCGGCCGTCGATCTCTGTTTCCGACTATCCCTATCCGGCGAAGTGAATCCATGAACGGAGGCTTGCAACACTTCCTGCTGGAATTCGCGTTTTTCTATCCATTGATCATGTCATTGATCTGGATGAGTGGTGGCGTGATCTATTTCCTGCGCTGGGAGCGTAACGAACCGCAGCGCGTGATGCCACCGGCAATGGGTTCTTACCCGATGGTGTCGTTGATCGTGCCTTGCCACAACGAGGGCGAGCAGGTACGTGAAACGATTGCGCACCTGGCTGCGCAGATTTATCCCAATTTCGAGATCATCGCGGTCAATGATGGCTCCACCGACGACACCGGCGAGCAGCTCGACCAGTTACTGGACGAATACCCCAAACTGCGGGTGATCCACTTGGCCAGCAACCAGGGCAAGGCGATGGGCCTGCGCGCAGCGGCCCTGGCCTCGAAGGCCGATTACTTTGTCTGCGTGGACGGCGATGCGTTGCTCGACAGCTATGCCACGCAGTGGCTGGTGATGCATATGCTCGAAAGTCCGCGCGTGGCCGCCGTCACGGGCAACCCTCGCATCCGCAACCGTTCGACCCTGCTCGGCAAGCTGCAAGTGGGTGAGTTCTCCTCGATCATCGGCTTGATCAAGCGCGCCCAGCGCGTGTATGGGCGCATCTTCACCATATCCGGTGTGATTGCCGGATTCCGCAAGAGCGCATTGCACGATATCGGCTACTGGAACACCGATATGGTGACCGAAGACATCGATGTCAGCTGGCGTTTGCAGATGCGTCACTGGGAAATTCGCTACGAGCCCAACGCGCTGTGCTGGATACTCATGCCGGAAACCCTGCGTGGTCTGTGGAAGCAGCGCCTGCGTTGGGCCCAGGGTGGATCGGAAGTGCTACTGCGTTACGTGCCGAGGCTGTTTCGCTGGCGCCAGCGTCGCATGTGGCCGGTGGCGGCCGAGTACATCATGAGCCTGCTCTGGTCCTATGACATGGCTGCCATCGTGACGCTATGGGCGCTGGGTCATTTCATCACGCTACCGCCAGCACTGCGCGTGACCACCCTGTTACCCGAATGGCACGGCGTGGTGTTGGGCGTGATCTGCCTGTTGCAGTTCATGATCAGCCTGCTGGTGGACCGCCGCTACGAAACACGCGTAGGGCGCAATTATTATTGGATGATCTGGTACCCGCTGGCGTACTGGATGCTCAATACCGCGACCTCGATCGTGGCGATGCCCAAGGCGCTGCTCAAGCGCAAGGGAACGCGAGCGGTATGGGTCAGCCCGGATCGGGGTGTGCGATGAAAGCCGATGCCATCATGATCCAGCGACCGGAGCACCAGCGGCCGTTGCAGCGTGTGATGTTCGGCGCCATCACCGTGGTTGCCTGGGTGATCTGGGCCTCGCTGTGGATTCCCCTGATCACCGCGCTGGCCTGGACCGTGGGTCTGGGCGATGTCTATGTCCAGTTGGACCTGGGCCATCCTCTGCATGGTGGTGGCGACCTTGATATCGTGCTGGTCGACGCCGTTGCCTGTGTGTCGCTTTTCTGTTCCTGGTCCGGGTACAACCATCTGCGGTTTGCTGGCAAGGAAAAGCGGCGCGGCAATAAACCCGTCACCGTCGAACAGGTGGCTCGCGGCATCGGAGCCTCCACCATCACCGCCAAGACGATGCAGGGCCAACGACGCTCCGTGGTCTACGTTTCCGACGACGGGCGTATGTCGCTGACAAGCAAAGACTGATCAGCTCAGCGGTTACTCATAGGTCACCGTAATGGTCGACAACGCCTTTACATCGCCGGCCTCGACGGCTTGAGCGGCCAGGCGCCAGTAAGCGACCGTGAGGTCGATTTGTGCGCTTGTGCCAGTGACGGGTACGCGACGCGTGCTCCCTGTGCCATCGGCACGGATCGTTTCTCCTGCGCTGTCAGTCAGGTTGATGGCTACACCTTTGGCCGAGCCCAGGTTGAGAAACTGCGCGCGATTGGAGGGCTCGCTTTGTCCGACGAACGCGAAGTTCGCCGCCGCGATGCTGGCGCTACAACCGGTCAGGCGTAAGGTGAACGACACGGCCCCAATCGCTCCGCTGGCGGGAAAATTCCTGCGATCGAGCGTAGGCAGGGTAATGGTGCGATTATCGTCACCCACCTGCCAATGGCAGGTAGGCGCTCTGACGGAGCCGCTCATCGGCAGCGTCAGGGTCGTATCGGCAAACGCCTGGTGGCATGTGCCGGCTGCAAGAAGAAACCACGCGATTTTCGTCAGGAGTGTCATGGCTTGCTCAGCGATAGGTAATGTTGATCACGACATTGCTGTTCGCCGCGCCCGGGGTGACTTCCGGAGCGACCTGAGTATAAAAAGCGACAAAATCGTAGGTTTTCCCGGCCGGTAGCACCAGGGAACTGTAGGTTCGGCCAACGATAATCGGGAGACCGGGCTTGGTAGCCATGCTGACCGCGATTCCGGTGGCCCCTCCCGGAGTCAGTGCCCAATGACGCCCATCGGTACTGTCAGGCGTGCCAGTGAACGTCATGGTCAATGCGGTGATCAGTGAATCGCAGCCGTTGGACATGATGGGCACATCGATTCGTGGCGTGGTGTAACCCACTGCCGTAAAATCGTCCTGGTCATAATCGCCCAGGTAGACCGGGTCGACGGAAAAGGAGCAGGTCGCTTGCCTGAACGAACCGACAAAGTTGATTGTGAGATCAGTCGCCTGGCCCGCGCCGGACGCAAGCAAGGTAGAGGCGATGAGGGCGATGCATAAGCGCTTCATGATCGGCTCACTGATAGCTCAGGGTGATGGTGACCGAGCCGTCGGCCTGGCCAGGCGTGATCTCGGTGTCGGTTTGGTAGTAGCGCGCCTGTAACGGGATGCGATAGTTCGTGCCTTCGGTCTGCTGTAGGCTGAGGCCGCTGGGTCTGAATGCTCCGAAAGATATCGGGTTTGCGCTGCCATCCAGTAGTTGCAAGCCGATGCCCGTGGCACCGCCGGATTTCAGCGCAAAAACGCCACGGGCCGCGTCCACGATCTTCGAGGTGGGGTCGATACGAAAGCTGACGCTATTGGCACCCAGTTCACCCTGCGATATCGAGCCATTGTTCCAACGGATGCTCGGCCGTCCAAAAAAAGCCGGGCAATCGTTTAGCTGAAACGAGGCATCGACGGATGCTGTGGTGCTACCTACGCCCTTGAGTTCGAAAAGCCCATGGTCACCCATGTCGACCGTTACATTGGGTGTTGTGCAGGTACGCGATACGACATTGAGACTGCCGGTCACGTTGCCGTAGTGCACGCGCAGGTTATTGCTCCCGACGACATATTCAAATGTTGGCAGACCTGCCCCGGTGATGGTGCCCGCGTCGACATTGTTGGCCGTCTTGATGAGGCTGACGTAGAAACTGTGGTAGAGGACGACAATCGTGTTGTTGGCCGGTACGGTATTAAAACTCACCGGCACAGGCTTGTAAGTTCCCGCCCATACGACAACGCCGATCCCCGGAATGTTGGTGTCGTAGATGTTCGCGCCGAATAGATCCGAGACAAAGGACGATTTCGGGCGCGGCAGAGAAATGTAGCGGTAGTTGTATGTTGACTCAGCATCGCAAACGGACACGACCCTACCGCTGGATGTGACCTGAGTCCGGTAGATTTCGGTGCCTAGGGGGATATCGCGGCCCACCGTGACCGAGCCCTGCAGCACCGCACTGAGATTGAGCGAGGTTGAGTCGACATATTTGCATGTCGCGTGCGCGACGGCGGGCGCGATGACCGATGCGGCCATTATCAACAGCCAATACAGAAGCTTGTAGCCGCCGCAGGCAAGGCCGCTGGTTTTTTTGGAATTGAATTGATCAGGTCGCGAGCACATCATGGTTCGCTCCTTTCGGAATAGGTTGGATGAGTCGGCACGGATACGCACCGGGCCCGGCTGGGAACGATGACACCGCCGTTGTTGGCGGAAAGCTGGTAATCGACGGTGCAGGAGTCGGCAGCGTCATCGCCCCAACGCACGGTAAGCTGCCCTTGCGATGGCACACCCTTGACGATCAGTCGCCCCGCCTGGCCGACGACACCCACGCTGTTACCCAAGTTGTCGATCACATCGGCACCAAAGGGTATGCTGTTGCCATCCGAGCGCTCGACATCAATGAATGCCACTCGACCGTTGTGGGTTTCATACTTCAACAGCACAACCGAGCCGGCGCGTGGAGCAACGCTATCCTTGGTGCTCTTGAACTCAAGGCCCGGATCAGCGTTCTTTGGGTCGATCTCCACATCATTGAGCATGTAAGGTTGCAGATACGGCACAACGCCGTAGCCATTGACATCCACCACCGCGCCTTGACCCATGTTGATACGGGCACCTCGCGCTCCTGGCGCATAGACCAGGCCGATGGTGTCGCCGGTCGGCGGTGAGAACACGGCGCCATTGCGGTGCACTACGACGCTGCCTGAGATGCCCGCACCTAACTGCGTAAAGCCGCTGCCCTGGCTGTAACCGGCGCTGACATTGCCGAAGCCACCGTTGTACTGTCCATTCAGTGCGACGCTGATATTGCCATCGGCGCGTCCCAGCGTGGCACCATAGTTGTAGCGGTTCTCGTCATCCAGATGCCCGTTGAGCGAAACTTGCTGGCTGTTGCCTTCCTGGTTGGAGCGATTGGCCAGTGCGGTCAGCATCGGCGCCTTACCGCTGTCGCCCAGCGGCAGCGTCAGGGTCAGGAACAGGCGCGTATCCCGGCGTGTGCCGAAGCGGGGGGGCAGCGAACCATTGTATGCGCCCGGAACACGTGCGGCTGACGGATCACGCGCGAGGTTGTAACGATCCAGGTTGTCCGTGCTGCGCTGTGCGGACAGGCTGTAGCTCAACGAGCGCCAGTGATTGCTGTAACCAAGTGAAAAGTCGACCTGGCGTCCGCCATTCCAGTAATTGCGTGCCGAGGCGATGGCATACAGCTGACCACGATTGGCACCCAAGTTCTGGCTGATATTGACGTCCATGCGATTGCGCGTGCGTGATATCGCGGATGGATCGATACCGCGAGCCACGGCATCGCGCATGTATGTAGCATCGCTCAGCCCTACGTAACCGCCTGTCGAATAACGATAGGTGGCAAGGGCGAAGTTGGTGCCGGTCTCCGTGATGTTCTTGTTGTAGCCCAGGCGCATGCTCCAGCCCTGTGTGGCAGGCAGGCCAGGGGCATCGTTGCGTGCCTGCGTCACGTCGCTGGAGAAAGCGCCCATCGAGGTATTCAAGGCCACACCAGCAAGCGCCGAGCGGTAGCCGGTGGCAAGCGTGACGCCAGCGTAAGCGGTCAGCAGATTGTTGAGGCCATGTTGATAGGTCGCCTGGAGGATCTTGGGCGAGTCGACCAAGTTGATCTGCTGCACTTTACCCGCGGTAAGGCTCCAGCGATGCTGTCCGGGACGCAGCGCTAGCGGGACGGTGGAAAAGGGCACCACGAACCGGCGCACGCGGCCATCGGCCTCGTTCACTTCTACGTCCAGGTCGCCGCCGTAGCCGGTGGGGTAGAGATCGTCGATCGAAAAAGGACCCGGCGCGACATTGGCGTCGTAGATGATGTAGCCGTTTTGCCTGATAATCACGTGCGCATTGGTATCTGCCGTGCCATGCACTACGGGCGCATAGCCGCGCAACGACTGTGGCAGCATACGATCGTCGGTGTATAGACGCAGGCCGCGCACACGCACGCTGTCGAACAGGTCACCGCTGGTGAATGTATCGCCAGCGATTATTTGAGCTCGCCACGATGGCACATCGTGCTGGAGGTACGTGGCGCTGGATTGGTACCGGATACCGCCATGCTCGTCCCACGTCGCGGCGCCCTGGTGGACGGCGTGCCACGAGCCGAAGTTCATGGATGTGTTCAAGCCGAGGTAGCCGTTGGTTTGCCCAGCGCTGCGGTAGAGGTTGGCGTTGTAGCCGATTACGGCAGCGTGGATTCCCGCATCCCACTGCGAGGGATCGACGTAGCCCTGGGCGTTGCGAGCGACATAGATTTGCGGGATAGATAACGACAGGCGCTGATCGCCCATGTCGAAATCGGCACTGGCACCGGGGATATAACTGCTGAGCGGGCCGCAAAAGCGTCCTTCCGGAATGGGCTTGCGATCGGGATGGGTCGTGTCGGCCGCGACAGCTTTCAGGTTGACGCCATATTGCGAGAGCATGTTCGCGTCGAAGCACGGATAAGCCTCATCCGTACCCGGTGCCAGCGCCACCGCGATATCGGAGCGCGCGCGCCACATGCTGTTGACTATGATGTCACCGTGGTAGTCACCTGGAATGGCAGCGTTATCTTTCTCAAAGCGCGATAGGTCCAGCTGCGGCGCCGTGCCTGACGGGAAGAAGTCAGCATCGAAAGTGAGTGGCGCAGCGGGTGAAGTGGCTACCGGATCGATCGCGGCAGCCGTTGCATGAGCGAAGAAGGGCGTGAAGGATGCCGCGATGAGTACCGACAACGTACCGCGCCGAAGCATGATTGCCTCGTTTACGGTAGCGGGTTTGCTGGCCCGATGACGGTGCATGCTGATCTCCAGGTGCGCAGGAACTCGCTGCGCATACCGTCAAGGCATGCACAGCACGGTAAAACGAAAGATGGAAGTGCTAGGGCGTCAGCGACTTCGTAAATGAACCGACCGCGCCGTAGTCGTTGATAGCCTTGTATTGCACTTGAACATCACCGGTAGGGCGTGTGTTCAAGCCATCAAGCGCAATAGTTGTGCTACTCATGGGGGCAACGGTGCCGCCTTCGGCATTCTCGATACTGCGGCCGTCGACATGGATAGCTGCCGATGCCACGGAGACGTAATAAGGTGTTGGGTTATCCGCTTGTAGCGCCCAGCCTTTTCCGCCTTCACCAGCAACGAGTTTCCACGTCAGCTTGTCTTGCGCGCTCTTGGCATCGCCCGCTAGCCCATCTGGACGGAAGAAAAGCTTGATACGTGTGCGAAACGCAAATTGCAACATGTTGCGACCATCGGCATTGGCGGCTTTGGGCGGCACTTCCAGCACATTGATCCAGAACAGCGTTTCTTTGTCCTTCGCCAATGGCTCCTGCGTGTAAGACAGGCGAATAGTTTGCGCTTTGTCCGGATCGACGCGAAAAATCGGCGGGGTCACCGTGAAAGGCACTTTAGCCTTATCCGGCGTGGAATTGACGTCGCCATCGTCCAGCCAGACCTGCACAAGTGAGGGCGTCTTGCCTTCATTGGAAATCTTGACGGTCACTTCGCGATCCTGCGCGGGATAGACGACACGCGTGCCGCCTATAACCACACTGGCCTCGCTGCGGCCAGCGAGCAGTCCCGCTACCATCACAAAGCCAACCATGGCATAGCGCATTGCGTTGTTCATAAATCACCTCGCAAGTCAGAAAGAGAGCGACGGCCGAATCATTCAGCCGTCGCTAGGGGGGCTTACTTGTACGAAATGGCGTACACGACGTTCGTGCTTACCAGGCCCGGGGTAGCATTGCCGGTCGGCGAGATGTATCGCGCCGTGAAGGGCAGAGACGTGCGACCGTTGACGAAAGCTGGAAAATCAACCGAATACGACGGATCGGCCAGATTGATCGCGGTGCCACCATTCATCAGCTGGATCTGGGTGTCGGTGGCCTCATTGGCCAGGGCATTGCGCAGCGCGCCGGTGGCGGCATCGATGTGCTGGCTCGATGGCAGGAACGACATGGTGGCGATCTTGGTCTGGTCGCACTTGCCGTCGCCCGAGTCGCCCACGATGATCGTGAAGTCGTGCGGGTTCGCGCCATTCTTGTTGGCGTTCAGCGTGGCGGCCGGAACCGGATCCAATGCAACGGTGATGTTGCCGGTCTCACCGCCGGTTCCCGGACCGCCGATCACCACGCAGGTGCCATCGGTGACTGCCCCGTTGAACGTAAGCGTGCCACCAGTATCGGCAGCAGCGAAGGCGGAACTTGACACGGCCAGGCCGAGTGCGAGTGCAGTTGCGCCGGCAAGAAGAGTGAGCTTCATGGGTTTGAAATTCCTTGGATGGGTGGGATTGAAGCGCGTGCCGACGCCATCGCCGTGTTGGATAACGGCGACGGCGTTGGCGCGATGGCATAGACCGTGGTCGGTGCTGCACGGTGATGCTTCGCTACTTCATCCATGGAGCAGCGTGAAGCATTCCCAGGCATCTGACAGATCGCTTGTTAAGAGCGCTGTATCGACGACATATGCCCTTACGGTCCTGCATGGACCGTAAGGTAAATGCTAGGCATCCAGCAGCCTCAGTCCTATAGAAACATTCCTAAATGTATGCATTGCTATGCGTTCAAGTCATGGGGCGCTCATGACACAGACCTTTGGCGAAGCGAATCGGCGATCGCCGATTCATCGAGCATCGCGAAGCCTTACAGGAGCGACTTCCGTTGCGATGCAAGGCTTGATGGTGTTGCGGCTTGGCTGTTTGAAGCCCGTCTGCAACTGCGTCGCAGATGGCATCGTCACGGAAGGAAACCTTTAAAAATCCATCCTATCCGTCGTCCCTAAGCCGTAAGGTCGCATGCTTCTGTCGTAAGAGCGATTTCAGTCGAAAAGCAACTGCGATCCAGTCGCAGATTGGGGCTTCCAAAACCTTCAGGCCGCGACAACCTCGTCGCGTCTTGGGTCGCGACTTAAGTCACTCCAAAGGCGTTTGCGGAGCGACGAAAACCACCACCTAGGAAATAAGAACGGCACCCATTTGCACGTTTTGCACAACTCATTGATTTGCATGAAAATTAGTAAATAAAAAAAATCCGAAAACGCCTTTCAGGCACGCCGTGCGATTTTTAGTTCCAGTTTTATATCAGCCGAAAGGCTTCGTCCGTAGGATGACTATCGAGCCCTGATGCAAATCGAGCATCGGGCAGGTGACGCAAGGGACGCGCACCCCAAGTAGATCCATGGGGCTTTATCAGAACGCTACAAGCGTAGGGCCGGGATCGTCAGGCAACAGGATTCAACGCATTCGCGCAGTCGGCATTCGCGCGGCGGAGCTGTGCGCCTGGCAAACCTCAACCGACCTTAATTATCTATAGCGAGGAATGATTCATGAATACTATTTATCGCATCGTTTGGAACGCGGTCACGGGCAAGTGGGTCGTGGCTTCAGAGTTGGCCAAGGGCCGCAAGAAGACTTCGCGCAGCCTGTCGCCGGCTCTGATGCTTACCGCACTGGTCGGAGCCATGAGCCTTTCGGCGGCAGTCAGTGCGGCTGACGCCAACAACCCCGGCGGTACCGTGGGTGCGGGCGGCGATAACAATATCGCTATCGGAGCCGGCTCTTATGCCAATTGCGGCAGTCCGGCCGCAGGTTTCATCACGAATCCGGCTTATGTCGATGGATGCATCAATGGCGTGGCGGTGGGTTTGAATGCGTCGGCGACGCAAGGCGGCGTGGCCATGGGTGACCATGCATCGACCACTGGCTTCTTCGGGACGGCGCTTGGCGCTTATAGCAGCGCCGGTTCGCATGCGATCGCCATCGGTGTGAGTGCCATGGCTTCGGGTACCGACAGCTATGCCGCAGGCACGAATGCAGTTGCGTCCGGCAACGGAAGTTCGGCGATTGGCTATTACTCGAAAGCCACCGCGAACAATGCGTTTGCTGCCGGCTCAAGAGCTGAGGCTGCGGGTAGCGCTGCTATTGCCTTGGGTAGCGAGTCTTCCGCTGCCGGCGCTGCCAACATCGCCTTGGGCCAGAAAGCTCACACATCCGGTTTCAATTCGATTGCCATGGGCTACAACGCCGGCGCTATCGCCACGTATTCGACCAGCTTGGGCGGTGGCTCGTCGGCGGGCATGCTCGATGCAGACGGTAATTTGATCAGCGGCACGCGTGCCACTGCTGTTGGTACTGATGCGAAGGCCAAGACGGATCTTTCATTGGCTCTGGGCAATGGCGCGGTGGCCGGTACGCTCAATGGCGACGGTACTGCCGCTGTTGGCGCGGCGCAGGTTGCTCTCGGCTATACCGCTCAGGCCCTGGCCGATCGCTCCATAGCCATGGGTGCTGGCGCCAACGTGAACGCAGACGCTCAGTACGGCGTCGCTATCGGTCGCACGTCGAGTGTTACGGCTACGGGTGTCAACAGCGTCGCTCTCGGCCAGGCTAGCGTCGCCGACCGCGCCAATACGGTGTCGATGGGCAATGCCACCGCCCAGCGCCAGGTCGTCAACATGGCTGCTGGCACTGCCGATACCGATGCGGTGAATGTATCCCAGCTCAAGGGCGTGACCGCCGCTCTGGGTGGAGGCGCCGGTGTAGCCGCGGATGGCTCGATTACTGCTCCTTCGTACAAGGTGGGCAGCGATGGCACCTCCAAGGACAACGTGGGTGATGCATTGGCTGCCCTTGACAAGGATATCGCCACCAACACCACGAACATCGCGGGCAACACCACCAACATCAGCAACCTGGTGAACGGCAAGTCAGGCATGGTGCAGCAGTCCAAGGCTGGCGCTGAACTGACTGTAGGCAAGGATACCGATGGTACGGCTGTGAACTTTGCCGACAACACAGGCAAAACGCGGACGCTCAAGAGCGTGGCCGATGGCGAGCTTTCGGCGACCAGTACGGAAGCGGTGAACGGCTCGCAGCTGTTCGCCACCAACCAGAACGTGACCGCCCTGAACACGCGTGTCACCAAGAACGAAGCTGACATCACCAATATCGACGCCCGCGTCACCACCAATGAAGGCGACATCACTCACCTGAAGACG
>NZ_DASVMI010000137.1:0-2012 GCF_036384435.1 Dyella sp. | reverse complement strand
CGCATCTGATCGAGCTCGATCGATTCGAACAGCGCCTTGAAGTTGCCTTCGCCGAAGCCGTCGTTGCCTTTGCGCTGGATGATCTCGAAGAAGATCGGGCCGATCTGGTTTTCGGTGAAGATCTGCAGCAGCAGGCCGCCGCCGGGCGCGCCGTCCAGCAGGATTCGGTTCTTCAGAAGCCGCGCGGTATCTTCGCCGTGGCCGGGCAGGCGTTTTTCCAGTAGCTCGTAATAGGTGTCCGGCGTGTCCAGGAAGACCACGCCGCCCTTGCGCAGGCGCTCCACCGTCGCGTAGATGTCGTCGGTGCCCAGCGCGATGTGCTGGATGCCTTCGCCGTGATAGAGGTCCAGGTATTCCTGGATCTGGCCTTTTTCTTCGGTGCCTTCCTCGTTGATCGGGATGCGGATGTTGCCGCACGGCGAGGTCATGGCCTTGGACTTCACGCCCGTCACCTTGCCTTCGATATCGAAGTAGCGGACCTCGCGAAAGTTGAAGAGGCGCGAGTAGAAGTCGGCCCATTCATCCATGCGACCCTTGTGCACGTTGTGCGTCAAATGGTCGATCATGGTCAGCCCGGCGCCGGCGTAGTTGAGATCGGCCTCGGCATTGGCCGGATCCAGCGGCTCGAAATCCACGTCGTAAATGCTGATGTCGCCGATGCCGCCCGAGCCTTGCTTGCCGCGCCAGCGGTCCACCAGATAGATCAGCGAATCGCCGATGCCCTTGATGGCGGGGATGTTCAGCTCCATCGGACCGCTGTGCGAGTCGTAGCCCCAGGCGCCGAACTCGAGCGCGCGCTTATAGGCCTTGGCGGCGTCCTGCACGCGAAAGGCGATGGCGCAGATGGACGGGCCATGCAGGCGCGCGAAGCGCTGAGCGAACGAGTCGGGGTCGGCGTTGATCAGGAAGTTGATGCCGCCTTGGCGGTGCAGTGTCACATCCTTGTGGCGGTGCTTGGCGATGGCCTTGAAGCCCAGCAGGTCGAACACCTTGCGCAACGCGACCGGGTCCGGCGCCGCATACTCGATGAATTCGAAACCGGCGGTTCCCATGGGGTTGTCCCAGGGTTGAAATGTCGTCTCCATGACGAGGCTCCCTAATGTGTCCTGGCATTGCCGGCCTTGGGTAAAAGGGGGCCGGCTCAGGTGCAATATTCTAGAAGGGAAGGTCCGGCATATGATTGCAAAGATGCTTCAAACAAGGGATAGGTTAGGCATAATTCACCCTATATAAGTAATTTTGGAGCATAAGATGCCTGCAGAAGAACTCGACAGGGTGGATCGCAAGATTCTGGCCGAATTGCAGCGCGACGGCCGCCTCAGCAATCAGGAGCTCGCCGACCGGGTGTCTCTTTCCCCCAGCCCCTGCCTGCGCCGGGTCCGTCGTCTCGAAGAACAGGGCTATATCAAGGGCTATGTCGCCCTGGTCGACCCCGGGCGGGTCGGCCTCGGGCTGCTGGCCTACATCACCATCCGCCTGAACAAGCATATCGGCGGCAGCCATGCGCCCATGGGCGATTTCGCACAGGCCGTGCAGGCCTGGCCCGAGGTGGTGGAGTGCTATGCCATGACGGGCGACATGGATTACCTGCTGCGCATCCAGGTGGCCGACCTGGCGCACTTCTCCCGTTTCGCCATGGATACGCTCATGCGACACCCTGCCGTCATCGACATGCGGTCCTTCTTTGCCTTGCAGCAAATCAAGCAGACGACCGAATTGCCGGTGGGTTCTGCCTGAAGGCAAAGATGGATTTGACACGTCTCAAAAATGTCTTCATAATCTCGTTTCTCTGCTGCACAGACGCAAACGCGTTGAGACGCGAGTCTGAGACAAGTGTCTTGGCAAGGTGTTTTAGCGAGTGGGCGAGGCGGTAGGGCGGTCGAGGCTGCGTTGGCGGTCAAGGCTTGAGTGGTACCTGTTCTTTAACAACGAAACAACCGATAAGTGTGGGCACTTGGCGCGGCGAGCGGTGCGCGGTTTTCATTTTAGGATGAAGATTGCAAGCCAAAGAC
>NZ_DASVMI010000136.1:0-4719 GCF_036384435.1 Dyella sp. | reverse complement strand
GTTAGGCAGTTGTCGTCTGGGATCGGTACCCGCCTGTATGTGTCTTATGAGCGCTGGCTGCGGATTCAAGGTGCCATCAGCATCCTTGCGGTGCAGTCGTGCGAGCGTTCAAAAAAAGCCTGCGCGCAGTGACAGGGGTGCGCGCAGGCGAAAAGTGCACCCGGAGCCGCGTCACGTCGTGCGAAGCGGAATGGGGTGGAAAATTAGGCTGCGACCTGCTGCTCGATCTGCCGGACTTTTGCCAGCGTCGCGTCGTCGGTCTTGATCTCGATCCGGCGCGGCTTCATCGCCTCGGGCAGTTCACGCTTGAGGCTGATGTTCAGCAGGCCGTCGGCGAGATGGGCATCCGTGACCTGGACGTGCTCGGCCAGCTCGAAGCGGCGGACGAACGGCCGGTAGGCGATGCCGCGGTGCAGGTATTCGCCTTCGACGTCGTTTTTGCGTTCGCCCTTGATGACGAGCAGGTTCTCCTGCACGGAGATATCGATCTCGTCGCGCTTGAAACCGGCTACCGCCATGCTGATGCGGTAACGGTCCTCGGAGAGCTTCATGCTGTCGAAGGGCGGCCAGTTGTCGGAGGGCTGTGTCTGGGCCGCTTCGAGCAAGCCGAAAATGCGTTCGAAACCGATGCTTGAACGATGGAGGGGTGAAAAATCAAGAACAGTGCGCATGGCCATATCCTCGTGAGAGCAACATGGAAAAGGACTATTCACCGCGCCGCGAACGGTCGCGGCCAGCTGGACCCGAAGCGTCCAGCGCGCAGAATTCTATGCACTGAAAAGCACTTTTCAAGACCCCGTTTCAGCCTTTGTTTAGCCATCCAAACGAATTGAAATGGGCGAGCTCCTGTCGGCTTGGAGCTGTCCGGAAGGAAGGCGGGATGTCGGTTTCTGCAGCCGCCGGTGGCATGCCTGCTACCGCGAAAATGATGTCTGCCAGGGCACCGTTGTCTGTCAGTAGGTAGGCCAACCGGACGCCAGGCTCCTCGGCCAGCCTGCTAGCCATCGCGGAGTCCGGCCCGGAAGTCCCGAGCTCGTACCTTGGCCGTAGAAAGCCGTTCGTGCGGGGAAATTGCCCCTGCGATCTTGTCGCGCCCCGCAGTTCACTGCTCGCAGAGAAGGGCGATCAGGCCGGCGCGGCGCTTCGCGGTGAGCCCGCGCATGGCCGTGATCACGCGGCGCTCCTGCGGCGATAGTGCCTCGTAGCCGGAAGCCTGCTCGCCGATCTGGGCGGCCGTCTCGCGCCCCATCGCCAGCCAGTCCAGGCTGCAGCGGTATTCCCCGGCCATCTCGATCAGTCGCGACAGCTCCGGCAGGGCGCGTCCGGCGAACCACAGTCTGGCTGTTTCGCGGGCTACGCCGAAGTGCGTGGCTACGGCGACCACGCGCTGGCGCCCACCGGGCACACCCGCCTCGTCGCAGGCGTGCTGCAAGCGGCTGGCGAAGGCGACATAAGGCGCGGTACGGGGCATGCAGACCAGGAAGTACGGCGGGAATCCAAGTCATTCTTGCAAGCCAGCCAATCGCATTTGACAAGTTATGCTTGCAAACGCAAATTTGAATTGCTATTCTGGAAACGTGGCGTGACGCTGTTCCGGTCAGGGCCGATGTTGCCCTTGGCCACGCATGCGAATGGCCTGGGTGCGGGCACGCCAATGCGGGGCGGTATGCGGAGTGTCCCTGCCTGAGGGCGGGGCGGGAGCCAGCAGCGAACCATCCAGTCACGGTTCGCGCAGGGGAAGACATCGCAAGGCAATCGAAAAGGCCGACCCGGCGCGGCTGGTGCATCCGTGCGCCTCGCGACCGCCGGCCTGACGCGGGCGGTCGGGCAGGCGGCGACGGCCGGGAGCCGATCAGCGCCAAGGATGGCCATGACGATGGATGCCCCGGCTGGCGACACCGTGCTGCCCATGCATGCCGTACGCCGGACCGATCGCACCACGATCTCGCCCGGCCCGACACGTAGTCAAACCCGTGCGCGGGCAGGGCCAACCTGGGGAAAGCAAAGGACGCAGCATGAAGACAAGCACGCTACACAATGCCATTTCCATCGCCTTGCTCGTCGCCACCCCCGGCGCGAGCGAATGGGCCGCGGCCCAGGACGCCACGGTAGACACGAACGCGAAGGGCAGGGCATCGACTACCCATGCCCCGGCCAAGGCGCAGTCGAAAGAACCGACCGACGCGTCCACGGCGCCAGCGACCACCGACCTGCAAACCGTAACGGTCACCGGTACCCGCATCCGTGGCGGCAGCACGCCCTCGCCAGTGATCACCATCGGCAGCGGACAGATCCAGCAGGAAGGCTTCGCCGATCTCGGCGAGGTGATCCGCAGCGTGCCGCAGAACTTTTCCGGTGGACAGAATCCAGGCGTGGCCACCAGCGCCAACGTCAGCGGCAACAACTACAACGCCACCGGCGGATCCAGCATGAACCTGCGCGGTCTGGGCCAAGACGCCACGCTTACGCTGCTCAATGGCCGGCGCATGTCCTACGGCGGTGCGTCGCAGTCCGTGGACATCAGCGCCATCCCGGTCGAGGCGGTCGAGCGCCTTGAAATCGTCCCGGACGGAGCCTCGGCTGTCTATGGGTCGGATGCGGTGGGAGGGGTTGTCAATGTGATTCTCAAGCCGGACTTCGATGGCGTAACGGTGGGCGCGCGCATGGGCGGTGCGACCGACGGCGGGCTGGCCGGTCACGAATACACCGCCACGGCCGGTACCACTTGGCCCACGGGAGGACTGATCGCTACATTCAAGAGAGCCGCCAACATCCCTATCACTGCTGACCAGCGCGCATATACCCGATCGATGTACCAGCCGGCCACGCTGTGGTCCGGTAGTGATCTCCGCAGTGGTCTTCTCAGCTTGCACCAGGTGCTGGGCGACACGGTCGAGCTGCATCTGGATGCGCTGCGGACCGAGCGGAACATGCGCATGGACACCGGCTATGCCACGGTGTATTACCGCGATACACCTAAGACCAACACCACATTGGTTTCGCCCAGCCTGGAATGGGCGCTGGCAGGCGATTGGACCCTTACCGCCAGCACGGCGTTAGGTCGTGATAAGACCTATACCCACCAGCAGGTCATCAGCACGCGGACTGGCGCGGTCTCTACCAATAGCATTGGCACCTACAGCAATCAGAGTGCCACCTACGAGCTTGGTGCAGAGGGGCCCGTGTTGACGCTGCCGGCCGGCGAGGCGCGGCTTGCCACAGGGGCAGGGTACCGTTCCATCCGCTTCATCAGCTTGGGGATCAGCAGCAACAGGACAGTCGCCGATGGCGATGAAAGCAGCCGCTTTGCCTATGCGGAATTGAGCGCACCGTTGATCGGGTCGGAGCAGGGAGTTCGTGGAGTTGAGCGCCTCGAGCTGACCGGAGCCATCCGGACGGAGGACTACAACACTTATGGCCGAGTGACCACGCCCAAGCTGGGGCTAATCTATTCGCCCGACACGGATTTCACGCTGAGGGCCTCTTGGGGGAAATCGTTCAAGGCGCCCAGGCTGCTGCAGCGCTATACCAACCAGGACATCGCCCTCTATCCAGTGGCGACCTTTGGCAGGGTGGACGAGGCACCCGATGCCACGGTGCTGTATCGGGCAGGTGGTAACCAAGACCTGCGCCCAGAGCGGGCACGGACCCGGAGCACGTCGCTGGCATTTCACCCCGAGGCTGTGCGCGGTCTGGAAGCGGAGCTGTCGTGGTTCGACATCGACTATACCGGCCGGATTGTCCAGCCTGTAGTGCCCGCCGAGGCGCTGGTCAATCCGGTCTATGCGGGATTTGTGGATCGCAACCCGACCGTGGGAGAGATGGAACGGGCCATCGCCGAGTCCGTCCGCTTCGTCAACTACAGCGGTGGTGTCTATGACGCGAGCAAGGTTGTGGCCATCATCGACAACCGTAGCGTCAACGCCGCGCGCCAGCGCATTAAGGGCTTTGACCTGTCGGGGGCCTACCGGTTTGACGTAGGGGAAGGGCGGCTGACGTTGCGTGGTGGGGCCAGTAGGCTGGATAGCACCCAGATCACACTGCCGACGCAAAGCCCCTACGATCTGGCGGGTACGTTGTTCTATCCGGCAAAGCTGAATGGGCGAGCCGGCGCGGTATGGATGCGGGGCGGTTTTACCGCGTCGGTCTTCGGCAACTACAAGAGCGGCGTCAGGAACACGGCCGACGGGAAGAAAGGCGCGTCGTTTACCACCTTCGACACCACGCTGCGCTACGAGCTGGGGCAGGGCAACGGTCTGCTCTCTAATGTGGCTTTTGAACTGGCAGGCCAGAACCTGCTCAACCGCGCACCACCATTGTATACGGTCACCGCCTGGAACGAGACGCCCTACGACTCGACCAACTACTCGGCGGTAGGACGCTTCCTGAGCCTGTCCGTCTCCAAGCACTGGTGACTGTCGTGAAACGCTTGATCATGCTTCTGCTGACGAGCGGAATGGGATGTGTTGCCGGTGCATCTGTCGTGACGCCACGCGCGCTGTTGGAGGTGGTGGATTTCAGTCAGCCCGTGCTATCGCCAGACGGCAGCCAAGTAGCCTTCCGGACTGAGCGTGCCTCGGTGGAGCGCAACACCTATGACACCATTTGGTATGTCCAGCAGGTGAAAGGTGGGGACGGTATGCCACCCAGGCGGATTGCTGATGGCGGGGTGGTGTTGCGCGATATCGCCGGGGTGAGCCAGCCAGTTGCGCCAGTGTG
>NZ_DASVMI010000135.1:0-72014 GCF_036384435.1 Dyella sp. | reverse complement strand
GCATGTCGTCGGGATGACGTGGGCCAAGGCCATAGCGCGTGAGTTCGCGCGAGCGCGCCATCATCGGCTTCTGATCCTGGTAGGAGCCACTGATCACAAGCGAGTTGTTCTCGGTGGTCTTGCCCCAGGTGAAGTCGAGATTTTTCTGCTGGCCGTCACCGCCACCGTGCTGGTTCTGACCGTAATACGCGTTCACTTCGGAGCCATCGAATCGGTCGCGTGTGATGATGTTGACCACGCCGCCAATCGCATCGGATCCGTAGATGGACGAGGCGCCATCCTTCAGTACATCAATGCGTTCGATGATGGCGACCGGGATGGTCGAGATGTCAGTCAGGCCGCTCAGGCTGGTGCTCCAGCGGCGACCGTTGACCAGTACCAGCGTGCGTTGTGCACTGAGATTGCGGATGTTGACGTAGCGGCCGCCGACGTCCGCGCCGCTGGACAGGGCGTCCTGCGGGGTGATGTCGGGGGTGCCTACCGAAGGCAGGCGGGCCAGAATGTCGGTGACATTGGTCAATCCGGTCGCCTGGATAGCCTGGCGATCGAGGGTGAAGATCGGCTGAGCCGTCTCCACATCCACACTGCGGATGCGTGAGCCGGTGACGGTGATGGTTTCGAGATTCTTGGTCGAGGCGGCGGGTGGGGCCGAGTCCTGCGCGAAGGCGGCACTCATAGGCAGCACGAGGGCTGCTGCAATGGCCCGAGCCAGCAGTGTTTTCTGCTTCATGTTGTAGAAAAGCTCCAGTTATGACGTAAAGCAACCAGCAGCCCTCTGCCGGCCGTTTCCTCGGCCGGTCACAAGGGGTTCCGTGGATGACGTGCGTCTGTATTTAGATGAGGCGCGCGTCGGGTATCGCCTACAAACGGGGACGGCAATACAGGTCCGAAATTAAGCGATCAAGCCGCCAGGCGCAACTTCTTGCGCCTGGCGATGTCGGGGGAATTCTCCAGAAAGCTGATTTTCTTAAGAATTTGTAATTTCTGGCCGAATGAGCCCCAGGGCTGCAATCAGATCAATGGCTTGCCGTGGGACCAATATGCTTGTTCAGAAAGGCCGCCATGGCGCTGTAGAAGTCGCTGCGATTCTTCTCGTCATAGAAGCCATGACCCTCACCGGGCCTGGATATCCATTCGTAAGGCTTGTGCGCGGCGTCCAGCGCGGAACGCATGGCTTTGGCCTGGGCAAAAGGAACGCGCTCGTCGGCCTCGCCGTGGACCAGCAGCACGGGTACCTGGATCTTGTCGGCAAGCTTGTCCGGTGACTGGGCGGCCAAGTCGGCGTCATCTTTGCCGATGACGGCACGCAGGTAGCTACGACCGCTCTTTTCCTCGCCGATGTCTCCCTTGGAATACATCATCGCCAAGTCGTAGACACCCGCGTAGCCGATCGCGCACTTGAACATGCCCGGGGCGCGAATGGTGGTCATCATCGCCGAGTAGCCGCCGAAGCTGGCGCCGTAGACGCAAATGCGCTGTGGATCGGCGAATTTTTCACCGATGGCCCACTGCACGCCGTCGATGAGGTCCTGCTGGATGCGTTTGCCCCACTGCAGATAGCCAGCGCGCTGAAAAAGGTAGCCGCGACCATCCGAACCGCGATAGTTCACTTGAAGCACCAGATAACCGCGGCTGGCCAGGAACTGCGCATCGTCATCGTAGAACCAGTCGTCATGCACACCGTGCGGGCCGCCATGGGGGAGCAGCACCATGGGCAGATTAGCTTCGTTGGCGCCTGGCGGAAGGGTCAGAATCGCTTCCAGTTCCATGCCGTCGGACGCCTTGAAGCGCATGGGGCGGCGCTCGGCCATGCGCGTGGGATCGATCCAGGGCTTGATCGAAAAGAGCTTGCGGACTTTGTAGTTGTGCGTGTCGATCGTGTAATAGGTGCCCGGATCGCGATCACTGGATACGCTGAAGAGCAGAACGGTGCCATCCTCGCTGAATTGACGAAAATCCACATAGCCTTTGAATTTCTGGCTGATGGCCATGTGCAGCTTGGCAGTGGCCGATGCCGGATCGATGTAGTGGACGGCGGGCACGCCCGCGGACGACGTACTGGCGAATGGTTGATAAGGAACGGCGGTCCACTGGATGTCATTGACGCTGGAGAAATCATCCTGCGCGAGCACTTTGCGGTTGTCACCATTTTCATCCTGCTCGACCAGCGCAGCCGGACCGCCTTGCGCGCTGTAACTGGCGTAGATGCGTTTGTCGTCCGGCGTGAAATACAAGGGTGAGAAACGTGCGTTGCCCAGGTTCAGCCTGGACCATCCGTTGTCGTTGTGATGAAACACCACATAGTTGAAGGCATCGTCGTCGCCGTAGGCGAAATGCGCGGTACCGTCTGGACCGATCAGGAAATCCATGCCGATGGAACCGATGTCACCGATCAGCTTGCGGGCGCTGGTGTTGGCGTCGACATCGTAAAGCTGGTAATGCCCCCGGTTGTCCCAGGCCTCGGTCTTCATGTAGAAGTGACCGTTGGCGCGTGGTGGCTTACCTGCCACGAAGCCCCAACTCTGGTCGGTGCTTCGCGTAGCCGAGCGGTTGCCGGCGGTGCCGTCGTAACCGAATAGATAATCCTGGTGTTTGCCGTCGTAGTCGGTGGCAAGCAGCTCGCCATAGAAGGTGGGCTTGTCGAGCGCCCCGGCCTCCTTACCTTTGGCCAGCACGATACGCGTGGGGCTGACCCAGGTAACGCTCAGTGGCATTTGGAACTTGGGCATGCGCAGCAAGCTTATCGGCGTCTGCATGTCTTCGATCTTGTAGACGGCCAGTGCGTGCTGGTGATTATCGTTGTCGTCCATGCGCACGGCGATGTATTTACCATCCGGTGACAAGGCAGGGTCCGAAAGGGTCGGGCGACGCGCGAAGTCTTCGACCGGGATGAGACTGCCGGCATGGGCAGCAACGCAGGACAGCAGGCAGGCCGCGGACAGCATGGTCCGCACCAGACGATGACGCATGAGTTTTCCCCCTGAGGCTTGCATATTCCAGTCACTGGCCGCAGCGTTTGGTAGCTGCCGAGCCGGGCAATGGGCGCCATACCTTGGTGCCCGGCTGAATATAGCCATCAAGCAGGCGGGACCGGAAGGGGTGTGAGACCCATTGGCCGGGCCGGGCAGGTAAACTGTCGTTTTTCCCGACGTGCCCGTTCATGAGCCAGCCCTTCACCGTTGCCTTCGACCCCGTGGCTTTCCGCGTGGGGCCAGCCCAGATCCATTGGTATGGCCTGATGTATCTGCTGGGGTTCCTGGGGGCATGGATGCTGGGCGAGCATCGGCGCAAGCAAGGGCGCCTGCCAGTAACGCGGGACGCATTGGGCGATCTGGCTTTCTACGCCATGATGGGTGTCATCGCTGGCGGCCGCATCGGCTACATGCTGTTCTATACCAATATCCGCTGGATATGGACCGATCCGCTGGCCTTGTTCAAGGTTTGGGACGGCGGCATGAGTTTCCACGGTGGCCTGCTGGGCGTGCTGGTGGCTGGCTTGTGGTGGTCACGCCGGCAGCGGCTGCATTTCTTCGATACGGTAGATTTTGTGGCGCCGCTGGTACCGATCGGCCTCGGGTTGGGAAGGCTGGGTAATTTCATCAACGGCGAACTGTGGGGCAAGCCAAGCAGCCTGCCGTGGGCCATGATCTTTCCCAATGCCGCCGACCAGGATGCCGCCTTGGCAGCCCATGACCCGGCCCTGGCCAGGATATTCGAGCAATGGCATGGCCTGCCACGCCAGCCGTCCCAGCTCTACGAGATGACCCTGGAGGGCATCGTGATGCTCTCGGTGCTATGGATCGTGTCACTCAAGCCGCGCCCGCGTTATCTCATTTCCGGCCTTTTCGCGCTGATGTACGGCTGCTTCCGCTTCCTGGTGGAGTTCGTACGCCTGCCGGACGTGCAGTTGGGTTATCTGGCGTTCGGCTGGTTGACCATGGGGCAGATCCTGTCGTTGCCGCTGATCGTCATCGGAGTACTGTTGATGGCATTGTCCCGCCGGGCGCCAACGCTGGCTCCGGCCGCTGCCGAACCGGCAAAGGCCTGATCGATGCGCGCTTACCTCGACCTGCTACGGCACGTGCTTGAGCACGGCACGGAAAAGTCCGATCGCACCGGCACGGGCACGCGCAGTGTGTTCGGCTGGCAGATGCGCTTCGACCTGTCGCAGGGTTTCCCGCTGGTCACGACGAAAAAGCTGCATCTGAAATCGATCATCCACGAATTGATCTGGTTCCTGCGTGGCGAAACCAATATCGCCTACCTGAAGGAACACGGCGTCAGCATCTGGGATGAATGGGCCGATGAGCAGGGCGAACTCGGGCCGGTCTACGGCAAGCAATGGCGAGCCTGGCCCAAGGCCGATGGCGGGGCGGTGGATCAGATCGCCTGGGTGGTGGATGAAATCCGCCGCAATCCCGACTCGCGCCGGTTGATCGTCAGTGCCTGGAACGTGAGTGATTTACCGCGTATGGCACTCATGCCGTGCCACACCATGTTCCAGTTCTACGTGGCAAACGGTCGTTTGAGTTGCCAGTTGTATCAGCGGTCGGGTGACATCTTCCTGGGCGTGCCGTTCAACATTGCCAGTTACGCGCTGCTTACGCACATGATCGCCCAGGTATGTGGCCTGCAACCGGGCGATTTCGTGCATACGCTGGGCGATGCGCACCTGTACAACAACCATGTTGAGCAGGCGCGTGAGCAGTTGTCGCGTGATCCAAGGCCATTGCCGAGGCTGGTGCTTAACCCCGATGTGCGTTCGGTTTTCGATTTCCGATTCCAGGACATCGCTATCGAAGGTTATGCGCCACATCCGGCCATCCGGGCGCCGGTGGCGGTCTGACCCTGGTGGCTGCGGGCGGAGCCCGGCGCATTCCTGCTAATATTCGATGCACTCGGCCTGGCGTTTTGCCTGGTCGCAGGTGTTCTGGCCCGCTTGAACCTTAGGATTTCCATGGCTATTTCGTTGATCGCCGCGCTGGATGAAAACTCCGCCATTGGCCGCAAGGGCCAGTTGCCCTGGCATTTGCCCGACGATCTGCGCTGGTTCAAGCAGCTCACGCTCGGCAAGCACGTGCTGATGGGCTATAACACGGCGGTATCGATCGGTCGCGCGTTGCCTGATCGCACCAACCTGGTGTTGAGTCGCAAGCACGAAGCGCCGTTTCCCGGCCAGATCACCGTGCGCACCGTGCAGGAAGCGCAGGCGCGCTGCGGTCACACCGGCCTGATGGTGATTGGTGGTGCGCAGGTCTATGCCGAGGCATTGCCGCTGGCGCGCCGCATGTACCTGACCTGGGTGAGTGCTGCTACGGAAGGTGCTGATGCATTTTTTCCTGGCGTGCATTTCAGCGACTGGACTGAAGTCTCCCGCGTGCATCACAAGAAAGACGCCGAGCATCAGTTCGACTTCGACATGGTCGAATACATCCGCAGCGCCTGATGCGCTGGGGCGGCCGATTTGTCGCCTGATGCCATGCATGTAATGGCCGGTGTCCTGCGCGATGCGCAGGGGCGCGTGCTATTGGCGCAACGCCCACCCGGCAAGCATCTTGCCGGTTCCTGGGAGTTTCCCGGAGGCAAGCGCGAACCGGGTGAAACTCCGCAGCAAGCCCTATTACGTGAGTTGCGGGAAGAGTTGGGTGTTATTGCCGATGCGCAAGGCTCGACACCGCTGATCCGTATTCCCTGGCGCTATGAGAAAGGGCAGCTTTGCCTGGATGCGTGGACGGTCTCGCGTTGGCAGGGAGAGCCGCAGTCGCTGGAGGGGCAGGCCCTTCGGTGGATGCTACCCGGGGAGATCGATCCCGCGTCGCTGGCGCCAGCCGATCGTCCGGTCCTGGCGGCGCTGCGATTGCCGGCGATCTACGCGATCACGCCGGTCGGGGTGTTGCCCGAATCTGCTGACCAGTGGCGCGAGCGAATGCTCACGGCTATGCAGGCGGGTCTTCGCCTGATGCAACTGCGTCTGCCGGATTGGGATCACAGCGCCGTGCGCAAGCTGGCCGCCGACTTGTTGCCACGAGCGCGAGAGCTTGGCGTCACCTTGATGCTCAACGGTGACATCGAGGGCGCGCGTGAGCTGGGCCACAGTGTTGGTGTGCAGCTCAAAAGCAGCCAACTGGAAAAGCTCGACGCACGGCCGCTGCCATGGACGCAAACGGTCGGAGCCAGTTGCCACGATGAAGCGGATCTGCGGCGTGCGTCGATGTTGTCGGCCGATTTCGCCTTGTTGTCGCCGGTCGCCTTGACGGCATCGCATCCCGATGTGGCGCCGTTGGGATGGGACAGGTTTCGATCATGGACGCAAGAAGCTTCCCTGCCGGTCTATGCGCTGGGTGGCATGTCACCCGATGACCTTGCCGTGGCGCGCGAACATGGCGCACAGGGTGTGGCAGGCATTCGCGGCTTCTGGCGCTGAAGGCAACCCATGCCGCATCCGCGTTGTAAGAGCGAATGCATTCGCGAAAAGCAATTCGCGGCGTGGTCGCGGATTGGTAGATAGACCGGCAGACTGCGATTTAATCGCAGTGCTTACGCCGCTGAAGAAGCAACTTCCGGGAATCCCTAAAAATCCCTCCTATTCGTCGTCCCGGCGCAGGCCGGGATCCAGAGACTCGGCTCTGAGAGCGCCAGCGGCGCGAGATTACGGCCTGTGTGGTGGTGCGATTTCGGTGCGAGGTCTTTTAGAGGCTTCCTGAAGTCGCGAAGCAGCCTGCGGCGTAGTCGCAGGTTGGTGCTCTGAAAACCTTCGATCTGCAACCACGTTACAGGTCTGGATCGCAATGTTTGCATCTGCCACCGCGCTGAGCCGCGACCGCGTCGCGAATCGCTTTCGCGGCTGAAGTCGCCTCTACGGCGTGCGGGGCAGCGCGGGTAGGGTTGCCAAGTGCAGGTATCGTTGGTGCAACTGATCAACGTGTGCATCCAGCGAGGCTTCATCACGATCATTGACCAGCACGTCATCGGCGATCGCAAGCCGTTGTTCGCGATTGGCCTGGCGGGCGAGGATGCGCGTGGCCAGGTCTTCATCGATGCCGTCGCGCGTGATCAACCGCGCCAGCCGGATGTCGTCGGGCGCATCGACGACCAGGATTCGGTCTACCCAGCGGTAATGGTCGATGTTTTCCGCCAGGAGCGGAATGGCGAGCACGCAATAGGGGCCAGGGTCCGCCGATACATGATCGCGTAGCCACTGGCGTACGCGTGGATGAGTGATGGCTTCGAGGGTGCGTCGCGCCTGGTCGTCGCCGAATACGCGCTGGCGCATGGCGCTGCGATCCAGCTCACCTCGGCTATTGAGGATTTCCTGCCCGAATGTGTCGACCAGCGCATGCAGGCCTTCACTGCCCGGAGCCACGACTGCGCGTGCCGCGATATCCGCATCGTGTACACCGACGCCCAGGGCTTCGAAGCGCCGGGTCACCGCGCTCTTGCCGGCAGCGATACCGCCGGTCAACGCGACCACATACGGTTGCCCCACGCTCATCTCAACCCGGTGAAGCTCAGGTAGGCCTGTAATAAGGTGTCACCTTGCATGAACCACACCCAGCCGGCAGCAGCAATGAAAGGACCGAACGGCATTGGCACGTCACGTCCCATCCGCCGCATGAAGATCAGCACGATGCCAAACAGCGCGCCAATGATGGAGGAAAGCAGAATCGTGGGCAGCAGGGCGGCAGGGCCCATCCAGGCACCCATCGCGGCCAGCAGTTTGAAATCACCGTAGCCCATGCCTTCCTTGCCGGTGAGCAGCTTGAACAGCCAATACACGCTCCAAAGGCTCAGGTAACCGATCACAGCGCCCACGATGGATAGCTCCGGCGTCGTGAAGTAGGTCAGCAGGCTAAGCAGCAAGCCTAGCCACAGCAGCGGATAATTGAGCTGATCAGGCAGCAACTGAGTGCGGAAATCGATGCCGGATAGCGCAATCAGCGTCCAGGTGAACACCAGGCCGGTGAGTGCAGGCAGGGTGGCGCCAAGTTTCCAGACGATAAGCGCGCTGGCAATGCTGGTCAGCAATTCCACCAGGGGATATTGCACTGAGATCGGTGCCTTGCAATAGCGACAACGGCCGCGCAGCAACAGCCAGCCAAACAGCGGAATATTGTCGGTGATGGCAAGCTTGTGCTTGCAGTGCGGGCAGTGGGAAGACTCCACCACGATGCCTGGAGGCAGTGGAGTTTGATCGAGTGGTAGCTCGAGCATCTCGCGTGCCTCGTTGCGCCACATGGCTTCCATGCGGGCCGGCAGGCGTAGGATCACCACATTGAGGAAGCTGCCGACCAGCAGCCCGAATGTCGCGGCGATGACGATCCAGATCCAGAGGTCGAGTTGGGGCATTGCGGATTTCCAGGATATGGACAAGGCAAAGCCCCTCTCCCTGCGGGGAGAGGGGCTTTGCCTGAGAGCTTACACCGTGCCGGCGAGTTTGAAGATCGGCAGGTAAAGTGCGATCACCATGCCGCCGACCAGGCCGCCCAGGATCACCATGATCATCGGTTCGAGCAGGGTGGACAGGGTGTCGACGGCGTTGTTGACCTCTTCCTCGTAGAACTCGGCCACCTTGAACAACATGCTGTCGAGGGAGCCGGACTCTTCGCCGATGGCGGTCATCTGCACAACCATGTTCGGAAACAGGCCGGTCTGTCGCATGGACAACTGCAACTGATGGCCCACGGCGACGTCATCGCGCATCTGCAAGATGGCCTCGGCGTACACCACGCTACCCGTGGCACCGGCCACGGCGGCCATGGCTTCGACCAGGGGCACGCCGGCATGGAACGTCACGCCGAGCGTACGAGCGAAACGCGCGATCGCCGATTGGCGCAGGATGTTGCCAATGACGGGCAGCTTCAATGAGACACGATCGAGGAAGTGCGCAAACTTCACCGAGCGTTTCTTCGCCATGATGAAGACGACGATGGTGCCGACGATGCCCAGCAGCAGCGCCCACCAATAAGATTGCATGAAGCGCGATGCGGCAACGACGATCTGGGTGGGGGCTGGAAGTTCGGCACCTGCATCCTTGAAGGTCTGCTCGAAGACTGGCACCACGAACAAAAGCATGATTACGCAGACCAGCAGGGCAACGGCCATCACCATGATCGGGTAGAACATGGCCTTCTTGATCTTGGACTTGATGGCCTCCATGCGCTCCTTGTAGGTGGCCACCGTATCGAGCACCGTATCGAGCACACCAGCCGATTCACCGGCATGGACCAGGTTGCGGTAAAGCTCGTCGAACTGCACCGGATACTTGGCCAGGGCCTCATGCAGGGCGGAGCCGCCTTCGATGGACTGCTTCACGTCCGTGAGCATGTTCTTGAAGCGGACGTTCTTCTGGCCGTCGGCGATGATGTCGAAGGACTGCACCATCGGTACGCCCGAGGCCATCATGGTGGCGATCTGGCGGCTGAAGATGGCCACGTCGCGTGGCTTGACGGTGCTGCCGGTGGCGCCGAATAGCGGCTTGGGCTTCTCGCGAACCGTCTGCGGGTTCATGCCCTGGCGCCGTAGCTCCGCCTTGACCAGCGAGGCATTCTTGGCGGCCATGTCGCCTTTCATGCGCTTGCCGCGCTTGTCCAGCGCCACCCATTCGTAGGTCGCCAGTGCACTGACCTGGGCACGCTGCGCGCCGAGCGCGCTCGCCTTGTTTGCCGATGCGGTAGCCGTAGCCATACGCTTGATTCCCCCGGTGATTCGATCCGGCCCGTTTTTTTGAACCACGGGCGCGATTTGTCAGAGCATATGCTATTTCCAGCGGGCAATCCGTGCCCGCCAGCGCAAGTTGAACGTTAAGAGCGTCCCAGAACGGCCTCTACCGTATCAGTCCTTCGTGACACGATCGATCTCGGCCAGGCTGGTCACGCCAGCGCGGACCTTGTCCAGCGCCGAGGCGCGCAAGTCGTTGACCCCCGCCTTGGCCGCTACCTCGGCGATCTGCAAGGCGTTGCCGCCCTGCAGGATGATCTTCTGGATGTCCTCCAGCATCGGCATGACCTGATAGATGCCCACACGACCCTTGTAGCCCTCGTTGCAGGCATCACAGCCGACCGCCTCGTAGACTTTCAGGCCGTTCTTGACCTCTTCCTCGGTGAAGCCCGCGGCGACCAGTTGTTCATCCGGAATGTCCATCACCCGCTTGCAGTCATGCAGGCGGCGCGCCAGGCGCTGGGCGATGACCAGGGTCACGGACGAGGTGATGTTGTAGGGCGCGATGCCCATGTTCATCAGGCGCGAAATGGTCTGCGGCGCGTCGTTCGTGTGCAGCGTGGAGAGCACCATATGGCCGGTCTGGGCGGCCTTGATGGCGATTTCGGCCGTCTCCAGGTCGCGGATTTCGCCGACCATGATGATGTCCGGGTCCTGACGCAGGAACGAGCGCAAGGCAGCGGCGAAGGTCATGCCGCGTTTATTATTCTGCTGGACCTGGTTGATGCCTTCGACACGGATTTCGACCGGGTCTTCCACCGTGGAGATGTTGCGCTCGGCGGTGTTCAGGATATTCAGCGCGGTGTACAGCGACACGGTCTTGCCTGAACCGGTGGGGCCGGTCACCAGCACCATGCCATAGGGCTTGTGGATGGCTTCCAGGTAAAGCTGCTTCTGCTTTTCCTCGTAGCCGAGCTTGTCGATGCCCAGGCGTGCTGAGGAGCCGTCCAGGATACGCAGCACAATCTTTTCGCCGAACAGGGTCGGCAGGGTACTGACACGGAAATCGACCGCGCGGCTCTTGGACAGGTTGAGCTTGATACGGCCATCCTGCGGCACGCGGCGTTCTGCGATGTCCAGGCCGGACATCACCTTCAGGCGCGAAGAAATGCGCGAGGCCAGCTTCATTGGCGGGCTGGCCACGGCGCGTAGCATGCCGTCCATGCGCAGGCGCACGCGGTATTGGGTCTCGAATGGCTCGAAATGGATATCCGACGCGCCGCGCTTGATGGCATCGACCAGGATCTTGTTGACGAACTTCACCACCGGTGCGTCTTCATTGGCATTGGCATCGATGCCGGTGGGTTCGGCACCGTCCTCGTCGCCGCCTTCCAGCGCCAATTCATCCAGGTCGCCGCCACCCATGTCGGGCATGGCGTTGCTCATCGTGTTGAGCACGTTCTCAATCGTGCGCAGCAATTGACCGCGCTCGATCAGGATCGGCTCGACCATGCAGTTGGAGTTGAACTTGATCTCGTCCAGCGCATGCGACTGCATCGGGTCGGCGATGCCGACGAACAGGCGCTTGCCACGCTTGAACAGCGGTAGCGCCTGATGCTTGTTGATCAGGGCTTCGCTGATGATATTCAGCGGCATCATGGCCGGACTCAGGGAGCTCACGTCCATCATTGGCATGCCGAACTCGGCCGAAGCCACCTGGGTCAGGCGAGTGCTGTCCACCAGGCCCTTGTCTAGCAGCCAGGCGGCCAGACTGGCCTTCTGCTGGGCCGAATCGTTGACTGCCTTGCGGACGTCCGCTTCGGGCAGCACGCCTTCGGAGACCAGCCGCCGGGCCATGCCGGAGAGGCCGGCCAGCGAGGGTTGCATTTGTGATGACATAGCTTTTTCGTCCAGCCCCCTGATTGAAGGGGAATTTACCGCAGATGAGGCGGCCGGTCATCTATGCACCGCCGAAGGTCGATGATTGGTGACGGGGTGCTCGGGATGGGGCGCCTGGGCGGCGGGCTCGGCCCTTGTCCCTCGCTCCCTCGCCAACCCATCGACAAACCCCACACAGCGCCCCTGTCAGCCTGACTATTTATTTGCCGTTGTAAGGGACGATGGGCGAATCGGTATGATGCTCGCCTGCGCAAAGGAGCCCGCTTGAGCCACCTCAGTATCATCCTGCCCGCCAAGAACGAGGCGGCCGCCCTGGTCCAGTTGCTGCCGCGCCTGCGCCAGGCGCATCCCGAGGCGGAAATCATCGTGGTCAACGATGGCTCCACCGATGACACGCGCGCCTGCTGCGCTGCCGCCGGTGTCGTGTGCCTGTCCTCGCCATACTCCATGGGCAATGGCGCGGCGATCAAGCGCGGTGCCCGTGCCGCCCACGGTGACATCCTGGTGTTCATGGATGCCGATGGTCAGCACGATCCGGCCGATATTGCGCGCCTGATGGGAAAGCTCGACGAGGGCTATGACATGGTGGTTGGCGCGCGCGACTGGGAAAGCCAGGCCGACGTCGGCCGTGGTCTGGCCAATACGCTGTATAACTGGCTGGCCTCGCGTATCACCGGACACATGATCCAGGACCTGACATCAGGTTATCGCGCCGTACGTGCCGACAAGTTTCGTGAGTTCCTGCACCTGCTGCCCAATGGTTTTTCCTATCCCACCACCAGCACGATGGCCTTCTTCCGCAGTGCCTACGCGGTGGCCTATGTGCCGATCAGGGCACACAAGCGTGTGGGCAAGAGCCACATCAAGCCGATTCGCGACGGGCTGCGTTTCCTGCTGATCATCTTCAAGATTGCCACGCTGTATTCGCCGTTGAAACTGTTCGTGCCGATGAGCGTGATCTTCTTTGGCCTGGGGCTGCTCAACTATGCCTGGACGTTCCTGCACGACGGGCGCCTGACCAACATGAGCACGTTGATGTGGAGCGCAGCGGTCATCGTGTTCCTGATTGGCCTGGTATCGGAACAGATCACCTCGCTCACCTATCGTCGCAATGACTGAGCAGGCGAGCCAGCGCGCACGCCTGCGCCTGCTCGTGCTGACGTCCACGTATCCGCGCTGGCCTGGCGATCCCGAGCCTGGTTTCGTGCATGAGCTTTGCAAGCGCCTGGCCTCACGCATGGATGTCACGGTGATCGGGCCGCATGCGGCTGGCGCTGCCGTTCACGATGCCATGGACGGTGTAACAGTCCATCGCTATCGCTATGCGCCAGCCCGGCTGGAGACGCTGGTCAATCATGGCGGCATCCTGGGCAATCTGCGCCGGTCACGCTGGAAGTGGATGCTGATGCCCTGGTTCCTGCTTGGCCAATATCGGGCGCTACATCGGTATATGGACACGTATCGGCCCGATGTCGTGCATGCGCACTGGCTGTTGCCACAAGGCTTCGTTGCGGCGGCAGCGCGATTGCCGATACCGCTGCTGGTGACGTCGCATGGAGCGGACCTGTTTGGCTTGCGTGGACGATTGTTCCAACGCATGCGTGGCTGGGTCACGCGGCGCATGACCATGCTTACGGTCGTCAGCGAGGCCATGCGCGAGCGTCTGCTGGCCGAGCAGCCGCATGCTTGTGTCCAGGTCATGCCCATGGGCGTGGATACGCGGTCGCGATTCCGTCCGACGGATGTGTCGCGCGATCACGATGAACTGCTGTTTGTCGGGCGCCTGGTGGAAAAGAAAGGGTTGCGACACCTGCTCGATGCGTTGCCGGCTGTTGTGCAGGCGCACCCGGGCGTGTTCCTGACCATCGCTGGATTCGGGCCCGAACAAGCCGCTCTGGAGAATCAGGCGAGCACGCTAGGGATTCAGGATCGCGTGCGTTTCGTCGGTGCCTTGGCGCAGGATGCGCTGCCCGCGCTTTACCAGCGCGCGGCCTTGTTCGTCGCGCCGTTTGTGCAGGCTGCCGATGGTGATCAGGAGGGGTTGGGACTGGTCGTGGCCGAGGCGATGGCGTGTGGTTGCCCGGTGGTCGCCGGTGATGTGCCGGCCACGGCCGATCTGGTTGCAGCCGGTGCGGGTGTTCGCGTGCATGCGTCTGAGCCAGCCTTGTTGGCGCACGCGATCAATGACTTGCTTGCCGATGACGCCGCACGCAAGCGCATGGCCGCGAATGCACTTGCCTACGTCGAGGCGCGCTTTTCCTGGGATCATGTGGCGGAAGGTTATGCTCAGCTGATCGAGCAGTTGGCCTTGGGGGCGCACGCATGATGATGCGTGGCTTGAAGGTATGGTTGCCTGCCTTGCGTGCTGGTAGCGGCATTGACGTGTTCGCCATGCGCCTGGCCGAGGGGCTGCGCAAGGCCGGGCATCAGCCTGTTCTGCAATGGTTTGAGCACGCCTACGAGTGGAAGCCCTGGCTGCTGCGTGGTGTATCGGCGCCTCCCGGCACGGATCTTGTTCATGCCGCCAGTTGGCAGGGCTTTGCGTTCAAGCGGCCCGGTCTTCCGCTGGTGGTGACCGAGCATCAATACATTCGCCATCCCCGGTTCCTGCCGCATCGCCGACCGTTGCAGACGATCTATCACCGGCTGTTCGTGGATCTGTGCATCGAGCGCTCCTACCGTGCCGCCGATGCCCTGGTCGCGGTCAGCGAACACACCGCCCAGGCGATTCGCCACGATGTGCGCCAGCCGGTCGACATGATCCATAACTGGGTCGACACCGAGACCTTTTCGCCTGGACCGCCGCGCAGGCGCGATCCATCAGCGCCTTTGCGATTGCTGTTCGTCGGCAATCCATCGCGCTGGAAGGGTGCTGACGTGCTTGCGGACCTGGCCAAACGCCTGGGCCCTGGCTTTGAGATCCACTGCCTGGAAGGACTGCGTAAATCATTCGATACGCGCGACTGGCCAGCCAATATGCATGTGCTGGCGCGCAAGACACCCGATGGCATGGCGGCGATCTATCGCAGCATGGACGTGGCGCTGGTGCCGACCCGGTACGAAGCTTTTGGTTATGTGGCGGTCGAAGCCATGGCTTGCGGATTGCCGGTCGTAGGGTTCGACAGCACCGGTACCGCCGAGGTCTGTGTGCACGGCAGCACGGCCTTGCTGGCCCCCATGGACGATGTGGCGACGCTTGCCGACCATGCACGACAACTGGCGGCAGATCCAGCGTTGGCTGAACGTCTGGGGCAGGCAGGGCGCCGCCGCGCCGTGGAATACTTCGGCGAGGCGCGGGCCGTGGCGGCCTATGAAATGCTTTATCGCAGGGTACTGAATGCTGGAGCCAGGCATGGCTGAGCGCTGGTCCATGGAGGGGTGGCGTGACGACGAACTGGAGCGGGTCGAGGCGTGTCCCGTTTGTGGTTCAGTCGAATCGGATGAGGCCTATGCCGCGCTGGCCGACGCACTTGAAGGTGTACCTGGCCGATGGCCCATGCGCCGATGCCGTTCTTGCGTAAGCTTCTATCTGAGCGTGCGTCCGACGCGCGACGCGATCGGCAAGGCGTATGCGTCGTACTACACGCACGGTGACAGTGCGTCGGCATTCGTGCAGGACAATGGCCAGTCCCTGCTGTGGCGTTGGTCCAATGACTATATGAATGCGCGCTTCGGCGCGAGGCGGGTGCCGGCATCGCGCCCGGGGCGATGGCTGCTTCCGTGTGTGCCACCGCTGCGCCAGCAGCTGGATTTCTTTTATCGCCATCTACCGGGCACGCCTGGCAGCTTGCTGGACGTTGGCTGTGGCCACGGCGTGTTCCTGTTGCGCGCGCAGGCCGCGGGCTGGCGGGTGCATGGATTGGAACCGGATGCGTCGGCGGTCGGTGCCGCACGCCGGGCAGGCCTTGAAGTGACCCAGGGCACGCTTGATACCTTTTCCCATGCGGCGCACTTTGATGTCGTTACGGCATCGCACGTGATCGAGCACGTGCATGATCCGCTGGCATTCCTGCGGCGTGCCTGCGACGCATTGCGGCCGGGCGGCACGCTCTGGTTGGCAACCCCGAATGCGAATAGTGCTGGCCATCAGCGTTATGGTGCTGACTGGCGTGGCCTGGAGCCGCCGCGGCACCTGGTAGTGATGGCGCCAAGCGCACTTGAAGCCTTGCTTGATCGGGCGGGATTCGAGCGTATCCGGGCTCACCGGCGCGGGCGTGGTTCGCGCTATATCCTGCAGGCTTCGGCCGAGGTGGCGCGGCAGCGAGGAAATGCGGTGCGCCCCCTGCCGCCGCATCGCGTGGATGTGCTTGCCAGCCTGGGAGTGTATTGGGGCGAGGAATACATCGTCACCGCGCGCAAACCGGAACACCGTGCATGACCACCGTCGTCGGCTTGCTGCTGAACTATCGCGATGCGTCGCGCAGTGCCGCCTGCATTGCCTCTCTGCTCGCTGAAGGCGTGGATCATGTGCTGGTCTGGGATAACTCCGCGGACGATGCTGCCTCGGCAGCTGACCTTGCCGCCCGCTTTTTGCACGACGCTCGTGTAGCGATCGAAATCAGCGCAACCAACCTGGGCTTCGCCGCAGGCGTCAATCGTGGTTTGGCGGCCTGCCGGCGGCGATATGGCATCTCCTCGGTGCTGTTGATCAACAACGATGCGCGACTGATCTCAGGTTCACTGGCGTATTGGCGCGCACAGGCGATGCTTCACCCCGATGCCGTCTTGTTGTCCGCCGATACCTTGCATGCCGCTACCCGGGTCGGATTGATGTATTACCAGCGCTGGCTGGCCCTGCAATTTCGTCAACCGCGGTGGGGCGCTTTTCCCTACGCCAGCGGTAGTTGTCTATGGATACAGCCGCACCACGCACAAGGCCCCTTGTTTGACGAAGCATTCTTCATGTATGGCGAAGATTGCGAACTGGGCTGGCGCTTACGTGGTGCGGGCGGCCGGGTTCACATCCCCCAATTGCTCGTCGAGCACGAAGGGTCGGCCAGCAGTGGCCTGGGATCCCCCTTCTACGAAGAACGCATGGTCGCCGCGCACGTCTTGCTGGCGGCGAAGCTTGCCGATAACGCTTGGCAGCACGCGATATTCCTGGCGTTGCGCCTGGTGACATTGCCGGCACGAGCGCTGTGGCGAGCGTGGCGCCATCGCTCCACGGTGCCTCTGCGTGCGCTGGTCACAGGGTGGCGCGCGCGGACTCCGGGCCGTTTACCGCCTTCAGGCGGTTGAGCTGTCGAAGCACCATCAGTACGCCCACGATGCCCATCGCCAGTTCGGCAACGATCACGGCTGCCACCAGGCCAATCACGCCGTACCCCGGCGCGAACGCCAGCATGCCGCCCAGCAGACAGGCGATGCCGCCCAGCTCGAAGCCCACGCGTTCGAGCGGATGTCCGGTGGCAACCAGCACGCTGCCAGCGGCCAACCTGACCGAAAGAAAGGGAGCGGTGATGGCCATCCAGGGCATCAGGTGCGCGGTGCGTGCATAGTCGTTGCCGAATATCCAGGTCAGCCATGGACTGGCGATCGCCAGCGCTGCACCGCTCACGATCCCCCAGGCCAGCGCGACACCAAACAGCACCAGCACCAATTTGCGCATGGTGACGGCTTGATCCCGTGCATGGCGAAACAGGCGCGGTTGCGCCGCCAGCAGCATCGCCAGCACGGGCATCACCAGCGCCCCCATGATGCGCGAACCTGCCGTGTAGATGCCGGCCGAGGGGCCGCCCACCAGGCGCACGGCAGCCATCTTGTCCAGCTCCGAGGGGTTGGCTGCGACCAGCAGCATGGCGGCATAGGAAGCGCCCAGCCGCAATTCTTCACCGCTGGGCTTGCGTGGCTGCCATGTCAGTGGAACGTGCCGGCGTACGATGCGCCAGGCGACCAGGACACCGATCACGCCCGCGCTCCATTGCAACACCACGTAGCAGGGCAGACGTGCCTCCAGCGGCAGGGCGAAGCAAGGTAGTACCGCGGCGACGCGCAGGCCCAGCGGCAACCATTGCACCAACTGGCTCAGCGGTACGCGTTCGCTCGATTGCAGGACAAAGCTTGCCAATAGCGTGAACGGCGTGGCAAGCAGTTCGGTACAGCCCAGCCAAAGCAGCGTGGATAGTGATAGCTGCGCGTCGGTAAGCCAGAGCGCGATGGGCAGGTAGATCAGTATCAGCACGACACCCATGGCCAGCGTCAGGGGCCACGCATATCGCCAGGTATCGGCTGCGCGTGCGAGATTGCCCGAAGCCCGTGACAGCAATACATAACCGCTGCCGAGACTGGAAAGCATACCCAGCACGACGGCCAGCGACGCCGCGGCGGCATAGTGTCCATAAAGCGCAGGTTGCAGCAGGCGTGTGAGCAGGACCAGCGTGGCGGCCTGCGTCGCCAGTCGTAACGCCAGCACGGCAGTGGTCTGCAAGCTGCTGCGTGCGAGCTTGCCGATCATGACGTGGCGTGCGCGCCGGATTCGGAAATGGCCTCGAATTGCGCGCGCAGTTTCTCGATCTGGCTATCCAGGTGTCCGCCAAGATTGAGTTGCTGCAACTGGTCCATACGTGTCTGTGCTTCCTCGGTGTGATGCTCACGTAACAGCATGCGGATGAGCGTGATCAGGTAGGCTGGCTCCTGCGGCGAGCCATCCACCGCGCGCGTTTCCAGTTGCATGCCAAGCTTGCGGTCTTCCAGGACGTTCCAGGCATAATCAGCATAGGTCGACATGAGCCGAGGGCTCGGCTTGGAATGCGACATGGCTGCATCGAAAGCTGCTTTCATCCGGTCTTTGGGCAGGTCGCAGTCACCGTCACGTGCACAATCGGCCAAGGCTGCCAGCGAGCTTTCATCCTGAACGCCGGGACGGACCGTAGCCAGTTTGTCGGTCATGCTTTGCCACCAGGCATCCTTAAGCGGCAGGTCCATGCGCGAATTCATGAAGATCAATGCCTGCTGCGGCAAGATCGACGACTTGGGTAGCCCGGCAGCACGCTCCAGAGGCGCGTAGGCCTTCTGGGTATACGGCGAGCCCGGCTGGTAATGCGAATAAATGATATAGGTGCGGCCCAGTTCGTATTGGGCACGCGGCGAATCCGGTCCGCGTTCGGCCAACGCTTCGGCCAAGCGAAGCGAGTCGCCCCAGGCGTAGGTGCTGACGGCCGTGATACCCGTCCACCACAGCATCAACACGGCAATCAGGGCCGTCGCGATACGCGACCGTAGCGGTGATAGCCATGTTTCGCCTGGTGGAAAAAGCGCCGCGAGCAGAGCCAGCATCAGCCCCAGGCTGGCGAAATAGTTGCGATGCTCATAGACCAGTTCCAGTGGAAGGATAGTTGCCGTGAGGACTTGGCAACCCAGAAACAGGGCGATGCCCAGAGCTATCAGTGGTTGGCGTCTGCGCGTGCCGATCATGGCGGCGATCAGAGCCAACAAGACGCACGCGCTCAGCGCAGTGGTCGAAGGCGCAAACAGACCCGAGGAAACCAAGAAATCATCGTGATAGAAAGACAATTCATGCGGTAGCGGCAATAGCGTCCAGCCGATGTAATCAACCACGATGCGCAGCTCTGAAAGCAGGCGAGTGCCCATGGTGAAATCACGCGTGGCCCACGATTCGGGCTTGAGCAGCCGTGGCACCAACCAGGCCAGCCCCACGATCATCGGCAACAACAGGAACACGATGAACAGTGCGACGATACGCCAGTCCGTGCGTCGCGTGTCGGGCCGTCGGAAGCGAAAGACGATGGCTTCAATCAGCAACGCATAGAGCGGGATCATCACCGCCGTCTCCTTGGCTAGGATGCCAAGCCCGGTGGGTAGCGTGAGGCTGAGTATGCATAGCAGCAGTCCGCCACCTCCAGTTCCATCACGCATGCGTTTCCGCCCTGCCAGATAGCCTAGCAGGCCGATCAGCACGAACAGGTTTGCCATGCTCTCCATGCGCTGGACGACATAGAGCACGCCGGTCAGATTGATTGGGAGCAACATCCAGCCTGCTGCGGCGACCACCGCGAATGCGACTCGACGCGACGATTCCTGCCTGGGGGCCGTTACTTGCAGCAGGGCGCGTACCAGCAGGAACACCAGCAGGCCGTTGAGCAGGTGGATGACCAGGTTGGTGGCTTTCATGGCATACGGGTCCAGCCCCGACGCCAGGTAATTGGCCGCAAAGCTCAACGAAGCAAGCGGGCGCTTGAAGTCGCTGGCAGGCGAGGAGAGGGCGGCGCCGATCAGTGAGGGAATGTCACCGTGAGCAGGCTGCACGCCATGGTTATCCACGATATTGGGGTAATCGTCGAACAGCCAGCCACCGGACAGGCCGGGTGCATAAACCAGCGTGGTGATCAACAGTGCCAGGGCAAGTAAGGCCCAGCCGTTGCTTAGCGGCGTCGGAAGTCGGGTCACGGCGTCAGCGTGGCAGCCAGGAGTGGGCCAAGCTTAACCTGTCTGGCGCCAAGGTCCAGTCGATGCCGGGTGGCGGTGAGGGCGGAATGGCCGGAAAAGGCAGGGGTTAAAGCTTTTCAGGTTATTCGTAAGAGGCGGCCCGAATCGAATGACAGGTGGCAGAGTACTTTCCTGCGATGGAGATTTCGCTGAAAGAGCCAAGCCATCTGGCGCTTGCTGTTTCGTTTGCCTCAGGGCGGCCCGTTCAAGAAATGAGAATGAGCAACCGGAAACAATCGAACAAAACAGACGGAAGCCGCAATGCGCAGCTTCCGTTTGTCATGTCTTGCATGAAAAGCAAAGTGCGTATGGATCAGTTTGGACAAGACGCGGGTGCGTAGTTCGGAGTGATGCCATCTGCGGTCTTGCAGGTCCAGGAACCGGCGTCGTCCCTTGTCCAGGTGACTGTTCCATCCTTGATCTTGCTGCTGGCGTGCCCCCCCAATTTCGCGATGATGGTCGAAGTGGTAGCTGACATGGCGACTGCCGCTTTGCCTCCGTCGAGAATATCCGACGGTGTGCTCGTATCCACGCAGCTGGTATTCGGATCGAAGGTGAGCAGCCCGTTATTCAGGCAGTCCTCCACGGCCACCTTAAGATCGCCGGATTCGCTCATGGCGCGAGCGACCTGCGATCGAATGACATAGGTCTGGTATTGCGGGATGGCGATCGCAGCCAGGATGGCAATGATGGCCACCACGATCATCAGTTCGATCAGGGTAAAGCCCTGCTGTTTTTTCCGTTCCATGGTATTCCCCTAGGATGGTTGTGTTGAGCGGCGTGTCACTGCCAGTCGCCAGTTGCGTCGCGGTGAACACGATGCAGCTGGCCTCCGGCAGCGACGCCAGTATCGATTTCGCTCAATACCTAAGGGATGGGTTTAACGCGGCGGTTGCTGTAAGGGATTACCGCGCCAGCCACGAATCGCGATATGTCTTGGCCCGTGAAGTCGAGGCCTATCGGGCCATGGATGCCAGTGTGAGGCAAGCACGAGCTGTATGGATTTTAGCGCTTGCTAGTACTTGCGACAGCCGGTTGCGCCGCGGACGTCGTATGCCCAGGGATCGACACCGTGCTTGCCGCCGAAGGCGCGTCGGCGGACCGTGTGCAGGTATCCGGCTTGTATCGCGTATCGCCCGAGACGATGTCGCAGCTCCACACCAGTTGTGTCGGCCCGGTTCCTTTGCTGCTTTCCATCGGCGTCAGCAAGAACACGGGATCGGGCGAGGCGCCCGTGTCTTTGGTGGTTACCGTGATGCGCCCACTCTCTGACACGTCGACCTTGGCCACATAAGGCCCAAGCGTGGACGCGGCGTTATATTTCAGGTCACCGGGATGTAGGTTGGCCAGGCCGCCACGCATGGTTTCGGCTTCCATGACGACCAGTTTGGCGGCATCGCCAGCGCTCAGCGCTTCCTTGCTGTGGTCGGCGATCTTGTGGTCGCGCCAGGAGGGCACAGCAACGGCTGCGATCACGGCGATGATCGCCAGGATGATCAGGGTAGTGGCCAGCGCCCGTCCATTTGACTTGTTCATCGTGGCGTCTCCGCGAAGCTCTCGACGGAAATGTCGGACAGCCAGGATGATGAAAGCGTTAAGGCACAGCCTGCAGCGCGACCATCCGTTCAGCCATCAACTGCCCACAGGGCAACCGGCAGGGGCATATTTGACGCCGATTTGGCTGTCGACCGTGCAGGTCCAGGAGCCATCCACTGACCGCGTCCACAAGACATAACCGCCCGCAATCTTGGGTGAAACATGGTTGCCGAGGGTGGCCTTGATCGATCCCGTGCCGGTCGCGTTTTGCGGCAGTTGCACGTGAGGCACGCCAGTGCCGGTAGGCGGGGTCAGGCCCATTTCCGCACCGCCTGTGAGTATGTCAGACGCCCCCAGGGTGGAGACATCGCATTGTCCGCCATTGGTGCCCAGTTGTACCTTGCCGGTGCTGGCACAGTCTTCCACCAGTACACGGGCATCGGCCGCCTCGTGCATCGCGCGGGTGACCTGCGAGCGGATCACATAGGTCTGGTATTGCGGGATGGCGATCGCCGCCAGGATGGCGATGATCGCGACGACGATCATCAGCTCAATCAGCGTGAATCCCTTGATGTTCGGTTTCATCGAGATACCCCTGTAGATCGATGCTAGTGGGATGGACAGGTGAAAGCTTGTTCGGCGTTGCGTACTTCGAAGGGATTGCGTAATGGTTCAGCGGCGAGACTATTGTCGTGGCGATTTCCGACGATGTTGAGATCTGCCAGATCACTCATGGTTTCGAAAAACATGGCAGTGGAAGCAAAACTGTCTTTATGTTTTTTCATGAATTCGACTTGCGCTGGATGTGAGTCTTGGTAGTTGCGGGAATACCAGAATAGCGCCGAAACATGTTGTGTGGCGGTCGAGTATTCGCCGTGACCGCTTTGCATCCGACAATCGTCGAACAAGGCTTCTCCATGATCGGACGAATAGAGCAGCCAGGTTTCCGCATTCGCCTGGTCCCTCAGGGTAGTAATCAGCGAGTCGATTACAAAGTCCGTAAACAAAATGCTGTTGTCGTAACCATTGACAAGTAAAGTCTTGTCATTCGGATTGAATAACTGTTCCCTGCCATTTGCGTCGGGTTGGAATACGGAAAACTTCGCGGGATAGCGGTCGGCGTAGCGAAAATGGCTTCCTAGCAGGTGCACAACGATGAAGCTATCTCGCTGCGTGTTGCTAATCATTTCACGCATGACCGGAATCGCAGCGTCATCATGCTGTCCCCGATAGCGATAATCGACAGGATTCAGGAAGCGTACTTCGTCGGCCTGATGTGCACTCAAGGATATGGGGGATTCGTGGTAGCCGACAGAAGCTTGTAGGGAAATCCACCCGGTAAAAAATCCTGCTTGCTTAAATGCCGTGACGATAGATGCCTCGTTGAACACAGCGCTCGCCACCGATGGAGGTTTGCGAGTGATCAGCAATGGGACTGCAAGTCGCGTAAAGGTCCAGGGCGTGTAGAGGCGGGTGAAGGAAATCAGGCCGTCTTCTTTTTTTAGCCGAGGCGTCGTTTCCCTGGCATAGCCATTGATGGACCAATGGTCGGCTCGTGAAGACTCACCAATAACCAGCACATAAATGCGTCGTCGGGGTGATTCGCCTTTGGGTGCCATCGCAAAGCGGAAACGCTTCGTTTGCTCGATGGCGCGACTGAGCGCGGCACGCTCCTGCACGAAGTCGTAGGCAACCCACGGCAGGCCAGCGGGAAATGCGGCTCGCAAGGCTTGCTCCTGACCGGCTTTTTGTAAAGGAAAAACGGTGGAGTCGGTGGCCCAGGGTGGTTCCTGACCAAGAAAGCCGGCGATGGCGATAGTCGCCAGCCATCCTGAGAGGCTATAGATCGCTATACGCCGCAGTGGGAGTTCCGGTGTCAGAGATCCCGATCCGCGCCATGCTGTGATACCTAGTGCGATCAGGATACCGATAGGTGCGAACCATTTTAACGGGATGGAGTTACCGATATCTGCCGCTTCGCCCGGGTTGGTTTCGGCAATCAGTGAAAGTGTATTGGCATCAATCGACCAGCCGTACTTTCGGATGAATACCGTTTCGATCCAGGCGAAGATGGACAGGATCGAAATGATAAAGATGGCCGTACGAGGAAAGCGCGCCAGGACGCTTCCTAGGCATATTAAGCTGAGTAGGCTCGAACCGAAGATGAGCAAGATCTGGTCCGATTCGAGCGTTATGTCACTGTAGACAATCAGGGTGCCTGCTGGCAGCAGGTTGATTGCTAGAAGTAGGAAATAAGCAGCCGATTTCATACATCCACTTTTTATCATTTTGGCTGCGCAAAGCTTTTTCCATTCGGCCAAAAAAGAAACGGCACCAACGAGTGGCGCCGTTTCGTGATTTTCAAGCTATGCCTGGAAATCAGGTGCCAGCAGCCGGGCAACTGGCGGGAGCGTACTTCGCACCAATGGTTCCATCGGCGGCGCAGCTCCAGGTGCCGTTCTGATCGCGGGTCCAGGTGATCTTGCCACCCTTCACCTTGGTCGAAGCGTTGTTGCCAAGCGTTGCGACGATGCTGCCGCTATCGCCTGCCGCAGCAGGGAGCGTGATCTGCGGATAGCCCTGGTTCGGTGCGGATGCGCCGGTCTGAGCACCATCCTGGAGGATATCGGAGCCCGTGATCGAGCTGCTATCACAGGTCGTGGCAGTCTGGCCCAGCGCGGTCTTACCGTTGTTGATGCAGTCTTCAACCAGCACCTTGGCATCACCAGCTTCGCTCATGGCGCGAGCAACCTGCGAGCGAATCACATAAGTCTGGTACTGCGGGATGGCGATGGCGGCCAGGATGGCAATGATCGCAACCACGATCATCAATTCGATCAGGGTAAAACCCTTTTGAGCGTTCTTCATGGTGGTTCCCTTCTTTCTCTTGAGTTAGCTAACTGAAGTTTGGTGATGCCCCCTGAGCCCCGGTCCCGTACCCCCTAGGCAGGTCCGGCCCCCCTCTACTCAACGTGTCAGGAACGACCAGGAAGCTCCCGGAGATCACAGCATCTTGTGTGCCATGGCACCCGGAGTTGTGGCCTGCTTGCTCAGCAGGCGTTCGGATTGTGCAAAGGTTGGCAATAAGCAACAAGCCAAAAGACGTGTAGGGCTTTCAGATTGTGGCGTAGTTGGCGGAGAAATTTCCACGTAACATTGGAAACTGACGTTGGTTGTCATGGGGTGACAATTATTGTCAGTTTGCGTCAGGTTGCCTTGCAGCTCACGGGGATGTACTTGGGGTCCAGGTTTGACGAACAGGACCATTGGCCATTTTCATCGCGGTTGAGGTCGATGTGCCTATCCCTCACCGCAGGGCTGCCCTTGAGGGTGCAGGTGATCGAGCCAGCACCTATGACGGGTGCTGCAACGGATATCGTGCAACGATCGGTTTCTGCGATCAGGCCAAGGTTGTCTACGTTGCTATAGGTTCCGCCGTCGGTTGTGCCCTGGTTGACGAGGGTCTCATAAGCCGTGCGGCCTGGCGTGATTTCATCAAGGGCGGCCACAGCCTGCGATCGTGCGACATAGGTCTGGTACTGCGGAATGGCAATCGCAGCAAGCACGGCGATGATCGCAACGACGATCATCAACTCGATGAGGGTGAAACCCGCGGATGGGCGGCGTGACATGATGAGGACTCCCCAGTGGTTCGCAGTGGCCTACGCAGTTTTTGTACCAAGAAGGCCTGGGCCGCACACCATGGGGATCAGCCATACGGCCGACCCCATATTTTGTGATTTGGATCAACCGCTGCCGGTTATTTGACGCCGTGCATCCAGCGACGCACCTGGGGTGCCAATAAAAGCGCCACCAGGGCCGAGGCCAGCCCCAGCCAGATCATGTGCTGGAAAAGCTCGCCGTATTTGGCCTTGGCCAACACCATGTCGACCTTGCCGTCGGCAGGCATGTCCAGGGCTGCGAATTTGCCGAAGATCGAGGCCAATTGCTCGGAAAATGAAGTGCCCAGCCACCAGGCGCCCATCATCAAGCCGCATACTTGCGGCACCGAAAGCTCGGTCACCGCGGACAGGCCGATCGGTGCAAGGGTAACCTCACCGATCTCGATGATCAGGTAGGCCAGCACCAGCCACCACACGCTGCCGAGGCTATCGGGCCCGACCATGCCATTGCCCAGGTAGAGCGGTATGAACGCCAGTCCGGCGAAAGCCAGGCCAATCGCGCTTTTGACAGGTTTGGACGGATTGAGTCCAAAACGCTCCAAAAAGGGCCATGCCCAGGCTGCCAGCGGGGACAGCAATACGATGAATAGCGCGCCCAGGTAAGTAAGCGAGCTGGCGGTCTGTGGCAGCACGATGCTATCGCGCACGATCAGCACGATACCGAGCACGGTGAGCGTGCCAAGCAGCACGGCCGGTAGCCGGCTGCCTTCCAGACGCAGCGAGACAGCCACCATGATCGGGCTCAGTACAAGCGGGATCACCGACCACGGTACCGGATGACCCTCGCGGATTACCAGGGTCGGGAACAGATCTTTGGTCAGCATGCGATCGTTGAACAGCACCCAGGAGCCGTAGGTCTGCTCATACAGGGCGAAGAACAACAGGCAGATCGCCACGAAAAATACGCAGGAAAGCATCTGTTGGCGCTGTACTGGCGTGCACCGAGTGGTCACGTACCAGGCCAGCCAGCCCAGCCACGCCGCCATGGTAAGCAACTGCAACCAGAGTACCGCTCCACCGAGCTGCATCAGGGCCGACAGGATCGGCAGGCTCAGCGCCGCACCCAGGTAGATCACCCATTCCACCGTGATCGGTCCCAGCACGCGGCGCCGCAGGGCGGCCGGGTTCGGCGGCTCGGCGTGACCTTGCAGGTATTTCTGTCCGGTCACGAAGACGGCCAGACCTGCGAGCATGCCAATACCTGCCGCGCCAAAGCCGTAACCCCAGCCGTAGGTATCGCCGAGATATCCGCAGATCAGCGCGGAGAACAGCGCGCCCACATTGATGCCCGCATAGAACAAGGTGAAGCCCGAATCCAGCCGAGGGTCGTCTTCGGGATAGAGCTTGCCCACTACGGTGGAGATATTGGGCTTGAGAAAACCCACGCCGCTGATGATCAGCGCCAGCGAGAGGTAGAAGACACCGAGCGCGAAGACGTCACGATGCACGACGCCATCGGCGCCCACGGTAGCCGGGTGGCCTTCGACTGCCATGCCGATATGCCCCAGGCATAGCAATACGCCGCCCAGGATCACCGCCTTGCGCATACCCAGGTAACGGTCGGCGAGCATGCCGCCCAGCACAGGCGTGGCGTACACGAGGCCGCCGTATGCGCCGAGCACCGACAGGCTGTCGGCATCGGAAAAACCGTGATGCTTGATCAGGTACAGCGCTAGCAGCGCCTTCATGCCGTAAAAGGAAAAGCGCTCCCACATCTCGGTGAAGAAGCAGACATACAGCCCTTTGGGATGGCCAAACAGGTCATCGCCGTGAGGGACCGGGGTGGTGGAAGGAGGGGCAGACATCAGGCTTAACCCAGTGCAAAACCCCCAGTATAGCCAGGGGCACCTGTCGATCATCAGGGGCTGGAAAGCCGAATGCGTCATCCATGCGCTTCGCACAGGCCGCAAGCGATCGGCCTTGCGCCCACGCAACCCGTCTCATGTCTCCGCTTCAGCCCCCGTGCTGCGAACGAACTTGCGCAAACGCCCTCGCGCCTCTTAACGTCATGGGCTTCGTAACACGTTCAAGGGAAAACCCTGCATGAAACCCCTGTTTGCCGCCTTGGCACTCGCCCTGGCAGCCACCTCGGCGATGGCCGCCGACGTGGAAAGCCACTCGCCCCATCCGTTCGGCATTCGCGACCTGGTCATGATGGATCGCGTCGGCGATCCGCAGCTCTCCCCCGATGGACGCTATGCGCTCTACACGGTGCGCATGACCGACTACGCGGCCAACAAGGGGGTGACTGCCATCTACCTGCTGGATCTCAAAGGCGGCCAGCCGGTGAAACTGGTGGACAAGGCTTCGTCGCCACGCTGGTCGCCGCAGGGGGACGCCTTCTTCTACACCACGGCCAAAGACGGTATCGCGCAGTTGTTTCGTCGTAGCCTGAGCCAGGGCAGGGCTGGCGATGCTACGCAGGTGACCCATGGGCCACTGGATGTGGACGCCTTCAAGCTATCGCCCGATGGTAGCAAGGTGCTGCTGAGCTATGCGGTGTTTACCGACTGCTCCGACCTGGCCTGCACCAAGGAGCGCCTTGATGGCCGGGCGGCGGACAAAGCCAGTGGTACGGTCTACAACAAGTTGTTCGTGCGCCATTGGGATACCTGGGAAGATGGGCGCCGTTCGCAGCTGTATATTGCCAATACTACCGACGGTGATACCGCGCAGCCGGTGCGGCTGACGCGTGGCATGGATGGCGATGTGCCCAGCAAGCCCTTTGGCGGCGATGACGAGTTTGCCTTTTCGCCGGATGGCAGCACGGTGTACTTCGATGTTCGTCTCGCGGGCAACAGCGAGCCGTGGTCGACCAACTTCGATATCTACAGCGTGCCTGCCGATGGCTCGGCCGCACCGAAGAATCTGACCGCCGACAATCAAGCCTGGGACGCCTATCCGGTTCCTTCGCCTGATGGCAAGACGCTTTATTACCTTGCGATGAAGGAGCCGCGTTCGGAATCGGATCGTTTCGGCATCATGGCGCTGGATCTTGCATCGGGACAGAAACACGAAGTCGATCCGTCCTGGGATCGTACGCCCGGTGGCATGCAGATTTCAGCCGACGGCAAGACGCTCTATGCCACCGCTGACGACAACGGCCAGCATCCGTTGTTCGCCATCGATACGGCCAGTGGCAAGGCCAGCAAGCTGGTGTCGGAAGGTTCGGTGAGCGCTTACTCGCTGGGCAAGTCGCGCATCCTGTTGTCGCGTGACGATCTCAAGCGTCCGGCGGACCTGTACACCGCGTCGTTGACCGGCAAGGAGCTCAAGCAGGTCACGCACTACAACGCGCAGCGCCTGAAAAACGCCCGTGTCGGTGAGCCGGAATTCTTTACCTTCAAGGGTTGGAACAACGAGACCGTGCAGGGATACGTGGTCAAGCCGGTCGACTACAAGCGCGGCAAGAAGTATCCCGTGGCGTTCATCATTCATGGCGGCCCGCAAGGCGCGATGACCAATAGCTGGAGCTATCGCTGGAACGCCCAGACCTATGCTGGCCAGGGGTTTGCGGTGGTCACGATCAACTTCCACGGCTCCACGGGCTACGGCCAGGCCTTTACCGAATCGATTTCCGGTGACTGGGGCGGCAAGCCGCTGGAGGATCTGAAGACCGGCTGGAAGGCTGCGCTGGACAAATACAGCTTCCTTGATGGCAATCGCGCCTGTGCGCTTGGCGCGAGTTATGGCGGCTACATGGTGTACTGGATTGCCGGCGTGTGGAACCAGCCGTGGAAGTGCCTCGTGGACCATGATGGCGTCTTCGATGCGCGTGCGATGTATTACGACACCGAAGAGCTGTGGTTTGAAGAGAAGGAAAATGGCGGCACACAGTTCGAGCATCCGGAGAACTACGAGAAGTTCAATCCGGTCAACCACGTCAAGGATTGGCGTGTGCCGATGCTGGTCGTGCACAGCGGCAAGGATTTCCGTATTCCCGACACCCAGGGCCTGGGTGCATTCACGGCCTTGCAGCGTCGCGGCATTCCCAGCCAGCTACTGCATTTCCCCGATGAAAACCATTGGGTGCTCAAGCCGCAGAACAGCGTGCAATGGCATGAGACGGTCAACGCATGGCTCAAGCAGTGGACATCCGCTGACGCGAAGTGACGATCGGGTCATGGCGTGATGGAAAAACGGCCACCTCTGGGTGGCCGTTTTTCTGTGTGCCTTCCTTGGGAGCAACACGGCGGGCGGTGAAGGTCTTGGGCCCCAGTTGCGACTGCGCTGAACCGCCAATGGCGTCCCATGTGGGAGCAAATTCATTCGCGACGCCATCTGCGAGCCGGTCGCGGATTGGGGGGGGGCTAAGACTTCCAGGCCGCGCCCGTCGCGACTTGCATCGCGGCTGAAGTCGCTCCAGGGGATCGATTCGCCGGTGAGATGCGCGTTTCTAGAGCCATTTGGCTCGCTTTAGTCCCGTGAATATCCCGGTCACTACGCTGATCACGATGATGATGATCAAGGGGTAGGCCCAGGGAGAAGCCAGTTCCGGCATGTGCGTGAAATTCATGCCGTACCAACTGGTGATGAGGGTGGGGGCAGCCAGCATCGCAGCCCAGCCGGCCAATTTCTTCATGACTTCGTTCTGGCCGAAGGTTACCAGCGACAGGTTGACGTTGATGGCGGCGGCAAGCATTTCGCGCATCGCGCTGATCGATTCGTTGACCCGGAAGACATGGTCGTAGATGTCGCGGAAATACGCGCGAAGTTCGTCCTGAATAAGGTGCGGATACATACGCACCAATTGGCTGATGATGTCTTGCAAGGGTGCTACGGCCAGGCGCAGGGTCATCAGGTCGCGTTGCATGTCGTACAGTCGACGGACGGTCTGGCGCTTGAACGTTTCGGCGAAGATGTCTTTTTCCAGATCCTGCAATTCTTCCCGGATGTCGCGCACGATCGGCAACAGGTTGTCGACGATGAAGTCGAGCACCCCGTATAGACCATAGCTTGGTCCCAGAGCGAGTAGCTCCGGTGTGTGCTCGCAAGTGCGTCGCGCCGGCGCATAGGAAAGCGAGGCGCCGTGGCGCACGGTCACCAGATAGCGGGGCCCCAGGAAGATATGCGTTTCACCGAAGGCGATGTGGCCGCCCACCAGTTGCGCGGTCTGCACCACGATGAACAACGAATCGCCGTAAGCTTCAATTTTGGTACGTTGATGCGCCTGCTGGGCATCTTCGATCGCCAGATCGTGCAGGTCGAATTCTTCCTGCAGTTTCAGCAACAGGCTTTCATCGGGCTCGTGCAGGCCCACCCAGACGAAGGTATCCGGTTCCTTAAGTACATCGCTGATGGCGTCGAGGCTGATGTCGCCGATACGCTTGCCATCGTTGCGATAGGCCACGCAGTTGACCACCATGGATGGCTTCAGCGCGGGTTCCTGATTTGGTGCGGGGCTGGATGCATGCATGCGCGCATGATGCCGCCGGGCACGCGACAGGGCAATGACGACTCAGGCGGCTCGCGAGTTCTTGCGGCATGTGAAGGCCATGGCAAGCCAGCACGGCAGGGCGAACAGCAGCCACGGCTGATTCTGCTGCACGATGCCATGCATGAGGTGCATGGCTACAGCCGCGAGCATCATGAACAATTGCAGCATCAGTGCCGTATCAGCCAGCCGGGTGGGGCTTCGGTGACGGCGGGCACGCCACACGGCGGCAATCAGCAGCCAGGCCAGCGGATTGAACATCAGCAGGTTTGCATTGGCCCAGGCCGAATGGTGTGTCGTGAACAGCCACAGTGCCAGCAGCAATACGCCCACAATGCCAGCGAGCACCAGATAAAGCGTGGCGAGCAGGGCATGCATGGTCGGCGCGATACGAGAGAGCAGCACCAGCAACATGGCAAAAGCCAGGCCTGCCAATCCCAGCGGGAGGCGCAGATCTGGCGCGGCGTCCGGTGGAGTATCCAGGCGGTTGGGTGACAGCACTTGCTCGTCGGTGGCCAGAGGGTGAGTGCCACCTTGACCGTCGCTGACCTGGATGCTCGCAAGTTGACGTTGCAACACCATGGGCAAGAAGCTTTCCTGCCAGGCGCTTAGCGGCTGGTCGGCGTACGGGCCAAGACCAAGGTCGAGAATAAGCATCAACCAGGGTTGTGCACTCATCAGCCGAGCGGTCTGCTGGCGATAGGTCATGCTGCCACGGCGCGCTTGCAACTGGGTCTTCAAGACACCGCCCAAGGCCTTGTCGAGTGCGTCGCGAACCTTGGTCGAGCAATTGGTGACGTAGTAATCGTAGTCGTAGCGGGCGTTTTCCGGGCGCAGATTCCACAGCAGGAAGTCACGCAATGCGGCCGCCTGGTTGGCGTTGAGGGCCAGTTTCTGGCGTGTGACCGAGCGACCGGTTTCCACGTAATAGTGTTCGTCGTCTTCGCTGTGTGCTGCATCCATCAGGTAATGCATGCGTCCACGAGCGAAGTTGAGCAGGAAGCCGCTTTCGTCGAAATCGAACACGCCATAGTTGAAATTGACTGCCTCGCCGCTGACGGTGTCGCGAATTTCGATCGCATCGTGACCGAAGCGCTCCCAGTAGGTATCGCCGGGACCGTAGGTGATCAGTGCCACTTCGAGATCGGCCCCGGGCGCATTGGCCACATCGGCATGTGCTGTGGAGGCAAAGCCGAGAATGAGGGTTGCCAATAGCAGCAGGCGGCCGATCAGGGGCATGGAGGCGGTATCTCGGATGGTGAAGGTAGGAGCGACTTCAGGCGCGAAGCGATCTGTGATTCAGTCGCAGATTGGTGGTTTCAAAACCTTCAAGCCGCGACCTGAGTCGCGACTCGCTTCACGAATGAATTCGCTCCTGAGGGAGCGTCAAGGTTCGGTGGTGATCGCGGTCACGCGGAACTGCTGCACGCGCCGGTCATCGGCTTCGGTGACGTGGAACAGATAGCTGCCCACGGCTATTTCCTCCCCGACCTCCGGAAGGTGGCCGAACTCGGAGGTGACCATGCCACCGACGGTGTCGAACTCCTCGTCGGAAAATTGCGCGCCAGTTTCCTCGTTGAAGTCGGCAATCGGTGTCAGTGCGCTAACGAGCCAACTGCCGTTGGCCTGCGGGTGCATGAGCTGGGGTTCTTCCTCGTCGTCATGTTCGTCGTCGATCTCGCCAACGATTTGTTCGAGGACATCCTCGATGGTGATCAGCCCAGCCACGCCACCGTATTCGTCCACGACCAGGGCCATGTGGTTACGCGTGTGGCGGAACTCGGCCAGCAGCACATTGAGCCGCATCGATTCGGGAATCAGCACCGCGGGGCGCAGGATGGTGTGGATGTCGAAGGTTTGTCCGTCACCAAAGTACTTCAGCAGATCCTTGGCGAGCAGGATGCCTGCAATCTCGTCTTTGTCTTCGCCATGCACAGGAAAACGCGAATGGCCCGATTCGACCACGGTAGCGAGGATGTCGGCGAGTGGGGCTTCGGCCGAGAGCATGACGATCTGGGTGCGCGGCACCATGACGTCGTCGACACTGAGCTCGGTCACCTTGATCGCACCCTCGACCATCGTCAGGGTGTCGTTGGAGAGCAGGCCTTTGGCCTGGGCGGCGCGCAGCTCTTCGATGAGCTCTTGGCGGTTGCGCGGTTCGCCGGAAAACATGTGGCCCAGTCGATCCCACCAGGAGCGGTGGGCCGGGCCGCTGGTACTGCCAGGGTCCTCGTTCATTACGCTTGCGATGACTGCCCGGAAACGGGCGGAAACTGGAGTCTAGCGGAAAAACCGTGACGATTCAGGGATACGGGACTGGAGGGCCTTTAAGAGGTGCGGGGAGGAGAGAGTGGGGGCGCGGGCCGTGGGCGTGACCGTGACCGGGCTTCCCAGATGTCGGCGGGCCTTCGGCTCCCAGGGTTCCATCCGGGGGCGAGGGCGGAGCAAGAATGGCTTTTCTCACCCCTTAGCTCCTCCTCGCTCACTTCTCATCCATAGGGATCGGCGATGCCCAGTCTTGCGAGTATCCGGGTTTCCAGGGCCTCCATGACGTCGGCCTCGGCATCTTCGATGTGGTCGTAGCCGAGCAGATGCAGGACACCGTGGATGGTCATGTGGGCCCAGTGGTGCCGCGCGGGCTTGCCTTGTTCGGCGGCTTCGCGAGTTACTACCGGAGCGCAGATGGCCAGGTCACCGATCAGCGGCATGGGCATACCGGGCGGGAGTTCGGCCGGGAATGACAGCACGTTGGTGGCGTAGTCTTTGCCGCGGTAGTCGCGATTGAGCTGGCGACCTTCGGCACTATCGACAAGTCGAATCGACAGCTCCGTCGCCTTGCGACGTTTCGCGCCCGCCAGGGCCGCGTCCGTCCATTGGCGGAAACTGGCTGCTGAGGGTACGCCAGCACGCGGCACGCCGTAACTGACATGGATTGTGGTGTTTGGCATGCCCGCGACTCAGTTCGTCGTTCCGAGCTTCTCGCGGGTGCCGTGCCCGGCATCACGTATGCCATCGGCGGCTTCGAATGCTTCGTAGGCACGCACGATCTTGGCGACCAGAGGGTGGCGGACGACATCGCGCGAGGTGAAGAACGTAAAGCTGATGCCATCCACGCCGCGCAGCACCTCGATGGCGTGACGCAGGCCCGAGCGCACGTGGCGAGGCAGGTCGACCTGGCTGACATCGCCGGTGATCACTGCCACGGAGCCGAAGCCGATGCGGGTCAGGAACATCTTCATCTGCTCGACCGTGGTGTTCTGTGCTTCGTCCAGGATCACGTACGAATCGTTGAGAGTGCGGCCACGCATATAGGCGAGCGGGGCGATCTCGATCACATTGCGTTCGATCAGCTTGGCCACCTTTTCGAAGCCCAGCATCTCGTACAGCGCGTCATAGAGCGGGCGCAGGTAGGGATCGACCTTCTGCGACAGGTCACCGGGCAAAAAGCCCAGTTTCTCGCCGGCTTCGACGGCTGGGCGCACCAGCAGCAGCCGCTGCACGCGGTTGGCTTCCAGCGCCTCGACCGCGCTGGCCACGGCCAGGTAGGTCTTGCCGGTCCCGGCCGGACCAACACCGAAGTTGATGTCATGGGTGGTGATGGCATGCAGGTAGCGCGCCTGGTTCGGGCCTCGGCCCTTGATCACGCCACGTTTGACCCGGATGGTGACTTCCTGGGCGCTTTCGGCGGCATCGGCCACGATCGCGTCGATGCCCGACTCGGCCAGATGCAGGTTGATCTTCGATCCGGTCAGCGACTCGCGCTCGGTCTCCGCGTACAGCGCGCGCAAGACTCTCTCCGCCGCGCGCGCCGCGCTGTCGTCGCCGATCACCTGGAACAGTTCGCCTCGGTGGTCGATCTCCACGCCCAGGCGCAGTTCGATCTGCCTCAGGTGTTCGTCCAACGGGCCGCAAAGATTGGCCAGCCGCGCGTTGTCGGCCGGGTCGAGGGAGAAATCGCGCTGATTCAGGCCTTCGCTCATAAGTGTCGATGCATCACGTAGATATCCGTCGGACCGAGCTGTGCATGGCGGAAGGCGCCAGGTACTTGTCCGACGATCTGGAAACCATGGCGCTGCCAAAGACGCACCGCGCCGGTGTTGGTGGAAACCACGAAGTTGAACTGCATGGCGGTGAAGCCAGCGCGACGCGCCTGTTGCATCGAGTGCTCGCACATCGCCGAGGCGATACCCTGACCACGCGCCTGCGGTGCGACCACATGTAGCCTGCATTGGCGACATGGCTGCCCAATCCCGGCTGGTTGGGCTTAAGCAGGTAGCAGCCGAGCACTTCGCCATGTCGCTCGGCTGCGAAGCATCGGGCCGGTGGCGTAGTCCACCAGTCGCGCGCCTGTTCAAGATCCAGGTCCGGTGGGTAGCTGTAGGTGTCGCCGGCCGGCACCACGGCCTGGAACACCGGCCAGACCCGATCGAATTCCCGCGCCTGGATCTGCCGGATGATCAACGGGTCGCTCACGAAGCCAGCGCCATCGTTTCGCCGTCCAGTTTCAGGCGGCCGCGCAGCGAGTTGGTCATGGCTTCAGTGATCATTACGTCGATGAACTGGCCGATCATGCGGCTGTGGCCCGGGAAGTTCACATAGCGCATGTTTTCGGTACGACCGCTCAGTTCGTTAGCGTTCTTGCGGCTGGTCTTTTCCACCAGGACGCGCTGCACGGTGCCGACCATGGCCTGGTTGATCGCACGCGCATTGTCGTTGAGCTTTGCCTGCAGTCGCGATAGCCGCTCGTGTTTGACCGCCATCGGCGTGTCATCGGCCAAGTTGGCGGCCGGTGTGCCGGGGCGCGAGGAAAAAATGAAGGAAAAACTCTGGTCGAAGCCCACATCGTCAATGAGCTTCATGGTCTTCTCGAAGTCTTCATCGGTTTCGCCAGGGAAGCCGACGATGAAATCCGACGATACGCAGATATCCGGCCGCACTGCACGCAGCTTGCGGATCTTCTGCTTGAACTCCAATGCCGTATAACCGCGTTTCATGGCCGTGAGAATGCGATCGGAGCCGGCCTGCACGGGCAGGTGCAGGTAATTGGCCAGTTGCGGCACGTTGGCATAGGCCTCGATCAGCGAGTCGGAAAACTCCAGCGGATGCGAGGTCGTGAAGCGGATTCGGCCAATACCGTCGATCTGCGCGATGGCGTGGATCAGCACGGCCAGGTCCGCGACGCCGCCATCATGGGTGGGGCCGCGATAGGCGTTGACGTTCTGACCAAGCAGATTGACTTCGCGCACGCCCTGGGCCGCCAGCTGCGCGACCTCCACGATCACGTCGTCGAACGGACGGCTGATCTCCTCACCGCGCGTGTAGGGCACCACGCAGTACGAGCAGTACTTCGAGCAGCCTTCCATGATCGATACGAAGGCGGTCGGGCCTTCGGCACGCGGCTCGGGAAGCCGGTCGAACTTCTCGATCTCCGGGAAGCTGACGTCCACTTGCGGCTTGCCGGTATGGCGCTTGGCCTCGATCAGCTCCGGCAGGCGGTGCAAGGTCTGCGGGCCGAAGACCAAGTCGACGAACGGCGCGCGCTTGATGATCGCGTCACCCTCCTGGGAGGCTACGCAGCCACCTACGCCGATCAGCACCGGCTTTGAACCCTGCTTGTGCTCCTTCCAACGCCCCAGTTGGCTGAAGACCTTCTCCTGGGCCTTTTCGCGAATGGAGCAGGTATTGATCAGGATGACGTCCGCTTCGGACTCGTCCTGGGTCAACTCCAGGCCATGCGACGCCTTGAGCACATCGGCCATCTTGGCCGAGTCGTACTCGTTCATCTGGCAACCGTGGGTCTTGATGAAAAGCTTGCCGCTCATGGCGTATACCGATAAGGAGGATCGTCAAAGGCAGGTTTTGCCGAACCGCGTAGTTTACGCCGACCAGGGCGGTCCCGCCAGTCGAACGCCTTTTCCAGATCAAGCACTTGCGTCTGCCTGGACTATTTAAAGCTGTTGGTTTGGCGGCAACTGGCGCACGCTTCCGTATGCCGGCCCTTGAGCCCCCTCCGGCGGGACGGCAAAATCCACCCATGTTTGCGCACGCAGTTCCGGGCAATCCTCATCATGGCCGTGCCCGTCTGCTGGCGGGGGCGATGGCCCTTGCGTGCCTGGGGTGGCTGTTGTTGGCTCCCCGTTCGGCAGTGGCGGCAGGGCTATACCGCTGCACCGGGTCAAGCGGTGAGGCGGTCTTCAGCAACAGCACGGCTGGCTACACCGATTGCCACAAGCTGGCCGGCACCGCCGCGCCTGCACCGCGTGCGACGCCACGGGTGGCATCGGCGGGCATCGCGTCGGTGCTGGGCGTCAAGGGGGGTGTTGAGAGCTCGGCGAGGCTGATCGCGGGTTCGTTCGAGCCTTCGCTGGAATGGGTGCGCGGTGACGTGCAGACCAGTGCGCGTACCGTGGCTGCGGTCGCCGGACCTTCGCCCGGTGCTGCGCCTGCCGGCAAGCCCGGGCAGTGGACATATGCCGAATCGCGCAAGGCGCTGGACGACACCTCGGCGGCAATCGCTGCCCCCGGCGAGCGGGTGCTTCGCGGTTCGGTCTACCGCGTTACCCGGGCCGATGGCTCGATTGAATACACCAACGTGGCACCGGGGGGCAGTTCCCGGGGCCATGTCGTCACCATGCTTTTCAGCTATATCTCCACGTGCATGGCCTGCAACCTGCGTTCGCCCATTCACTGGGACAGCGTGGCGCTGAACCTGAACGCCTATGCCGATACCATTCGCGCCGCGAGCGCGGAGTTCGGCGTGGATGAGGCCTTCCTGCGCGCGATCATCCATGCCGAGAGTGCGTACAACCCGCGGGCGCTCTCGATCAAGGGCGCCCAGGGTCTGATGCAGCTCATGCCGGCCACGGCCACCGACATGGGCGTACGGGATGCTTTTGATGCGGATCAGAACATTCGCGGTGGTGCGCGTTACCTGGCCTTGCTGCTACGCAACTTCAACGGTGACGAGCGCCTGGCTGCCGCTGCCTATAACGCGGGTGCCAACGCGGTGCTGCGCTACAACGGCGTGCCGCCCTATGCCGAAACCCAGGTCTATGTCGAGCGCGTGGGTACCCTGCGCAAGCGCTATGGCGCCGTCGTGCCCAAACTCCCGCCCGTGGCGGCGCTCGGCGGCAATGGTCCTTCCGCCCGCTGAACCTGGGTCAAGCCTGCTGCTGCCGCGGCTGTAAAAGTCATCGGCAGGCTCGTTGTAATGAGATAACCGGAAGAGCGGCGAGCTGTCCGGTTTGCCCTCTACGAACTGCGACAGCTGCCGGCTTTACAGCTCGCATGGCGAGCGGCCTTAGATGCTCATTCCGCCGTCGGTGTCATCGCAGGACGTTGGGCCAGCGTGACTTCAGCACTAAAGGGCGCGCCATTGCGCAGGCCCGATATCTTCACCTTGCTGCCCGGCTTGAGAGCGGCTTCGCGGCGGCGCAGGTCCGCCGGGTCGGTGATGTCTTGCGAGCCGATGCTCAACAGGATGTCGCGGGCCTGGATGCCGGCCTGGGCAGCCGGGCTGCCAGGATATACATCGGTCACCTGGGCGCCGCGTGCCGCGGAGGGCAGGCCGCTATCGGCCGCGACCGGCACGAAACCGTAGTCCGCCCCAAGCCAGCCGCGAATCACATGGCCGGTTTCGATCAGTTGTTCTAGCACGCGCTTGGCGGTGTCGACCGGGATGGCAAAGCCAATGCCTTCGGCGTTGGCCTGGCGACCGATCAGGATGGTGTTGATGCCTACCAGCTCACCGTTGGTGTTGATCAGAGCCCCGCCGGAGTTGCCGATATTGATGGCGGCGTCGGTCTGCACGAAGTCTTCCGGGCTGGTGCTGGACAACTGGCGCCCGACGGCGCTGACGATGCCCATGGTTACCGTCTGGGTCAGGCCGAAGGGGTTGCCAATGGCCAGCACCACGTCGCCCGTGCGCACGTGCTTTTCATCGGCGGTCTGGATGACGGGCAGGTTGGCGGCATCGATCTTCAGCACGGCCAGGTCGGTCTCGTCGTCCGCCCCCACGACATGGGCCTTGGCCACGCGTCCGTCATAGAGCAATACCTGGATGTCATCGGCGTTGGCGATGACATGGTTGTTGGTCAGCACATAGCCCTGGTTGTTGACGATCACGCCCGAGCCAAGACTCTGCTCGCGCTTCTGGTACGACGGGCCGGTGGGGACGCCGCCGAACAGACGACGCAGCACCGGATCGGAATACATCTGCATCGCCCGTGCGGTCACCAGTTTGTTTGCATAGATATTGACCACCGCCGGCGCTGCTTTCGCCACTGCATCGGCATAGGACACCGGCCCGGACGCGCCCATAGGTGCCGGTGTCATGGCAGCCTGGTTCGTCGTTACGGCGGCGGCTGGCATGTGCGTGATGCCCAGGCGGGAACGTAGCCTGTTGCCCACGCCTGGCCATAAGAGACTGATCACGAAGGCAGCCGCGAGCCCGATGACGACGAAGCGGGCGATGAAGGCGAGCGTGCCGGTGGCATGTTTCATGTCGTGAAAAGTTTCGCTGGAGAGCTTACGTAGGCTAAGGTTGGAGGGGCGTCGGCCCACGAATAGCTTTGATTGTACGGACCAGGGCCTGACGCTACACTAACGCGATTTTTGGGGATAACAGATTCTGGTTTGAGTGGGTCGGTAGTCCCTGCACCTCAATGGCATGCAAGTACCGGAGAGCCTGATGGCGAATGAAGTCGTCGATCATGGCCGCCGCCGTTTCCTCACAGCGACTACGGCAGTGGTCGGTGGCGTGGGAGTCGTCGCGGCGGTTGTGCCCTTTATCAAATCCTGGGAGCCCAGTGCGCGGGCCAAGGCGGCCGGCGCTCCGGTCACCGCCGATATCGGCAAGATCGAATCGGGGCAGATGGTCACCTTTGCGTGGCGCAGTCTTCCCGTCTTCGTCATTCATCGAAGCAAGGCCCAGCTCGACGCGCTGCCCAGCCAGGACGATCGTGTGGTCGATCCCAAGTCGGACGCCATCTCCGCCGAACAGCAGCCCAAGTACGCGCAGAACGCCAACCGCTCGATCAAGCCAGAATGGCTGGTACTGGTTGGGCTGTGCACCCACTTGGGCTGCGTGCCCGATTTCGTTCCCGTGATGAAGCCCGAACCGTTCGACCCGAACTGGAAGGGCGGTTTCTACTGTCCCTGCCACAAGTCGCGCTATGACATGGCCGGCCGTGTGTATCAGGGCGTGCCCGCGCCGAAGAACCTGCTGGTGCCGGACTATCACTTCATCGATGACACGCATATCCAGATCGGCGTGGCACCCGGGGAGAAGGGCTGATGGCAAACGTGTTTTCGCGCATTGGCGATTGGGTCAACGAGCGCGCGCCGAACCTGGTGCCGACCTATCGCAAGCACATGACCGAGTACTACGCGCCAAAGAATTTCAATCTTTGGTACTACTTCGGTTCGCTCGCCCTGCTGGTGCTGGTCAATCAGATCGTCACCGGTATCTTCCTGACCATGAACTACAAGACGAGTGCGGCGGAAGCCTTCAACTCGGTCGAGTACATCATGCGTGACGTGGAGTGGGGCTGGCTGATCCGCTACATGCACTCCACGGGCGCGTCGCTGTTTTTCGTGGTGGTGTTCCTGCACATGTTCCGCGGCCTGATGTATGGCTCGTATCACAAGCCGCGTGAGTTGGTATGGCTGCTGGGCATGTTGATCTTCCTGGCGTTGATGGCCGAGGCCTTCATGGGCTACGTGTTGCCGTGGGGCAACATGTCGTTCTGGGGCGCCAAGGTGATCATCTCGCTGTTCGGCACGGTGCCAGTCATCGGTAGCTCGCTGCAGCAGTGGATCATGGGCGATTTCCTGCCCGCCGACGCCACGCTCAACCGCTTTTTCGCGTTGCACGTGATCGCTTTGCCGCTGGTCCTGTTGCTGCTGGTGGTGCTGCACCTGGCCGCGCTGCATGAAGTGGGTTCCAACAACCCCGACGGCGTGGACGTCAAGCACGGCCCTAAGGGCAATCGCTGGGATGCCAACAAGCCGGCCGACGCCATTCCGTTTCATCCGTACTACACGGTGAAGGACTTGGTCGGTGTGGGCTTCTTCCTGCTGATCGCCGCGTTCATTATCTTCTTTGCGCCGACCTTCGGTGGCTGGTTCCTCGAACACGATAACTTCGTGCCGGCGAACAACCTGGTCACGCCCTCGCACATCAAGCCGGTCTGGTACTTCACACCGTTCTACGCCATCTTGCGCATGATCCCGTCGTTCTTCGGTACGGCCTTCTGGGGTGTGCTGGCCATGTTCGGCGCCATCGCCCTGCTGTTCGTATTGCCATGGATCGATGGTGGCAAGGTGCGCTCCATCCGCTATCGCGGCGCCGGTTACAAGTGGGCGTTGGGGTTGTTCGCGCTCTCCTTCGTTGCCTTGGGAGCAGTCGGTGCCGGCGTGGTGGCAGAGGTGATCCCCGAGTGGTTCGGCAACGTAGACGTGACCTTCTGGGAAAACGCCTTCGGCCGCGTGATGACGCTGATCTACTTCGGCTACTTCGTGTTTCTCGGGTGCTATACGCATCTTGGCTGGGAAAAGACCAAGCTGGTTCCGGAACGGGTGACGACGCATGACTAAGCGGGTTTTCTCTTCGATTGCGCTGGCGTTCGGACTGTTGGTCGGCGTGGGATCTTCGGCCATGGCGGCCGAAGAGGGCGGCCTGCCCTCAGCGGGCACCAATGTCGGTGACCAGGCTTCCTTGCAGCGCGGTGCCAAGCTGTTCTTCAACTACTGCGTGGGCTGTCATTCGCTCAAGTATGTGCGCTATTCACGCCTGGCCGAGGACTTGGGTCTGTCGGAAAAAGACGTGATGGACAACCTCAACATGACTGGCGCCAAGTTTGGTGAGCCGGTTGTGTCGCACATGCCCGAAGCCAACGCCCAGCAGTATTTTGGCAAGGCTCCACCGGATCTCTCGCTGGAAGTGCGTGCCAAGGGGGCCGACTGGGTTTTCGGTTACCTCAATGCCTTCTATCTGGATCCGAGCCGCCCGGTGGGCTGGAACAACGTGGTGTTCCCGAACGCCTCGATGCCCAATCCGCTGTGGGAACTGCAAGGCACCCAGATCGCGGTCAAGAAGGAAGGCGAGGATACGGTCGAGAAGCTCGAATTGGCGCACCCCGGCAAGCTTTCGCCCGAGCAATACCATCAGGCCACGCGTGACCTGACCAACTTCCTCGAATATGCCGCCGAGCCCGCGGCGTTGCAACGCCAGCATTACGGCATCTGGGTGCTGCTGTTCCTCGCCGGTTTCACCTTCCTGGCCTATATGCTCAAGAAGGAATTCTGGAAGGACGTGCACTAACAGGCATTCGATATCTGGGGCGGGCGGCGAGGGAAGCGTCGCCTGCCGATGGAAGGGGAGAAGCATAAGGAGAAGCGCATGGTTCAAAGCGCACGTTCGCGTACCGTACTCGCCCTGTACACCACAGCAACTGACGTTCAATGCCACCGGGTCCGTCTGGTCCTGGCTGCCAAGGGCGTCACCTACGATCGCATTGAAGTCAATCCGCTCAAGCCGCCGGAAGACTTGCTCGATCTCAATCCCTACGGCGGCACGCCGACCCTGGCCGACCGTGACCTGGTGCTCTACGACACAGCCGTGGTCTGCGAATACCTCGACGAGCGCTATCCGCACCCGCCGCTCATGCCGATCGATCCCTTGTCGCGTGCGCGATTGCGGCTGGCTTGTGTACGTATCGAGCTGGATTGGCTGCCGCATATCCAGGCCATTGCCGAGGGTGGCAAGTCTGTCGATACGGCCCGCAAGCAGCTTCGCGAACAGTTACTGGCCTCGTTACCGCTGTTCAAGGCATCGAAATTTTTCCTCAATGCCGAAATGAGCCTGGCCGACTGCCTGGTGGCTCCTGTGGTCTGGCGCTTGCCGTGGCTGGGAGTGGATCTGGGCCGTGAGGGTAAGCCAATCCTCGACTATGGCGAGCGCTTGTTTCACAGCCAGGGCTTTTCGCGCAGCTTGACCGCCGAAGAACGCGTGATGCGCGCCTGAGGGCTTCGTTTCGGCCCGGTGCTGGCTTTACACTTATCCTTCTTTTAACGTGAGTGCCGCAGCCTGGATGTATACCGGGCAGGCGCCACGTTGCACCACGGGCAGGCCCCAGACACGAGTTTTCGACGGGAGTACTCGTCGGGGCCACCAGACAGGCTGATTCGATGACCGACCAACAACCACCGATGAGCTCCAATCGTCCGTACCTGCTGCGGGCTATCTATGACTGGATCTCCGACAACAACCTCACGCCCTATATCCTGGTCGATGCCACGCGCGAAGGCGTGCGCGTGCCGCCGCAGGTGATCAAGAATGGTCAGGTCGTACTGAACCTGGCGATGCGCGCCGTGGCCAATCTTGACCTTGGCAATGAATGGATCAGCTTCCAGGCCCGTTTCTCGGGAGTGAGCCAGCAGATCTATATCCCGATCCAGGCAGTATTGGCGCTCTACGCCCAGGAAAACGGCCAGGGCATGATGTTTCCGGCCGAGGAGGGAGGCGATATGCCACCGTCAGGGCCCGACGGCGATGATCCCATGCCGCCGACCAGCGACGGTGATGAGGGTGGCGACAAGCCCAAGCGCTCGACCTCGCATCTGCGGGTGGTCAAGTAACGAAAGCCCCGCCATGGCGGGGCTTTCTTCTTCAATGCAGATGACGATCGCGTGGCCTGAAGGGAAGGATATTGTCATCTCCATCTTCGGCCAGAACGGCATGCCGAGACTCGGGGATCTGCAATTGCACGGTAGGCAGGCTCAGGGAGGTCATGGTGTCACCGATCAGCCACAGCTGCCCCGGCTCGCGATCATCGCCATCAATGCTTACGTCAAAAGCATAGCAACGCTCGATGCTCAGACGTCCATCAACACGTAGAAAGCGGATGCGTCGCAACCCTACCGTTTCATCCAACAACTGCAGACCGTAGCGCTCGCATTGCCGACGGGCTTCGCCCGTGGCCCGATCGCGTGCGCGATGGAATTTCAGCCAAGAACCCACGATGGCCAATAATGCCAATAGCGACAGCAGGTCGGAGAGTGTGCCCATGCCGCCGAGTGTGGGGGTGAGGTTCGGGTGTTGCAAGGCCGCCTTCGCCACCTTGAGTGGCTTGTCGCGGAATGTCGCCAGGAGATGGCAGGCGCTAGTCCGCATTCAATGCCCCTGCCTGGCTGCGAGGACTCCCAGGCAAGCCTGGAACTGGCGAAGACGCCCCACTGGGCGCCCCCGCTACCAGTCTCCCGTCCCCGGATGGGGTCAATCGAACTGCAAGCGCAGGGACAGATCCACCGCACGGACATGCTTGGTCAGCGCGCCGACCGAGACGAAATCCACGCCGGTACCGGCGATGTCGCCGATCGTATTCATGTCGACGTTGCCCGAGACTTCCAGTGGTATGCGGCCTGCGGTGATACGCACGGCTTCATGCATGTCGGCCAGCGTGAAGTTGTCCAGCATGATGCGGTCCGCGCCCGCTTCGATGGCCTGGTTCAACTCGTCGAAATTTTCTACTTCCACTTCCAGCAGCAGCTCCGGATGCAGGCGCCGGCCCGCTTCCACGGCAGCCTTGATGCTGCCAGCGGCCATGATGTGATTTTCCTTGACCAGGATGGCATCGAACAGGCCAATCCGATGGTTGTGGCCACCGCCGCAGCGCACGGCGTACTTCTGCGCCAGTCGCATGCCTGGCACGGTCTTGCGCGTATCGAGCACGCGAGTGCGCGTGCCGGCGACCTTGGCGACGTGTTCGGCCGTGGCGGTCGCGGTGCCGGAGAGCAGTTGCAGGAAATTCAGAGCCGAGCGTTCGGCGCTCAGCAGCGCGCGCGCGTTGCCCTCGATGTGGCAGATCACGTCGCCGGGAGCCACCGTGTCGCCGTCCTGGACTTTCCAGTCGATCGATACGGCAGGATCGAGCTTGCGAAAACAGGCATCGAACCATGCAATGCCGGCGATTACTGCATGCTCGCGGCACGTCAGTGCGGCACGGGCGTGGGTGTGTTCTTCGATCAGGTGAGCGGTGGCATCGCCACTGCGGATGTCCTCGGCGAAGGCGCGAGCGACATCGCCCTCGATCAACTCTGATGAGGGCGGGTCAAGATTCGGTCTGGATGTCATTCTCGATGGGCGGATGCGGCCGCAGTCTGGCTGAGACGGCCAACAATAGCATCCAGGGCGCGATCGAACAGCGCTGTCGAATCGAGGATGCGTGCCGCGCCGGCTACCATCGCCGAGGCCAGCTCGTAGGGCGAATAATCACCCACCTTCAAGCCGCGACGATTGACGAATAGGTAACGCCCGCTCATCGGACTGATCCAAGACAGCTTGGCGCGTTCGACTTCGCCGTCACTATTGGTGAATTCCAGCCAGCTACCGGGTTTTAGCTCGCGCACCTGCAACAGTTCGGAGCTTTCCTCGAAGGATTCTTCGGTCGTTAGTTCCGGCTCGGGCTCTTCCATGGGCTCAGGTTCGACCACGGCCTGGATGCTCTCGGGAATCGGCAACGTGGTCGGTTCTTCGATGGCCCGGACATCCTCTTCCGGCAACGCTTCGCCAAGCTGGTGGCGGTAGTACGTGTGCAACTGGGCCAGCAGGCGCTCGATGTCGCTTTCCTGAAAAGCGACGTTGGCCAGACCGCGACGCAGGGCCCGCTCGATGCCAGGCAGCATCTGGCGCAGGGCGCGGCGGTCATCCGCCTCTCGGGCCGGCTTGGTGCTGGCGATGAATTCGTTGACGAAGCGCAAGGCTTCGCGAAATTCCGTGGATTCCTCGCCCTGGCGTAGCAGCGTAAGCACGAGGTAGTTGGCCCAGGCGCGCGTCAGCACGCCATGCACCAGCGGCGGCAAGGCATGGTCACCGATGCGTGAAAGAATCTCGCGGGCGGCGCGTCGACGCGCCTGTTCAAGTTTTTCGCGGCCGCGAGTGGATTCTGCCACGCGCTGCTCGGCCAGTTCGGCACGGCGGCGGCTGGTGTCGACGAACTCCTGCAACTCGGTACCCAGGCGGTCAAAGATGCCTAGGTCGTCGTCGAAATCCTGCAGCAGGCGATCGACGATGGATTTGATCTTGTCGTAAAGGCGATGGTCGCGGTCCGATTCGGCAGACCAGCCCTTGGCGGTCTCGGCCAGACTGTCGAGCAGGCGGCGCGCCGGATGCTGGCGATGCGCGAACAGCTTGCGATCGATGATTGCCGCCTTGAGGTACGGAATCTGCAAGCGCGTAAGCATGACCTGCATTTCGGCCGGCAGATTGCGGTCTTCGAGGATGAATTCGAACAGCATGCCCACCAGGTCGATGGTGTCTTCGTCCACCGTGGCCACATGGCCGGGCTTTTCGCCGCGCAGCGAGCCCAGTTGCACCAGCAACTGATCCTTGAGCTGCTGTACCTCGCTGGCCAACTCGGCCGAGCTGAGCGGAGCGGCGTGGCTGCCAGCCTGCATCATGGCCACGCCGGAGGCGGCCTGGCTCTGCAGTACGCTCAGGGCGCCAAGCAATTCATTGGCCGTGGGCACCTGGATCGGGCCGCCAAGCGATACGGCGCGACTATCCATCGGTCCGCGACGGGCGCTGAACAGGGTACGCAGGGTTTGCAATAGTTCGGCGCTGGAGTCCTCAGCGATGAAGGATTCGCCGGCATCACCTGCCAGCGCGGTATCGGTGGCTGCATTCGTGGCTGCCGACGCTGAACCTGGCGCACGTGGCGATGCCGCGCGCTGCACTTCGTGTCGCAGTTGCGGCAGCACGCCAGCGCGGATCAGCTCATTGTTGACCTCCTGGTAAAGTTCATCCAGGGCGGCCATGACGTAGCGGTCGAACAACTTGTAGATGATCAACTTGACGCGCATGTCGGCTGACAGCTCGCGCATCGCGCCACGGAAGGCCTGGGCCAGTGCGGCCGGACCGACCGGGTTGTTGGCGTCATCGATCCTGATGCCGCCGTAGATCACCGAAAGGCGCTGGTTGACGGCGAACAGCTCGCGCGTCAGCCGCGTTTCGTTCTTGCCGATCATGCTGGTAATGGCCAGCGATTCTTCCAATTCGTTGTCGGCAACCAGCGACAGCTCGACCGAGCCCAGGGGCAGGCTTGCGGCCACGGGCGCTGTCGAAGGGCCACGATAGCTGCTGGCGAAATCCGACAAGTCGCGCGATACCTGCGCGGTAAAGGAGCGCTCGATAGCCGGGCGGCGCTTGCGCACCTCACGCATGCCGTCGAAGTAGTGCATCTGGGCGGCATTGTTCTCGGCCTTCTCGGCCAGGTCGAACAAGGCATCATCGACATGCTCGAACATGCCGTTGATCAGCAGTTGCAGCCGCTTGCTCGCGATGTCTCTCACATTATGCAAGAGGGCACCACCGCGCTCGCTGGAAGGGTCCAGGCGCTGGCTCAAACTGACAATGTTTGATGGCTCACTGGCGTCTTTCATCGCCACACCCCTGTAGTGCTGCCGCCGCGATGGCGGCCATCCGTTGCCGCATGTATGTGGAAGCGTAAGAGAAAACTCATGCCCATACCATGCCCTGGTTGGCAATTATCTCTGCCGGGACAGGTTCAGGGAACTGCCTTTCAAGCCGCGGTCGGGAAATCCTTGAACTGCGCCGTACCGATGCCTTCTTCGGGCAGCATGACAGGGATGCCGTCGTCGACCCGGTAGATAACCTTGCCATCGGTGGTAATGAGCGCCTCCGGTGTCCGCTCCTGTACAGCCATGCCCGCCACGGTCTGAACCTGGCCGGCCGTAATGGCGGCGTTGAGGGTATCCAGCTCGGCCTTGCTGGCAGGGCGGAGTGCTGTCTTGCTGACGGGGCAGCTGAGGGTTTCGATCAGACGTTTATCCATGAACCGTATATCGGGAGAACGCGCCGGAACGCGGAAAGTCCGTACAATATCCCCTTTTGGGTGACCGAGTCATGACCTCACCAGCCAGCCAGCCCCGTGTCGGCGTCGTAATGGGTTCCCGATCGGACTGGGAGACCATGGAGCACGCAGCCCAGGTATTGGCCGAACTTGGCGTGGCCCACGAAGTGCAGGTGGTCTCCGCCCACCGTACGCCCGACCTCCTTTTCAGATACGCCGAGGAAGCGGCCGGTCGCGGCATCCACGTGATCATCGCCGGAGCCGGCGGTGCGGCCCATCTGCCGGGCATGTTGGCCGCCAAAACGCGAATCCCTGTGCTGGGTGTGCCGGTGCAGTCCAAGGCCCTGAATGGTATGGATTCGCTGCTTTCCATTGCACAGATGCCAGCGGGTATTCCGGTAGGAACGCTGGCCATCGGTCGGGCCGGCGCGGTCAATGCCGGGCTGTACGCCGCCGCGATCCTTGCATTGCATGACAACGCCCTAGCTACGGCGCTGGACGCCTACCGAACCCGCCAGACCCAGACGGTCTTGGACAACCCGGACCCTCGGGCATGAATGCGCCGCGACGCCAGCCCGTTCTGGGCATTCTTGGTGGTGGCCAGCTTGCCCGGATGCTTGCAGTCGCCGCAGCCCCGCTGGGCGTGAAAACCCTGGTCGTCGATAGTGCGCCTGACGCCTGTGCGGGCCAGGTGGCACCGTTGATCGCCGCCGACTGGACCGATAACGACGCACTGGCTCGCTTTGCCGGTGATGTCGACGTGGTCACGTTCGATTTCGAGAATGTACCGGCCGAGTCGGCACAACGTCTGGCCGAACGCGTCGACGTATTTCCCGCACCGCACGCGCTGGCTGTGGCGCAGGATCGCCTGGCCGAAAAGACCTTGTTCCGGGAGTGCGGCCTGTCGACGCCTGATTTCATGACGGTCGACACGCGCCAGGACCTGGACGCCGCACTGGCGAAGGTCGGAGTGCCGGCGATCCTCAAGACACGTCGACTCGGCTACGACGGCAAGGGGCAGTTTCGCATCCGCAGCCTGGATGACGCCGATGCGGCCTGGGTGGAGCTAGGAGCGCAGGCGCAGGCGCACGGTCTGATTCTGGAGGCGTTTGTTCCCTTTGAGCGTGAGTTGTCCGTGGTGGCGGTGCGCGGTCGTGATGGCGATTTCCGCACCTGGCCCCTGACGCAGAACTGGCATACCGATGGCGTGCTGTCGCTGAGCCTGGCTCCCGCGCCCGCCATCGAGCAATTGCAGGAGCGTGCCACGGGCCTGGCCCGAACGCTCGCCGAGCGCCTCAACTACGTCGGTGTCTTTGCCCTGGAATTGTTCGTCAAGGACGGCCAGTTGTTGGGTAATGAAATGGCGCCCCGCGTGCATAACTCCGGGCACTGGACCATCGAAGGTGCGGTGACGAGCCAGTTCGAAAACCATGTCCGCGCCGTCCTGGGCATGCCGCTGGGGGATACCTCGGCACGCGGTTTTTCGGTCATGTTCAACTGGATCGGCGACCTTCCCGATGCAACGCAGGTGCTGGCCACACCAGACGCCCACTGGCACGACTATGGCAAGCAGCCCCGTGCCGGCCGCAAGGTGGGTCACGCGACGGTGTGTGCACGAGACAGGCAGTTACTGACGTCGCGTGCCGCGAAGATTGCGCAAGGCCTGGAGCGTCAGGACCAGATAGCGCCCCTTTACACGAAGGAGTAACAGACCACGATGCGGTCTGCGATTTTGTCGGCCTGGCCCAGGTGGACAAGCGAGGGTGTCTGGCGTGGAAGTTGAGGCGGCCAATGCTCGCTCTTTATGCTTTACAGGCCGCATGAGCGGCCGACGTTACCACGAGCAAAGCGAGCGGCGTTCCCCAACAATATCTGCCGGAAACAACAACGGGACCTCAAGGGTCCCGTTGTTGTTTCCGGCAGGCTTGTTTGAATCAGGCCAGGTTCTTGGCTGCAAAGTCCCAATTGACCAGATTCCAGTACGCCTCGACGTACTTCGGGCGAGCATTGCGATAATCGATGTAGTAGGCATGCTCCCACACGTCACAAGTCAGCAGCGGCTTGTCGCTACCGGTGATCGGAGTGGCGGCATTGGATGTGTTGACGATACCCAGCGAACCATCCGGACGCTGCACCAGCCAGGTCCAGCCCGAACCGAAGTTGCCGGTGGCCGACTTGGTGAACTCTTCCTTGAATTTCTCGAACGAGCCGAACGCCTTGTTGATAGCGTCGGCCACCTTGCCGGTCGGTTCGCCGCCGCCATTTGGCTTGAGCGAATTCCAATAAAAGGTGTGGTTCCAGACCTGGGCGGCATTGTTGAACACGCCACCGGAGGACTTCTTGACGATGTCCACCAGGTCGGCATTCTCGAATTCGGTGCCTTTGATCAGGTTGTTGAGGTTGGTGACATAAGCCTGGTGATGCTTGCCGTAGTGGAATTCCAGCGTCTCGGCGGAGATGTGGGGTTCCAGGGCATTCTTTTCGTAGGGCAGGGCGGGGAGTTCAATCGCCATGTCTGATGGCTCCTTGGCTTGTGGCTTAGGGGGAGTCGGACCGGCGCGGCCGAACGGCCGCCGTGGTTCGACTGATACACTACGGTGCTACGTGCATTGTAATGATGAAATCCACAGCTATGGACGTTAACGAACGAATCAAGGCCGTCTTGGCGGAACATGCGATCGTGCTCTTCATGAAGGGCACGCCGCAATTTCCCATGTGCGGCTTTTCCAGTCGCGCCGCGCTGGCCCTCAAGCAGGCCGGGGCGGACTTTCATACGGTCAACGTGCTGGCCGAGCCGGAGATGCGTGCGGCGTTGCCGCACTACGCCAACTGGCCCACTTTTCCCCAGCTTTTCATCCAGGGTGAGCTAATGGGGGGGTGTGACATCATCGAAGATCTCAAGAACGCCGGCGAACTCGAGCGCATGGTGGCTGACGTCAAAGGGGCGGCGCACCCATGAGTCTTGTGTCCACGCGGTTTCCCGTCGATTGGCAGCCTGCCCACGACAGCCTGATCGATCGTGTCATCGTGGTCACCGGGGCTTACGGTGGCCTGGGGGCTGCCGTGGCGCGTGCCGTATCGAGGGCGGGCGCCACCGTGGTGATCACGGGCCGCCGCAAGCGCCAGCTTGAACAACTGTACGATGCGATGTTGGCCGAAGGATTGCCTGAGCCGGTGATCCACCCACTGGATATGGAAGTGGCGACGCCAAACGATTACGCCGCCATGGCGGACGGCCTGCAGCGCGACTTTGGGCGTCTGGACGGCGTGGTACATGCGGCTGCCAGTTTTACCGGGCTCACGCCGCTGGCCATGCACAAGCCGGACGACTGGTTGCGTGCCCTGCATGTCAATGTATCGGCAGCGTTTGCACTGACCCAGGCCTGCATGCCGTTGCTGCAATCGGCAAGCGACAGCGCGGCCGTCTTCGTGCTGGATGATCCATCGCTGTTGAGCAAGGCGCATTGGGGAGGCTACGGTGTGTCGAAGGCTGCCCTGGAGCGCTTGGTGGCTATTCTCCACGAGGAAACCGATCGCAGCAGCCTGCGCACGCACGCGATCCTGCCCGCGCCCATGCGGACCGCCATACGCAAGCAGGCCTACTTCGGCGAGGATACGACCATTCATCCACTACCTGATGACACCGCGCAAGCGATTGTCTATCTGCTCAGCCAGGCAGGTGCGCCGGCACGCGGCAGGCTGCTGGACTTGCGCCAGCAGATTTCATCTTGATCGCCGTGGCAGGGGCGTACTGAAGTCATGGAAACGCAGATGACGACGCTATCGGCGGGAATCCTGCTGTTCCTGATCATGGATCCGCTGGGCAATATCCCTATTTTCCTGAGCCTGCTCAAAGATGTGGCGCCCAAGCGTCGCCGTTGGGTGCTGGCGCGCGAGTTGCTCATTGCCCTGGGCGTATTGCTGGCCTTCCTGATCGGCGGCCAGCACATTCTCAAGCTGCTGCAACTGCGACAGGAGTCGATCAGTATCGCTGGCGGCATCGTGCTGTTTCTTATTGGCATTCGCATGGTGTTTCCGCCGGCCGACGGCGGTGGCATCTTCGGCAAGCCGGGTGAGGGCGAGCCATTCATCGTGCCGATGGCCATTCCTGGCGTGGCCGGCCCTTCCGCGATGGCTGCGTTGCTGCTGTTGACCAATACGCAGCCAGGACGCACCGCCGACTGGGCCATCGCCCTGCTGGGAGCCTGGGTGGCTACGGCGGTGATCCTGTTGTGTTCGACTTATTTGTTCCGCTATCTGGGCGAAAGTGTGCTGACGGCGCTGGAGCGCGTGATGGGCATGCTGCTGATTGCACTGTCGGTGCAGATGTTCCTGGGAGGCGTGGCGGCCTATCTGCATCTGGCGGTTTGAGCCTGCTCGGTCTGAGACGGGGGTAGCCGGGCGCGTCTGGCAGATTCCGGCTGGCCGTCATGCTCTAAACAAGCAGGCCGGAGTCGAATGCAGGCTCATGGGCTCTACTCAACGGCAACTCCTACATCTCCTTAACTGTTGTCAGGCAAGGGACAGCGCGATCGCAAGATCCTGGTCCCATCAACATCACCTTGCTGTCATAATCCGCCCCCAGGATCGTGATATGTCCTTAAGGAGACGGTCATGCTCAGCGTTGAACAGACCCTCAAAGAACGTTTGCCATGGCTGGCACAGCATCCCAAGATCCATCGTCCGGTGGCTGGTATGTTGGGCAAGCTGGCCGACGAGGCCGGGTTCAATCGCGCGCTGGAAGACAGCGGCGCGTATGAAGGCTTCGATTTTGTCGAACATGCCCTCGACAACCTGGGTGTGTCTTACCGAATTGCCCCCAGGGAGCGCGAACATATTCCGCTGGAAGGCGGCGTCCTCATCGTAGCCAACCACCCGTTGGGCATTCTCGACGCGATGACGCTGCTGCAACTGGTTGGCTCGGTGCGCAGCGACGTGCGCATCCTCGGCAATGACTGGCTGACATCCATCCCGCAATTAAACCGGTTTCTGTTGCCGGTCGACGTATTCGGCAAGGGCGCGGCGTCGAAGTTGCGTGAGGTCTATCGTGCGCTGGATCGCGGGGAGGCCTTGATCGTATTCCCGGCCGGCGAAGTGTCGCGCATGGGACCTTCCGGGGTTCGCGATGGACGCTGGTCGGACGGTTTTGCCCGCATGGCCTTGCGCAGCAAGGTGCCTGTACTGCCGGTGCATGTGGCGGCCCGCAATTCGGCGATGTTCTACGGCTTGTCGATGCTGGCCAAGCCGCTGAGTACGGCGATGCTGCCGCGTGAGGCGGTGTCGCGCGTGCAGCGACGCATCGGTGTGAGCGTCGGCAAGCTGGTCAGCGCCGAGGAGCTAAGCGAACGCAGCGGCGGCTCGACCGAGCAGGCCGCCAAGTTGATGCGCCGTCATGTTTACCGCGTCGGTCGTCGCCGCGGCCTCATCTTCGGTGGCCAGGCGCCATTGGCCCATCCGGAGCCGACCGATCGCATTGTCGCCGAGCTGGCCTCTCAGGCCGAAAAGCTGGCCGATCTCAATGATGGCAAGCAGATCCTGTTGCTCAAGGGCTCGGCAGATAGTGTCGTGCTGCGTGAGATCGGGCGCTTGCGCGAATTGACCTTCCGCAAGGTGGGGGAGGGCACTGGCGCGCGCCGCGACCTCGATGCCTATGATCCGCACTATGAACATCTCGTGCTGTGGGACCCCAAGGCCCTTCACGTGGTGGGCTCCTATCGTTTCGGTCATGGTGGCCGCCTGATTGGCGAGCGCGGCATGGCCGGGCTATACACCTCCAGCTTGTTCAATTATTCCCCTGCGCTGGAATCGCGCCTGTCACAGGGCCTGGAGCTTGGCCGCAGCTTCATTGCACCGGCTTATTGGCGCTCGCGTGCCCTGGACCAGTTGTGGCAGGGCATCGGCCTATATCTGCAACGCCATCGCGAGTTGCGCTACCTGTTTGGCCCGGTCAGCATGTCGGTGAACTTGCCGCGTGAAGCGCGTGAATGGATCGCCGTGGCTTACCAGCACTATTTCGGTGTGCAGGGATTGGCGTCAGCGCGTCAGCCATTCGTGGTCTCGCAGGAGGTCATTGATCTGGTGCGCCATGCGCTGGAGGGGCTGGACTCGACCGCTGGCCTGGGCAAGCTCAAGCATCATCTGGATGCCCTGGGCGTCAGCCTGCCAGTGCTGTATCGCCAGTATGTGGACCTGGTCGAGCCCGAGGGCGTCCAGTTTCTGGGCTTTGGTGAGGATCCGGGCTTCTCCGGCTGCGTCGACGGCCTGGTCATGCTGGATCTGGATAACCTGAAGCCTGCCAAGCGTTCGCGTTATCTCGGCGGGGCATGAGGCGGCGGCTCGTTATACCGAGGCCGCGCGATGCTGGTGGGAGCGACTTCAGTGGTGGTGGGAGCGGCGATCCAGTCGCAGATGGGGGGTGCTAAAGCCCCCAAAGCCGCGATCACGTCGCGACTCGGATGGTGACTGAAATCGCTCCTGTGTCGTCCAATCAGGCGGCTCGATCGGGGTGCCTGGTTCCTTCGGTGAAGGCAGAAGCTTGCGTCGCGCGGGCGAGCTTTGCAGGCTGTGAGCCAGCTCCTGTCACGGGCGTGACCGTATGGTAAAAATACTGTCAAATTCGTATGCAACCATGCTAATGTAGTTGCAAAGCGCGGCCACGATTTTCGGAATTATAGGGACCGAAAATCAGGAAGTGGAAAGCTGATTCGCAATTTCTTGCCTGATCTTGACCGATCGGGTTTTTTTACGCCCAGAGAAAACGTTTAAAATTACGTTAAGTGGCATGAAATTGCGAATCTTTGCAAATACTTGCGAGATTTCGTTGGGCGACTTCTAGCGCTTTGGAGTCTGCAAAAGGTTTGGGCTTGCATGAATGCGACAGGGTTCCCTTCTGGCGAGGGGCATCGGCTCATACCGCGCAATCGGCCGGGATATGCGGCTGGCTAATTCAACCACTTGGAATGTCGGACTTTTAAAAATGAAACGTACCCATCTTTCTATGGCGATCGCCGTTGTCTTCGCTATGTCCGCCAGCATGGCGGTGGCCCAGGACGCCACTGATCAGAACCAGGGCGCTCGCAAGCCGGCTGCCGGCACGGTTGCGGCACAGCGTGGCAACGCCAATGCGTCGAGCACCTCCAACACCACCAATGACAACGCCACGCTGCGCAGCGTGCAGCAGCTCAGTGCTGTGCAGGTCAGCGCCGATTCGCTGTCGCTGGGCGGTGGCCTGATGTCGGTGCAAACAGCCCCCAAGGCCGTGTCGACGATCACCCGCGATGCCATCGTCAAGGCCGGTCCGGGCAGTAACTTCACCCAGTTGATCGCAACGATCCCGGGTGTGAACTCCACCACGGACGACGTGACCGGCCTCTCGGACGGCAATTATTCGATCCGCGGTTTCCAGTCCAACGAAATCGGCGTGACGGTCAACGGCGCGCCGATCAATGACTCGGGTAGCTACGCTGTGTTCGCCAGCGAATACGGCGACTCGGAGAACGTGGGCGACATTACTGTGTTGCAGGGCACGCCGGATCTGGACATGCCCGATGCGGGTGCCTCCGGCGGCCACATCGCTTGGGCGACGATCGATCCGTCGCACAAGGCTGGCGTGGATTTCACCGAGTCGTACGGCTCGCACGATTACCACCGCACGTTCCTGCGCTTGAACACAGGTGATCTGGGTCCGGTGCGTTCGTGGATTTCGTTCTCCGACAACAAGGCAGACAAGTGGCGCGGAGCGGGCGATCTGCATATCCGCAAAGTGGACGGCAAGGCACTGTGGACGATCGACGACAACAACTCGATCAGCGCGTCGTTGCAGTACAACCGTGAAACTCGTAGTCAGTACCGTTACCTGACCAAGGCCCAGGCCAAGTCCGACTACTTCCTGGACTGGGACGAGGCCTACAAGGCCAAGTCGGCCGATACCAACTACTATGGCCTGAAGAACAACCTGTTCTCGAACTACATGTTCAGCCTGGACGGCGAATTCAAGCTGGCCGATAGCCTGCGCCTGTCGGTGGTGCCGTACTTCCAGTATGGCGATGGCGGCACTGGCGGTGGCAGCAGCTTCTTTGCCGAAACCACCAACACCAAGCAGAACCAGAACGAGAACGCACACCAGGACCTGAACCAGGACGGGCAGATCGTCACAGGTCCGAATGGCAAGAAAGCACTGGTGTACTCGTTCAACCGCAGCACCACGTATCGTCCGGGCATCCTGTTCAAGTTCAACCAGGATCTGGGCATGGACAACAGCCTGGAATATGGCCTGTGGTATGAGCGCACGCGCCAGTACCAGAGCGAGCCGTACAGCATGGCCAACTATATGACCGGTACGCCGGACAACATCTGGGGCGATTCGGACTACGTGCTCTACCCGGATGGCCAGATCCAGTCGGCTTATAACGAATTCACCAAGACCACCAACGAAAAGGTCTTCGTGACCGATACCTGGACGCCCACCGACCAATGGACCTTCCAGTTGGGTGCCGCATACCTGCATGCCGAACGCGAAGGTTATGCCTATGAGTATCCGGGCAACCAGGGCGGCTTCAATCCGCCGGCCTTCGGCAGCAACTTCGATCGCAACTATCACAAGGTCACGCCGGCCCTGGGTGTCAAGTACCAGATCGACGAGAACAACCAGTTGTTCTACGGCGTGGGCGAGACCTATCGCGCACCGGTGAATACCGCCGTGTCGCTGAATCTGGTGACCGGTCGTCCGTCGAACAAGCCCGAGCAGTCATGGAACAATGACCTGGGTTGGCGCTTCTATAACGATGTGTTCTCGGCCAGCGCCGAGATCTACCGCGCCAACTTCAGCAACCGTACCGTCAGCGGCTTCGACCAGGATACCGGTGAGAGCTATTCGACCCAGATTGGCCGTGTGAAGCAGCAGGGCTTCGATGCCGAGGCCAGCATCAAGTTCCTCGAACACTTCAAGCTCTACGGTTCATACACCTATACGCAGTCTAAGCTGGAGAGTGACTTCAACGCCGGTGACGATGGTATCTACCCGACCAAGGGTAAGACGATGATCAATGCGCCGCGTAATCTCGGCCACCTGGTGCTCAGCTACGACAACGGTCCGTTCTGGGCCAGTCTTGGCGCGAGCTACCATGGTTCGTTCTACGGCGACTTCATGAATACGGAGAAGAGCGGCGGCTACACCACGTTCAACTTCAGTACGGGCTACCACTTCAACGATTTCGCCACGTGGTTCCGCAGCCCGTACGTGAAGGTCAACCTCGCCAACATCACCGACCGTCACGCCCTGGTGTATGCCACCAACTCGGCGACGCTGGCAAGCGGCACGATCAACGGCCAGAAGGCGTTCACCACCGCGCCGACTTATTCGTTGCTTGAGCCGCGTACCTTCATGGTCACCATTGGCGCCTCGTTCTTCTGAGCGCTGATGCTGTTACCGGCTAGGCTCTGGCCTGACCGGCAGAAACCACCCACGGCCGGCCCCGCAAGGGGCCGGTTTTTTTTGTTTCAGGGCAAGAACTTGGAGGGTGATGTGAGAATTGCGTCAAAAAGTTACGAAACTGTAATATGCTACGACTACAGTTGCCCGAACGTTTTTGCGTCCGTCGCTTCTCGCGGCATGGCGAGCGTTAATAAAAATTAGGGGAATCAGCCATTTGTGCTTAACGGCAAGGAGACACGGGATCTCCTCAGCTGGCCCCGGACAGTTTTTTGTTACGAACTCTCAAGGGGTTACAACTCGATGAATCTCCGTCTCCGCACGAAAGTGCTGCCGTTAGCTATCACTGCGCTTCTAGCCGCCACGCCGGTACTGGCACAGGACACCTCATCCTCGATCAGCGGCCGCATCGTCGACGCCAATGGCCAGCCGGTCGTGGGCGCCAATGTCCAGATCGTTCATGCCCCCTCGGGTACCACCAAGACCACGCAGACGGACGCCAGCGGCCGTTACTCGGCCCAGGGCCTGCGCGTGGGCGGTCCGTTCGACATCAAGGTCGACAAGGACGGTGTGCAGAGCGAGCAGGACGGTGTGTACCTGCAACTTGCCGCCGATACAGCCGTCAACCTGACGTTGTCCGGCTCACAGGCCCAGTCGGCCAAGGACCTCCAGGCGATCACCGTCTCGGCCAATTCGCTGTCGCAGACCTTCACCCCGGACAACAAGGGCATCGCCACCAACGTGTCGCAGCGTGAGCTGCAAGCCACGCCGACGCCCGGCCGCTCGATCCAGAACATCGTGCGCCTCGATCCGCGCGTGGTGATTACCGACCGTGCGCGTGGCGAGATCTCGGCCGTTGGCCAGAACAGCCGCTACAACAACATCACCGTCGATTCGGTGAGCGCCAACGATCCGTTCGGCCTGAATGCCAACGGCCTGCCGACCCTGGGCACGCCGATTTCGCAGGACACGATCGAGGAATACAACATCTCGACGGCGAACTACGACGTGGCTACCCGTCGTGGCATTGGCGCCAACGTCAACGCCGTGACCAAGAGCGGCACCAACGATTTCCATGGTTCGGTGTACTACGCGTTCCAGAACCAGAACATGATCGGTGACAACGAGCAGGACAAGCCGTATGCCGGCTTCGATCGCCAGTACACCATGGGCGCCACCGTCGGCGGCCCGATCATCAAGGACAAGCTGTTTTTCTTCGCATCGGCTGAAAAGAGCAAGCAGATCGGTTCCGGCAGCCCCTATGGTCCCGAAGACTCCGGCGCTGCCACGCCGATCAAGGGCCTGACCAATGCCCAGGTGCAGCAGGTACGCGACATCGCCAAGGCCATGGGCATCACCCAGGACCTGGGTTCGGTCGGCGGCGGCAACTCCAACCTGGTCGACAAGCGTTACCTGGCCAAGCTGGACTGGAACATCGCCGATAACCACCGCGCCAGCTTCACCTATACGCAGACCAAGGAAAACAAGCCCATCATCACCGGCAGCACGACCAAGCTCGTGCTCTCCAGCGGCTGGTACAAGACCCACGTCGACAACAAGGGCTACGCGCTGCACTTCTACGACGACTGGTCCGACGTGTTCTCCACCGACACCACGGTGTCGTACGCGAACTTCAACCAGCTGCGTGGGCCGTACAACGGCGTGGACATGCCCGACGTCACCGTGTATCCGGTTGCTTTCGGCGGCCCGGCGGTGGAATTCGGCACCGAATACTCCAGCCAGGCCAACGTGCTGAAGGTCAAGACCTGGAACGCCGCATGGGCTGGCACGCTGTACCTTGGCGATCACACCATCAAGGGCGGTTTCGATTACGAGCGTGACAAGTACTACAACTTGTTCCTGCAGAATTACTTCGGCAGCTACGTGTTCGAGGATGTTCCCAACGGTTCCAACGGCCTCGCCAATTTCCTGGCTGGCCAGTACTACCAGTACCGCTACAATCGCCCGGCCGATGGCCTGGGCCTGAACGACGTCGCCGCGAATTACAGTCTGAACCAGTGGGGCCTGTTCCTGCAGGATACGTGGCAGGTGAACAACAATCTGTCTGTGCAGTACGGGTTTCGCGTAGATATCCCGCGCATGGACGACAAGCCGCTGTACAACAGCAAGTACGCAGCCACCTACGGCCAGACCAACCAATACACCATCGACGGTCACCGCGTCGTGCAGCCGCGCCTGTCGTTCAACTACACCTTCGACACTGAGCACATGACCCAGTTGCGCGGCGGTGCTGGCCTGTTCGTGACCAACCAGCCAGCCGTATGGCTCGGTAACATCTTCTCCAACTCTGGCGTGACCCAGGTACAGTACAGCTGTGGCCCGACGCTCAACCCGGTATGTAGCGGTACGACGTTGCCGTTCAGCCCTGATGCGCACCACCAGAACAATGGTCCGGCTGGCACCGGCCAGATCACCATCAACACCATCTCACCAGACTGGAAGATCCCCACGGCTTGGAAGCTCAGCCTGGGCTTCGACAAGGAGCTGCCGTGGTGGGGCCTGGTCGCGACGGCTGACTACCAGCACATCGATCAGCGCAACGCGATCTGGTTCCAGAACATCAACCTGGGCGCTCCGCAGCACGTGCTGCCGGACGGCCGTGTGTCGTATTACAAGAACCTGACCGATCCGGGCATCACGGCGGCTAACCTCAAGGCCACGCCGCGTGCGGGCGCCAACCCGGCGTTCTCCGGCACCTCGATCAACCTGGCCAACAGCAGCAAGGGCACGGCCGACAGCATCGCGTTGTCGTTGAAGAAGCCGTTCTCGGATGACTGGTCGGGCATGATCGGCTTCACCTGGAGCCGTTCGACGGAAGTGAACCCGGGTACGTCCTCCGTCGCCAACTCCAACTACAGCAACAACTACGTCTACAACTCCAACGAAAACGCGGCCAGCACGTCGAACTATTCGGTCCCGCGTCGCGTGATCGCGTCGTTGAACTGGCAGCATCGGTTCTTCGGCGACTACACCACCAGCGCCAGCATCTTCTACGACGGCCACTCGGCCTCCCCGTATAGCTGGGTGTTCGGCAACGATGCCAATGGCGATGGCTACAGCAACGACCTGGCCTATATCCCGCGCCAGGGCGACGTGATTTTCGGTTCGTTCGACAAGAACGGCAAATTCACGGCGGCCGACCCCGCATTGGTGCAGTCGTTCTACAACTACATCCAGAAGAACGACTATCTGCGTGATCACCAGGGCAAAGTGGCGTCGCGTAACGGCGATCGTGCTGGCTGGATCAACCAGATCGACCTGAGCTTCAGCCAGGAAGTGCCGGGCATCTTCAAGGGCAACAAGGGCGTTGTGCGCCTGGATGTCTACAACTTCACGAACCTGCTCAATAAGCATTGGGGTATCGAGAAGCGAGTGGCGTTCCCCGGTGGTCGTGCGCTGGCTGACTACGCAGGCGTCGATCCGGCGACCGGCAAATATATCTACAACATCAATTGCGGCGGCCGTGCTGGCTGTACCAACTACAGCCAGGGCGGTCAGAACAACTATCAGCCGTTGCCGATTCCCACCTACATCAACAACAACGACGACCTCGCTCAGCGCTGGTCAGTTCTGTTGACCCTGAAGTACACCTTCTAAGCAAAAGCTTGCGAAGGGTTTGTCCCAAGGACCGGTGCCCCACCAGGCACCGGTCTTTTTTTGTCTTGACCCCGAGGGGGTGGGCACGGGAAGCTAGGCGGTCCGCCAAAGAAAAGCCACGGACATCGAAGCCGCGAGGGCGCGGCTCTTAGGAGACAGATCGATGAGTGCAGTACACGCTGGCAAGACCAGCAGCCGCCCCGGCACCGTCAGCGCGCGTATTTCGCCCGCCGGTGGCCTGGATATTCTTTCCCGTAACGAAGTGGCCCGCTTGCGCGACGCCAGCGGTTCGGGCATGCACATGCTGTTGCGCCGCTGTGCGCTGGCCGTGCTGACCTCTGGCAGCATGAGCGATGATCCACGCGGCATTCTCGAGCAATACCCCGATTTCGATATCCAGGTGTTGCAGCAGGACCGTGGCATCAAGATCGAGCTTTCCCATGCGCCCGCTCAGGCCTTCGTCGACGGCCAGATCATCCGCGGTATCAATGAACTGTTAGTGGCTGTGGTACGCGACATCGTTTACGTGTCCACGCAGCTCGAGCAGGGCGGCTTCGACCTTGACGACACCGTGGGTCTGACCCATGCCGTGTTCGAGATCCTGCGCAACGCACGTATCCTCAAGCCGCAGATCGATCCGAACCTGGTGGTGTGCTGGGGCGGTCACTCGATTTCGCGCGACGAGTATGAATACACCAAGCAGGTCGGTTACCAGCTGGGCCTGCGCGGCATGGATATCTGCACAGGTTGCGGCCCGGGTGCGATGAAGGGGCCGATGAAAGGCGCTACGATCGCCCATGCCAAGCAGCGCCGCAAGCACAACCGCTATATCGGCATCACCGAACCCGGCATCATCGCAGCCGAGTCGCCGAATCCGATCGTCAATCACCTGGTGATCATGCCGGACATCGAGAAGCGCCTGGAAGCCTTCGTGCGCATCTCCCACGGCATCATCGTATTCCCGGGCGGCGTGGGGACGGCCGAAGAAATCCTGTATCTGTTGGGCATCCTGCTGCATCCGGACAACGCGGGCATTCCGTTTCCGCTGATCCTGACCGGCCCGAAGCAGTCGGCGGCCTATTTCGAACAGATCGATCGCTTCCTGCGCCTGTCTCTGGGTGACGAAGCGGCCCAGCACTACCAGATCATCGTCGACGATCCGGCCGCCGTGGCACGTGCGATGGTGCGTGGCATTGAAAAGGTGCGCAACTACCGCCTGGACAACAAGGACGCGTTCTTCTTCAACTGGTCGCTGAGCATCCCGTTTGCCTTCCAGATGCCATTCCGCCCGACCCACGAGGCCATGCGCGGCCTAGCCATTCATCGCGACCGTCCGCGCCATGAACTGGCCGCGGACCTGCGTCGCGCGTTCTCCGGCATCGTGGCCGGAAACGTCAAGGAAGAGGGTATCCGAGCCATCGAGGAGCACGGGCCATTCGAGATCGATGGCGAAGCCGGCATCATGCGTGCCCTGGACGAACTGCTGAAAGCCTTCGTGGTCCAGCACCGCATGAAGCTGCCTGGCGGCAGCGCCTACGTGCCTTGCTACAAGGTACTGGCTGGCTGAGCTTTTCGCCATGGCTGGGGCCGCTTGACAGGCCCCAGCCCATTACGCAAACTATGCAGCTCACCCCGCCCGAATAGCTCAGCCGGTTAGAGCACTTGACTGTTAATCAGGGGGTCGTTGGTTCGAGTCCAACTTCGGGCGCCAAATTCGAAAGGCCTACCTTCGTGTAGGCCTTTTTTTGTTTCAGCGTTTCGGCAAGCGCTGCAAATTCGTCGGGTGATCAGCCGCCGCTCTGAGTCGATGACGCTGGCGCGGGCGACGATGATGCCTTGCCTGAGTCGTCGCTGCTCGCCTTGGACTGTCCACGGGTGTACACGATGGCCTTCGTGCCTCCGCAGTGTCCGACGACCTTGCCGCCGCTGCTATCCGCCTGATCGGCCGAAACGACGTCGAGGCTGTAATTGTCAAGGTTTTTCGCCTTGAGTTTGGCATCGATATCGGATTTGACCGTGTCGCAGGAGGCATGGGCCAGCAGCGGTAGGGCGATCAATACCAGTGCAACGATGGACTTGCGAAATTTCATGGTCGTTCCTTGTAGATTTGTTTGGCGGCTGATGCCCTGGCATGTCTGCGATGGATGCCGTACATCCCATACTGACGCTGGCATGTGTTCATATCATGCCGAAAAATGGTTCATTTAAGGTCAAAAGCGCGTCACATGGCTGGCTCTCCCGCCGCGACGTTCATCTAGTCGCAGGTAGTGACTTCAGTCGCGCCGTCGTCAGATGCCGTAGTGGTGCGCTTAGCGATGTAGTCCCCAATCCGTACGCCATGACCGTACACGGTTTGCGAAACGAATCATCAAAAATCCGCGTGCACCGTCAGCATGGTGATCCTACGTTCGCCTACATACGCGCCAGCACCATTGGCTGCAATGAAATAGCGCCTATTGGTCAGGTTGTGCATGTTCAGGTCGATACCCCAGCGGGGGGTGTCGAAACCCAGCATGCCCTGGGCAATCGTGTAGCCTGGGATGCCGTTGACGTTGGTCAGGTCGCTATAACTGTGCGACTGATGGTTCAGTCCGGCGCCTATCTGGAAGCCGCTCAGACCGCCGATGGCAAAGCGATAGGTGGTCCATAGATTGCCAAGCAGGTTGGGCGCTCCTTGTGGGCGATGGCCTACAGATGTGATGCCCTGCGGGTTATCGGTAATAAAAGCGTCCTGGTGCGTCATGTTCGCCAGCAGATGCCACGAGTCGGAAAGCGCGGCGTCCATGGAAGCTTCAAAGCCACGGGTCTTCTGTGCATCGAATACCACGGTCTCAATGCCGTTCAACGTGGTCGCGGCGGCGACATGGTTGCGCTTGACGTCGAAGGCGGCAGCGTTGAACACGATACGATCGGCCAGCATGTTGAACTTGATTCCCACTTCGTATTGCAGCGCGGACTCCGGGGCCCCCACACCGTTCTGTGTATTCTCGGAGTTGAAGTTCGCCAGATGGCTACTGGAAATGCCCGCATAGGGCGACATCCAATCGGTCAGTTTGTATAGCGCGCCCAGGTTCCAGTTGAAGGGTGTGTCATGGCGGCGATCGGTCATGCCTCCAAGCAAGGGTCTGCCATCGGTACCGAAGCGTCCGGGTACGGTAATGAGTGGAAGCAAGGTGGTATCCCAGTGATCCTCGCGAACGCCGGCGCGTAGCTCGAGCTTGTCGCTCAGGTCGATCTGGTCGGTCAGATAGATACCGTAATACTTGGCCGAGAGTCGATCATGGTCACACGAGTGCTTGGCATCGCAGAGAAAATCGATATCGGCCAGTGACCATTCCGGTGCCACCGGATGGAAGGCGTCGGGGATATTGGGCAGGTCCGCCGTGGTCCGCTGCGATGCCAGCGTCTGGCGCTGGAACTGCAGACCGGTCAGCAAGCTGTGGTGAATGTTTGCGGTAGCGAAGTGCCACAGGGGTTCAAGCTGATAGTCGAAACTGGTGCTGCGATCATCCTGCTGGCGTAACTGGCGAGCGACGACCTGGCCGTTGCTGATCTTGGTGCTGGCACTGTCGCCGTTGACGACCACATTCAGGCTCCGGCGTAGGAATGAGAGCCGGTTATTGATGGTAAGCAGGTCGTTGATGGTCCACTGATCAGTCAAGATGGGACGCAGTACTTTTGAGTGCGCCATGGCGAATGGCGAGGAATATTTGGCATCGATCGATACATCACGGATGGGTACCCCGTTTTGATAGATCAGGCCGTAGGAATCGGGTGTCTCATGGATACGCCGTGCATCGAGCGAGAAGTCGGTGACGTGGTTTGCCCAGCGCCAACGGAGATCAGGGCGAATTTCCTGGTCGCGTCCGTCGAGGTCGCGAAAACCATCGGTGTGCGAAAACACGGCATCGACACGGTAATCCAGGCCATCGACGCCGGTCGGGCCGGTTATGTAGTCGCTGTTGACCAGACTGCCGAAAGATCCGACCTGTACGCTTGCGCCGTAATGCAGCACCGAAGCGGGCGCGAAGTGCACGACATTGATGGTGCCTCCGGGAGCACCCGAGCCGAACAGGGCAGAGCCGGGACCTTCCAGGATTTCGATACGCTCGACGCCGTTGAGTGAGTGCGACAGGCCACTCAACTGATCGCCATCGGAAAATCCATCACTGTAGATCTGCGCATTCAGGCCGCGGATCAGGAAATGATCGAAATATCCTTTTGAGTCCTGGCCGCCTGTGTTGACGCCGCTGGCATCAGCGATCACGTCCCGCAGCATGCCCGCGCCTTGTTCGGTCATCAGGTCACGCGGAATCACCTGTACGCTGCCAGGAATGTCGGCGAGTTTCGTTCCGGTCTTGCTGACCTGGGCCTGTTGATCAGGGCTGTCCATACGAGACGCCCGCACCGTCCCCTGGACCGCGACAGGTGATAGCGTGACGGCCTCCTGCGCCGCAAGCGGAGTGCCGATGGCGAGCAATGTTGCGCCGGCCAGGCGATAGACGAATGGCAACGGCTCGATGAGGCTGGTTCTGAAGGAATGGATCGGGTCAGTCATTGGGCGCTCTGCGGGTCATCACGGGAGTAAAATGAGAATCAATCACATTTGGATTGGCCCGTGAGTGCCGGTGAGTGCGCTTTCGGTTTAACTCGACGTATCAATTGTTCTCGCGATCCGGGCGGCCGGATGTTTTCAGCATCGCGTGCGCGTCTTAACCTATGGGTTTGGACTTGGCGCTAAGGCTGTGCTTGTGCAACCCAAGGAATGGATATGTCTTTGAACTGGTTCTTTCTTTACGCGCTGTTTGTCGGTTCGGCGTTGCCTTTCGCGCTTGGTTGGCCTATCGCCATCCTGCTTGGATTTCGACAAGGTGTTCGATCAGTAGGCATGGGCCTGGCGATCGGTTTGTCGTTGGTGCTCCTCATTTGCAGGGCAGCGCAGATACTGGTTCCGATGACATCCGCCGCGTACTGGCTGTTAGCTGCGTGTGTTGGCGCAGGCTTGGCGTTGTGGTTTTGCAGGCAGGTGCGCATACAGGCGAAAAACCTGTTGATGGCCGAAGCGTGGCGACTGGCAATGGCTGCGGCGCTGGCCCTGCTGCTCATTGTGGTCATCAATCTGCCCATGCTGCAGAACGTGGTGACCTTCGATGGCTCAAGAAATACCGATTCGATCTATTTCACGATCAATGCGCGTTACATGCTGGGGCATGCCTTCGACGGCGCTGCGGATTTCGATCCCGCGCATCCCGCGTTTTATCTGGCCCGGATGTACTTCGGTCAGGGTGCCATCGAGCCAAGGGTCGGTTCGGAGGGATTTCTCGCACTCTTGAGTGCATGGGCTGGGCGTGATCCGATCTATCTCTATAACGGCCTTCAAGCGGCAGGTCTGATCGCGAGCCTGTTGTCCTTGCTCATATTCGTGCCGCCGGAGGCTGAGCCAGTCCGCAGGCGTGACTGGTTGATGTTGCTTGCGCTGGCTTTCATCTGTCCGACGTTGCTCTTCGTCGCCATCAATTCCAATTTTCCCAATCTGATGACTCTGCCGGCCGCGGCCGGCTACGTGGGGCTGTTCATGATGCCCCGTCGCAGGACCTTCCTGCTGGCGGCCGTGCTGTTGATTGGTGGACTGATGTCCACGTATCCGGAATTGCTATTGTTCGTGGGATTTATGCGGGGCTTGGCGATACTGGCGTCGATTCGCCTATGGGGTGTGCGGGGCTGCATGGTTGCCTGGGCCTGGATGCTGCTGGAGATTGGCTTGGCGTGTTGCCTGTTCCCATGGGCCGCGGCCGGTTCCTGGCATGCGTTCGTCGCCGCGCATGATCTCAGTCATGCTGATGCGTCCGAGCGCGACGGAAACATGTATGCGGGGGTGGCGATGGCGCTTGCTGCCGCAGCGATCCTGGTGTTGAGTTGGCGCGTGCTGTCGCGCCATCTGGTAGGCAAGGTGATTCAGGCCATGCAGACGGCGATCCTGGTCGCTTATGGCTTGGCGCTGGCGGCCATGGTGGTACGCAATTTCCCTTACGGCGGATTCAAGCTGAGCCAGTATTTCATCGCGCCAATACTGGGTGGCATGCTGGCGTGCGCTGCGGTGGTGCTGGTTGAATGCCAGTCGCAGCACTGGTCACGCAAGTGGCGTCATCCGGCTCTGTTGGCATGCGTGGCGGTCCTGGCTGTCATGGTGCTGCGCGACGGCCGGCTCATCCGGCGCGATTGGGAGTTTTCGGCAGATCGTCGCGTGACCTACGATCTTATGGCGATGGCTTCAGCCGTTGAGAAGCGCCTGCCGGACAGCGTGGTGATGTTGGGGGAAACTCCAGCTGATTTTTACTATGGGCATTGGGTGCCCTATATTCTTGACGCTCAAGTCATCCTTGACCTCTCCCACCGCGAGGCGGGTGGTCAGCTGAGGCCCTATTTGCAGTTACAACAGGAGGCGAATCCGCGGAAAGCGGATGCAATGTTGTCGATCGGCGGCAAGGCCTCGTGTGATGGCCTGGGCGCGATTCGCCACGGCGCTGTATGCCTGCAAACACGCCAGTCCTGTCATGGTGTGGATTGGGCGGGGAACATGCAGGCTATCAATCAGACGGACAAACTGCATGTCGACCGGCCCGAATGCGACCGGAATTGGCCACGATCACCGTGAGCCCATGAGGGGCGGCTCGAGCGCACAATGTGAGCGTAATATTGCTGCCCATGGCGCTCCCGTCCGGTCGGAACTGAATATGGGAGCGCCCGGATGTGGCGCTGATGATGAGTCCGCGGTGCGCGGACTCGACACGCAATGGTGGGCCATCCATGCGCCCGGATGCCTGAGAAGTGCTGGATCTGGCATGGCCGATGATCCAGCCTGATTGCCAACCTGCGGCTGCGCACTGATGACCGTCCAGGGATGGGCAAACGATGATGGTCCGACCCCGGTTGACTGCGGTGGCGCGTGCGAACGCCAGGTTGCTTAGTAGATCGCCCTGGGCACTGCTCAGGCGATGCCTGACCAGCATCCGATTCCATGCAGGCATGGCGACGCAGCTCAATAAGGCGATGATGGAGATACCGATAAGGGCTCCCAGGAGGGTCATGCCGCCGACCCGTTGAGGCCGCATCCGATGGTCCTTGGCGGTGAAAGCTTGACAGGATGGACAAAGTGGCAGATCGGCGACGCCGGTGCGGACAATCGGTTGTCTTCATTCCCTGCTGACACTCTGTGTCAGCAGGGGTGATTTAAAATGCCCTATCTGACCTCATCTCCATCGGCATGACTGACCGTTTCGAGCTCGTTTCTCCATACAAGCCCTCCGGCGATCAACCGGCGGCCATCGAGCGCCTGACCGAAGGATTCGAGGCCGGTCTTGCCTCACAGACCTTGCTTGGCGTGACCGGATCGGGCAAGACTTTCACGATCGCCAATGTGATCGAGAGGATCCAGCGTCCGACCATTGTGCTGGCACCCAATAAGACCCTGGCTGCCCAGCTTTATGGCGAATTCAAGGAGTTTTTCCCGCATAACGCGGTGGAATACTTTGTCAGCTACTACGATTACTACCAGCCCGAAGCTTATGTGGTGGCGTCCGATACCTTCATCGAGAAAGACGCCTCGATCAACGATCACATCGAGCAGATGCGCCTGGCCGCGACTAAGGCTTTGTTGTCGCGCAAGGACTCCTTGATCGTGGCGACCGTGTCGGCGATCTACGGCTTGGGTGATCCGGAGGATTACCTGTCGCTACGCCTGATTCTGGCGCGTGGCGAACACATCGAGCAGCGTGCGCTGATCAGGCAGCTTACCGAATTGCAATACACGCGCAACGAATTGGAATTGCGGCGTGGCACCTATCGGGTACGTGGCGAGATTATCGACGTATTCCCGGCCGAGTCGGAAACGGAGGCTCTACGCATCGAGCTGTTCGATGGCGAAGTGGAAAATCTTTCGTTGTTCGACCCTCTCACCGGTGAGACCTTGCGTAAGGTGCCTCGCTACACGGTCTATCCACGGACGCACTACGCAAGCACGCGTGAAAGCGTGCTCAACGCCATTGATACCATCAAGGATGAACTCAAGGATCGCCTGGAGTATCTCTTTAAGGAAAACAAGCTGGTTGAAGCCCAACGCCTGGACCAGCGCACGCGTTTCGACGTGGAGATGATGGCCGAAGTCGGTTACTGCCAGGGCATCGAGAATTATTCACGTCACCTGACGCGCCGTTCGGCAGGCGAACCGCCGCCGACGTTGTTCGATTACCTGCCTCCCGATGCCTTGCTGGTAGTCGATGAGTCGCATGTGACCATTCCGCAGTTGGGCGCCATGTATAAAGGCGACCGTTCTCGGAAGGAAACACTGGTGGAATTTGGTTTTCGCTTGCCATCGGCGATGGATAACCGTCCGTTGCGTTTCGAGGAATGGGAGCGGCGCGCACCGCGCTCGATCTTCGTATCGGCTACGCCGGCCAAGTACGAGCTGGAAAAATCCGGCGATTCCATCGTTGAATTGGTGGTGCGTCCCACTGGCCTGATCGATCCGGAAGTCGAGGTGCGACCAGTGCGCACCCAGGTCGATGATCTGCTGGGCGAAGTCCACAAGCGTGTGGCGATGGGTGACCGCGTGCTGGTCACCACCTTGACCAAGCGCATGGCCGAGAATCTGACCGAATATTTAGGCGAGCATGGCGTCAAGGTGCGTTACTTGCACTCGGACATCGAAACGGTCGAGCGCGTGGAAATCATCCGTGACTTGCGCCTGGGTGAGTTCGACGTGCTGGTGGGCATCAATTTGTTGCGCGAGGGCCTGGACATGCCGGAGGTTTCGTTGGTGGCGATCCTGGATGCCGATAAGGAAGGCTTCTTGCGATCGACCGGTTCGCTGATTCAGACTATCGGCCGCGCGGCGCGCAACGTGCGGGGCAAGGCGATCCTATACGCCGACAATGTGACGCGGTCGATGAAGGCGGCCATGGACGAAACCCAGCGTCGTCGTGAAAAACAGGTGGCTTATAACGAGGCGCACGGCATCATCCCGCAATCGGTCGTTCGGCGTATCGCCGACATCATGGAAGGTGCGCGCAGCGAAGGAGCCGGCGGTCGCGGGCGTGGCAAGGGAGCGCGCGGCAAGGCCGCCATGGTGGCTGACGAAGGCGCCGAGTACGCCGCAATGAGCTCAGGGCAGGCAGCCAGCGCCATCAAGAAACTCGAGGCCCAGATGTACAAGCACGCAGAGAACCTTGAATTCGAAGAAGCCGCCCGGTTGCGCGATGAGATCAACAAGCTGCGCAACCAGGCGTTGCGGGGGAGCTGATCGAAGGACGGGAAGCGTGTAGTGGCGTGGGCATGGACGCCAGTGCTCGCAAGTACCGAGGTTTCGAAGCTGCATGCACAGATTTTCGATCTGCCTTGACTGGGCGCCCTTGCGCCCCCTGCCGACATATCGCCCAGGTCTGCATTGAAGCCTCGGTGAAACCCTTGTGTACCGTTTCTACCCTTGCTATTCTGTGCAGCTCACGGGCGGTTAGCTCAGCGGTAGAGCACTACCTTGACATGGTAGGGGTCACAAGTTCGATCCTTGTACCGCCCACCAATACCGTAAAAACGGCGCGGCCCTTGGGTTCGCGCCGTTTTTGTTTTCAGTGCCGGAGCATCTAATGGCTTATTTCCTGGTCAAGAGTCTGCACGTGTTGTTTGTGATGGCCTGGGTGGCGGCGGTGTTCTACCTGCCGCGGATACTGGTCAATCTGGCCGAGGCAGGGCAGGAGCCGGCGGTGCGCGGGCGCTTGGAACTGATGGGGCGCCGACTGTACAAATTCGGCCACGTGATGTTCGGTCTGGCGTTCATCTGTGGATTAGTGCTGTGGTTAGCGTTTCACATCAGCGGCGGCTGGCTGCATGCCAAGCTGGGACTAGTCGTGCTACTGCTGGCGTTCTACGTCTGGACGGGACGCATGCTCAAACGCTCCATGGCCGGGGGGGCGTTGCCGAAAGCCAGGTCGCTGCGCTGGCTCAACGAACTGCCGATCCTTTTGGTGCTGGGTGTGATCTACCTGGTGTTAGCCAAGCCGTTCTGAATCACCGCGCGGAATGTCTGGAATGAGCCGCCCTAATAGGCCGCTCTCAGGTGAGAACGGACAGAATTCATGGGAAATCACTGACATCCTGCGTGTGGTCAAGTCTGGAGACTGAAGTCTCTCGCGCCGATAGGCGCTTACGGAGATTGTCGTGAACAGGAAGTTGCCATGGATATCGTGCATGGGATGGTTTTGCTTGGCGGGATGGTTTTCGCAAGCTCATGCCGCAGAGGTGGTATCGGAAACACTGCTTCAGTCGTCGCGGTCTTGGGATGGGGCTTTGTATCGTGCCTACCCGGCAGGGCAGCCGCAGGTGTCGGTGCTGCGCATTTTCATACCTCCGCACAGCCGGTTGTCCTGGCATGAGCATCCCGTGATCAATGCCGCTTATGTGCTGTCCGGTGAGTTGACGGTCGAAAAGCGCGCTGATGGCAGCAAGCGTCGGCTTCGGGCGGGCGAAGCCATGGGTGAGATGGTGCACGCTGCTCACCGAGGCTATACCGGTGACCAGTCTGCCATGCTGCTGGTGTTCTATGCGGGAGCCGAAGGCGTGCCGCTGTCTATTCCGGTCGTCTCCGCCCAGCCCAAGTCCAGCCAAGGCGGTATGCCTGGGCGCTGACCGGCATGAAATAATGTATGACAAGCCCGGTCCGAGCGAACCTTGATCTGGGCCGGGCATCTCCTTTGCCGGATTGACAGTCCGGCGACTGTAAATTAGTTTTCCCTCATTCTGAAGCTGCGGATATCAAGGTGGCCCGCGTCAATGCGCCGGCCGAGTGTGCGACATGGCAACTACGACCTTTCCCTAGCACCGTCCGCCACGCCTCGTATTTTTCATCTAAGGGCGCAGTGGCGCCTTTTTTTGTGGCTGCCTTCAAGCGCCCGATTTTCCCGAAACGCATGTCGGTGCCCATTGGAAACCGGGCACCGAGCTACATATCAGGTAACTCTCATGATCCAGATCACGCTACCCGACGGCAGCAAACGCCCTTTCGAGCACCCGGTGACGGTGCAGGATGTCGCCGCCTCCATTGGCGCGGGCCTGGCCAAGGCTACTCTGGCGGGCAAGGTCGATGGCAGGTTGGTTGATGCCGGTTTTGCCATCGACCATGACGCCAGCCTTGAGATCGTCACGGAGAAGAGTCCGGAAGCGCTGGACATCCTGCGCCATTCCACCGCGCATCTCCTGGCGCAGGCCGTGCAGCGTTTGTACCCCGGCGCGCAGGTCACCATTGGCCCGGTGATCGACAACGGCTTCTATTACGACTTCGCCTATGAGCGTCCTTTTACGCCTGACGACCTGGTCAAGATCGAGGCGGAGATGGAAAAAATCGTCAAGGAAGCGCTGCCGGTGACGCGCAGCGTGAAATCGCGTGATGA
>NZ_DASVMI010000134.1:0-27058 GCF_036384435.1 Dyella sp. | reverse complement strand
GCGAACGCGCGGTTCCTGGCTGGTCCTGCGCTGATCCTGCTGGTGCTGGGCATGATGGTGCTGCCTCTGCCCACCTTCCTGCTGGACCTGCTTTTCACCTTCAATATCTCTTTGTCGGTGATGATCCTGCTGGTGGCGATGTTCACGCGCAAGCCGCTGGATTTCGCGGCTTTTCCGACCGTGCTGCTGTTTGCCACGCTGCTGCGCCTGTCGCTGAACGTGGCATCGACCCGCGTCGTGCTGTTGCACGGTCATGCCGGCCCGGACGCCGCGGGCAAGGTGATCGGGGCTTTCGGCCACTTTCTCGTGGGCGGCAATTTCGCTGTCGGCATCGTCGTCTTCGTCATCCTCACCATCATCAACTTCATCGTCATCACCAAGGGTGCGGGGCGTATCGCCGAAGTCGGCGCGCGCTTCACCTTGGATGCCATGCCCGGCAAGCAGATGGCCATCGACGCCGACCTGAATGCCGGCATGATCGGCGAGGACGACGCGCGGCGCCGGCGCATGGAGATCGCCCAGGAAGCGGATTTCTTCGGTTCCATGGATGGCGCGAGCAAGTTCGTGCGCGGCGATGCGATCGCCGGCGTGCTCATCATGGTGATCAACATTCTGGGCGGCCTGATCGTGGGTATGGCCCAGCACGGCATGCCCATTGGCGAAGCGGGCAAGACCTATACGCTTCTGACCATCGGCGACGGTTTGGTGGCGCAGATTCCGGCGCTGGTGATATCGACCGCGGCCGGTGTGGTGGTGTCGCGCGTGTCGACCGGCGAGGACGTGGGCGAGCAGTTGCTGGGGCAGCTGTTTTCCAACCCCAGCGTGCTGTTCCTGACCGCGGGCATTATCGGCATCATGGGTCTGATTCCCAATATGCCGCACATTGCCTTCCTGACGCTGGCGGCGATCCTGGGCGGCCTGGGCTGGGAGATACGCAAGCGCGACCTGGCCAAGGCGGCCACCCTGAGCCAGGCGCCGCAGGAAGCGCAAGCCAAGGCCCAGGCCGCCGCGGCGGAAGCCAGCTGGGACGACGTGTCCATGGTCGATCAACTGGGCCTGGAGGTGGGCTACCGCATGATCCCGCTGGTCGATCATGCGCAAAATGGCGAGCTGCTGCATCGCATCCGCAGCTTGCGCAAGAAGTTCGCACAGGACGTGGGCTTCCTGCCGCCGGTGGTGCACATTCGCGACAATCTGGAACTCAAGCCCAATGATTACCGCATTCTGTTGTCGGGGGTGGAGATCGGCCGGGGCATGTCGATTCCCAACCAGTGGCTCGCCATCGATCCGGGCGGCGTGAGCCAGCAGATCAAAGGCACGCCGACCACCGATCCGGCTTTCGGCCTGCCGGCGTTGTGGATTGACGTGGCCTTGCGCGATCAGGCGCAAGTGGCGGGCTATACCGTGGTCGACGCCAGTACAGTAGTGGCCACGCATCTGAACCATCTCATGCATCGCCATGGCGCCAATCTGCTGGGCCGCCAGGAGGTGCAGCAGCTGCTCGAACGGTTGGGCCGCGAGTCTCCCAAGCTGGTGGAGGACTTCGTTCCCAAGACGATCTCCCTTACCACCTTCCAGAAGCTGCTGCAGGGCCTCTTGTCCGAAGAAGTGCCGATACGCGACATGCGTACCATCATCGACACCGTCAACGAGCATGCGCCGCGCTTGACGGCATTGGCTGCCAATACGGGCGGGCAGCCCGATGTAGGCGAGCTGATCGCGCTGTCGCGCCGCGCGCTGGGCCGCGCCATTACGCAGCAGTGGTTCCCCGGCGATGGCGATTTGCGCGTGATCGGGCTGGACGTGAAACTCGAACGCGTACTGATGCAGGCGATGACGACCAGCGGCGGACTCGAACCCGGCTTGGCCGAAACGCTGTTGCGCGAAACCGAAGCCTGCGTGGCGCGGCAGGAGGCGCAGGGCAATGCGCCGGTGCTGCTGGTACCGCCGCCGCTGCGCGCGGCGTTGTCGCGCTTCCTGCGCCATCACTTGCCGCAGCTGGGGGTCTTGTCCAATGCGGAAATTCCCGATGAGCGCGTCGTCCGCGTCACGGCTCTGATTGGAGGTTCGGGCGAATGAAGCTGAGCCGATTCGTAGGTGCGACCACGCGAGACGCTCTGCGCCAGGTGCGCGAAGCGCTGGGAGAGGATGCGCTCATCGTCTCCAACCGCATCGTCGACGGCAGCGTGGAAATCGTGGCGACGCTGGATACGCCGAGCAGCCTGCATGCCGACGAGATGGCGAGCCAGTCGGAGGCACCCGTGCCTTCCGTGGTCAGGCCCGCCGCCACACCAGATTACCGTCCCCCCGCATTGCCCGAGCCGCCTGCCTTCGCACCACCGCCGCGTCTCATGAGGCCGGCCATGGCAGCTGCTTATGCTGCCGCTGCCGCCGCGGCAAGACAGCAGCGGACCGCGCAGCAAGGAGCCGCCGAAGAACCGGCGCGGGCCGCGAAACCTGCACCGCCCGAAGCGGATCAGGCCGTGGCCCGGGAAAAATTGGAGCAACCCGCAGCGCGGCAAGATGCCGGGCAAGAGCCGTTGCCTGCGCAAGATTCCACCGAAAGAATCAAACCGAAGCGCACTCAACAAGCGGAATCCGCGCCAGCCGCCGACCTGCCGCACATGCGTCCGTTGGAGCCCAAGCCGGAGGTCGCGCCCAAGCTTGAACCGAAGAAATCCAAGCTGCGGTCCGCAACGAAGAAAAGCGCGCCTGCGCCGGTTTCGGACATGACTCGCATGCCGGACGCCCCAATGCCGGGCGCCGCGAATCCGCCGCCGCCGCCCTTGGATGCGAACTATCAAGCGGGCATGCAGGTGCAGGCGGCGATCAATGCTTTGCGCGGTTCGCTCGAATCACGCATGGATGGGCTGCTGTGGGGCGGTTCGAACGGCCCGGGCGCCGAGCCGGTCAACGCCATGCTGTTTCGCGTGCTGCTCGAAGCGGGATTCAGCATGCCCATCGTTCGGACCTTGATTGAACGCATGCCCGCCGATTGCGATCGACAGGCGGCAATGGTCTGGGCGCGCAACGAACTGGTGACGCACCTGCCGGTATTGCGCAGCGAAGACGAGTTCCTGAGCGACGGCGGCGTTTATGCGCTGGTCGGACCCACCGGCGTTGGCAAGACCACGACCCTGGCCAAGCTGGCGGCGCGCTGCGTGGCGCGGGCTGGGCGCGAGCAGGTGGCGATGCTGACCACGGACATGTTCCGTATTGGCGCGGTCGAGCAACTGCAGATTTATGGCCGCCTGCTGGGCGTGCCCGCGCATTCGGTAAGCGATGCCGACGAGCTCAAGCAGGCACTGGGTCAATTGGGCAACCGCAAGTTCATCCTGATCGACACAACGGGCATCAGCCAGCGGCATCGCAATGTGGCGCTTCAGGCGGCGCTTCTCACTTCGGCCGACCGGCAGGTACGCCGTTTGCTGGTGCTCAATGCCGCCAGTCAGGGCGATACGCTCGACGAAGTGGCGCATTCCTATCGCAACGGCGCCGGCGACGATGTGGCCGGCTGCATCATCACCAAGCTCGACGAAGCTACGCGCATCGGCTCGTCGCTGGATACGGCGATACGCCATCGCTTGCCTATCCATTACGTCTCCATTGGACAGAAAGTGCCTGAAGACATGGAAGTCGCCGACGCGCAACTGCTGGTCGACCGTGCCCTGGCGACGCCCAGCCAATCCTCTGCCTTGTACGCGCCTAGCGAGGGCGATATGGCATCGCTGCTGCGCGCGAGCGGCAAGACCCGCAATGCCGATGCTTCGCGTCGCAGGCAGATGCTGGCAAGCGCCTTGTTGCCGCGGCAGGCCGGTGCCGAAGTCGAGCTGGAAAAAGCAATGGAGTGGCTGGACACGGATCCGGCCTGCGCCCAGGCGCGCGCCAATTGGCGGCAGACGGGATCCGGCGATGCATTGCCGGCGCCCGAAGCCATTGCCAAAGCCGGCATCGAACTGGTGCGAGGGGTCTACTCGCGTAGCTGCGAACGGTATGTGCTGGCCGTGCATGGCAAGGCTGCCATGAAGGGCGACGGCGTGCCCACGGGCACGCTGCACGCCACGCTGCTGATGAGCGATCGAGGCATGGCGCTGGCGGCGCCGGTGCCGCAACTGATGCTGGCGCATGGCACGCACGCTGCCTATGCGCAGGAGGAAGCTATCTCCGACAACGCCGCCGAGGCGCTGGCGGCGCGCGCCAGGACACTGGGCGAGGAGTTGGCGGGCGTGCCGCAAGTGCACCTGATCGATACGATCACGGCCGGCCTGTGCCATACGCTGTCCGAACAGGGCATCGCATGGGTGGCACGCGGTGCGGCGACTGCGAGCGTGATACAGGATTACACCTCGACCACCTTGTCGGCAGCGGCCAAAAGCCTGGGCTATATCCCTTGCGATCGCGTGAGCATGTCCCAATCCGAGACCCGGGAGATCGTTTTCGATCTATGGGCTGGCGGTACCGAAGTCGAACTGCCGGCGCGCGGGCAGGATGCGTTGCTGCTGCGCATGGTGAGCGCAAAACTGGTCGATCCCGGCACCGGTAAGGTCGCGCATCACGTGTACGGCCTGACCAATGTGAAGGCTTCACAGGCCGATGCGGGCACGATCGCGCGCTGGCTGTTGTTGGCCGAGCAAGCCAAACCGGCGTTCCGTCATATGGTGCAAGCCTGGACGGCCATGTCGATGCCGGCCGGAGCGCAGTCCCTGTCGCGCCAGGCCTTGTATGCGTGCCAACTGGGCGCCGCCTGTTGGCAGCTGCTCAATACATCCGAAGCCGCCAGCGTACGCCACCTCTTGCAGGCGGTAAGCGGCGGTCGCAAGCCTTCCGCGGCGCTACTGTCCGCGGCGCTACTGAAGTGCTATGCGATGCTGGAGATGGCGGAATAGGGCGGCTGCTCGAATTTTGACGCAGCCGATCTCTTGTGAGGCGTCGTATACGCTCGCCCGTCAGCGGGCGACGATGCTGCGCACGCCGTATCCCGGCTGGCCGCTGCGACCCTGCGCGGTGTAAGTCTGGGAAGGGCTGACCTTCAACGTGATGTTGTGCAGGGCATCGAGTGACTTTTCGGTGTACTGCAAGCTGCTGCGCACCAGAATGCCGTTGTGCTCGTTCTTGTCGCGAGCCACTTTGGTCAGGCGCAACAACCGTTCCCAGATCTCGCCGAGCTCAGGAAACTGGCCGACGGCCTGTTCGGTGCCGGCATGCCCGTCCGGCAGACCCATCTGGGCCAGGATTTCGTCTCTTTGCGCATTCAGTTCGATGAGATCGTTGGCCAGGGTTTCCTTGGCCTGCGCAGCCTTGATGAGCGCCTCGTTGGCTTTGCGGTCGAGCAGGGCCAGGGTTTCGTCTGCAAGGGCGGCGATGAATGCCTCGATGAGCTCGGCTTCGCGCTCGAGGCATTGTTGCAGCGATGTGATCATGGCGTGTAGCGCACAAAAAAGAGAGATGCCGCCAGTCTAGGCCAGGTGGACTACTTCAGCAATTCCTGAATGCTGGCGATCAGGCCGTCCGTGATGCGGCTGGGGTCGACCGTGTATTGCCCGGACGCGATGGCGTCGCGAATAGTCTGCACGCGATTGGTGTCGATATCGTGGTCGTCGTTCTGCAGAGCCAGCAACTGTTGCGAAGCGGGGCTCAGGTCGACTTGTGAGCTGCTGGTGGCGGACACGGCCGAACCCGAGCTACCGCTGCCCTGGGGGCGGGTAACGTCGGTGCGGACAACAACCCCTGCGGGGGTGGTTACGGTCGTGTTGGTGATTTTCAAGGTGTTCTCCGGGACTGCGCGGCGGGTACTGCGCTGGCAGCCAATATCAGCCGCCCTCCGTTCATGCTTATTGTAACGGCGACAGTTCGCGCAACTTTAGGCTGCGGAACCGACCGTTGTACAACCCTTCAAATCGAACAGTTTAGTTACAAATGGGAATCTAGCAATATCAAAGAGGAACGTCCACCTCGCCCGAGCGGCTCACGACGCCACTGATGACCTGCCCGTTGGCATTGCGCACCTGAATGCGCTCGCCCGGGCCTGCGCTGGTCATGGCCTTGCCCTGGGTGCTGACCCGGAATCCTTGGCCATTGACGACCAGCTGAACGGACTGGCCGCGCTGTATGTACATGGCGCTGCGCAAGTTGTCGGTGCGCAACATTTGCCCAGCCATCATGGCCGAGGCCAACTTCATGCCGATTGCCTGGCTTGGATCGAGCACGGCATCGGCGGGCAGGGCGGCCAGGTCGGCCTTGTGGGCGACGAGGTCGTCCGATCGCAGGATCTGGCCCATGCCCAACTGATGGGCGGCCACGTAGTACTGCCCGGCAATGCTCACCGTTGCCTGGACGAAGGTAGTCCAGGTCTGCGGCGCGGCGCAGCGCACGCCCACCGACATCCTGGGGCGAATGTGTACAGGTTCGGGTATGAAGGGGAAGAGTTCGGTGCACGCTGCCAGATTTTGGGTCTGTGGCGGATCCATGGCGACGGTCGGTATGCCGGGGATCGAAGCCAACTGGGCGCGCAGGTATTTCTCGGCGGCGGCGCTCAGGGCCGCGGGATCTTGCCAGGCGTGGGCCGCCTGCGCCGGAGCCGCCTGGGCCTGGCTCGGGCGGGGCAAAACGGCCGATGCGATCAGGCAAGCGCCAAAAACCAGCCCGGCCCACCCCGTTGGGGGGGCGAGGCGGCGTCGATTGAGCCAGGGACGTGCGCGCATGCGATCCATGGCTGAAATTGTAAAAGCGCACGCCGTCGCACAAGAACGGAATTGACTCGGAAATAACGGTCTATTTGATTGATTATTAAGGATGACCGAAACCTATGATCTTTCCATCATCAGCGGCCGAGGGGTAACGGCATGATCGACCGGCTTTCCCAGGATTTCGGCTTTTTGCAGCAGGCCATCGCGTTGCGCGAGCAGCGTCAGGAAGTATTGTCTTCCAATATCGCCAATGCCGATACACCCGACTACAAGGCTCGGGATTTCGACTTCAAAACGGCCATGACGAACGCCATGGACCAGCGCATGAAGCTGGCCAACACCAATTTGACGCTAACCTCGCCGCGGCACATACCGGGCAAGGCGGTCATGCCTTCGGACATCGACATGATGTATCGGCTGCCGTACCAGCCCAGCATCGACGGCAACACGGTCGACATGGACATGGAGCGTGTCCAGTTCGCCGACAACACCATGCACTATGAAAGCAGCCTGCAGCTGCTTTCTATCGATATGAAAACCCTACAGCAAGCCATCCAGCAAAGCTGATCCCGGAGCCCTGATCCATGTCTCTCTTAAGCATTTTCGACATCGCGGGTTCAGCGTTGACGGCTCAGTCGCAGCGCATGAACGTCGCGGCCAGCAACTTGGCCAACGCCGACAGCGCGGTCGGCCCGGATGGCAAACCCTATCGCGCCCGCCAGGTCGTGTTCCAGGTCAACCCGCCCGCGGGGCAAGCGCTGGGGCAGGAGATCGGCGGCGTCAAGGTGGCTGGCGTCGTGGAAGATCCGACTCCCATGAAACAGATCTACGACCCGAACAACCCCATGGCCAACGCGCAGGGCTACGTGACCATGCCCAACGTCAACCCGGTGGCCGAAACGGTCAACATGCTCTCTGCCTCGCGCTCCTACCAGGCCGACGTCGAGGTGCTCAATACAGCCAAGACTCTGATGGCCAAGACGCTGACCATCGGTCAGTGACGGCCGGATCCCGCTAAACAAGGACAGCGTTCATGACGACCACTTCCGCAGTGACCAATGCCAGCAACACTTCGGCGCTGAGCTCGGCCAACAATGCCTCCAGCGCGCAGAGCATTGAAAACCAGTTTCTCAAGCTGCTGACCACTCAGTTGCAGAACCAGGATCCCAGCAGCCCGATGGACAACATGCAGCTGACCTCGCAGTTGGCGCAGATTTCCACGGTCGAGGGCATCACCAACCTGAACACGACCCTGCAGTCGATCAGCTCGCAGATGGGCCTGTCGCAGTCGATCGACGCGACTTCCTTCATCGGCAAGAGCGTGCTGGTGCAGGGTAACTCGATCCTGCTGGGCACGGACTCGACCACGGGGTCTACCGTGACCACGCCTTTCGGCATCAACCTGACGGGCGCTGCGTCCAACGTGCAGGTGAAGATCACCAACGCCAGCGGCGCCGTGGTCAACACCGTCAATCTGGGCTCGATGAGCGCCGGGATTTATAGCTACGACTGGGACGGCAAGAGCAGCACCGGCACCGCGGCTACCAACGGCTCGTATTCCTTTACGGTCACGGCGACCGACGCCAACGGCAACGCGGTCACGGTCAACCCGCTGACCTTCGGCCAGGTCGGCAGCGTGGCGTATACCTCCGGCGGCCCGGTGCTGAATCTGGGAACGGCCGGCACGACTTCCCTGTCGGGCGTGTACAAGGTCTTCTCCACGACCGACGACAGCGCTTCCATTTAATACCAGACGCGGCGCGGCGGTTCGAGCCGCGTCGTCACCTTACGCATACCTTCTAAGCGAGATACACATGGGCTTCGGACAAGGACTTAGCGGCCTGAATGCCGCGTCGCAAAACCTGGACGTGATCGGCAACGACATCGCCAACTCCCAGACGGTGGGCTACAAGGGGTCTTCGATCGCCTTCGCCGATGTCTACGCCAGCTCGCAAGTAGGCCTGGGCGTCGGGGTGGCGAACGTCATCCAGGATTATTCTTCGGGCGACATCAGCACCACCGGCGGGCAGTACGACGTCGCCATCAACGGCGCCGGGCAGGGGTTCTTCGTCTTGCAGGACACCGCCGGGAACACCTTCTACTCGCGCAACGGCCAGCTCAACGTCGACTCGAACTTCGACCTGGTCAATGCCAGCAACGGCATGCAGGTCATGGGTTATCCGGCCAACAGCACCTTTACCGCTGCCGCCGTCGGCGCCAACTTGCAGCCGATCAAGATTCCCCAGGGCAACATGCTGCCGGCGGCCACCACCACGGTTGGCGTGCAGACCAACCTGAATGCCAACGCGACGCCTTTCGGCGCCAACGGCGTCGGTTCGGTCATATTGACCACTGGCGGTGTTTCCTCGACCTACTACTACAAGGTCAGCGGCAGCACCACCACGCTCTATACGGACGCGGCGGCCACGACGGCAGCGGCAAACGGCACGTATACGGACTCGGCGGGCAATTCCTATACGGCCAGCGGCGGCACGGGCACGTTATCGTCTTCGATTCCCAACAGCGTGGCCTCCGCGCTGCCCAGCACCTTCAATCCCAACGATTCGACGACCTACACCAACTCGGTCCCGACCACGGTGTACGACTCCCTGGGCAACTCGCACCAGATGATCGAGTACTTCGTGAAGTCGGCCTCGTCGGGCAGCAGCAGCGTCTACAACGTCTACTACTACATGGACGGCAATGCCATGAGCGTCGGGGGTGTTGCGGGAGCTCCCCAGCAGTTGACCTTCAACTCGTCGGGCACGCTGACCAATCCCACCGCGCCCGTCACTGTCACTTATACGTTCCCCACGGGAACCAGCTCGCCGGCGCTGCCCCTGTCCGTCGCCATGAATTACGGCGGCGGCAATGTCACCCAGTACGGCAGCGACTTCAGTCCCAAGATCACGGCCAACGGCAATCCCAGCGGCGACTACACCGGTGTGACCATCTCGACCAATGGCAACCTGGTGGCCAGCTACTCCAACGGCTTGACCCAGGTGGTGGGCGCGATCGCGCTGGCCCGCTTCAACAATCCCGAAGGCCTGCAGCCCGAAAGCGGCAACGTCTGGGCCCAGACCCAGTCTTCCGGCCAGCCCACGACGGGCGCGCCGGGCTCAGCCGGCCTGGCTTCGCTCAAAGGGCAGGCGCTGGAAGAATCCAACGTCAACCTCAGCAATTCGCTGGTCAACCTGATCATCGCGCAGCGCACCTACCAGGCCAACGCGCAGACCATCAAGACGCAAGACAGCGTGCTGCAGACGCTCTTGAACATGAGCTGATGACGGATCCGGATCGAGTTTGAAATTGCAGCGTTAAGCACGGGAAGCGATGGACCACATCATCTACACGGCCATGAGCGGCGCCAATCGGATCACCGAGCAAGAGGCGTCGATCACCAACAATCTGGCCAATGCGAACACGCCGGGTTTTCGCGAGCAGTTGTCCGTATACCGGTCGGTACCGGTCTACGACAACGTGTCGCTGCCGACGCGGGTTACGACGGTGGCTACGACGCCGAGCAGCAATTTTCAGCTGGGCGCGGTCCACGAAACGGGCCGCGCGCTCGATGTGGCGATGAATGGACAAGGCTGGCTGGCCGTGCAGAGCGGGCAGGGCGAGGCCTACACCCGCAACGGCAATCTGCAGGTGGGCGCCAACGGCGTGCTGCAAACCGCGCAGGGTCAACCGGTGCTGTCCGACCAGGGCGCTCCCATTGACGTGCCCGATCAGGCCACGCTGACCATAACGTCCGACGGCACCATCACCGCGTTGGGTGCGGGCGATACGCCCAATAATCTGATCACCCTGGGGCGCCTGAAGTTGGTCAATGCACCGGACAAGCAGCTGACACGCGGTGACGACGGTCTCTTTCACATGCCGACCCAGGCCAACGGTCAACCCGCCGCGGCTTTGCCGGCCGATCCGGCGTTGCAAGTGGTTTCCGGCGCGCTCGAGGCCAGCAATGCCAGCCCGACTGCGGCCATGGTCGGAATGATCGAGAACTCGCGCCGTTTCGAAATGCAGATGCAAGTCATCAGCGACGCCATGACGGACGCGGACAAAGCCAACGGCATTCTCTCGATCACTTGATTTTCAATCGTAATACGCGCCGTTCGTAACGGCGCCAGGAGCAGCACATCATGATGCGTTCACTGTGGATAGCCAAGACCGGTCTGGAGGGACAGCAGACCGCCCTGGACACGATCGCCAACAACCTGGCGAACGTGCAGACGACTGGCTACAAGCAAGCGCGGCCGGTATTCCAGGACCTGATCTACCAGACGCTGCGCCAGCCGGGCGCCCAGGTTGGCGGCTCGAACCAGTTGCCCACCGGCCTGCAGCTGGGTACCGGCACCCAGGTCGCGGCGACGCAAAAGATCTTCACCGAAGGCAATCTGAACAACACTGGCAGCGATCTGAACATCGCCATCAACGGCAAGGGCTTTCTGCAGGTGACCATGCCCGACGGGAGCACGGCCTACACGCGCGACGGTACCCTTGAGCCGGACCAGAACGGCCAACTGACCACGGCTTCGGGTTATCCGCTCAATCCGCCCATCACCATCCCCGCCAATGCTCTCACGATGACCATCGGCAACGACGGCACGGTGTCGGTCACCCAGCCGGGCTCGACCAACAGCGCGCAGGTAGGGCAGATTCAACTGGCCACGTTCATCAACCCGGCCGGCCTGCAGAGCGTCGGCCAGAACCTGTATCTGGCAACCGACGCCTCGGGCGCGGCCAACGTGCTGCAGCCCGGTATCGACGGCGCCGGCACGATCTATCAGCAGTACCTGGAAACCTCCAATGTCAACGTGGCCGAGGAACTGGTGAATATGATCACCACTCAGCGCGCCTACGACATGAACAGCAAGGCCGTGACGGCGTCCGACGAGATGCTGCAGCGTCTGACGCAGATGTAAGCAGATGGGTAGTCCGACGTTGGGTAGTTCAATGATGCCGATGGCGCGCTTTTTGGCGGCGCTGGTTTTGCTGTTGCTGGCGGGGTGCGGTGTCGTACCTCCAGAACCCGTCGTGACGGGGCCGACCACGGCGCTGCCGCCGTCCCGGCCCATGGCTTCCACGGATGCCAGCGGAGCGATCTATCAGCCCACGGTTTACGGCAGCTACCCATTGTTCGAGGATTCCCGGCCACACAATGTGGGCGACGTCGTGACGGTGGTACTGCAGGAAAACACGGCGGCGACCAAGAACGTGGCCACCGACTCCAATCGCACCGGCTCGGTGACGCAGGGCGCGGTCGGGACGCCCAGCTTCCTGAGCGGGGTCGCCACGCTGACCACGGGAGTGGCTACCGGAACGGGGGCCAACTCCGGCACGAACGCGTTCCAGGGCAAGGGCGACAGCAGTGCCAACAACACCGTCAGCGGCACCATTACCACGACGGTGATCGGCGTGTTGCCCAACGGCAACCTGCAAGTTGCCGGAGAAAAGGACATCGCCATCAACCGCGGCAGCGAATTCGTGAAATTTTCGGGCGTAGTCGATCCACGCCTGATCAACGGCACTTCCAACAGTATCTTGTCCACGCAAGTGGCCGACGTGCGACTCGAATTCCGCAGCAAGGGCGTGATGGACGAAGTTCAGAGCATGGGCTGGTTGCAGCGTTTCTTCCTGATGTTCTCGCCTTATTGATGGTCATGGCTACGCCGCAAATCTTTCGTTTTCTGCCCGCGCGCTGGGTGCGCCGCATCGGTACGGCCGTGCTGGGCATCACCGTTTTGCTGTCGGGCCCGGTTTGCGCCGAGCGCCTGCAGGATCTGGCCAACCTGCAAGGCGTGCGCGGCAATCAACTGGTGGGCTACGGCCTGGTGGTGGGCCTGGACGGTACAGGCGACCAGGTCACGCAGACGCCTTTCACTCAGCAGAGCCTGATCAATATGTTGTCGCGACTGGGCGTGACTGTGCCGGCCGGCAACAATATGCAGCTCAAGAACGTGGCGGCCGTGATGGTGACGGCCACGTTGCCGGCTTTTGCACGGCCGGGGCAGGGCATGGACGTGGTGGTGTCGGCCATGGGCAACGCCAAGAGCCTGCGCGGCGGCACGCTGCTGATGACGCCGCTCAAGGGCGCCGACAACCAGGTGTACGCCATCGCCCAGGGCAACATCCTGGTGGGCGGTTCGGGCGCTTCGGCCGCCGGCTCCAGCGTGCAGATCAATACGCTCAACGGCGGGCGCATCAACCAAGGCGCGACCGTCGAGCGCGCCGTCCCTACCACCATCGCGCAGGACGGCAATATCTATTTCGAGATGCACAGCACCAACTTCGGCACGGCCGAGAACGTGACGGCGGCGATCAACCGGCGCTATCCGGGATCGGCCTCCTTGGTTGACGGCCGCGTGGTGCGCGTGCGCGCACCGTCCGATCCTTCTCAGATTCCCGTGTTCGTGGCGCGGCTGGAAGACATGGAAATCACCCGTGCGCCGGCGCCCGCCAAGGTGGTCATCAATGCCCGCACGGGCTCGGTGGTGATGAACCAGAACGTGACGATAGACGAGGTGGCCGTGGCGCATGGCAACCTGTCGGTGTCGATCAGCCAGCAGAATGCGGTATCGCAGCCTAACGCGTTCGCCGGCGGCCAGACGACGCCCGTGCAGAACGCGTCGATCCAGGTCTCGCAGGACACGGGTACGATCAAGCGCCTGAACAGCAGCGCCAACCTGGCCGACGTGGTGCGCGCGCTCAACACGCTGGGTGCCACGCCGCAGGATTTGCTGGCCATCCTGCAGGCCATGAAGGCGGCCGGCGCTTTGCGCGCCGACCTCGAGATCATTTAAGGGACGTGGCGATGAGCCTGGCCGACCTTTTCAGCCGCATGCCTTCGCAAACGACGCAGCAGACGTCGATTTTCGACATGGGCCAGTTGGCCCAGCTCAAGCACGACGTCGAGCAGACCGGGTCCGGCGATCTTCAAGCCAAGCAGAAGCAGGTGGCCAAGCAGTTCGAGGCCCTGTTCCTGCAAATGATGATCAAGCAGATGCGCCAGGCCTCGCCGAAGAATCCGCTGTTTCACAGCCAGGCGGACGATATGTGGCAATCGATGGCCGACGAGCAGATGGGGCTGAACCTGTCGCAGTCCGGCGGCATCGGGCTGGCCCAATCGCTATTGGCCGAGATGCAGCGGCAGAACCCCGCGTCGGCGCAGGCGAACGAAGTCGTCGATCCCAGCACTCTGGGCCTGGTGAATGCGTCGCTGCCGCCTTCGCCCCTGCAGTCCGGGCGCAAGCTCACGGAAATCCTGGCCATGCTGCGCGCCAACCAGGGCGGCGACCAGAGCGCGGCGATGGACGCCGACGGATCGTCGATCGATGTGGCCGGTTTCGTGGCGCGCATGTCGCCTGCGGCCAACGCGGCCTCGCAGCAGAGCGGCGTGCCTGCCAGCCTGATTATGGGGCAGGCGGCGCTGGAATCGGGCTGGGGCAGGCGCGAGATCATGAATGCGGACGGCACGCCCAGCCATAATCTGTTCGGTATCAAGGCCGGCCCCAACTGGAAGGGCAAGGTGGTCCAGGCCACGACCACCGAGTACGTCGACGGCGCGCCGCAGAAAATGGTGCAGGCTTTCCGTTCTTACGGCTCATACCAGGAAGCCTTCGACGACTATGCCCAGTTCATCAGCAATAACCCGCGCTACAGCCATGTGACTCAGGCGGCCAGCGACGACGACGCCGCGCATCGCATCCAGAAGGCCGGCTACGCGACCGATCCGAATTATGCCGCCAAGCTCATCCGCATCATGAGCCAGATGCGGGCCTCGATACTTTCCGGTTTGTCTTCGAGTGGCACAAAGCCTTGATTAATATTGATTTTTTGAATTTCGGCTTAATTTTTACCCCTTGGCTGCCGTAATCCAGGGCATCCATAGCGTCTACACGCGCGAGGCATCGCATGAGTCTGTACAGCCTGTCACTTTCCGGCCTGAATACCGCCCAGACCGGCCTGGAAGTCACCAGCCACAATATCGATAACTCGGCCACCCAGGGTTACGACCGCCAGGTCGCGCTGCAGCAGACGATCGGCGCTCGCCCCACCGGCTCGGGCTATATCGGCATGGGAGTGGAAGTCACCACCATCCAGCGGCAGTACGACAGCTTCCTGTCTACCCAGCTGATGAACTCGCAAAGTGTGGCTTCGCAGTACAACACGCAGTACACCCAGCTTTCGCAGATCGACAGCCTGTTGGCTACGAGCACGACCAGCTCTTCGGCAACCCTGACTTCCGGCATTCAGCCGGCGCTGACCAACTTCTTCACCAGCCTGAACGCGGCTGCGAGCACCCCGTCCAACTCGGCCAATCGCCAGGATATGGTGGGCAAGACCAGCAGCCTGGTGGCGCAGATCAACCTGGTCAATCAGCAGATGCAGAACCAGCGCCAGGGCATCAATACGCAGATGGGCACGATGGTCACGCAGATCAACAGCAGCCTGGACACCATCAATCAGCTCAATCAGCAAATCGCGGCGGCATACGGCCAGGCGGGAGGCCAGCCGCCCAACGACCTGCTCGACGAACGCGATCAAGCCATATCGGATCTGGGCCAACTGATAGGCATACAAACCTACACGCAGAGCAACACCAACACCGTCAGCATTTCTCTGGCCGGCGGCCAGCCGTTGCTGTCGGGCACGACCGAGTACAAACTGTCGGCCTCGACGTCGTCTTCCGACCCGGCGACCAAGGCGCTGTACTACAGCATTCCCGGTCCCAACGGCACTCAGACCCAGGTGGAACTGCAGGACAGTCAGGTTACCGGCGGCTCGGTGGGTGGCCTGCTGGCTTTCCGCCAGCAGCTCAACTCCATACAAGATCAACTGGGGCAGTTCGCCGTCGGCCTGGCCATGACGATGAACGGCCAGCAGGAGCAGGGCCTGGATCTGACCGGCAAACCGGGCTCCAATATTTTCAGCCTGGGCTCGTCCGATATTGTCTCCGGCGCCAATAGCGGCTCGGCCAAGCTGAGCATGACGGCGCAGAGCGGCCAATACACGATCAGCTATGACGGCACCGCCTACTCGGTGAAAGACCCCAGCGGCAATGCAGTGACGGTGGCCACGACAGTCAACGGCAGCGGTCAGACCGTGCTGAACTTCAACGGTTTCAGCGTTACCGTGGCCGGCGGCAATGATCCGCGCGCCACGGCCACGAGTCCCGATACGTGGACCATGCAGCCTTTCGGCATGACCACGCCTACGATCACGGCCGCCGCGACCAACGGGCAGCAGAACATCAGCTACAACATCGCCTATAGCGGCGGCACCTGGAGCGTGACGGGTCCGTCCGGCGCGGTGGCCGCGACGACTACCGTGAACGGCGACGGCACGACCACGCTGGCTTTCGACGGCTTCAAGGTCACGGCCGGCGCTGGCGCGGTCACCTCGGGCGACTCCTGGACTTTCCAATCCAGCGGCACGGGTTCGTCTATAACGCCCGCCGCGACCAATTCGGGCACCGATCCTGCGCTGACGGCCAGTTCGACAACTGCCAGCGCACCGACCTTGGCGGCCAATGCCGTGGGTAATGGCGACTACAAGGTTACCTACAACGGCACTGCCTATACGGTGACCGATCCCAGTGGCAACGCGGTCGCCAATGCCACCGGCGGCGCGACGTTCACGCCGGACGCCCAAGGCGACATCACCTTCCATGGCATGGTCGTCAATGTCAGCGGCAACGCCGCGAGCGGCGATTCCTGGCAGATAGACCCGGACGGCATGTCGCAAGTGCCTGCTATCGGCAACACGCACAACACCAGCACGGCGGCCCTGTCGGCGAGCTACGTCGATCCCAACCAACTGCGGGCCAGCGATTACAGCATTGCCTATGACGGCAGCAGCTATCAGGTGACGCGCCAGTCCGACGGGACGGTGACGAACGTCTCGCCGGACGCGCAGGGCCATCTGAATTTCGACGGTTTGAGCGTTTCGGTCAGCGGGACTCCGGCGGCTGGCGACAAATGGGAACTGCAACCCACGCGTTACGCGGCGGGCCAACTGACCTCGACGCTGACCAACCCCAGCCAGCTGGCTTTGGCCGACGCGGCCGGCGGCACGGCCAACGGCAACAACGGCCTGGCGATGGCCAAGCTGCAGACATCCCTCGTGCTGGGCAACGGTACCTTGAGCCTGAACGGCCTGTACGCGCAGTTGGTCAACAACGTGGGCGTGCAGACGCAACAGTTGAACTCGTCGTTGACGGCGCAGAACGCGCTGGTCACACAGCAGACTTCGGCGGTGACGTCGGTGTCCGGCGTGAACTTGAACGAAGAGTATGTGAACCTGACCCAATACCAGCAGCAATACCAGGCCAGCGCCAAGATTCTGGATGTGGCGAGCACGATTTTCGACGCAATCCTGGGCGTGGCCAATGGTTGATCGAATCAAGCGGCATAAGCAGATTTTTATTGGAGCACGATGATGGTGACACGCATCAGCACCTCGCAGTTTTATCAGAATTCCCTGAACGGCATCCTGAACCAGCAGTCGGTGCTTACGCAGGTGCAGAGCCAACTGTCGTCGGGCCTGGCGGTGCAGACGCCGTCCGACAACCCCTTGGCCGCGGCCCAGGCGGTCGTGTTGTCGCAAGACGCCACGATGAACTCCACCTTTGCGTCGAATCAGGAACAAGTCACCAATTCGCTGGGAGCGGAAGAGAACGCGCTGAACTCGGTCACCACGACCATGCAGAGCGTGCTGCAGAATGTCGTCCAGGCAGGCGATGCCACGATGGGCGATACTGGCCGCCAATCCATCGTGACCGCGCTGACCAGCCTGCGTAGCCAGCTCGTCGCCTTGGCCAACACCACCGACACCAACGGCCAGTATGTATTTTCGGGCTATCAGGGCGCAACCCAGCCCTTTCAATTGAACTCGTCGACGGGCGCCGTGACCTATCTGGGCGACCAGGGGCAGCGCAGCATCCAGGTTTCGCAATCGCTGCAGGTTGCCGGTAGCGACGTGGGCACGGACGTCTTCGATCGCGTCTCGCCGGGCTCGCAAGCCTATATAACCCAGGCCGGCAGCAGCAACACGGGTACCGGTGTCTTCGCTCCGGCCTCCGTCAGCGTTCCCACGTCGAGCAACAACGTGGGCAAGGATTTCACGGTCACCTTCGCCACCGGCACCGGCGCCAATGCAGGCCAGATGGGCTATACGGTCAGCATGACCGATCCGAACAACCCCAATGGGCCGACGACGACGACTGCCTGGCAGGCCTACACCAGCGGCGCCACAATTTCGATGCCGGGTGGCGGTGTTTCGTTCGCGGTCACGGGCGCGCCGCAAGCAGGCGATACCTTTACGCTGGACACGCCTAAGAACGGGGTGGGTTCGAACATGGACCTCTTCCAGACTTTGACCAATCTGATCAATACGCTGAGCGTGCCGTCGAACAACAACCCGGTCAGCTCGGCGGCGATCACCAATGCGCTGGCTTCCGCCAACAAGCAGATCCAGATGAACTACGACAATGTGCAGACGGTCATCACTTCGATCGGCGCGCGCATGAACGAGGTCGAGGCGCTGGGCAACACCGGCACCCAACTGGGCCTGTCCGATACTCAGCAACTGGGCAATTTGCTGGATGTGGACATGTATTCCGCTACCAGCAGCCTCGAGTTGCGCCAGGTTGCTCTGCAAGCGGCGATCCAATCGTTCTCGGTGGTTCAGAAGGCCAATTTGTTCAGCATGAATGGCTAAGCCTGTCCGGCTGCACCGACTCCGACCTGCCGCCGGCCTCTTGGCCGGCGTTTCTGATTAAACGAATACCTAGGTGCTGCGCTGCCGGAACCCGAAAAATCGATGTTCGCCAATTTGAAAATACGCACGGGCTTGCTGGCCGTGGTTCTGACGTTCGTCGCGCTGTCTGTCGTGGCGATAGGCTACGGCCGGTGCAGCGCGCGCCAGGACGGGATGGTCATCGGTACCCCGGACAATGCGGGCGTGCAGCAGAACGTGTTGATCCGGGATGCCTACATCGCTGCGCTGCGCCTGCCTGCCGCCAAGCCGCAGGATCCGCCTCGTGCATCGCGCAAAACGATTGTCGCGGACACGGACAATTGGGAATCTTTTTAAGTGTGTTTGTGGCGTATCGAGGTGGTGCGATGATTCATGGCTTGAAGGCGCTTGCCGTTGCGATGCTGCTGGTTCTGGCGGGCTGCGTCGCAACCGGGCACGGTTTCAATTCCGCTGCGCTGGCGGATCTGACGCCGGGACAGACCACCATGGCGCAAGCCGTCTATATCTTGAACGCGCCGCCCGATAAGATCTATCCGCAAAGCGACGGCACGACGATGGCGTTTTGGCGCTTCCATGTTACCGTGCTCGTGGACCGTGTTTATGCCACTCAGGAAGCGATGCTTTTGTTCGGTCCGGATGGACGTTTCATCCGTCTGATCGACGGCACCAACCTGCTGCTTTCTCCCGCGGCTCAACAGAAACTGACGGGAGGGGTACCGCCTCCCGCGCCACCCGCGCCCGAGGTCCAGCCTGCCGCGCCGCAAGCGCAACCCGTGTCTACCGGGGGCGATGACGCGACGATGGGCGCGAGTCCGAACCTGGGGTCTGGCGTAGCAGGACCGCCGCCGGGCATGGGCAGTCTGCAGATGTACGCCTTACCCACTCCGGCCACGCCGGCTGCGGCACAGTAATTCTTATCTCATAGTCATCCGACTCGGCTGCACAGGCTTTTCGCGCGATGAAGGATGAGTTTGCAAATAGCGGATCAAGAACCGCGCGACATTGAAAAAGGAGCCGTTGTGACTACCGAGTCAAACAGCAAGAGCAACAAGAAGCCTCGCGTCAAACCTTCCTCCCAGCGCGGCGCGTCACAGGGCCTGAGCTTGCGCAATATCCACGTGGGGACCTTGCTGCTCTTTATCATGGCGTTGTTCTTGCTGCTGGTAGTGAGCGTCGGAGGCCTGGGCGCCTATTACTTGCAGCAGAACTACAAATCGGTGCAAGAAATCGGCGATCTGATGGCGCGCGAGCGCACGGTGACCACCATCAACAGCGACATGCTGCGCGCGCGGGTCGGACTGATGGTGGCGGCGCGCTACTTGCAGGAAGCGGGCTGGGGCGGTACGGGCGACTCCACGGCCTCCGGCAAGAAGGCTTTGGGCGAGGCAACGGCCTTGCTCGACGGCGTGCGCAAGCATTTCGGCGAATTCCAGAAGAACATGCTGCAGGACGATACCGGGCACCAGCTTTCGGTGGATCTGATGCGCCGCTACCGTGCTTATATCGACGACGGCGTGGACACGATGACCGACGCCTTGAGCAAGCAGGATTTCTCCACGTTCTACATGGTGAACGATCAGTACGGCACGCCGCGTAGCGCCGCGTTCATCCAGGCGATCCTCAATTTCAGCCACTATATCGAAGAGCGGCAGCAGGTGCTGAAAGACCAGTCGGCGATGGAACTGCGCAAAGGACTGATCGCCGTGGGCGTCGCGATATTGCTATCGCTGATCCTGGCCATGCTGGCCCGCGGGATTTTCAACAGCCTGGTGGTCAAACCTCTGGTATCGGCCGGCCAACTGTTCAACAAGGTGGCCGAAGGCGATCTGACGAGCAAGATTCCCGTGCGTGGACGCAATGAAATCACCGTTTTGTACGCAGGCTTCAAGCGCATGCAGGAAAGCCTGATCCGCACGGTGGCGTCGGTGCGCCGCGGCGTGGAAGAAATCGACACCGGTTCGAAGGAAATCGCCTCGGGCAATACCGATCTTTCTTCGCGTACCGAACAACAGGCGGCCTCGCTTGAAGAAACCGCGGCGTCGATGCAAGAGCTGGCTTCGACCGTGAAGCAGAATGCCGAGAACGCGCGCCAGGCCAACCAGTTGGCCGCCAGCGCCTCGGAAGTGGCGGTGCGCGGCGGCACGGCCGTGTCGGAAGTGATCGGCACCATGCAAGCTATTTCGACCAGCTCGCACAAGATTTCCGAGATCGTTTCGGTGATCGACGGCATTGCCTTCCAGACCAACATCCTGGCGCTGAACGCCGCGGTGGAAGCGGCACGCGCGGGCGAGCAGGGCAAGGGCTTCGCGGTGGTGGCGGGCGAAGTGCGCAGCCTGGCCCAGCGCAGCGCGCAGGCGGCCAAGGAAATCAAGCTGCTGATCGAAGACTCGGTGGGCAAGGTAACCGTGGGTTCGGGCCAGGTGGAGCGCGCCGGCGCGACCATGCAGGAGATCGTGGCCTCGGTCAAACGCGTGACCGACATCATGGGCGAGATCTCGGCGGCTTCGGAAGAGCAGGCGCGCGGCATCGATCAGGTCAACCGCGCCGTGACGCAAATGGACGAGACGACGCAGCAGAACGCGGCGCTAGTGGAGCAGGCCGCTGCCGCGGCCAGTTCCTTGCAGGATCAGTCCGGCAAGCTGGCTGAAGCCGTCGCGATATTCAAGCTCGCCACGGGCGAGGTGATAGACATGCCCGCATCGTCTTTGCCGCATGGCGGCGGTCCGATTCTGGCGGCATAGAGACAGGCGCTGCAGTATGAGCGAAAAACGGGCCACGCCCGTTTTTTTGCCGCGGTTTCTAATGACCTGCCAAACCCGAGATCAGGTGGTCCAAGGTCTCGAAGCCCTGCTGGAACAGGGCTTCGAAGTAAGCCCCCGAGTGCGGCAACACGCTGGTCAGAAGCAGCATGCCGGATATCAGCGTGACCGGAAAACCTATCGAGAATACGGTCAACTGTGGCGCGGCGCGGTTCAGGATGCCCATGGCCAGGTTCATGACCAGCAGGGCGCAGATCAGCGGCAGGGACAACAGCAAGCCGTATGAAAAAATAGCGGCGCCCCATTGGATGACGACGCCCCAGCCGTTGCGGTCCAGAACCTCCAGGCCTATGGGCAGGACATCGAAGCTGTGGACCAGCGCGGACAGCATCAGGAGATGCCCATCGAAGACCAGAAACAGCATGGTCGTGACGATGCTCAGGAACTGCGAAAGCACCGCGGTGTTGGCGCCGTTGGCCGGATCGAAGATCTGAGCGAATGACAGGCCCATTTGCAGGCCGATGAACTCACCGCCGATTTCCACCGCGGTGAAGATGATCTGCATGACGAAACCCATGGCCAGGCCGATCGCAGTCTGTTGCGCTGCTACCAGCAGCGCCTCCCAGGAATTGATGTCGATGTGCGGGATGTTGCCGATCGCCGGGGCAATGGCTACCGTCAGCAGAAAGGCCAGGCCGATCTTGACCAGATTAGGTACGGCCCCGTGAGAGAACACGGGCGCGACGAGGATCAGCCCGGTCAGGCGCATGAAGGGCCAGAGAAAATGGCCTATCCAGCCGTTTAGCTGGTCCATGGTGAAGGAGATCATGGCGCAATCGTGCGGCGCGTCCCGATAGCCTGTCGGGTCAGGATACCAGCGAGGGGATTTGGGTGATGATCTGGCGCAGGTAATCGACCATCAGGCTGAGAAGCCAAGGACCGAGCACCACCAGGCCCACGCAGATGGCCAGCAGTTTGGGAATGAACGACAGCGTCATTTCGTTGATCTGCGTGGCGGCCTGGAACACGCTGATCACCAGGCCCACCACCAGGCTGATGAGCAGGAGCGGGGTGGCCATGGCCAGCGCGACTTTCATGGCCTGGTAGGCCAGCGTCATGACGGTTTCGGCGGTCATCGCGGTTCTTTTCCCGAATTCATTGATAGAAGCTCTTGGCCAGCGAGCCCATCAGCAAGTGCCAGCCGTCGGCCAGCACGAAAAGCATGAGCTTGAAAGGCAGAGAGACCGACGCAGGCGGCACCATCATCATGCCCAGTGCCATGAGAGTGCTGGCCACCACCATGTCGATGATAAGAAAGGGGATGAAGATGGTGAAGCCGATCTGGAAAGCAGTCTTGAGCTCGCTGGTGACGAAGGCCGGGACCAGGATGCTCATGGGCGTCTGGCTCGGATCGTTGAGTGCGGGTGTCTTGGCCAGGTCGGCGAACAGCTTCAGATCGGTCTCGCGCGTCTGATGCAGCATGAAGGCGCGCAGCGGCACGCTGGCGCGGTCCACCGCTGTCTCGAAGGAAATGGTGTTGTTCGACAGGGGTTTGTACGCGTCGGTGTAGATTGTATTGAACACCGGCGACATCGTGTAGAAAGTCAGGAACAGCGCCATGCCCAGCAACACCATATTGGGTGGCGTGGATTGCGTGCCCATGGCCGTGCGCAAAAAGCCCAGCACGATGATGATGCGGGTGAAGCTGGTCATCATCAGCAGCGCCGCCGGCAGGAACGTCAGCGAGGTCATCAGCAGCAGGGTCTGCATGCTGAGCGAGTATGTCTGCACGCCGCCGGGACCGGGCGTGGTCGTCAAGGCGGGCAGGGTGGCCTGGGCTAGGGTAGTGCCGGGAAAGAGAGCCAGGCCGATCAGCGCCAGAAGAGCATAGCGAAGCCAGACCGGATGCTGGCGCGGTTTCAACGGCAAAGCGGTCAGACCGGGGCGTGAAAAAACAGGCAGCATGGCGATGAAAGAGAGCGAATGGCGGCTCAGGGACGCTTGAGCGCTTTGCCGAGTTTCGCAGCCAATGCCTGGGAAAAATCGGAACGGGCGGCAGGTCCAGGCGTGTCGGGTGTCGCTTGCGCCGGCATGGTATGCAGAAGGGTGATGCCGGCGGCAGTCTGGCCCAGCACCAGCCAGGTGTCCTGTGTCTGGACAACCAGCACATTCTGGCGCGGACCCAGCGACAAGCGGGAGATGAGTTTCAAGCCAGCGCCGCCGCCTTGACGGGCGGCAAAGCCGCTGCGCCGCGCCATCCAGGCCATGACCAGGATCACCGCCACGACCAGAACCAAACCCAGCGTGGTGCGCAGGATGGCGTCTTGCATCATGCCAGCCCTTGCCCGCTTGCCTGCAGAAGGCCGAGACCTTCCTCGGGAACCAGGGATGCGATGGGCGCGAGAGTCGTCATCTCAACGCCGGCTGTTGAGCCGATTCAGGCGCTCGGACGGCGTGATGATGTCGGTCAGGCGGATGCCGTATTTTTCTTCGACCACGACGACTTCGCCTTGGGCAATGAGGTAGCCGTTGACGAAGATGTCCATGGGTTCACCGGCCAGCGCTTCGAGTTCGACGATGGATCCCTGGCCCAGCTGGAGCAGGTTCTTGATGGTCAGACGGGTGCGGCCCAGCTCGACCGTGAGCTGGACGGGGACGTCCATGATCAAGTCGATGTCGGTGCCGCTGGCGGCGGCTTCGCCGCCGGCGAGCGGCTTGAATACGGATTGCGCCGCGGATTGGGGAGCCGGAGCCGCGGGCTGGGGCGCGGCTTCGGAACTCGCGCGCAGTCCGTCCGCCTGGGTGGGAGGTACGGAGCGGGCCTGCTCGGCGAGAGCCGCGGACCAGTCGTCGGCGGCGGACGCGGCGGGCTGGGCAGGCGTGCCTGCGGCCTGCTCGGCAAAAGCCTCGGCCCAGTCGTCGGTGCCCGATGGGGTCGGCGGGGTCTCGCCGGGTTTATCGGACTGGTCGTTTTGATCAGCCATGTTTTAAGGCCTCGTTGATATCGGAATCGTCGTGTTGAATCGTGTTTTGCACGCGCAAGGCGTACTGTCCATTGAAGACACCATAACCGCACTCCAGGAGCGGTACGCCGTTGGCGTTGACGACAATGGACTCGGGTACTTCGATGGGCAATACGTCACCAACCTTCATGGCCAGCAACTCGCGCACGCTGGAGGGAATGCTGACGAACTCCGCGTTCAGATCGATGTCTGCGCTGCGCACCTGGCGCGTCAACTGGTGGGTCCAGCGCTGATCGACTTCCTCGAGCGCGGTTTCCTGCATCGGGCGGGTCAGGATGTCGCGGATGGGCTCGATCATCGAGTAGGGCAGGCAGATGTTCAAGTCGCCGCCCTGCGCACCGAATTCGATGCGGAAGTGAGAAATGACCACCACTTCATTGCCGCCGGTGATGTTGGCGAACTTGGTATGCGTCTCGGAGCGGACGTATTCGAATTCGATGGGATAGACCGATTCCCAGGCCCGGCCGTAGCTGTCGAGCGTGAGGTTGAGCAGACGCCGGATGATGCGCTGTTCGGTACTGGTGAAGTCGCGCCCTTCCACACGCATGTGGTAGCGCCCGTCGCCGCCGAACAGGCTGTCGATGACCAGGAACACCAGACTGGCGTCGTAGGACAGCATGGCTGTGCCGCGCAGCGGCCGCAGCAGCACCATGTTGAGGTTGCTGGGAACGGGGATGTTGCGTTCGAAATCGGAGTACTTCTGGATGCGGATGGAGCTGACCGTAATGTCGGCGCTGCGGCGCATGAAGTTCAGCAGGACGGTGCGCAGATGGCGCGCGAAGCGTTCGTTGATGAGCTCCAGCGTCTGCATGCGCCGGCGCACGACGCGTTCGGGCGAACTCAGGTCGTAGGCGCGGGTTCCCGGCGGTTCGTTGTCGGCGGCCGGAGCACCGCTCTGCTCCTCGCCGGTAACGCCGGCGAGCAAGGCATCGACTTCATCCTGGGAAAGAAAAGCCTCATAGGCCATGCTTATTGCACCACGAAATCCGTGAAGAGAACGCCAGAAACATTCTGCCCGTCGGGGATAGGCGCGAAAGGTTTGCTGACGGCAGCCGTGATTTCCTTGACCAGCTTGGCCTTGCCTTCCGGCGTCTGCACGTCTTGCGGCGTCAGGGAGGACAGGATCATCAGAATGCGGCTGCGAACCTCGGGCATGTATTTGTCGATGCGTTCGCTCGATTGCTGATCGCCCAGGCGCAGTGTGATGCCCAGGAACAACATGCGCTCCGAGTCTTTGCTCTCGAGCATGACCGTGAACGGGTCGAGCTTGGTGAAGATGGGCGCGGGAATCTGGACCTGGGCAGGTTTGGTGTACTGGACGTTGGCGGGCCCCGAAGATTGGCCCACTGCCTGTTGCAGGGGGTTGAGCTCGCGGCTGGACTGCCAGTGCAGGTAGAACCAGGTGCCGGTAATGCACAAGGCAGCCACGATGAGCAGGATCAGCAGCCAGATCAGCGGGCGGATGATGCGGCTCAGGCCACCAGAGGAGGAGCCAGCCAGTTTGGGAGGAGATTTGAGTGTTGTGGCCATCGGGTTTTAAGTGCGTATGGGTACGGGCAGGAACTGAACCGATACGGAAGGATGGATGAAAGCATTCTGCCCGAAATCCGCGGCCCCAAGGCACGCGATAAACAGGTCGAAAGCGGGGTATCTCAGGCTATTACGGGACACATTTTGTCAGGCAAAGGTATCGACCAGGGCATTGGAGTCGCGCACGGTGGAAACTTGAAGCACGGCCGCGACGGTGTTGCTGCCGTCGACCGTCTGCACCGAGGCGGATCGGCCCGATTGACCGCCGGAGGCCCGTTGCTCGAAGGATTGCGTGTTTTGGTCCCCGACGCTGGTCTGGCCCAGCGACAGGCCGGCCTGCTCGAAAGCGGTCTGCAACTGCGGCATGGCGGACTCCAGCGCCTGCCGTACAACCGCATGGGCGGAGACGAACGCGGCGCTGGCGACACCGTCGCTCAGGTTGATCGTGACGTGCAAGGGCCCAAGATTAGGCGGATCCAGCCGCAGTTCGGCCGTCTGGTTGCCGGTTTGGGCGTTGTTGCTGAGCAGGACCATCTGGCGGCCAAGATCGGTGTTCCATTGGGCCGAACCGACCGGCGTGGCGGTCAGGTTGAGCACGGCCGGAACCTGGCTGGGCGTGGTGCCCGCGCCCGATTGGCTGCCAGACGTCGGGGAAGTCGATGACAGTGAGGCCAGATTGATGTTGGCCTGGACTGCGGCCGCGGCGGCGTGCTGGGGCACGGTCGGGGCGACAGGCGCTGCAACTGCCAGCGGAACCTGCGCGGGCTGAGTGGCCGCGGTGGCGGCATCGTCGCCGGTTTTCGCGGGGCCCGCGTGGGCGGCATTGGCTGCCTGCTTCGTGGCGGAGGCCACGGGGTTGACGCTGTTGCTGGCGGCGGCGAGGCGAACGTTCTGCGGCTGAGCCTGCGTTTGCGTCGCTGCGGCAGGCTGGGTAGCCGGCTGCGACAACGCGGCCGCGGTGCTGGCTACGGCCGGTTCGGCCAGGGGGCTGGCTGCGTCCTGCAGCGTCGGTGCGGCCGCGGGCAAGGTCGTAGCGGTTTGCGCGGCGGCCGGCGCGGCGCCCAGGACAGGGGCGGCGTTGCTCGAGCTGGCGGCCTGGGGCGCGGACTGGGTGGCCTGGCGGTTCGCGACCTGAGTCTGCACGGCGGCCACTTGCGCGGCGATTGCCAGCGCCTGCTGTGGCAGACTGAGCGCGGCCTGCGCGTCTTGCGGGGTGGTGGTGGTTTGTTGCAGCGGGGCTTGCTGCACGGGCAACGCCGGGTTGGCACCCATGTTGTCCAGGGTGTTGAGCGCGATG
>NZ_DASVMI010000133.1:0-12134 GCF_036384435.1 Dyella sp. | reverse complement strand
CAGCACGCACCCGATAGCGTGACCGTACCCAGCGGCATGACGCGTCGCCTGGAATATGCGCCTGATGAGCCCCCGGTGCTGGCTGTGAAATTGCAGGAACTATTCGGCCTGGCCGACACGCCGCGTATCGCGGGCGGCCGTGTGCCAGTCACATTGCATCTTTTATCGCCAGCTGGGCGCCCGATCCAGGTCACGCAGGACCTGAAGGGCTTCTGGGAGCGTACCTATCCGGAAGTCAGGAAGGAGCTCAAGGGGCGCTATCCACGCCACCCATGGCCCGATGATCCCTGGACAGCAGTGCCTACGCATCGCGCCAAGCCGCGTGGGACCTGACGCCGGTTAGAATGAGCGCTGTTTTGGCAGGAGTGCGGGCGTGAAGATTCGGGCAGTGTTGTTCGACCTCGATGGCGTATTGGCCGATTATGATCGCGCCGGGCGCATTGCACATATGGCCAAGTCAGCGGGTGTGTCGGCCGAGACCATGCAGTATGCCGTGTACGGCTCGGGCATCGAACTGGCAGCCGATTCGGGTACGGGTTACGACCCGGATACCTATCTTGCGGCGATCAGCCGCCTGGCTGGTGCGCAGGTCACGCGCGAGGCGTGGATCGAAGCCCGTCGTTCGGTGACGTTCCCACGGCCATGGATGCTGGAATGGATCACCGGCTTGGTGGACCAGGGTATCGCCGTAGCCATGCTGACCAACAACACCCTGATGTTCGGCCAATCCGTCACGCAGGTAGCGCCGGCCTTGTTTCCTCTGTTTGAAGGCACGGCCTGGACAAGCGCTCAGTTTGGTACGCGCAAGCCGTTCACCGATGTATACGAGCGTTGCCTGGCGTTCTGGGGGCAGGTGCCGGCATCAACCTTGTTTATCGACGACCTGGAAGAAAACGTGATTGGCGCTGAGCAGGCTGGTCTGATCGCGCATTGGTACCGTGATCGGGCGGGGTTCGGTGCGGCGATGGAGAGCCTGGGCATTCCGTTGACCTGAGCGGATATGTCGGCGCACTGAGTCAACGCTTCGTGCAAGAGCGAATTCATTCGTAAAGCAAGCCGCGACGGCGTCGTGGCTTGGAGCTCCAGAGCCTCAATCTGCAACAACATCGCAAATGGCATCGCGACTGACGTCGTTTCTGCCAGGGCGCGGGCGTGTCAACTCGCGCCCGGCGGTCCAAATACTGCCAGCCAACGGCCTCGCCAACTGGTTGCATGCCTCAACGACTGCCACAAGCCCAGCCATCCATGAAACGCAATCTTAAGCGGGTTGTTGCTGGCGATCGGATGCACCAGGCCGTAGCGACATGGGTCGTCCGCGCGTTCTGCCACGAAGGTACCGAACATGCGATCGAAGATGATCAGGATGCCCCCGTAATTCTTGTCGATGTATGCGGCGTTGCTGGCATGGTGCACGCGATGATGGGCCGGTGTGTTGAAGATCCATTCCAGCGGGCCCAATCGCGGAACCAACTCGGTATGCAGCCAGAACTGGTAGAGCAGATTCAGTGATACCGCTACACCAATCGCCGATACCGGGAAGCCAAGCAGGGCCAGCGGTGTAAAGAACAGGGCGCCGTTACTGATACGCGCTGTCCATCCCAGGCGATAGGCAGAAGACAGATTGAAGCTATTGCTGGAATGATGCACGCAGTGCGTGGCCCAGAACCAATGCACGCGATGATCAGCGCGATGCATCCAGTAATACAGAAAATCCTGCAACAGCAATAGCAACGGCCATGCCCATGCATGGTGCATCGATATATCGGTGATGCGATAGCGATGGGCGATACCCAAAGCCAGGCCCGCGATCCCGATGCCGGGAAGTCGCGTGATCACTGCCCGGCCCATGGCATCGCCCAGGGAAGCGAAGTAGCTACGCCAGTCGTAGCCCTGCGCGTGCTTGCGTTGGAGGTACCAGCCTTCGAGTGCGGCCAGCATCACGAAAACTGGCAATAGGAACATGAACGGGCGAATCAGGGCTGCCATGACGATTCGCTCATTTATTGCCGCGCATGGCGGCGAGGTAGCGCCCGATTTCCTGCATGCTGACCTTGCCATCGTGATCGGCGTCGATATCGTCGAAGTGCTGGGCGACACGCGGCATGGCCTTGGCCTCGTTGCGATCCAGCGCGCCGTCACCGTTGGTGTCCGCTTTTTCAAAGCGCTGCTTGATCTGGGCAATGGTGATGCTGCCGGTACCTTGCGTGGCTTGCGCATGGGCGGCCAACGGCATGACGGCGAGCAACGCGGTCAGGAACAATGAGTAACGCATCGGTTCTCTCCTCGATTTGGGTGAGCAAACGATACGGCGTGGCGTCGATGAAGGTTTGTCGCGTGTGTGGTGGGTTGTAAGCAAATGTTGCGTTGAGGTGCTGTGCTTTTGAGTGATGAGTTAAGGGGCGAAGAGCTGGGAGTGCGTAGTGAGGAGTAAGGAGTAAGGAGTGAGTCTGGCCGATTGAAGGGGGCCTCTAAAAACCTCTCATCGAAGTTCCTTGAAGTACGCCGCCATGTCGCGAGGCGCGTTCGTGGCCTTGCAGGTTTCGAAAACCCTGCAACACGGCGTACTCACTCCTCACTCCTCATTCCTCACCCTAAGCACCAGCCGCGCCTCAAAACCACCCGCGGGTACATTGCGTACTGTCAACGCGCCGCCATGCTGCAAGGCAATTCGCTTGACGCTTGCCAGCCCAAGGCCACTGCCCATGGCGTCACTGCGAGCGACATTGCCGCGCACGAAGGGCTTGCCCAGTTGATCGATCATCGCTTCGGGGGCGCCGGGGCCACCATCGGCAATGCAGACCTCAAGGTGGTCGGTGCGCTGCACCAGCGATGCGCGAAAGGGCGCGGCGCCATGACCAAGCGCATTGCGGATCAGGTTATCCAGCGCGCGGCGCAGCGCAAGTGGGTGGCCTTGCAGCACGGCGTGCTCGGGGGCATCGATTTCCCAGGGCGGTCCGCCGCTACCGCGATTGAGGGCTAGCAGTTCGCGTAGCGTCGCGGCGAGATCCACAGGGGCGTCTGGCTCGTCGCTGCCATCACGGATGAAGCCGATGAATTGTGCGCTCAGGCCGTCGATGGCTTCGATATCCGCTTCCATGCCTTCGCGCAGTCCCTTGTCGACGCCATCGCCAACCAGTTCCAGCCCCAGGCGCAGGCGTGCCAGGGGTGTGCGCAGGTCATGTGACAATGCGGCCAGCATCACATCGCGCTCGCGTGCGCTGTTGCGCGCATCGTCGGCGGCACGCGACAGTGCGGCGTGCAGTTCCACCAGTTCACGCACCGAATGGATCGGGAGCGGTGACAGCGGTTTGCCGGCTGCCACGTCGGGCGCGGCCAGCGCTAACCGGCGCAACGGGTCGGTGAGGCTGCGTGCATAGGCGCCGGCCATGAGCAGGATGATCAGTGCGGCAAAACCGATCGTTACGGCGGCCGAGCGCACCAGTGGACGGCGCACTCCCAGCAAGGGGATGCCGATCCAGCCGTTGCCAGGAGCCTGCGCCTTGATCCATACGGTTGGCAGCGGCAGGCCGGCGATGAATGGGTCGCGTTGCGGCCAGCGTGCCTGCACATCCTGCAGCAGCGAGCGGACGATGCGCAGTGCCGGCGAGCGAGCTGCCGGCGGCGTGCTGGCACGCTGCACGTTCAAATCGGCCAGTTGTTGCTCCTGTCCCTGTGCGATCAAGACATCGGCGGCCTGGATCTGCAATGCCAGCATGTGCTCGGCGTAATCGTCGCCTATCCGGCTGCTGGCAACGCTCATCGTAATAAGACCGATCAGCGCCACCAGCGCTACCGCGCCGGCCAGTAGCCAGACCAGGCGCGGAAACAAGCCGCTGGAGGTGTTCATGGCGACGAACCTTCGGGGACGAAGACATAGCCATGGCCCCAGACGGTCTGCAACCAGCGCGGCTGCTTGGGGTCATCTTCGATCAGGCGGCGTAACCGACTAAGCATGACGTCCATGCTGCGGTCGAAGGCATCGTGCTCGCGGCCGCGCGCGATGCTCATCAGCTGATCGCGGGTCAAGGGCTGTCCGGGCCGTTGCGCCAGTGCGGCCAGCACGGCGAACTCGCCGGTGGTCAGGCGTTGGGGCTGACCGTCGCGCAGCAGACGGCGGGTGCCAAGTTCCAGCACAAAACGGCCGAAGCGGACATCGCCGCCCTCACGCATCGGACTGCCCGGCGCGGGGCGGCCACGCCGCAGCACCGCATGGATACGTGCCACCAGTTCGCGCGGATTACCCGGCTTGGGCAAGTAATCGTCAGCGCCGATCTCCAGGCCGACGATGCGATCCACCTCGTCGCCGCGCGCGGTAAGCATGATGATGGGTGTGTCCACCCCCTGACCGCGCAAGCGACGGCAGATCGACAGGCCATCCTCACCGGGGAGCATGAGGTCAAGCACGATCAGGTCGATATGGCGCCGGCTCAGCTCACGGTCCAGCTCGCGTGCATCGCCGACACCGCTGACCTGGAAGCCCTGTTGTTCCAGGTAGCGCTGCAATAGTTCGCGCAGGCGGCGATCGTCGTCGACGATGAGGATGTGCAGGGACGGTGCGTCGGTCATGGAGTGATTCTGCCTTGCCCTTCGGGGCGCCGCGAGCCCAGTTGTAATCAGATGTTTCCAGCTTCGGGTTACGCAATATCTGCTTGCATTCGCTTGCGCTCCGGATACGCCTGCTACGCCAGGGCGGTCGCACGATGCCGTCATCGCAGGCTCTTGAGCCCGACACGGGAGGAGATTGTCATGAAGCAGGTTTTTTCGATGGTGCTGGGAGTGGCATTGGCGGTCGGATGTGTGACCCATGCCGATGCGTCCGGGCGGGCGTGGGCGGGCGGTGCCCGGGTGCGGGCCAACGGCGGCGTCGCCGCCGGGCATGCGGCCGGCTTCCGTGGGCCAGACGGCGCCGCAGGTATCCATGGGCGTCGTACGGTAAGCGATGGCCAGGGCAATGTGACCACGGCCAGCGCCGGCGCCTGGCGTGGTGCAGGCGGGGGGTCGGCAACGCGTGCCGGCCAGACCACGCGGCACGCCGATGGCTCGGCCGAGCATCAGTCCGGCTTCAGCGCCAGCGGTCCGAATGGCGGGCAACTGACAAGCCAGGGTTCGGCCAATCGCAACGCCGATGGTAGTGGCCAGTTCACGCGCACAACTCAGGGCAACAGTGCCCAAGGTGGTAGTTACAGTGGCTCGACAACCGGCGCTACCGGGCAGGGCATCACTCATACCGCGCAAGCCACCGGAGCCCAGGGGAATAGTTATGCTGGCCAGACTACCGTCAGCAAGGACGGCATCACGCACACCGGCAGTTGCACCAATGCCGCCGGCCAGACCATCGCCTGCCCTTGAACCCGGGAACGGAGCACTTCATGCACGCCATCAAAGTGATGCTGCTGGCTGGCTTGCTGTTCGCTGCAAGCCTCGCCCATGCCGGTGAACAGACCCAATGGCGCGACCTGGCCTATGGCCAGGCTCCGGCACAACGCCTGGATGTCTATGCGCCATCGGGTGCGCACCATGCGCCGGTCATCGTGATGGTGCACGGTGGCGCCTGGATGATCGGCGACAAGTCCAATCCCGGCGTCACCGGTAGCAAGCTGGCGCACTGGTCCGCTGCCGGGTATGTGTTCGTGTCGGTCGATTACCGCATGCTGCCTGCCGACCCTTTGCAACAAGCCGGCGACATCGCTGCCGCCCTGGCTTATGTGCAGCAACACGCGGTGCAATGGGGTGGCGATGGCCGGCGCGTGGTCTTGATGGGCCATTCGGCCGGAGCGCACCTGGTGGCGCTGCTGGCCGCCGATCCCACGTTGGCACGATCTCAGGGGGCGCATGCTTGGCTGGGCACCGTGGCGCTGGATAGCGCTGCCTACGATATTCCGCGCATCATGCAGGCGCCGCATCCGGCTTTCTACGACCGGGCGTTCGGGGCAGATCCGGCGTTCTGGCGGCAGGTATCCCCCAGGGATCGATTGCGGGCCGGTGGTGCGCCGATGCTGCTGGTGTGCTCGTCACAGCGTCTGATGTCCTGCTCGCAGGCCGATGCCTTTGCTGCCGCGGTGCGAAGCAAAGGCGGTCGCGTGCAGGTGTCGTCGCAGGCATTGAGCCATAAGCAGATCAACGCCGAACTGGGTGAGGATTCGGCGTACACTCGAGCGGTCGATCAATTCCTGCGCTCGCTCGGGCTGCCTTAGTTGATCAATGCTGGAACAGGCTGCGCATTGCCAGGGCCGAACCGGGAGCAGGCGATGCCAGCAGCCGGTTGAGCAGGGTGATGTCCATGGTGCATACCTGCACATAGTGTTGATCGCCGGTGGCGGTCGTGTCGATCGCGATGCTTTTGCGCTCCCTCGCCAGCTGTTCAGCTCCCTTCACGTATTGCTCGGCGGACGGCGGATCTCCCAGCGATCCGGTGAAAAGCTGTGCGTAGCTTTCGCCGATGGCAAGGTTGTAGGCCTTTTGGGTATGAGGCAGGTCTATGCTGATGCCGCTGCCGTATTTGCCGCATGCCACCGCCGATTCGTGATCGCGCAGCATGATAAGGCGATCGCGAAGGGACGCGGTATAGAGGCGCAGGTCGCTGTCGGGCACGCGAGTCCAAGCCACGCGCGCACCGCGGTGCAGTGTGGTCCAGAGATTGGTGTTGTTGGCATTGGCATGCATGGCCTGGGGAAGGCGGGCGATGTCGACGCTATGCGTGGCCCATTCGTCGAAAAGCGCTGGCTGCTGCGTGCGCAATCGCTCCAGCGCCAGCGCGAAGTTGCGCGTGTCGGGCCGTTTGCGGTACAGGTTGAGCATGCGTTCGCCGCGCCATGCCTGTTCGCCGATGATGTGGCCGTCTTCATCGACTCCGGTGATGATGTGGTTGGCGAACAGCGTGTGACTGTCGGGCACCCATACATCATTGCCCTGCCTGGCGAAGGCCTGACTGATGAAGCTCTCGCTTGCGCCCAGTTCGCGCAGCTGTTCCTTGAAATGATCTTGTGTGCCTTGCAAATGCGTGCGCGAGTAATCCGTATCGATCATCGAGCGCATCTGGTGAAAGCCCATCACGGCTTCGGGCGAGATCAGCCGCTCGTGCGCACCGATGAATGCCCACGTGCAAGCACTGGCGCACAGGTGGTTGACCTCGATCGTGATGTCCGGGCGGCTGGCCAGATAGTCGTGCAGTTCCTGGCCATCCTCGACGTCACCGCCGCGGCTATCGATTGTGAGCTTGCGCAGGTTTGGATGGGCCGCGAATGCCGTGCTCACGGCTCGTGCGAAGCCATAGCCCATCGATCCCTTGGCCAGCAGGCTCTTGCCATCCGGTGTCACGCTGACGGTGTAGTCATTCATGCTGCGCTGCTCGGTGGCAGCATCGGCCAGCGCGTTGATGGTGCGAACGGTATTGAGCGTGGTCGATATCCAGCCGAAGAAACTGATCACCATCAGGATATTGACCAGGACGGCCCAGCCGCCCCCTGTCATGAATGCCGAACGTAGCGTTCCGACTATCTGCCAAGCCGCCACGCACAGACGAACTACGGCATACACGATGGAAATCACCAGCATCGTGGTCAGCGAGACGCGCATGGCATGCAGCCCGGCAAGCAGCATCTTTTCGGCGACGATCAGGCCACAGCCCAGGGCGAACACATTGATCCAGTACGCTTTGACCAGTGGCAGCTCACCGCGCCAGTGCGCGAGCAAGTAAGGCAGCTTGGGCGTTGGCGGGGTCGTACGCGGAAGGGATGGCCGTGTGGCGCGTTGGGGCGGGGGGACCGCCACCGGCGCGGCAGGCGGTCGTGCCGATGGCGCCTCGGGCAGGGGCAGGATCTGGCCATAGGCCATCGAGGTGAAATCGATCGCCGGTTCTGCGCAATCTTGCACGTTCATGTCGTATACCTCCCCCAAGGTCCGGCGCCGCGCAAGGCGGCGCCGGGACGACAGCGATGAATCAATCAGTTGGCCTTGTTGCGCTGGAAAATCTTGCGGAACAGGGCGCCGATCGCGGCGATGCCGACGATGATCAGCTTCTTGGCTGCAAGCAATAGCGCTCCAAGCTTGGCGAACAGGCCGGCCTTGGCAGCGATGCCACCGGCGACCAGGGCGCCGATGCCATAGGCGGCAAGCTTGTCGGTACTGGAATTGAAATCGGTGTAGCGATTGCCCTGGTCAAAATCGGCCATGGCGACCACGTCGGGCATGTCTGCCCGCACCTGCGCCAATTGCGAGATCGGCGCCACGGCGTTGAGCGAGAGATAGCCGTGGCGGCCCAACACGCGGATGGCGTAGTTGAGCGTATGGCCTTCGTCCTTGCCGTCGGCACCGGTGAATTTCAGGTCCCGGGCCCAATACAGCTTGTGTGTGGAACTGTCGTAGCGTGGCGGTTCGGCCCAGCCGACCAGCTCAATGGCCGAGTAACCCTGCTTCTGGCGCTCGGGGTTCTCCTCACGGGCAGCGTCCTGCATGTCCTTGAGCATGGAGCCGTAGTCGATCTTGGTGGCATCCTCGTCCGATACGTAACCATCGTCGGAATAGGTCACCACGACGGCCCAGGCCTTGTCGTCGAGCAAGCTCTTGGTGTCCTTGCTGGGCAGGATCATGCCGAGGATGTCCTTGTCCGGCGGGTTATCCCACAGGTCATGGACCACACGCTGGGCGTCGTCGGCTTCGAGATAGCTGTAGTTGGGCCCGAGATTGAGCGTGGCCTGCGCCTGCGGTATGGCGATCGTGCCGGTTTTCGGATGCAGTGTCTTGAGGAAGGCCTCGACCTTGGCGTCGTCGTTGTCGCTGGCGGCGTTGTCGGCGTGGACCATGGGCGAGAAGGCGAACGCGGCCAACAGGCCGAACGTCGCCAGGAAGGACTTGCTTGTCATGAATTTCCCTGAGTGCGTGGACGAGGACCGTTCCCCACGGTACGGCCCCGGGCGCCTTTTTATCAGGCTCGCACCGTCGGCGCCAGATCCGCGCTCTTATCGGGCTGGAACAGACGACTTGGCTGGGATAGCACGCTCGAAGCTGCCAGCATCGCCCGGAAACACGACGGGACTTTCGTAGCCATCGGCGGAAATGGCCGACACACCGAAGAACCAGTCGTCGATCACCACGTCCTTGAGCACCAGCCGGTCGGCGTCGCCGGCCGGCGCGCTGTGTTGCCACTGTGGCGCCGTGGTGTCGCGCCAGTGCACCACGTAGCCGGCGGCGCCTGGCTGTGGTTTCCAGGTGACCGTCGTGTCGGTGGCCAGTGCGCCGTCGATTTTCACGCCTTGGGGCGGAGCCGGCGCCCGTGCAAGCGAAGCCATGGTCAGGGTATTGAGCGCGGTCACCCGCGCCAGGTAGCGAAAATCGATGCCATCGAGGGTGTCGCCATACTGCACGCCGTTTTCGGTGCGCAGGTCCTGGTGCTGGCGGGTGTAATCCTCATGGCCCTCGGTGACGCGCACGGCAGGAAAGCCGGCCTCCAGGAACGGCACCTGGTCGCCGCCGCGACCGAAGCGGTCCGTGCGGTAGACCATCTTCACGCGGAAATCGGGCAGGTACTGGTTGGCCAGTCGCTCCATGTAGCGCGCGAGGTTGCGCGAGGGCGAATCCACTTCGCCACCGTGATAGCGGCGATAGTCGGCTTGGGCCAACGTTTCGGTACTGCGCGTGCCTTCGGAGAACACGCGTACCAGGGTATTGTCGACGGCACCGTTCTGACCACGGCTGTTGCCGACGATGTCATTGTTGAGATCGGCCTCGACCTGCCATCCCTGGGCAACGGCATAGTCGGCAAGTACCTTGCCACCGTACAGGCCTTGTTCCTCGCCCGACAAGGCGGCGAAAACCAGCGTGGCCTGATTGTCTTCCCTGGAGAGCAGCCGGGCTGCCTCGATCAGCGCGGCTACTCCGGACGCATCGTCATTGGCACCGGGTGCGTCACTGGTAGTATTCATGACGTCTGTTACGCGCGAATCGAGATGCCCGGTCATCACGATCACTCGCTTGGGGTCCCCCTTGCCACGCTTGATCGCCACGATATCCATGACTTCGGTGGGCTGTGGCGAGCGCTTGCCGGTAAAACTTTGCGACGGCGTGACGACCTCAATGCAACCACCGCATTCGCGCGAGATCGCCTCGAAGCGTGACTTCACCCAACGGCGCGCCGCGCCGATGCCGCGTGTATCGGATTGGGTGTCGGACAGCGTATGGCGTGTGCCAAAGCCGATCAGCTTCTCAATGGTCGCGTGCAGTTGCGCCTCACTGGGCGCACTGGCCAGCTGGCGCAGTGCGGGTTGGTCGAGAGTAACGACCGGCATATTGCTGGCGGCAAAGGCAGGCAGCATCGCGCAGGCGAACAGCAGTGAAATGGTACGGCGCATGGACATTCCCCATCAATGGACAACCCACCTTACCGGAGTGGATGCCGGTTGTGGATGGGATGGTTCATGGGGCGGGCCCGGGCTGGCGCGAGGGATGAGCGACGAGTAGCTAGGAGCGAGTAACCAGGACGCATGGATGCTCATGATCGCTCAGTCATCCAGGTTACGCGTGTAGGACATGTCTCCGCGCGCGAACGAACGTGCGCCCTCGTTACTCGACCTTCGGGCCCTCGCGCCCTTCAGCGAAGCCGGGATCCACAAGATCCCGGCGGTGCCTTTTAGAACGTAATGCTCGTCTTCAGGCCCAGGATGAAGGCGTTGCGGTTCTGCGTGGTCCCGCCTGGATGCATGATGTATTGCAGGTTCGGGCGCAGGTTGATCGAGGCAATGGGCGACCAGTTGTAGAACAACTCCGAGACGTACTCGTAGCCATCGAGCACCTTCACCGGCGTGGTCGGATTAGCTTCGTTGTATTGGCGCTGGTAGTCGCCCAGGCGGCTATTGGCATGTGTGGCGCCCACGGCGAAACCGACAAAGTCGCGCGGACGATCAAAGATGCCCTTGTACTCCATGCCCATCGCGATCTGGCGATCGGTGGCCGAAGTGTATTTGTCTGCCTGCGAGAAATTGAAGAACACCGTGGTGCCCTTGCCGCCGGCATCGCCGCTGACCTGTTGCATCATTTCCAGGTAGCCGCCATAGCGACCGCTGCGCTGCAATGCGGTACCACCGGCCAGGGCCAGCGGCTGATGCGCGCTGTTGAGCAGGAGATCCTTGCCGCCGGAATTGTTGTACCACCCGCCGATCTTGTAGATGCCCGGCAGTCCGTTGGCGTTGGGGGTCCAGCCGAACTCCAGCGGCATCAGCGCGCCGGTGGTGCCGCCGGGGAAGTTGAGCTTCCAGCCGTTGCGGCGCGCCCACGAGTCGTCGATGTAGTTCGGATTGACCTGATAGGCACCCAGCTTCACGTACGTGGTGGCGGTGGTGTTGAGCTTGAGCCACGTGGCCCATTGGCTCGTCGGCCAGTTCACCCAGTAGTCGCCCACGATATTGCCCGGAGGCGCGCCGCAGAAGGTCAGGTTCTGGAAGTCGCATGTGAAGGTGGCCAGGTCTTCGCCAACCGGCAAGCGACCGATACGCCACTCCAGCTTGCCGTCGAAGAATTTCTGATCGAGGGCAAAGACCGTCAGGTGCCAGGTCTGGCCGCGGCCGTAAACTTCCTGGATCAGCTGGTTGTTGCCGATCTGCGCGTCGGCACCGATATTGCGACCATTGCGGTCGGTGATGTAGATGTCGAACTTGCCGCCGGTCCAACCCCACAGCTTGTCCAGGTCGAGGCTCGCGCCCAGTTTCCATTGGTCGGTGTAGCGGGTGATGTGCTTGGTGCCGCCAGAGAAATTGTGTGCCGCTTCGAAGCCGTAGCCGAAGTCGAACTTGATGCCTTCCTGTTCCAGTCGCGTGCGCGTGCCGTTCCAGTCGCCGAACAGATAGGGACTGTCGTCGGCATGGCTATCGGGCGCTAGGGCGAGTCCCAACAGTGCAAGTACCGTGCTCGCGGCTAGTGGTTTTCTTATCTGTTTGAGATCCATCGCATGGCTCCAGGGGACTTAGGGTTATTGTGTGAGGGGATGACTCAATGCGTGGGCATGGCGAACTCCACGCCACTGCTCATGCTGCCAGACAGCCAGCGTTGAGTGACCGCTTTCTGCCGGGTATAGAAGCGCACCGACTCCGGGCCGTGTGCGTGGTGGTCGCCCATGAGGCTCTTCTTCCAGCCACCAAAACTGT
>NZ_DASVMI010000132.1:0-8272 GCF_036384435.1 Dyella sp. | reverse complement strand
AGATCGGCCCGCAGCAGACCCTGATCGACGGGCTGGCACCCAGCCCAAACAATGTGGCGACATCCAACATCAAGGCACCCTACCAGTACGAATTCCAGGTTTACGTACAAAAGGCTTTCGGTCGAAGCTGGTCGACCCTGGGTGAGCTGGGTTTCAGTTCGCTCAAGCGCATCATCGACGATACCTGTTACAACCAGGGCATTACCGATTACGCCAACAGCCACGGTTTTCCCGGCTATACCGACGAGAGCGGCTGCCCCATGTTCAATCCGGGCATCGCGCAGGTATTCACGCGTGACTACAACGGCGACGGCAAGCTGGAGTCGCTGACTATTCCGGGCAATGTGTTTGGCCCCGCACCCAAGCGGAAATATGCACATCTGACCCTTGAAGCGACCCACCAGGCCAGCGGCGAGGAGCCTTACTTCCTCGATGTGAGTTACACCTGGGCGCACCTGTATGGCAACGACGACGGCCTGCTCAATCTGGGTACGCGCACGGGCGGTGGCCCGGGTGAGCAGATTTACTGGGATTTCCCGGGTCTGATGGATTACAGCTCCGGCCCGCTGGCCGGCGACATCCGCCATGCGCTCAACATCAATGGCATCTGGTATTTCCCAATCGGTTTGCGCCTGGGCTCGACGTTGACCATGCATAGCGGCACGCCGTTGAGCTGTCTGGGTACCTACCCCGACGACAACAATCCCGCGCGTGGCTACAACGCAGCCAGTCACTACTGCAACAACCTGCCGGCTCCACTGGGTGGGGCGGGGCGGCTACCGTTTTTCTGGCAATGGAATCTCGGCGTGGGTTATGACTGGAAGATCGGCGAAGTCAACCAGTTGAGCCTGGACCTGCAAGTCCAGAACGTTACCAATCGCCAGGCACGCATCGATGCCAACCAGCTGTACGACACCGGAGCGCGCCAGAGCAATGGTTTGCCCGTGCCCAACCCGAGCTATGGTGCTGCGACCTGGCAGGTGCCGCGCACGACGCAGTTGGTGCTGCGCTACACATTCCAGTGACTACCGGAGTGACGTTGCCGTCGCCCCGCCTTTGCAAGAGAGGTTGCCAAGACATGCAAGACAACACACTCGGCTCGGTGCACACATCCAGTCGCTTTGCCGCACATCGCAGGCTGCTGGTGGCGATGCTCGCCGCTGGCATGGTGTCCTGCCTGAGCGCGAAAACGGAAGTCCGCCCAGCGTTCACCGTGCAAGGAGATACCCAGCAGTTCGGCAATGCCGTGATCGATGCCAACTGGAAGCTCGCCCATGGAGTGCTCGATGACGTGGCGGTGACCGATCACGTCAACCAGCAGACGCTGAAAGTCACCGCCCCTTTCGTGCTGGAACTGGCCGATGGCAGCAGGCTCAGGGCCGCCGACATGTCCGTGTTATCTGGCCCGAAGGTATCGAGCTTACCCGTGGATGCAAATGCCTCGCGGCTTTCCGAGCGCCTGCCCGGCAAGGCGGTCGAAGCGAGCTTCGGCGACAAGGATGGCCGGTTTCGCGTCGGCCTGCGCTGGATTCAGCGCGATGGCTCCGATTACCTGCGCGAGGAAGTGACCGTCACCGCACTCAAGCAGGATGAGGACATTCGGAAAGTCGGCTTGTTGCAGACGCAAGTGGCCGGTGCACAGGTTGTCGGTACCGTTAAAGGGTCACCGGTGCTTGCCGGACAGGATTATCTGGGCTTCGAGCATCCGCTTTCCGACAGTTCCGTGCGTGGCAGCCAGGTCAACCTTTGGATCGATCGTGGACTGCCCTTGAACAAGGGGCAATCCATCACGTACTCCGGCGTCGTTGGCGTCACGCATGCCGGACAGACAAGGCGCGACTTCCTGGCTTATCTGGAACGTGAGCGTGCGCATCCTTATCGACCGTTCCTGCATTACAACTCCTGGTATGACATCGGCTATTTCACGCCCTACACCCAGCAACAAGCGGTCGATCGTATCCATACCTTCGGAGAGGAGCTGAGCGTCAAGCGCGGCGTCAAACTCGATTCGTTCCTGTTCGATGATGGTTGGGATGATCGCAGCGGCAGTTGGAACTTCAGCAAGGACTTTCCTGACGGCTTCGTGCCCTTGAAGCAAGCGGCGGCTAAGTACGGTGCTGGTCCAGGCGTGTGGCTGTCGCCGTGGGGAGGTTATTCCAAGCCCAAGGAAATGCGTGTCGAGCATGGCAAGGCGCAAGGCTACGAGATCATCGACGGCGGATTGGCCCTATCCGGCCCGAGGTACTATCAGCGTTTCCACGATGTCGTGATGAAGATGCTCAAGGACGAGGGGATCAACCAATTCAAGTTCGATGGCACGGGCAATGCGGACAAGGTCTTTCCAGGCAGCCGTTTCCCTAGCGATTTTGACGCTGCTGTTGCGTTGATCGACGATATTCGTAAAGCCAAGCCTGCTACTTTCATCAATCTCACGACAGGCACGCTGCCGTCGCCATTCTGGTTGCGCTACGCCGATTCGATCTGGCGCGACGGTGAAGATGACGATCTGACCGGTGTGGGCACGAATCGCGAAAAGTGGATCACCTATCGCGATGCGCAGACCTATCGCAATATCGTGATGAACGGCCCCTTGTTTCCGCTCAATTCGCTGATGCTTCACGGCATCATCTATGCCCAGGAAAACAAGCGGCTCAATACCGATCCGGGGCACGACTTCGCCAACGAGGTCCATTCCTATTTTGGTACCGGTACACAGTTGCAGGAGCTGTACATCACCCCCTCGCTGTTGAGCGAAGCTGACTGGGAGACGCTGGCTGAAGCGGCGCGATGGTCGCGTGACAATGCGAACGTGTTGCGTGATACGCACTGGATTGGCGGTGATCCAGAGCGCCTCGATACCTATGGTTGGGCGGCTTGGTCGCCGCAAAAGGCCATCATCACGCTGCGTAATCCTGATCAGCGGAAGCAGAGCATGGTGATTGACCTGCAACGGCAGCTTGAGCTTCCCGCCGGCGTGGCGACGCATTACACCGCGCGCAGTCCCTGGAAGGCCGATAGTGGCAAGGCGCCCTTGAGTTTCAATGCGGACAAGCCGCAGATGATCGAGCTAGCGCCCTTCGAAGTGATCACGCTGGAGCTGACGCCTCAATAGCGGCGGATTTTCATGCCGGCGGTTTTCATCTGGTCAAGCCAGGCGCCGGCACGACCAGAGGGAAGGCGTACGATGCGTTCATGGCCTTGGCCTGCGCGCGATTTGCTCGGAGCTTTGCATGAACGAGGAAGGTCGCGAGGGACCTTCCTCGTTACCGTACTCAGGTCGCCCGGTGGTCAGCGTTGCCCGGTAAGCGTCACTTGAACGTGCATCCGGTCAGCATGATCTGGCCTTCCAGCACTTCCTTCAACTTGGTGCAGTGCGCTGTTATCTGCTGGCCTTTCTTGAAGCCGGCCGGCACCACGCTGTCGTCATTGTTGAGCGGATTGAACTGCACCTTCGAACCGATGATCACGTCTTCGCCAGGCATCCCTTCCATCAGGATGGCCTTGTGCGGCGTCCCGACCATCTGGCCATAGGTATCGTAGTCGAGGAATTTACCGACCACGGTGATGTCATCCTTGCCTTCGTATTTCTTATCCATCGTGCCCGGGTGCGTGGCGCCATCGCGAGCGATGTCGACAGCCTTGAGCTTGATGGGGGTTGCGGCAAAAGCGGGGACGGTAGCCAGCAATAGAACGAGTACTGCGTACTTCATCTCATCGACTCCATGTGATGGGGGAAGCCCGGCATGATAGCTCGGCGTGCGGTGATAGCTATACTTGTGGGTACAAAAAAGCCGCCCAAAGGCGGCTTTCCGTCTGCATGCAGGGAAGAATCAACCTGCCGAGCGCGATGCCTTCTTTCGATCGTTCTCGGTGAGGTGCTTCTTGCGCAAGCGGATTTCCTTCGGCGTGATCTCGACCAACTCGTCGTCGTCAATGAAATCCAGTGCCTGTTCCAGCGAGAACTTGATCGCCGGGCTGAGCTGAATCGCATCGTCCTTGCCCGAGGCGCGCATGTTCGTCAGCGGCTTGGGCTTGATCGCATTGACGGTCAGGTCGTTGTCCTTGGAGTGGATACCGACCAGCTGGCCTTCATAGACCGAGTCGCCTTCGGCGGCGAACAGCTTGCCGCGATCCTGCAACGGCCCCAGCGAGTAGGCGGGCGTGGTGCCGGCGGCGTTGGCGATCATCACGCCATTGAGGCGCTTGGCGATCTGGCCTTCTTCCTTCGGACCGTAGTGATCGAACACGTGGAACAGCAGGCCCGAGCCCTGGGTCAGGGTCTTGAACTGGTTCTGGAAGCCGATCAGGCCCCGTGCCGGGATCATGTATTCCAGGCGCACGCGACCCTTGCCGTCCGGCTCCATATTCTTGAGCTGGCCCTTGCGGGTGCCCAGGCGCTCCATGACCGGACCCTGGTGAATTTCTTCCACATCGACTACCAGCTGTTCGATCGGCTCCATCTTCTGGCCGTCGATTTCCTTGATAATCACTTCCGGACGCGACACGGCCAGTTCATAGCCTTCGCGACGCATGTTCTCGATCAGCACCGACAAGTGCAATTCACCACGGCCCGAGACCAGGAACTTGTCGGCGTCCGAACCCTGCTCGACCTTCAGGGCCACGTTGTGCACCTGCTCGCGGTCGAGGCGATCCTTCAACTGGCGGCTGGTCAGGAACTTGCCACCCGAGAGGTCCTTGTTACCGGCGAACGGCGAGTTGTTCACCTGGAAGGTCATGCTGATGGTCGGTTCGTCGACGGTCAGGGCCGGCAGCGCCTCCGGGGTATCCAATGCGCAGACCGTATCGGAAATGGTCAGTTCCGAGATACCCGAGATGGCCACGATGTCGCCGGCTTCGGCGCTGTCCTGCTCGATGCGCTCCAGGCCCAGGAAGCCAAGCACCTGCAATACCTTGCCCTGGCGCTTCTTGCCGTGGCGGTCGATCACGGCCACCGGCATGTTCTTTTTCAGCGTGCCACGCTGGATGCGGCCGATACCGATCACGCCGACGAAGTTGTTGTAGTCCAACTGGCTGATGCGCATCTGGAACGGGCCTTCCGGATCGACTTCCGGCTTGGGCGCGTTATCCATGATGGCCTGGTACAGCGGGGTCATGTCGCCCTCGCGAACGGAGTCGTCGAGGCTGGCGTAACCGTTCAGGGCCGAGGCGTAGACGATCGGGAAATCCATCTGCTCTGAGGTGGCGCCGAGGCGGTCGAACAGATCCCACACCTGGTCGACTACCCATTGCGGACGGGCGCCGGGGCGGTCGACCTTGTTGATCACCACGATCGGTTTGAAGCCCATGGCGAAGGCCTTCTGAGTCACGAAGCGCGTCTGCGGCATCGGACCGTCCATGGCATCGACCAGGATCAGCACGGTATCGACCATCGATAGCACGCGCTCCACCTCACCGCCGAAGTCCGCGTGTCCGGGGGTGTCGACGATGTTGATGCGATTGCCCTGCCAGGTAATGGCGGTGTTCTTGGCCAGGATGGTGATGCCACGTTCCTTTTCCTGGTCATTGGAGTCCATCACGCGCTCGGCGAGTACGGTGCGCTCAGAGAGCGTGCCGGACTGCTTCAAGAGCTGATCGACGAGCGTGGTCTTGCCATGGTCGACGTGGGCGACGATGGCGATATTGCGCAGATTTTCGATGGACATGGTCTGGGCTCGGGCGGCTTTTAGGCCGTCGCGTAGGTTTCTTGAGAGGCGAATCGGACGATTATACGGGGTTATGTGACAACTTGCCTGTGCCAGGGGGATGGGCGTTCAGGCGGGCCGAGCTCATGCCGGGCAAGGCCGGTTGTTGCCAGGGGATGGGAGGCGGCCAGTGGGGGCAAAAAAGCCTCTGCCAGAGGCAAACCCTTCAATCCGTGACAGGTCATGCCATGGACTTTTCGATCATGACGGCCGTACGGACTTGCGCCTGGCCGTTCGTCTCGGCACGGAGAGCCCAAGCGCGGAGGGGCGCCACTTCGCCCCTCCCGCAAAGCCACTTACTGTCTGATCAAAGCGAGCTGGTCCGCCGCGGTGGCATAGAGCAGTTGATAGTGCTCATAGGGGTAGGCGGTGCTGCCATCTTCGCCGTCGATGGTCGAGGTATGGACCCCATAGACCAGGCAGGTGCCGGTGGCGCAGTTGATCTCGTCCACCCAGGAAATGAAGGTGTACTCCTTCTTGCCGAATCGCTTTCCGTCCAGGCCGTTCAACAGGGGGCTGCTGATCGAGAGGCCATACTGGCCGCAGGTCAGGGTGGCGGTGTTGAACGGGTAGATGCCGCAGGTATACAGGCCGTGGAAGGCACCTGCGATGCCCAGGAACACGTCCACCTTGGACGCCGCATTGAGCTTGGTGATCTCCAGGGCGGCCAGGGTGGCCCCCATCGAATGGCCGATCACATCGATGTGGCCGGTGCAGGAACTGGCGATCGCGCTATTGATCGCATTGCGGACTGGGGTCTCTTCCGAGCCATTGTGGTCGTTGCAGGCCGCGCACAACGAATTGCCCCAGGCCGGGGCGAAGATCTGCGAACTGGTGTAGCCGTTCTGCAACAGCAGGTCGACGGTGTTCTGGAAATCGGCGGGACTGCCGGTGTTGCCATGGACTAGCACCACGTTGTCGACGCACGTGGCGTGCAGGCCGACGATCGGACTTAACAACAACAGGGCCAGCAGGCCCAGAAGACGTTGCTTGATGGACATCGCTCGTTGCTCCCTTCGCTTCACGAATGCCCCGGTCGGGGCGGAATGCATGCGTGCCGGACGCCGGTGGGGCGTCTTTCAAACCAGTCCGGTGGCGTAGAACACCGCGATGGCGACGAAGACGGCCACGGTCTTGATGACCGTCACGGCGAAAATGTCGCGATATGACTGCCGGTGCGTCAGCCCGGTCACGGCCAGCAGGGTGATGACCGCGCCGTTATGCGGCAGCGTGTCCATGCCCCCCGAGGCCATTGCGGCCACCCGATGCAGTACCTCCATCGGAATGCCCGCAGCCTGGGCGTTGTGGATGAAGCTTTGCGACATCGCCGCCAAGGCGATGCTCATGCCGCCGGAGGCCGAGCCGGTGACGCCAGCCAGCACGGTGACGGCCACCGCTTCATTGACCAGCGGATTAGGGATCGCATGCAGGCCGTCGGCCACGAGCTTGAAGCCGGGCAGGGCAGCGATGACCGCACCGAAGCCGTATTCGGATGCCGTGTTCATGGAGGCCAGCAAGGCTCCGGCGACGGCGGCCTTGCTGCCTTCGGCAAAACGACGGGTGACCGGCCGCCACGCGAAGGCGATCACGCAGACGATGCCCAGTAGCAAGGCGCCTTCCACGGCCCAGATCGCGGCGACCTTGGAAACCTCCTGCACGACGGGTTCGGCCTTGCCTACCACGGCCGGCACGAATGACTGCGTCGGGCCATACAGCCTGGGAATGGCATCGGTCAGCAGCTTGTTGGCTACGCCGACCAATACCAGCGGCAGTACCGCGACAAGAGGATGAGCGAGCTTGCCGTCATCGAACGCGGCCGGCTCGTTGACCAGGTCATGGCCGTAGCCTTCCTGGCGGGCGGCGGCCTGGCGCCTGCGCGATTCGAGATAGATCAGGCCCACGACCAGGATGAACAGCGAACCCAGGGTGCCCAGCCATGGCGCGGCCCAGCCGTTGGTACCGAAGAACGAGGATGGAATGATGTTCTGGATCTGCGGCGTGCCAGGTAGCGAATCCATCGTGAAGGTAAAGGCCCCCAGCGCGATCGTGCCCGGGATGAGCCGCTTGGGAATAGCGGACTGGCGGAACAGTTCGGCGGCGAACGGGTAGACCGCGAACACCACCACGAACAGCGATACACCGCCGTAGGTCAGCAACGCGCATACCAGCACGATGGACAGCATGGCCCGGCTGCGGCCAACCAGCCCGATGGTGCCGGCGACGATGGATCGCGAAAAGCCTGAAAGCTCGATGACCTTGCCGAACACCGCGCCCAGCATGAATACCGGAAAATAGAGCTTGAGAAACCCGACCATCTTGTCCATGAACAGGCCGGTGAACATCGGCGCGACAAGGGATGGCTCGGTCAGTAGTACGGCTCCCAGCGCGGCGATGGGCGCAAAAAGAATCACGCTGTAGCCGCGATAGGCCGCGAACATCAGGAAACAAAGCGCGGCCAGCACGATCAGGAAAGCCATGCCTTCGGTCACTCCATGGGCGTCGGGCGGCGAGTATCGGCAAAGCACCATGCCGCTTGGCACTGTACCAAGGTACAAGTGTGACGCGCTGCG
>NZ_DASVMI010000131.1:0-21005 GCF_036384435.1 Dyella sp. | reverse complement strand
ACTTCCGCGATCGCGGCGAAGACGCGCTGATCATCTATGACGATCTGTCCAAGCAGGCCGTGGCCTACCGCCAGATCTCGCTGCTGCTCAAGCGCCCGCCGGGCCGCGAAGCCTATCCGGGTGACGTGTTCTATCTCCACTCGCGTCTGCTTGAGCGCGCCTCTCGCGTGTCCGAGGAATACGTCGAGAAATTCACCAACGGCGAAGTGAAGGGCAAGACCGGCTCGCTGACTGCACTGCCGATCATCGAGACGCAGGCTGGTGACGTGTCCGCCTTCGTGCCGACCAACGTGATTTCGATCACCGACGGTCAGATCTTCCTGGAAACCGACCTGTTCAACGCCGGCATTCGTCCCGCCGTGAACGCGGGTATCTCGGTGTCGCGCGTGGGTGGTGCGGCTCAGACCAAGATCGTCAAAAAGCTGTCCGGCGGCGTGAAGCTGGCCCTGGCGCAGTTCCGCGAGCTGGCTGCGTTTGCCCAGTTCGCCTCGGACCTGGACCCGGCTACCCGCGCCCAGCTCGACCGCGGTCAGCGCGTGACCGAACTGATGAAGCAGTCGCAATATGCGCCGCTGTCCATCGCCGAGTTGGCCCTGTCCGTGTACGCCGCTGAAAAGGGCTATCTGGACGATCTGGCGGTGAATAAGGTGCTGGCGTTCGAAAAGGGCCTGCACGCCTTCTTCCACCAGAACCACGGCGAGCTGATGAAGAAGATCGTCGCGACCGGCGACTGGAACGGCGACATCGAAGGCACGTTCAAGTCGGGCCTGGATGAGTTCAAGAAGACCGGTAGCTGGTGAATAAGAGTGGTGAGGAGTTAGGGTTTAGGAGTCAGGAGGAGAAGCTTCGGCTTTCCCACCAGTCCGGCTAAGCCGGACGCTCCCCTTACGCCTCACAGCGCCAAAGGCGCGACCTAACAAGCGAGCACAGCGAGCGAAAAGAATGGCAAGCGGACGCGAAATCAAAACCAAGATCAAGAGCACGCAGAACATGCGCAAGGTGACGCGCGCGCTCGAAATGGTCTCGGCCTCGAAGATCCGCAAGGCGCAGGACATGATGAAGGCGTCGCGGCCCTATGCACGGCAGATGCGCAAGGTGATTGCGCACGTCGCCCAGGCCAGCACCGACTTCACCCATCCGTTCCTGGTGCAGCGTGAAAAGGTTGCGCGTGTCGCCTATGTCGTGATCACGACCGATCGCGGCCTTTGCGGCGGCCTCAATTCCAACCTGTTTCGCCGTACGATCCCGGCGATTCGCGAATGGCAGGCCAAGGGCGTGGAAGTCGACGTCCTTGCGATCGGTCAGAAGGCCGTGCAGTTCTTCCGTCGCATCAAGGGTGTCAACCTGATCGGCAGCGTGAGTCACTTGGGTGACAAGCCCAAGCTGGAACAGCTGATCGGTGTGATCAAGGTAGTGCTCGATGCCTACACGGATGGCAAGCTCGATCGCGTGTTCCTGGCCTACAACGACTTCATCAATACCATGACGCAGAAGCCGACGGTCGATGCGTTGCTGCCCTTGCCGCTGGTGGCTGCCGAAATGCAGGCCGCAGAGAGCGATCAGGGCGCTGCCCACGGTCAGGCCGGTGGCGTGAAGCTCGAGCAGTCGCATGATTGGGACTACATCTATGAGCCCGACGCCGCGACAGTGCTGGAATACGTGCTGGGTCGCTATGTCGAGTCGGTGGTGTACCAGGGCGTGCTGGAAAACCTCGCCAGTGAGCATGCGGCACGCATGGTGGCGATGAAGAGTGCGTCCGATAACGCGAACAAGGTGATCGGCGAATTGACGCTGGTCTACAACAAGGCGCGCCAGGCTGCGATTACCCAGGAAATCTCGGAAATCGTCGGCGGCGCGGCAGCAGTCTAAGAGCGGGAACGGGTAAAGAGGAAAGAGGAAACAGTAAAGAGCTGCAACAAGCCGTTCTTTTTTACCCTCGACACCTTACCCATGAACCAACGAAGCCGAGGCGCGTAGATACCGCGGCCAGGCACCAAGAATCGAAGAATACATCCGGAGTCACACCATGAGTCAGGGCAAAGTTGTACAGATCATCGGCGCAGTCATCGACGTGGAGTTTGCGCGCGATCAGGTGCCGCAGGTTTACGACGCGCTGAAGATCGACGGCACCGAGATCACGCTGGAAGTCCAGCAGGTCCTTGGTGACGGCGTCGTGCGTACCATTGCGCTGGGCTCGACCGACGGCCTGAAGCGCGGCCTCGTGGCACGCAACACCGGCGAAGGCATCAAGGTGCCGGTAGGCAAGGCGACGCTCGGCCGCATCATGGACGTGCTCGGCAACCCGATCGACGAAGCTGGCCCGATTGGCGAGCAGGACAGCTGGGTGATCCATCGCGAGGCTCCGAGCTACGCCGACCAGGCTGCAGCGACGGACCTGCTGGAAACCGGCATCAAGGTCATCGACCTGGTGTGCCCGTTTGCCAAGGGCGGCAAGGTCGGCCTGTTCGGCGGCGCCGGCGTGGGCAAGACCGTGAACATGATGGAGCTCATCAACAACATCGCCAAGGCCCACTCGGGTCTGTCCGTGTTCGCCGGCGTGGGTGAGCGTACTCGTGAAGGTAACGACTTCTATCACGAGATGAAGGATTCCAACGTCCTGGACAAGGTCGCGATGGTATACGGCCAGATGAACGAGCCGCCGGGCAACCGACTGCGCGTGGCGCTGACCGGCCTGACCATGGCCGAATACTTCCGTGACGAGAAGGACGAGAACGGCAAAGGCAAGGACGTGTTGTTGTTCGTGGACAACATCTATCGCTACACGCTGGCCGGTACCGAAGTGTCCGCGCTGCTCGGCCGTATGCCGTCAGCAGTGGGTTACCAGCCGACACTGGCCGAGGAAATGGGCGTGCTGCAGGAGCGCATCACCTCGACCAAGACGGGCTCGATCACCTCGATCCAGGCCGTGTACGTCCCGGCCGATGACTACACCGATCCGTCGCCGGCAACCACCTTCGTGCATCTGGATTCGACCGTTGCGCTGTCGCGTGATATTGCCAGCCTGGGTATCTACCCGGCCGTGGATCCGCTCGCCTCGACCAGCCGCCAGCTCGACCCGCTGGTGATTGGCAATGAGCACTACGAAGTCGCTCGTCGCGTGCAGGGTACCTTGCAGCGCTACAAGGAGCTCAAGGACATCATCGCGATCCTGGGCATGGACGAGCTGTCACAGGAAGACCGCCAGGTGGTGGCGCGTGCGCGCAAGTGCGAGCGCTTCTTCTCGCAGCCCTTCCATGTGGCCGAAGTGTTCACCGGCTCGCCGGGCAAATATGTGTCGCTGAAGGAAACCATTCGCGGCTTCAAGATGATCGTCGATGGCGAAGTCGACCACCTGCCGGAGCAGGCGTTCTACATGGTCGGCGGCATCGATGAAGCGATCAAGAAGGGCGAGGAAATGGGCGCCAAGAAGGCAGCCTGAGCGCCGGAACGCGTGACTCGCGATTCGGGGCTTGTCTAAGGCAAGCCCCGACGATCCGAGAATCGTGCTCCGGATGGATACCCAAAGCTCGTCTCGGGGTGGAGCTCTCTACGAGTTCCGTGCCCGAGTTCCGAGTCCCGCTTTAAGAGAATTATCATGAGCAGCACGCTCCGAGTCGACATCGTCAGCGCCGAAGCCGAGATCTTCCACGGCGACGCGACGCTGGTCGTCGCTACTGGCGAAATGGGCGAACTGGGCATTGCCCCGCGCCATGCGCCGCTGATCACCCGTCTGAAGCCGGGCCACGTGGACGTGGTGCTGACCAGCGGAGAACGCCAGCAGTTCTGGGTCTCCGGTGGCATCCTCGAAGTGCAGCCGCAGGTTGTCACCGTGCTGGCCGATACGGCCGTGCGCGCTTCCGAGTTGGATGAAGCTGCCGCGCAACGCGCGAAGAAAGAAGCCGAAGATGCCCTGGCCAACCGCACGGATGCCGAAGACATCGCCGAGGCACAGGCCAAGCTCGCCCTGGCACTGGCTCAGCTGCAAGCGCTCGAGCGCCTGCGCAAGAACCTCAAGCACTGATCATCCGTTCATCCCGAATAGTAAAAACGCCGACTTCCAAGGTCGGTGTTTTTATTTGCCTCTTACGTGTTCGCGATCGTGGCAGGAGATTTTCCGAGATCCCGTCAAATCGTTTCGCATAAGCGGCTACGAGGGATCCGAAGTTGGCGCGCTTGCGTAGTCAACTGCGATGACGCCGGAGCCGTAAGCTCACACGCTCCTGCGACGCGATGCAATCTGCGATCCCCTTGCAGATGGGGCTTTTAAACCCTCCAAGCGCGGCTGAAGTCGCTCCTGCGCCGGTTTCAGATACCGAAGAAGGCCAGCGCCGTGGCCGTGGTGATGGCGGCGGTGTGTTCGGCTGTCTCGCCACGATCACGCGCGACTTCTTCGCAGATGTGGCGCAGGTACATCGGTTCGTTACGGCGATGCGCAGGCTGCGGACGCACGGTGCGTGGCAGCAGATAAGGTGCGTCGGTTTCGATCATCAGGCGATTGGCGGGAATCTGGCGGACCAGCTCGCGCAGATGCGTTCCGCGTCGTTCGTCGCAAATCCAGCCTGTAATCCCGATGTGACAATCGATCGCCAAGTAGTCGCGCAGCGCCTCGCCGGTGTCGGTGAAGCAATGCACCACGACGGCTGGCACGCGATCGCGATAGCGCTTGAGCAGGGCAAGGAAATCCGTATGTGCGTCACGCTGATGCAGGAACAATGGTTTGCCGAGATCGGCAGCGATTTTCAGCTGTCGCTCGAAAACCTGGAGCTGCACATCGCGGGGCGAATAGTTGCGGTGATAATCCAAACCCGTTTCACCTACGGCGCGGACGTGCGGTTGCATGGCCAAATTTCGCAGCAGCGTGTCGGTGGCATCGTCGTAATCGATGGCATGGTGCGGATGCACGCCGGCGGTGGCATAGAGCTGTCCGGCATGGCGCTGCGCCAGCACCAGTGCTTGCTCGCTGCCTTCCCTCGAAGCTCCTGTTACCACCATGCGTGTGACGCCATGCGCGTGTGCGCGCTCAAGCACGGCCGCAAAATCGTGGCCGAAGGATTCATGGGTGAGGTTGGCGCCGATGTCGAGCAGTTCCATGGGATATGCGTGCGTAAAACGCCCATTGTTCCAGAGCTCGCGCTCTGGAGCGAGCGCGTAGGAGGGGCTCGACAGGGCAATACGACTCCGCTGCCGTTCTTCATCTCTGTGCACTTTCTCCGTCACACAAATCCCGAATCGTCAGCCGCATGCAAGAAATTGCGAACTCCGTCGCTCATCGTAGGAATTTACGCATGTAGCGTGACAGTTCGGCTCCCGGAAGGTATCGGATACAGGGAGCAAATAGCGAAGTTTCAATGGCTTGCAGAAAGCTGCCCGCTGTCAGGGGCCGTGGAGGCTTTTTCAGGGATTGGCGGCAGGCGCTTCGCTCCTTACATCCACGCAGAGGAATTGACGAATGAAGCAGCGTAACCAGGTGAAGTTGTTGGTGGCTTCTGTGCTTTTGGCCATAGGCTTACCCGCCATGGCGCAAGATATTTCTGGCAATACCAGTCGTTTCGATCTCAGTTCGGTGCAGGAAAATCAGACTTATAACCATTTTGTGGTGCTTTATCGCGATGGCAGCAGCGAACGCCTGCAACAGTCGGCCGCCGTGCAGTCGCTCAATGCGGCTGCCTCGCGAGCCCGTCTGACCGATACCAGTGTGGGTACGCAGGCATTGCGTGCCGGGAGCCGCGCATTGACGGTGTCGTATGGTCATCGACTGGCAATCGGCGGTGACGTGGTGACGACCTCGCGGCGCTTGAATGCCGCCGAGACGCGCCAGTTCGTGCAGCAACTGGCTGCCGATCCGTCGGTGGAGTTCGTGCAGCCTGACTACATGCGCCAGGCGGTGGATCGCCCGACCGTTCAGCCGGCTGGCGCGGCTAGCTTCACCGTGCCCAATGACCAGTACTACAGCAGCTACCAATGGGATTACCTTGCGCCAGGCGGCACCGGCTTCAGCGACGGCACGCTGGGCACTTCGGTCGCCAACTGGGGTGGTGCCAACATTCAGCAGGCGTGGTCGCTGGCCGACGGCACGGGCGTGGTCATTGCCAGCCTCGATACGGGCGTGACCAACCATGCCGACCTGGACTTGACGCTGGCCAACGCTGGCTATGACTTCATCACCGATCACACGGTGTCCGGTCGTAGCACCAATGGGCGCGTCTCTGGTGGCTGGGACACCGGTGACTGGACCACTGCCGGCCAGTGCGGTAGCGGCCAGGCGGCCGAGGCCAGCAGTTGGCACGGCACCCATGTGTTCGGCACGGCGGGTGGTGAGAAAACCAACAACAGCACCGGCATGGTGGGTACCGCGTTCGGCGCCAAAGTGCTGCCAGTGCGCGTGCTTGGTCACTGCGGCGGATCGGATAGTGATATCGCCGATGCCATCACCTGGGCGTCCGGCGGGCACGTCAACGGCGTGCCGGACAACGCCAATCCGGCCAAGGTGATCAGCCTGAGCCTGGGTGGTTCGGGTACGTGCTCGTCCAGTTCCGTCCTGGGTCGTGCGGTAACTGGCGCGATTGGGCGCGGTACAGCCGTAGTGGTTGCTGCAGGCAACAGCAATGCCAATGTATCGGGGTTCTCGCCGGCCAATTGTTCGGGAGTGGTGGCAGTTGCCGCTACCGGCATTACCAGTCGCCGCGCGTTCTACTCCAATTATGGTGCGGGTATTACCCTGGCCGCACCGGGCGGTGGTGTCTATCGCAATGATGGCTCCAGCGGCACGCAAGCCGACACCGGTTTCATCTGGTCGACGATCAATGCCGGGTCCACTACGCCGACAACAGCCACGTATGGCGGTATGGCAGGCACATCGCAGGCCACCCCACACGTGGCTGGCGCGGTGGCCTTGATGCAAAGCTACCGTCTTTCGCTCGGAAAATCGCTGCTGACGCCGGCACAGGTAACTACCCTGTTACGTTCCTCGGCGACCACGCCGCATGTAACGCCAGCGTCGAACCGGCAGATCGGCACGGGCATCCTCAATGCCTATGCTGCAGTGCAAGCTGCCGGAGCCCAGCCATAAATAGGCGATAGCCGTCACATTTGTAAGATTTTTACCCGCCGGCGTCCCAGTGGACGCCGGCTTTCTTTTTTGCACACCGTTTTCTAACGTGTATGGCTTTCCATGCAATGCTCGCGTAATCCCGGACGAATATGTTAACAATGCATCTCTCTGCACCTACCGGGGGCGATGCTTGGAGCATCGTGGGTGTGAAACTTTCAGGATGCGGGGTGAGACCATGTCGGCAGCCACACTGACGCCGGCGAACAATCCGGCAACTACGGCCACACACGATCGTGAGCTGGCCGTATGCAACTTGCTGGTGGCCCGAGGCCGCCTCAAGGATGGCGATCTTGTGCGCGCACGGCGCCTGCATGAGGAATCTCCGGAAGGTACGCTGACCGCGTTGATGGCACGCCTGGGCCTCGTATCGGAGCGTGACCTTGCCGACGCCTGGTCCGAGTTGCTGCATGCGCCCTTGCTGGCCGCGCGCGAAGCGCCGGAAATGCCCCCGGCCGAGCTGGACCTATCGCTGCGTTTCCTCAAGCAGCAACACGTGGTGCCGGTGCGCGATGGCGAAGATGGCCTGGCCCTGATCGTGTCCGATCCGGCCGACCCGTATCCGTTGCAGGCGGTGGAGCTGGCCGCCGGTCGGCCAGTGGCGCTACGCATCGGCCTGCGCTCGGAAATCGATGACCTGATCGAACGTTATTACGGCTCCGGTCGGTCGGCGATGGGCACCATCGTCGAAAACCTCGATGGCAGCGCCGCTGTGGAAGACGATGTCGAACACTTGCGTGACCTCGCTTCCGAGGCGCCGGTGATCCGGCTGGTAAACCTGATTCTTCAGCGCGCCGTTGAACAGCGCGCCTCCGACGTACATATCGAGCCGTTCGAGAATCGCCTGAAGGTGCGTTATCGCATCGACGGCGTGCTGCACGAAGTGGAAGCGCCGCCATCCAGTTCCACCGCAGCGGTCATTTCGCGCGTGAAGATCATGGCCAAGCTCAACATCGCCGAGCGCCGCTTGCCGCAGGATGGCCGAATCCAGTTGCGCGTGCAGGGCAAGGAACTGGATCTGCGCGTTTCCACCGTGCCGACGAGCTTCGGCGAATCGGTGGTGATGCGTATCCTGGATCGCGAATCGGTGGTGTTCGACTTCGAATCACTGGGCTTTACCGATAGTTTCAAACAGCGGTTTGTCGATGTGCTCGAACGCCCGCATGGCATCTTGCTGGTGACCGGCCCGACCGGCTCGGGTAAAACGACCACGCTATACACCGCGCTGTCGCAGATCAACACCGCCGACGTGAAAATCATCACCGTCGAAGACCCGGTCGAATACCAGATCGAAGGCATCAACCAGATCCAGGTCAAGCCGCAGATCGGTCTGGATTTCACCGGCGCCTTGCGTTCGATCGTGCGTCAGGATCCGGACGTGATCATGATCGGCGAAATGCGCGACCTGGAAACCTGTCGTATCGCCATCCAGTCGGCGCTTACCGGACACCTGGTGTTGTCCACGTTGCATACCAACAGTGCATCCGGCGGTATTACCCGTTTGCTGGACATGGGCGTTGAGGATTACCTGCTCGGTTCCACGGTCAACGGCATCCTGGCGCAGCGCCTGGTGCGTCGACTGGATCCGGAGACCGCAATTCCTTACGAGGCATTGCCGGAAGTCATCGAGCAGTTCGAGTTGCATAAGTACACCGAGGAGCGCCCGATCCGTTTGTGGAAGCCCGGCAGCAGCGCGGCCAATCCCACGGGTTATCGGGGTCGACGCGCCATCATGGAATTCCTGGTGATGAGCGATCCGCTGCGTCGGCTGGTGATGAAGCGTGCCGATGCTGGCGAAATCGAGCGCCAGGCGCGTGCCGAGGGCATGCGCACGATGTACGAAGATGGCATCGCCAAAGCCGTGGCCGGCATCACCACCATCGAGGAGGTGCTGCGTGTCACGCAGGAAAGTTGACCGGCATGATGCCGACCTGGGCTGGAAGACTGCCGCAGTTCTCAAAACTTTACCGAACCGACGCGAACTACTGGCCGATCCTGTAGTCCCAATCCTTGGCACCCTGCGGGGTGCGGGGATATTTCCTTCGTTCATTCGGTCGGTTTCCATCAGCCCATGACCCAGTTCCGATACAGAGCGGTCAGTGACTCCGGCGAAATACTGCAGGGGCAGATGGAAGCGTCCACCGTGGACGAAGTCATCGGTCGCTTGCAAGAGCAGGGGCACACGCCGCTGGATGCGCGTATCGCCGATGCGTCGGCGGGCGGCAGCGGCATGGCCGGCTTTCTCAAGCGCGGCCCGTTTACCGGCGATCAGCTCGCGCAGTTCACCCATCAGTTGGCGACCTTGCTGGGCGCGGGCCAGCCGCTGGATCGTGCATTGGGCATCCTGCTGGAACTGCCTGAAGGCGAGCGCGCGAAGAATCTGGTCGAACGCATTCGCGATCGCGTGCGCGGCGGTACGCCACTGTCGCAGGCCATGGAAGAAGAACACGGCGTGTTTCCCAAGCTTTACATCAGCCTGGTGCGAGCGGGCGAAGCCGGTGGTTCGCTGGAAGATACCCTGCGCCGCCTGGCCGATTACCTGGAACGTTCGCAGCAACTGCGTGGCAGCATCATCAATGCGCTGATCTATCCGGCGATCCTGATGGTCGGCGTGATGGGATCGCTGGTGCTGCTGCTGGCTTACGTAGTGCCGCAATTCGTGCCTATCTTCGAAGACATGCGTGTGCCAATTCCTTGGATCACCAAGGCGGTGCTGGCCGTTGGCGACGTGATGCATTCGTACTGGTGGTTGATCGGGCTGGTGATCGTGGTCGGCAGCATGCTGTGGCGTGCGCGCCTGCGCGATCCGGTGTTGCGTCTGGCCTGGCATGCCAGGCTCTTGACCATGCGCGTTATCGGACCGCTGCTGTTGAAGATCGAAACCGCACGCATCGCGCGCACGCTCGGCACGCTGCTGAAGAACGGAGTGCCGCTGCTTACGTCATTGGGCATTGCCCGGCAGGTCACTTCCAATCGCGCATTGGATGAAGCGCTCACCCAGGCTGCCGAACAGGTCAAGGGTGGCGCGGGCCTGAGTCTTTCGCTTTCGCAATCCCAACGCTTTCCTCGCCTGGCATTGCAGATGGTGCAGGTGGGCGAGGAAGCCGGTCAGCTCGATACCATGCTGCTTAAGGTGGCCGACACCTTCGACCTGGAGTCCAGGCGCTCGATCGATCGCCTGCTCGCCGCACTGGTCCCCGCGCTGACCATCGTCATGACTGTCCTGGTGGCCATCATCATGGCGGCGATCCTGCTGCCATTGCTCAGCCTGACCAGCAATATTCAGTGAAACATCGAACGGAGAAATCGCTATGAAGCACATGATGCATCGAACCACGGGACCAGCGCGATCGCTCCGTTCGGGTGGTTTCACGTTGCTGGAAATGCTCGCCGTGATCGTGCTGATCGGCATCATCGGCGCGGTGGTGGTCAACGGCGTCGGCAAGAACGTGGACAAGGGCAAGTACGGTGCCGGCAAGGCACAGCTCACCACGCTCAGCCAGAAGATCGAAAACTATGCGCTGGACAACGGCTCGCCGCCTCAGCAGTTGGGTGATCTGATGACCAAGCCGGCCAATGCACGTAATTGGCAAGGTCCTTACGTCAAGCAGTCGGAACTGAAAGATCCGTGGGGTCATGACTTCGGTTACAAGTACCCTGGTGACCATGGCAGCTTCGACCTGATCTTCTACGGCCAGGACGGCCAAGCCGGCGGCGACGGTTACAACGCGGATGTCGGCAACTGGCAGTGATCCCATGGACGCCACGCACATGGCCAGCAAGGGTAGGCAGGGGCACGCCGTCGACGTGTTCGCGCCTGCGCCTGGGCGGGTGCGTGGTTTCACCCTGCTGGAAATGCTCGTCGTCATCATTCTGATCGGAGTGGTTGCGGCAGCAGTGTCGGTGTCGGTGGCACAGGGCTTGTCCAGCGCACGTGTCAATGCGGCAAGCGGCGAGATGGCAGCAGCACTGCGTGCCACACGCGCGCAAGCCATCGTGCAGGGCAAGGATCAAGCCTTTACCGTCGATATTCGCGCCAATACCTATACGCCCGCAGGCGGTACGCCGGTGCGTCTGCCCCAGGGCATGACACTGGGGATTACCAGTGCGGCCGAAGATCAGATCAACAGCTCCACTGGGCGAATCCGCTTTTTCCCCGACGGTAGCTCCACCGGCGGCCACATCACGCTCAAGCTCCAGCAGCGACAATGGCTGGTCAACGTATCCTGGTTGACTGGTGCGGTAAGCGTGGTGGTGCAATGACGCATCGTACGGGGAGGCAGGCAGGCTTCAGCCTGATCGAAATCATCGCCGCGCTGTTGCTGCTGGCGATCGCCTTCGCTGCGCTGATGCAGGTGGCTGGCGGTTCCATCGCTCTGACCAACAACGCCGCCGATCATGCGCAAGCTGCCATGTGGGCGCGCAGCTTGATGGATAGCGCTGGCGTGGAGCAGAAACTGCAACCGGGCACCACCAGCGGTAACTTCGATCAGCAATATCGCTGGCGCCTGCAGGTGGCGCCTTATCAAGTGCCCGATGCCGGCAACAACACGGCTTCGCAGGTCTACAAACTGGACCTGGACGTCTACTGGGGCGGAGCTCGTGAACGCTCGGCTCACTTCAGCACGCTGCGCCTGGTCACGGCGATCCCGCAACAGCAAGGGCTCGTGCGATGAAGGCAGGCGTGCGCGGCTTCACCCTGATCGAAGTGCTCGGTTCGCTGGTGCTGCTTGCGCTGTTATTGCTGGGTGTCTATGGCGGCATACGTGCAGCCACGCAGAGCGTGCGCTCGGGTGAGGCGGCGATCGAGCGGCTGGACCAGATCCGTTCGGCGCAGTTGTTCCTGCGACGTGAGATTGCCCAGGCACAAGGCATGGCCTTCGCGCACACCGACCAGGGCGAAAATATCTATTTCCTCGGTGACGCGCACCAGATGCGCTTTGTCGCGCCGTTGCCCGGCTATCTGGGCAAGCTTGGTCCGCAATTGCAGCAGATTTCCTTCGAATCCAATGGCAAGGGTGCCAAGCGATTGGTCGCCAGTTTCGCGATCTTGCCGCCCGATGGCAGCGATCCCAAGCCGCTGGGCGACCCGGAAGTGCTGGTGGACAACCTCCGTGATGGTAGCTTCAGCTACCGCAGCGCCGACAGCGACGACCAGCCGGGCACCTGGGGGGCTGACTGGGGAGACGGTCGCGCCATGCCGGTCCTGGTGAAGATCGATCTCGATCTCAACGGCACCTATGGCTGGCCGCTGCTGGAAGCGCCGTTGCGTGTTGATCCGACAGCGGCAGGCAACCAGTTGAACCTGTTGCGTGGCCTCAATCGCGGGCAGTCGCTGCGATGAGGCGCATGGACATGGTCAGGCAACGCGGCGTAGCCCTGCTGGTGGTGATGTGGGCGCTGACGCTGCTATCCATCATGCTTGGCGGTTACGCCCTGATGGCGCGAACCGAAGGCCTCCAGGCGCGTTACCAGTTTGCACAGACCCAGGCGCACTACGCCGCCGAGGCCGGAGTCATGCGGGCGATCTATGGTTTGCAGGACAACCAGCCACAGACTCACTGGATATCCGATGGGCGCATTTACGCCTTTCCCTATGACGGTGCCAAGGTGCAAGTCTCCATGGTCGACGAAGCCGGCAAGGTCGATCTGAATGCGGCCTCGCCCGATGTGCTGCTTGGTCTGTTGCGTGCCGTTGGGGTAGACGACACGCAGGGCAGAGACATCGTGCAGCACATTGTCGATTGGCGCAGTTTCGGTACAGGACCGGGCGACGCTGCGCAGCGTGCCCAGCCTTACCAGGCCGCAGGGCGCGACTACGGCCCGCGTGGCGGGCCGTTTGCGAGCGTGGAGGAAGTCCAGATGGTGCTGGGCATGACGCCAGCCATCTACGCCAAGATCAGTGGGGTACTTACGATCTGGTCGGGCAGGAATAGTCCCGATCCGGCGACGGCGCCCCCCCTGGCCCTGGCTGCCATCCCCAACATGGATCAGCAACAGATAGCCAATATCCTTGCTTCTCGCCAGTCGGGCCAGCCGCAGAATGGCGTGCAGGGTCTAGGCGGCTTCCAGGGAGTAACGCATAGTATCCGGTCCGAGGCGATCCTGGCCGACGGCACGCACGCCGTGCTGAATGCGACGGTTCGCTTGCAGGGAGTACGGTTTGGCGCACAGCCCTACGCAGTGTTGCGTTGGAAGGAAGGAGATGGGCAATGAGTTCGGCAACGCAATCGCTGCAACCGCTGCTGGACAACGTGCGCCGTGCATGGCGCACGTCGCCGCTGCCGCGTTTTTTCCAGTGGTGGGGTGACGAACTGGTCAACCTGATGCCTTCGCGGCTGCGTCAGGCATTCGGTGGTGGCGCGGCGTGGTTCCTGCTGGAACGCCAGGGCGAGGAGTGGCAAGTACGCCGTGCCGGCCAGGAAGGCATAGTGGCGAACTGGCGTGACGACCTGGAGCCTGCCGCGCAACAGGTCGCCTTCAGTGATGCCTTGCGCGGTGTGGACCCGGAAGACCTGCGCGTAGCGCTATGCTTGACGCCTGCGGCGATGCTGCGTCGCGCGTTGTTCCTGCCCATCGCCGCGCGCGACAGCCTCCAGCAGATCGGCGCCTTCGAGATGGATCGCCAGACGCCGTTCCGAGCCGAACAGGTGCGCTACGACGTGCGCGAAGTGGCTGGCAACGCGCCGGCCGGTCGTTTCGCCGCCGAACTGGTGGCGGTTCCGCGCCACACGCTCGATCCCATGCTTGATCGCCTGCGTGAGCTGGGCATCACCATTGATGCGGTGGACATGGCCTGCGGTGATGACCGCCTGGGTGTGAACCTGCTGCCACCCGAACAGGCATCGCGGCGCAGCCATCCGCGCCAGCGCTTGAACACCATGCTGGCGGTTGCCGCCGTCGTGCTGGTGGGCCTGTGCCTGCTGCAGTATCTGCACAATCGCGAAGCTGCCCTGGCCCAGATGCAGACGCAGGTCGACGGCATGCGTGGCGAAGCCCAGAAAGTGGCGTCATTGCGGCAGCAATTGCAGGACAACGCCGGTGCTGCCGGCTTTCTGACCGACCGCAAGCTGCATACAGTGTCCGCGCTCAGCCTGCTCGACGATGTCACCCAGCGCCTGCCCGACGACGCTTGGCTTGAACGCCTGAGCATGGACAATGCCGGTCAGGTCGGCCTGCAAGGCCAGGCCAAGCAATCGGCCAAGCTGGTCGATGTGTTCAAAAGCTCGCCGACCGTGGCCGACATCAATTTTCAGGGCACCATCCAGACCGACCCCACCACGGGCAAGGAACGTTTCTACCTGGTCGGACAGTTGCGCAAACCCGGCGATGGCAAGTCCAAGGGGGCGCCAGCCCATCCGGGGAGCACGCGATGAAGCTGGAAAAACTCAAGCCGCGCGAAAGCCGCATTGCCGCCTTGCTGCTCCTGCTCGCGGTGCTGGTGATCGCTTACTTTGCGTTGTTGCACTGGTGGTTCGTGGCACCGTTGAAGCAGATCGATGCGCAGATGGACGACCTGCGCGATACCCAGGCTCGCTTTGCGTCCGCGCTGGCTGAGAAGCCCCAGTTGCAGAAGCGCCTCAATGCGCTTGGCCAGGGGCAGGCGTCCAGCAATGCGTTTCTGCCCGAGGACGATGCCAATGCGGCTGCGGCCGGCCTGATGCAGCGCGTGGTCGATGTGGTTGGCGCGCATCAGCAGGGTGGCAGTTGCGATGTGATCCAGAAGATGCCGGTGACCAATCCGCGTACGGATGCCAGCGATCCCTACAAGAAAGTCGCGGTCAGCATCAGCCTGCGCTGCGAGGTAGAGCCCCTGGGCGCGGTGATGTACGCGCTGGAGCAGAATTCGCCGTATCTGTTCATTGATGACCTGACGATCTATCGCAATCCCGTGGCGGCGCAGAAGAACCCGAATGCACCGATGGAAGTGCAGTTCACCCTGTTCGGTTATATCCGACAGCCTCGCCAGAGCGGCGATACGGGAGCCTCGTCATGAACGCTGCCGCGCAACGTCGCCTGACCCCCGTGCTTGGTGGTGTCGCCGCCGTCTTCGCCGTCGTGCTGGTAGTCCTGATTTCAGGGCTGGGTCGTGGCGTGCACTGGAATCGGCCGTTGCCCACACCGCCGCTTCCCGATACCAGCAACGACAGCAAGCTGCCGCCACCGTTGCCACTGGAGCATTTCGCCGCGGTCTGGCAGCGGCCGCTGTTCAATCCGGATCGCAAGCCCACGGTACATACCTCCGGCGAAGGCAGCAACCTGGGCGATATGGAACTGACCGGCATCATCCTTACGCCGTCCATGCGTGTGGCCTTGTTGCACAGCAAGGATGGCGACAAGGATATGCGCATCCGTGAAGGTTCAGCCTCGCCCGATGGTGGCGTGAAGCTGCTGCAATTGCAGGCGCGCTCGGCGGTGTTCGAGTCTGGCGGCACGCGCACGGAATTAAAGTTGCCATCCGGCGCACCGGTGACGCCGCTGCCCAAGAGCAATACGCCCAATCCACCGCCGGGCGCACCCAATCCGCAGCAACAGCAAACCAATACCAATCCGCCGCAGATGCAGATCCAGCACGTGCCACCCGGTGCGCAGCCTGGGCAACCGGGCATGCAGCCACCGGGGCCTAGCCCGGAGCAGGCCGAGCGCATCCGCCAACTGCGCGAAAACATTCTCAAGCGTCGCGCACAGCAAGCGGCCACCCCTGAAGGAGTACGTTGATCCATGTCCCGCCCGATCCTTCAACTCGCTCGCCTCAGCGCGATCGCCACAGCGGTGGCGTTGGCCGGTTGCTCTGCCTTGCCTACTCCCAAGGATGACGGCAATTTGCAGCGTGAGGCCATGGCCGGCACGGAGAAGCCTGCGCCTGATCCCATACCGCTGAACCGCGATATCACGGCACCTGACGCCAAGGCTGCTGTGCGCCCCCAGTTGACCGAGGGTAGTGGCCAGTTCATCCGTCCCCAGGGTTTGGCGGCTCCGGTGAAGCAGGCGGCTGGAGACAACGCCGTTACCTTCAACTTCGAGAACCAGCCGGTGCCGGCCGTGGTGAAGGTGATCCTGGGTGATCTGCTGAAGCAGAACTACACCATCGTGCCTGGTGTGCAGGGCAATATCTCCTTCTCCACCTCGCAGCCGGTCGACGCCAGCCAGGCCATTCCGATTCTGGAGACCTTGCTTTCGTGGACGGGTAACGCACTGGTCAAGCAGAACGGTGGCTATGTCGTCATGCCTGCCAAGGATGCAGTCGGCGGCAACGTGGCCCCTAGCCTTGGTGCGGCATCACCTCAAGCGGGCTTGCAGGCACGACTGTATCCACTGCGCTACATCTCGGCCAACGAGATGCAGAAGTTGATGAAGCCATTCGCGCGCGCCGACGCCATCTTGCTAGTTGACCCGGCTCGCAATGTGATCGTGATGTCAGGCACGCCCGAGGATCTCGCCAATTACGAACGTACCGTCAAGACCTTCGATGTCGATTGGCTGCGTGGCATGTCCATTGGCGTGTATAGCCTTCAGCGTGCCAACGTCACCGAATTAATGCCCAAGCTCGATAGCTTGTTTGGCGCGAAGGGCGATACACCGCTGGCAGGCATGATCCGCTTCCTGCCGATCGAGCGCACCAATTCACTGGTAGTCATTACCACGCAGCCGAATTATCTGACGGAAGTCGGTGGATGGATCGAAAAGATCGATCGCGGTGGTGGCAACGAGCCGCAGCTGTTCGTCTACGACGTGCGCAACCTGAAAGCCTCGGATCTGGCTCAGTACCTGGCGCAGATTTACGCTTCGGGTACGGGAAGTGGCGGCAATGGTGGCGCGAAAGTCGGTCCCGGTTTAACTTCAGGCACGCTCGGTAGCAATGACAACGCCAATGGCTCTGCCAATGGTATGGGCAGTCTTTCCGGAAGTTTTGGTAGCAGCACCAGCGGTGGTCTCAACAATGGCCTGGGTTCAAACGGGCTTGGTTCGGGCGGCTTTGGATCGAATGGCAGCAACAGCTCCTTCGGCAATAACTCGTTTGGTAGCAACGGAACGAATCAATCCGCCAGCGGCTTCGGGTCGTTCACGCCAGGCGGAATCAATAGCAATGGCTTTACCAGTGGGCCGTTTGCCAATAATGGTCAGCAATCGCAGCAGTACTCGAACGAGGACGGGAGCATTCGCATCAGTTCCGTGGATGCAAACAATCAGCTACTGGTCCGAGCGCCTCCGTCGAAATGGGATGAAATTGAAGGTGCGATCAAGCGCTTGGACACCACGCCCTTACAGGTGCAGATCGAAACCCGCATATTGGAAGTACAACTTTCTGGTCAATTCCAGTTCGGTGTGCAATGGTATCTCGAAGGGTTGATCAGAGGTACCAACAACGGCAATGGCACCTATACACCAGGCCAGCCCGGTAATCAGCAACAGGGAGCGTTAGGCCTGGGCGGCACACCGTACAATCCCGGGAACGCTACCTCCGGCGCGATAGGTGACGCCTTTTACTATTCATTCGTCAATCGCAATCTTCAGGTGGCACTACGTGCGCTTGAGACTAGCGGCAATACCAAGACGCTTTCGGCACCGTCCATGGTGGTGTTGAACAATCAGCTTGCGCAGATTCAGGTGGGTGACCAGGTTCCGGTCAATTCCACGACGGTCAATACAGGCATCGGCACCGGTTCTTATACGAGCGCGCAATATATCACTACCGGTGTGATCCTCGGGGTGCAGCCGCGTGTTAATCCAGGTGGCCTTGTTTACATGAATGTCATGCAGCAGGTAAGCAAGGCAGGTACTGCTGGCGTTGGTGGCAATCCGACGATCAGTCAGCGACAGATGAGTACCCAGGTGGCCGTGCAGAGTGGACAGACCGTACTACTTGGAGGCCTGATTCAGCAGGCTGAGAATACCGAGAATGACGGTATCCCGGGTCTGAATCGAATCCCTGTGTTGGGTAGATTGTTCGGCAGCACCAATCGGAGCCGCAACCGCACGGAATTGATTGTTCTCATCACGCCTCGTGTCATTGCCAACAGTGAGGAAGCGCGGCAAGTGACGGATGAATATCAGCGCAAGTTCGAATCTCTGGAGCCTCTGCGGCAAAGTTCTGGGAAGGCTGCAGTGCAGACTACTCCCATTGAGTAAATGCATCCCTTGCGCGGCCTGATTCGAATCAGGCCGCGAGTTGCGCAGATTTTCGTCCCCCTTGTAAGGTTGGTGCTACGCGCATTTGAGTGGTTTTCTGATCAAAAAAAAGACTTCTTGGTATTTAAAAGAAATTAATTTCGTTCGATTTTAAAGCACCTTGCAAATGTGGGTGCTTGCAATGATTAAGAGATTTTTTGCCTTTTTGCTCTCTTGCTTCTGTATTTGCGGCTCGGCATTGGCTTCTGATCAAATGCCGCATGGCGGCGATGTTTGGCTTGAGTATATTGTTAGGAGTTGCAGCAACGTTCCGCCTGATGGTTATTTCTGGGTTTCTACAGGCTACAATCCGGTGGGTAATGTATGCCCGCTAAAATATGTTTATAATTTTGAAAGCTATTTCGATAAGCCTGTTGGTCAGGAAATGGAGATTTGCGGCAACGTATCGCTTCCAGCTGGGTGGTACGTTATTCGATACTCGCAATCGCTTGCGTGCGCTGGGCAGTCTCCGGGTGCGCGGCCCATACAAAGCATGAGAGTCAAGAGATTTTCGTAGCTTAAACGTGGGCTGGCGTTATCATTCATTAAATGAATGCGCCAGCCCCTTCCTCCTTCCCAATCGTTTCATTGCTGCAAGAAGCGCTCGCTTCTCTGGAAGCTAAGCCTCGACTGGTGCTCGAAGCCCCGCCCGGCGCCGGCAAGACCACCCAAGTGCCTTTGGCATTGCTCGGGGCGTCTTGGTTACAAGGCCAGCGTATCCTCATGCTGGAGCCGCGCCGTATCGCCGCGCGTGCGGCCGCACAGTTCATGGCGCGCCAGTTGGGTGAGGATGTGGGGCAGACGGTGGGCTATCGCGTGCGGTTCGAGTCGCGTGTGACTGCCGCGACGCGGATCGAGGTGGTAACCGAAGGTATCCTCACGCGCCTGATTCAGAATGATCCGGAGCTTGCCGGTGTCGGTGCGATCCTGTTCGATGAATTCCACGAGCGTCACCTCGCCGCAGATCTTGGCGCAGCGTTGGCGTTGGACGTGCAGGCTACGCTTCGACCGGAGCTGCGCATCGTCGTGATGTCGGCCACGCTTGATGGCGAGCGCATGGCGCAATGGCTGGATGCGCCGCGCATCAGCAGCCCTGGCCGCAGTTTTCCCGTGCGAATCGAATATCCGCCAGCGCGCGCACAGGAAACATTGGAGCAGCATCTGGCGCGCGTCGCGCGACAGGCGCTGGCCGAGACCGAGGGTGATGTATTGGCCTTCCTGCCCGGGCGACGGGAGATTGCGCGCGTACAGGGCATCTTGTTGCACGGCCTGGAGCGCGATGACGTGGGTGACGTAGACGTGCTGCCCTTGCACGGTGAGTTGTCGATGGCCGAGCAGCAGGCGGCGTTGGCACCAGCCGAGCCGGGTATGCGCCGCATCGTACTGGCGACCAATGTGGCCGAATCGAGCGTGACATTGCCTGGCATTCGCGCGGTGGTGGATGCCGGACAGGCGCGTGAGCCGCGTTTTGATCCGAACTCGGGTTTTGCGCGCCTGGAGACGGTAGGTATTTCGCAGGCGTCGGCCGACCAGCGTACCGGCCGTGCTGGCCGTGTCGCTCCCGGCGTGGCCTACCGCCTGTGGCCGCAGAGCAAGCGATTGGAGCCTGCGCGAACGGCGGAGATCAGCCAGACAGAGCTCTCGTCATTGGCGTTGGAATTGGCCGCATGGGGCAGTGATAGCCTTCCCTGGCTGGATGCTCCTCCAGCCGGTGCCCTTGCACAGGCGAGGGAACTGCTCAGCCAGCTTGGTGCGCTCGACGTGAGTGGTCGCATCACCCAGCTTGGTCGCCGCATGCTGGATCTGGGCGCTACGCCGCGCCTGGCCGCTGCGGCCGTACGCGCACCTGCGCAGTTGCGGGCGCTGATGGCTGACCTGCTGGCCTTGATGGAAGCACGCTCGCCCTTGCGCGACGTGCAGGCACGTAGCGATGACTTTCGTGCTCGCGTGCAGGCCTTGCACGCCTGGCGTGATCGCCATACGGCAGGTGGTCGTGGCGGTGCCGATAGCGGCGCCCTGGCGGCGATCGAGCAATCGTCCAAGGGCTGGCGTCGGCGCCTTGAAGTACGCACCGCAGCCAGTGGGGTGCCTGATAGCCACGCCGTGGGCGATTTGCTGCTGCACGCTTTTCCTGATCGCGTTGCGCGGCGCGATGAGGCCAACCCTTTGCGCTACACGCTCGCCAGCGGGCGTGGCGCGCGGCTGCATGAAAGCACTGCGCTGCTGGGCGAGCCATGGCTGGTGGTCTTGGACATCCAGCATGAAGCACGTGACAGCCTGGTTCGCGCAGCGGCACCGCTGGATTCGCGCACCCTGGAGCGTGACTTCCCGGCGCAGTTCGTGCGCGAGCGCGTGCTGCGCTGGAACGATGAGCGCCAGGCTGTGGAGGCCTTTGAGGAATATCGCTATGCGGCGATCACGCTGGAGCGCCGCAGTGTGCCGGTAAAGCCCGAAGATGCCTTGCAGGCCTTGCTGGCGGCGATACGCAGCAGGGGGATCGATGCGCTGCCGTGGAGTGACAATGCCGTGCGCCTGCGCGCACGTATGCAGGCCTTGCGCGAATGGATGCCAGAACTGGGCTTGCCCGATGTATCCGACGGTGCGTTGCTGGCGTCGCTTGATACCTGGCTTGCGCCGTATCTCCAGGGAAAGCGTCGCCTGGATGCGCTGCCGGCTGAAGATCTGTCCCAGGCGCTTGGGGCGCTGTTCGATTATGAGCAGAGACGGC
>NZ_DASVMI010000130.1:0-2493 GCF_036384435.1 Dyella sp. | reverse complement strand
AGTTGATCGTCGACGTCGGGCACAATCCTCAAGCGGCCCAAGCGCTTGCTCAATGGCTTGATCGATCGCATCAGGGGCGCGTGCATGCCGTTTATGGCGCCCTGGCGGACAAGGACGTATCGGGTGTGCTGGCTGCGCTGGGTCATCGGATTGCGCATTGGCATCTGGCCGGCCTGGAGCGCGATACGCCACGTGGTTTGCCGGTCGAGGCCGTTGTGGCGCGACTGCACGAAGTGCTCCCCTCGGCCTGCTTCGATGCGCATCCTGGCGTCATGCATGCGCTGGCGGCGGCGCGGCAGACGGCCACTCCGGGGGACCGTATCCTTGCCTTTGGTTCTTTTTTCGTAGCCAGCGCCGTGCTTGCTGAATCGGTCTGATGCCGCCACGGGCGAGGGGATGGCGCATACGGTTATAATTGGTCCGCCCGCTCTACCCGCACCCCGTTTCACCTGGAGTCCGACTTGAAAACACGCCTGCTGGGAGCCGCCGTCCTGTTTGCGCTGGCGGTACTGTTCGTGCCGATGTTCTTCTCCAGCAATCCGCCGGCGACGAATGGCGACAAGTCGGTGGATCTGGCCATCCCGCCTGCACCTGATCGCGACATGCAGACCAAGACCATGAGCCTTACGCCAGGCACCGCGCCTGGCACGGCTGCCTCCGCGGCGCCCAAGCCGGCGGTGTCGGGCACGGCGACGCCGGCTAGCTCCGATCAGCTGGCGACCGTGAATATTGGCGATCGTCGTCCCCGCGATGTGGAAACCGACCCGCTGGCTGGCCAGAAGCCGGAGCCCACCACGGTCACGCGCAACAACCCGGCTCAGCCATTGATTCCCGCACAGACCAAGCCGGATGCCACCAGCACCAAGGCCGGCACGTCCAAGTCGGCAACGACGCCCGCTGCCGTCCCTAGATCGCAGGCCCAGGCACCGACGATTCCTGCCGCCAGCCCAACCGCTGCAGCCCTGCCGCCGGCCACTGCCGCGCATGGTCGGTTCATGATCAACCTGAGCGCGTACAGCTCGGCGGCTAGCGTGCAGAGCCTCACGCAGCGTGTCCGTGGCCTGGGTTATCCCGTGTCGAGCAAGCCGATCACCCAGGCGGGTAAATCGCTGACCCTGGTGACGGCCGGTCCCTTTGAGTCGCGCGCCGCTGCTGAGGCTGCTCGCCTGAAGATCACGCAGGCGGTCCCGGGTGCTCCGGCGCGGTTGGAAGCGGGCGCAACCACGTCGACCCAGGATGACCCTGCACCGTCGACCGCACCGGCAGCCAGACAGGCCGCGCCACGCGCCGGCGGCTGGGCGGTGCAGGTTGCCGCCATGGGCAGCCAGGGCGATGCCAATGCCCTGCGCGACAAATTGCGCGCAGGTGGTTTCGATGGATATGTCGATACAGTGAATGCGGGCGGCAAGCAGCTGTGGCGCGTTCGAGCAGGTCCCCAGACGCAGCGTGACGACGCGATACGCATCCGGGATCAGATCAAGGCCAAGCTGGGAATCGACGGCAACGTCGTTTCCGCGCCGTAAGACTTCGAGCGCCTAGGGAGAGGGGTACGAAATGAACTGGGTCGACTACATCATATTGACGATTCTGGGCATTTCGGTCTTGATCGGATTGTTCCGAGGCCTTATTTCCGAAGTGCTTGGCTTGGTGATCTGGGCTGGTGCGTTCTGGGCGGCCTGGGCATTCGGCCCCTCGGCCTCGGCATGGTGGGGTCGTTATGTCTCCATGCCCGAAGGACGTGCCGTGCTCGGCTATGGCTCGGTGCTGATGGGGGTACTGATCGGCGGCGCGATCGTCCGCGCCATCATCAGTCGCATCCTTTGGCGCACGGGGTTGTCGGGCATGGATCGCATGCTGGGCATGGTGTTTGGATTTGCCCGTGGATCGTTGGTGGTGGCATTCATGGTGTTCATGGTCAGCCTCACCGCGTTGACGCGCGAAGGCTGGTGGCATCAATCCAACCTGGTGCCGCAGTTCACCGGGCTGGCTGGTTGGCTTGGCGCCAAGGTGCCCCCTGGCGTGAATCGTGTGGTGGCGCAGTCGGGGCAAATGCTCGATCAGGTGCAGGTGCCTGACATGCAGATGCCTAACTTGAACATGTCCAAGGGCTTTGAGCTTCCGCAGGGTATGCCGAGCGACTGGATGGAGAAGCTCAAGCAGGGAGGGTCGCCCTTTGGCGGCAGTTCCCTGATACCCACGCCGTCACAACCTTATCCCGTGCAGCCCTATCAGCAGCAACAGAACCAACCTTCTGGCCAGGCGCCATCGAATGTCGATAGCGCTGCCGTTCCCATCTGACCCATTCAAGTTCATCAGCAGGCAACAACCATGTGCGGAATCATTGGCATCGTCGGTACCACCGAGGTTGCATCGTCGCTTTATGACGGATTGACGGTGCTGCAGCACCGTGGCCAGGACGCCGCAGGCATCGCTACCGTGGACGGCGCGCGCTTGCGCTTGCACAAGGGCAACGGCCTTGTGCGTGACGTTTTC
>NZ_DASVMI010000129.1:0-13043 GCF_036384435.1 Dyella sp. | reverse complement strand
CTCCGGCGGCGGTGGTGGTGGCGGTAATGGCGGCGGCTCCGGCGGCGGTGGTGGCGATAATGGTGGCGGTGGCGGTGGCGGTGGCGGCGGTGGCGGCGGCGGCGACAACGGCGGCGGCGACAACGGCGGTGGTGGCTCGGGCGGTGGTGGCACGCCTCCCCCTGATGGTCTGATCAGCAGCATCGTCACCGGCGCAGGTAACATCGTCACCGATACCGGCGGCCTGGTGTCCAACGTCGGCTCTCAGATTCCCAATCAAACCTTGTTGGGCGGCAGCAACGGCGTAACCCAGGGCCTGGGCGGCGTGGTGAGCAACCTGGGAGGTGCCGTCACCTCGTTGGGCAATGGAGTGACCGGCGGCCTCGGCCAGACCGGCAATATCGCCAATCCAGTGGGCGTGACCACGGGCAGCCTCAGCAATGTGGTCGGCGACGTTGGCAATGCCGTCAATGATCTCGGCCAGACGGTCACGGCGGTGGGGGCTTTTCAGGGCTCACCGATTTCGCCCATCACCTCTTTGGTCGGCACTACGGTGTCCACCCTTGGGCAAGGGGTCTATGAAGGTAGTGGCGGACTCAATCATCTGCTCGGCAGCAATCCAAGTCAGCAACTGACCCAGACGCTAAGTAATGTGGTGACGCCCGTGCTGACGCTCGGACAGACCAATGCAAACGGAGCTGCCGGTGGGCCCGGCAACTTGGTGGCGGCGGTGTCGCAGACAGGCGGCGGCGTGACCACCGGCGTCGGCGGCTTAGTCAGCAGTGTGGGTGGCGGCATCGCTTCGGCACCGCTCCCCGGCGGTGCCAATCCGACCGTGTCAGCGCTCGGCGGCAGTGTTCAGACACTGGGAGGCGCAGTGAGCACCGTGGGTGGCGGGTTAACCGCGGGTCTTGGTCAATCAGGCGCTATCGCCGATCCGGCCACCGTCACCCTGGCAGGTGTGAGCAATGGTGTCACCGGCGCTGGCCAGGCAGTCACTGGTATTGGCGGCACAGTCGCCAGTATTGGCAGTGGACAATTGGCTCCCCTCAGCCCAGTGACGTCGGTTGTCGGCAACGTCGTGGGCACCGTCGGCGGTGCGGTATCGAACGTGGGCACGGGCGTGGGTACCGCCGTCAGCAGCGGCCCTCTGCAACCGGTCACGCAAACGCTCAACACCGTTGTCAATGGATTGGCCAGCGCCACTTCCGGTGTGGGCGGACTGAGCAACGTCACCGGCGGCCTCACGGGCTCCGTGGGCGGCCTTTCAGGTTCGGCCGGCAGCGGCACCACGGGAAGTGGCAACGACGACAAGAACGGCGGCCTGCTCGGCGGCTTGCTTGGCGGACTTGGCGGCGGTCACAAAAAGTAAGGCATGAACACGAAAAGGCGGCCAGTTGGCCGCCTTTTCGCATGCCATGAGGTTCGTAGCCATCGAGCCCTTCGAACGGCTTGATGCCTTCCAGGCCATCACAAGGAGCGACACCGATGAGGAAATGGTGGATTGTGCCTCTCGCCGCCACCGTGGCCATGCATGCCTGGGGGCAGGCGCGCCCTCCGGTAGCCAATCCCTTGCAAACGCTTCCACGCGTGGAAACACCCGCGGCACAGCCTAGCGTCACGCTCAATGTGCAACGGCAAAACAACTCCGCGCTGCAGGCATTGTTGGCCAGTCCAATCACGCCGACCCGCGTCGATATCGTGGGTGTACGATCCATCGCCTTCGATGACGTCGCCGCGCTTTTCAAGCCGCTCACCGGCAAGACCGTAACGGTCGGCGACGTCGTCGCCGCGGCCGATGCGTGCAGCAAGCTTTATCAACAACGTGGTTATGCGCTCTCGTTCTGCTTCGTACCCGGCCAACGCTTTGACCAGGGCGCGGTCCAGGTCGTGGCCGTCGAAGGCTACGTCGCCGCGGTGGATATCAAAGGCTCACCTGGCAACATGGAACGCAAGATCAGGGCCATCGCACGGCACATCACCGCCGATCGCCCACTCAGGCGCAGCACGTTCGAACGTTACCTGCAGGTGCTTGGCATGCTGCCGGGCACAAAGATAGCGGCCAATGTGCCGGCCCCTACCACCACCGACGGTGCCACGCGATTGCAACTCGACGTGCAGCGAAAGCGCTACAACGTCACCAGCGGCATCGACTTCAATCATCCCGGCGTGCAGGGCCTGGTCAATGGCATGCTCAATGGCATGACACCGTTGGGTGAACAACTCAACGCTTCGTTCACCTATCCCCGAGGCCGCGGCGGGCAAGAATTCTACGCCGCCGGTTATTCGCAGATGCTTGGGTCCGACGGTTTCATGAGCAAACTTGATGGCTCCTACTTCTACGGCGATCCGGATATCGACAATAACGCCCTGCCCGCCTACATCCGTCATCGGCTACGGCAGGATCATCTCGGTCTCGCCTTCACCTACCCTATCCTGCTTGGACCCAGCCGCAGCCTGGTCGCTGGCGCCGGCCTGTACGGCTCGAACCAGGATGACATGTACCTCAACCAGCTCAACGATGTGTCGCTGCAGTTACGCACTCGCGTGCGCGTATTGCACCTGGATCTGGATTTCGTCCAGGCAAGTAACCGGCGCGTACGCAAGCTGAATGTCACCGTGGGCCAAGGTATCGACGCGCTTGGTGCGCGCACTGAAATACTCAGTAACGCACCGGTATCTGCTGGACAACTGACCGACACGCGCTTCACCCGTTATGACCTCTCTGCCTCGCAAAGCGACAGCTGGGGCAAACACTGGGGTACGGTGCTCAGTCTCAACGGTCAATACAGCCACAACCACCTACCCTCCGGCGAACAGATCAGTTTCGGCGGCCCGCGCTATGGCATGGCCTATGACCCAGGCACCCTATCCGGAGACAGTGGCTGGGGTACATCGGCCGAACTCAATCGTCCATTCGTGTCGTCGTTGAAATGGCTCAAGTCGCTTACGCCCTATGTGGTCGCACAGGTATCGCGGGTTTACCTGCATGGTACCGACCTGCCCATCGACACCTTGCGCAGCGTTGCACTGGGTCTGCGCCTCAGCGACGGCAAGCATTACAACGTGGATATTTCAGCCGCCCAGGCGATAGGCAACCATCTGGCCAACGAAAGCTACCCGCGCTACGGCTTGAGCTTCTCGTATCAGCTGGAGTGATACCTGCAAGCTAAGCACGTATCGTCGATCTGGCTTACGCCCATTCACCGCCGCGACGAGCCCAGGTGCTCGTAATGACATCCAAATGCGAGCGCTACCTTACATACATGTAAGCCCGATCTGGCATACGCCGACCTAATACCAGCCTAGCCTCAAACCCTTTAAAGGGGGGGAGGCGCCATGAAAGGGTTGTTGAAGTATGCCGCGCTGGCTTTGCTGCCAAGTACAGCGTTCGCCCAATTTTCGCCATGGCCGCCTGCAGTGACATGGGATGACAAGAGACTGAGCTTTACTGGCAATATCGCCTATGCGAGCAACCATGCCTTCCAGCAGAGCGAACAACGCTTTCGTCGCAAGGAGCTAGGCACCCGGCTTGTAGCCAAGGACCGCTGGGACCTTTTTCTGTACTACGAATTTGGTGCCAGGCGCTGGTTTGATGCCACGCTTACGATGCAAACGCGCTGGTTGTTCGACAAGGATGCCGGCCGCCTGCGTATCGGCCAGGCACGCGTGCCATTCGGCTTCGAGTCGCTGACCAATTCACGCAATCGCAGCTTCCTCGAATTCGGCCTTCCCATGCAGGCCTTTTTCCAGAACCGACGCGTGGGAGTCGATTGGGCCATGTACCGCCCCGGATACCTGGTGGAGGCAGGCTATTATCCGCGCAGCGATTTCGACACACGTCAGCACAGTCGCACCAAGGCTGCACGCGTGGCCTGGGTCGCTCGCCACGACGGCACGAATGTGCTGCATGTTGGCGCGTCCTGGTCTTCCGAACAGATGCTGCGCAACCTGACTGCACCGCTGCCCCCCGTCCGCTGGCAATCGCGCCCCGAGGCCAATCTTCTGCCGGTGCGACTTATCGATACTGGCCCGCTCGCAGATGCCCGGCACGTACGGCGCTATGGCGCCGAGGGGCTTTGGATCCGAGGCCCATGGTCACTGCAAGGCGAATATCTGGCCACGCATACATCTCGCCGACAATCGGCCGCGTTCTATGGCCATGGCTATTACGCCTTTGCCAGTTACGTCGTGACTGGCGAATCCCGCCCGTACAATCAAGGTCAGGTGGGTAACATCATCCCTGAGCACGCTTACGGTGCCCTGGAAGTCCTGCTTCGCTACAGCTACATAGATCTGAACCACGCCGCTGTGAACGGAGGCCGAGCACGCAACCTGACTTTGGGCCTGAACTGGTACTTGAACAAACACTGGAAGCTTCAGGCCAACCATATCTTCGTCCGTGCCAGCCGTCATGGCCAGGTCACCCATGGTCGCGTCACCGGCCTGCATGCGCAGTTGCATTTCTGATCATGACCCAGCAATGACCAGGGTTTCATAGGCCAAGGAAGCACTCAAGCACTCGCCCCTCGCGCGACGTGAGGCATAGCCTGTGCTACGACCTTGCGGTCGGTACACCGCAAGATGCCTCGACATGACCGTGCGTGGAACGCTGGATCAAGCTGTTCTGTTGCTATGGCTGAAACGACCCCTAGACCCATGCGCGCTTCCGTTAAGCCCGACAACGGACCTGAACTCATGGCCGGCTCGCCCATCACTGCCCCTTGCTCGCCTACGGACACTGAGCACTCCAGGCGCTATGCCACGCTGCCCAGGCAGCAAATGAAATCCGTGAAGGTCCCGTCAACGAAGCATCCGTGGCAAACGCTATTCCATTGCCTGAAACAAAGGGTCAAAATCACCGAACTTTGTGCCAGGGGTAAAGCCATGCCTTCGTTGCATCCGAAAACGATCGAAGCTATTCGCACTTATGAGAATGACCTGCTGGCCAACTGGCGCGCCGGTCTTGAATCCACTGGGGCGGCACGCGGCGTCGGCGAGGAATTGCTCCATAGAGAGACCAATCAGATGCTGATGCTGCTGGTGGAGGCATCGCAGAACGGCGACACGTCCAACATCGGCAGCGCCACCTGGGAAAAGATCCGCCAATTCCTGGAACAGGTCTCGCGCAGTCGCGCACTCCAGGGCTTCGATTCGCAGCATACAGCCACTTTCGTATTCTCGCTCAAGCAGGCTTTGTTCGCACTGATACAGCGCGAATTTGCCAGCGATCCACTACTGCTGACCGAACAGGTCTGGATGATCTCCGAGCTGGTCGATGCACTGGGCATGCACACCGTCCGTACGTTCCAGAAATCCCGCGAAGACGTGATCAAACGGCAGCAGGAGGAACTACTGGAATTGTCCACGCCCGTAGTCAAGTTATGGGACGGTATTCTGGCACTGCCGATGATCGGCACGCTCGATTCCCAGCGTACCCAGGTGGTGATGGAGTCGCTGCTGCAGAAGATCGTCGATACCGGCTCGGAGGTGGCGATCATCGACATTACCGGTGTACCGACCGTCGATACGCTGGTTGCCCAGCATCTACTCAAGACAGTCACCGCGATCCGCTTGATGGGTGCCGATTGCATCATCAGCGGCGTGCGTCCGCAGATCGCCCAGACCATCGTGCACCTGGGGCTGGATCTGCAAGGCGTGATCACCAAGTCCAACCTCGCCGATGCCTTGGCCTTGGCGCTCAAGCGTGCGGGCCTTCGCGTGGTGCCGGCGGCGGACTGATTGCATGGACCGCATTCCCATTCTTCGCATGGGCGAGTTTTTACTCGTCACCATCCAGGTAGACATGCACGACAAGCTAGCCCTGACCTTGCAGGACGATCTAGCCGAACGTATTCGCAAGACCGCCGCCCGCGGCGTACTTATCGACATCTCCTCGCTGGATATCGTCGATTCCTTCATTGGCCGGATGATCAGCACGATCTCCGGGCTGTCGCGTATCATGGACGCTGAAACCGTCGTGGTCGGCATGCAGCCGGCCGTGGCGATCACGCTGGTGGAACTGGGCCTGACCCTGCCGGGCGTGCGCACCGCCCTGGATGTCGAGCGCGGGATGAGCCTGTTGCGCGAAAGCCTGGATACCCGATGATCACTGAACGCAGCGGTTCGCAACCCGTGCGCAGCGAGCCTGACATCGTGATGGCGCGCCAAGCCGTACGACGCCTATCGCAGGAATGCGGACTTAGGCTGGTCGACCAGACCAAGATCGTCACCGCGGCAAGCGAATTGGCGCGCAATGCCCTGGTATACGGCGGCGGTGGCGTGATGGACTGGGAAGTCCTGACCGAAGGCGCGCGCACTGGCCTGCGCCTGGTCTTTCGCGATGAGGGCCCGGGAATTCCTGACCTCAAGCTGGCAATGACCGATGGTTGGACGTCGGGCTCCGGCCTGGGCCTGGGACTTACCGGCGCCAAGCGCCTGGTCGACGAATTCGAACTCGATAGCGCACCTGGCAAGGGAACCCGCGTCGCCATTACGCGGTGGACATGATCATCCCAGGCACCCTGACCCAAGTCCTGGTGATCGATGACGTCACACAGGTGGGTAACGCGCGCCGCGTATCCCAGCAGTTGGCCGCACTCGCCGGCTTCGATGATGTCGATGCCGGCCGCGTGGCCCTGGTGGCGACCGAACTGGCCAGTAACATCCATAAGCACGCGCAGCGAGGTGAATTGCATCTGCGCATCGTGCCGACGCCGGGCATGCAAGGCGTGGAAATCATCGCGATTGATCGTGGCGACGGCTTCAATATCGATGTCTGCCTGGCTGACGGTTACTCCACGGGCGGCACGCAAGGCATCGGCCTGGGCGCGATCTCGCGCATGGCTCAGGTTTTCGATGTCTTCAGTGACACCCGAGGCTCAGTCGTGCTGGCGCGCATCTATGCAGGACGGGCGCGCCGCCAGGTGGACAGGCGCTTCGGCGTCAGTCACCACTCGATGACCGAGGGCACAAACAGCGGCGATACTTGGTCGATCGCATGGCGTGAGACCGGGATCAGTGCACTGGTCATCGACGGTCTCGGACATGGTGACGAAGCGGCAAACGCGGCTATCGCGGGCGCCGAGCGCTTCGCCGACACGCACATGCTGTCACCGGTCGAGGCACTGCAGTCAATCCACCAGGCCATGATGGGAACACGCGGTGGCGCTGCGGCCATGGCACGCTTCGACACCTGCGAAAACCAGTTGCACTTCGTGGGCATTGGCAATATCGGCGCGAGCCTGGAGACTGGAGAAAGCTCACGAGGGCTAGCCTCGCATCCGGGCATTGTGGGGCTGCAGTTTCGCACTCTGCACCCCCTCATCTTTTCACAAGCCGGGGGGCAACTGCTGATCATGCACAGCGATGGGTTGCAATCGCGCTGGCGACTAAGCGACTACCCTGGGCTCTGGCACAGACATCCGGCGGTGATCGCTGCGCTGCTGCACCGGGACTTTTGCCGTGGACGCGACGATGCCACCGTGCTGGTGGTCGCACTGGAGGCCAGTACATGACCGATACAAGTGAGCTGCAACGCCTCAAAGCGGAAAACGAAGCCCTGCGTGCCGAATTGGACGAGACCAACCACGGGGTACTGGCCTTGTACGCGGAACTGGACAACCAGGCTGAGGAACTGCGGCAGGCCTCGGATCTGAAAAGCCGGTTCCTGTCCTATATGAGCCACGAATTTCGCGCTCCTCTAGGTTCCATCCTGAGCATGACGCGCCTGCTTTCCGATGGGCTGGACGGCCCGCTCAGCGACGAGCAGCAAAAGCAGGTGCATTTGGTCAGCAGCGCAGCGCGGGAGCTGAGCGACATGGTCGACGATCTTCTGGACTTGACCAAGATCGAGGCCGGTCGCATCACGATCTCACCGGCATGGTTCGACATGATCGATCTGTTCTCCGCCCTGCGCGGCATGTTCCGCCCGATCGCGGACATGACCTCGGCCGACCTGGTCTTTGAGGACCTCAAGGACATCCCCCGGCTTTATACCGATGACAAAAAGCTCACCCAAATCCTGCGAAATTACATCTCCAATGCGTTGAAATTCACGCCAAAAGGGGAAGTACGCGTCTACGCCGCCATGGAAAACGCCAACGAAGTGCGCTTCGCCGTCCGTGACACCGGCATCGGTATCCCACTGGATCAACAAGGCGAGCTGTTCAAGGACTTCAACCAGATCCAGTCGCCGTTGCAGAAGCGCTATCGCGGCACCGGGCTGGGCCTGTCGCTGTGCCGGCGCTTTGCCGAACTGCTGGGTGGCCGTGTCGGCATGAGCAGCTTTCCGGGTGAAGGCTCGGAATTTCATGTGGTACTGCCGATCAAGTTATCTGAAGAGGCCGCCCATGCCGGCTAACACGCGCCTGTTGATCATCGACGATAACGTTGGTACGCGTTACGCGATCAAGCGCACGCTCGAACACCATGGCTATCAGGTCGATGAAGCAGGCTCCGGAGAGGAAGGTCTGGCAAGCATCGCCAAGCGTACGCCCGATGCACTGATCCTGGACGTCAACCTGCCGGACATGAGCGGCTTCGACATCGTGCGCCAGCTGCGTACCGAGACGCGCACCGCGCTGACGCCGGTCATTCATGTCTCGGCCGCGGCCATGGCCACGGGCGACATGGTCACCGGCCTGGAGGCCGGCGCAGATGCCTACCTGATCCATCCCGTGGATCCCGATGTGTTGCTGGCAACCCTGCGCAGCCTGCTGCGTGTGCGCGACACCGAGGCGGCGCTGCGCGAAAGCGAAGAGCGATTTCACGATATCTTCGCCAATATCGCCGCACCGATCGCGGTGATCGATTCCTCGCTGGCCGTACTGGAAAGCAACCACGCCTTCCTGCGCCTGCTTGAGCAGGATGCCCCCCAACTTGCTACGCGGCTTGTCGCCGACCAAGACGAATCCATCGATGAACTCAAGCGTTGCGTCAAGGAGCGTCGACGCTGGAGCGGTACGCTGCGGTTATTCATCGGCTCGACCGTGCTGGAAACCGAGTGGCGCGTGACCCCTTATCGCGCACCCGACGTGGGTATCCTGTTCGTCGATGACGTGACCGAGCAACGCGAACGCGAACGCGACCAGCTTGAGCAACTCGACTCGGCCAACTCCCAGCTGGCTCAGGAATCGGAGGGCCGTGCGCGCGCCGAAGCGCAATTGCTGCAAGCACAGAAAATGGACGCCCTGGGCAAGCTGACCGGCGGCATCGCGCACGACTTCAATAACCTGTTGACAGGCATCATCACCGGCGTGGAGATGATGACCCGCCGTATCGACGAAGGCAGGCTCGATGGCATCCCTCGCCTAGCCACCACCGTGCTGAGCTCGGCCCAGCGCGCGGCCGCTCTCACCCACCGCCTGCTCGCATTCGCGCGTCAACAACCGCTCGATGCACGCTCGGCCGATATCAACAAGCACGTCAGCTCGCTGGAAGACCTATTGCGCCGGACGATTGGCGAAAGCATCCGCCTGATCATGGATCTTTCGCCAAACGCTCCCATTGCGCGCGTCGATGTGAACCAGCTCGAGAACGCCGTGCTCAACCTGGTGATCAATGCCAGGGATGCCCTGCCCCAGGGTGGCGAGATCAAGGTAAACACGGCAATCCGTTCCATTCATCGCGACAGCGCACTGGCGGACGGCGATTACGTGGCAGTCAGCGTAAGCGACAACGGCACCGGTATCGCGCCGGATGTGATCGACAAGGTATTCGATCCGTTCTTTACCACCAAGCCACCGGGCCAGGGCACCGGCCTGGGACTGTCGATGATCTACGGCTTTGCCCGCCAATCGGGTGGGCACGTGCGCATCCGCAGCCGCATGGGCATAGGCACCGAAGTCACCATCCTGCTTCCGACCGGCGAATTGCCCCGCTCCCAGCCGGCCAAGTCCCTGGATAAAGCCGCCGGGGGCGGACACGAGCACATCTTGCTGGTCGAGGACATGGCGACGGTGCGCGTGCTGGCGGCCGAATTGCTGATCAATGCGGGCTACCGCTGTACACAGGTGGCGGATGTGGAAACCGCCCAGCACCTGCTCAAGGGCGACCCGAGCATCGACCTGCTGCTTACCGACGTGGGCCTGCCCGGCATGAGTGGGCGCGAACTGGCTGAAGTGGCTCGCGAAGACCGCCCGCACCTGCCGGTACTGCTGATGACCGGCTACGCTGGCAACGCCCTGGACAAGGAAAGCTTTCTCGGCAAGTCGATGGACCTGATCACCAAGCCGTTCGAGATCGACACGTTCCTGCGCAAGGTACGCAACATGCTCGATTCACGCGGCCCGATTTCACCCTAGAACCCGAAACATCACAGGCAAGCAACATGGACACAGTGTTATTGGTTGAAGACGACCCGGCGGTAGCGGATATCACATCGATGGTGCTCGAAGATGCCGGCTACGAAGTACTGTGCGCCAGCGACGCGAAAGACGCCCAGGCGCTGGCGTCTTCGCGCCAGGACATCGATGTCGTCCTGACCGACGTCAACCTGCGCGCCGGTGCCGATGGTCTGGCCCTCGTGCAAGGCCTGCGCGACGGTGGCCTGGAAGCAGCTGTCGTAGTCATGTCCGGCGATCTGTCCTGGGCCAGCAAGGTCGATCGGAGCATACGCTTCCTGGCCAAACCCTACGGCACCCATGAGCTACTGACCCTGATCGCGCAGGCATGCGAGAAGAAGCACTGACCTGCCCCGGTGCAGCGAGTCCGCACGCGAAAGAAATTTCAATCTAAGCTCTCGCCGCGATCTGCCTCGCATCGCGATCGATCTCATCTGGCAGTTGCGATGCAATCCGTGATTTAGTCGCAGCTTGGAGCTTTGAAAACTCCAAGCTGCGACATAAGTCGCGGCTTGCATCGCGATTGAAATCGCTCCTACATGCGCCGGGTTGTGGTGCGGTCGTAACCCTCACCGGGAGTTCATTCTTCAAGCAGCCAACCCGCGCCACCTCGCTTGGCAGGAGCGACTTTAGTGGCGATGCAATCTGCGATTCAGTCGCAGATTGGAGCTCTGAAAAGAACCGAGCGGCACAAGAGGCCTTAAAACACCACCTGGGTACGAATGCCGAACGAGTTACCCCAATCCGGTCCTTGGTAGCTGCCAACTTTGTTGTCGGTATGCCAACGGACGTAGTTGAACATCAACCTCGACCAGTCATTGAGGTACCAGTTGACGCCGAAGGTATAGCTCTGGCCCAGGCCACCACGCGGGGCATCGGTATAGTCGTAATGGTCCACGCGCGCGGCCAGTTCCCATGCACCCCAGCCACCAGACGTCACCGGATCATTGACCTTCACGGCGCCCCAACTACCCGAACGACTGGAGAAGCCTGGCTTTTCACCCGTGACCATCCAGCCGGCGGCAAACGAAGATCCGTGACGGGTGACCGCATCCGTGGTGTGCGAATCAATGGTGCGACGACCGTATTCGCTCATGGCCCAGAAACCGCGATAGACGCCGCCCAATTCGAAACCCGAACCATGGTCCTGCGACGGATTGGCGATGGAACTGGCCGACACCGCCAGATTGGCGTTGTAGTCGAGCGCAATGGCTGGCGTGTTGTTGATGCTGGTGATGCCGCTGCTGATGCTTTCATACCAGTACCACGCACCCAGGTGCAGGAAGCCATCGCTTCCCTTGATGGGATTCCAGTGTGCACGCGTCAGATAAGCAATCGAATCGGAACTGCTGCCGGTGGTCGAACTGGATGGTGAATTGCCCGTCACCGACAAGCTGTAATGCCAGTTATCGCCGAACACCTTCATCTGCGCGCCCAGACCGAAGAAGCTGTTGACCGGCTCGCCCACCGTGACCGCCGCATTGCGCAGCATGAAGGGTGTTCGCGCCTGCTCGCTGGAACCCTCGGTGCCCAGGTCCTTGAGGAAGTTACCGACGTAGAACTTCTCACGCAGCCCCCAGAACTCAGCCGCGTAGCTGAGATACGACTGCCGCAATGCCACTTTGTTGCCCGCGAAGTCGGCCTCGATGTGATAACCCAACGAACCGATCGTGCCCTCGGCCCCCAGGCGCGCCTGGGTGACCTGCGAACCATTGATGTTGCGCGCCTGATACGACGAGCCGCGTGTACCGGTGAAGTCCACGAGCAATCGGCCATCGGGCTTGAAGGTGAAAAAGCCATCCTGGCTGCTGAACAGCGGACCGGCTTCGCCGCCCTTGCCCCAACTGGCATTGCCGCCGCCAGAACCCCCGCCACCGCCTCCGGCCTGGGCCTGTACAAGGGCCAGCTCACTGGCGCGGGATTCGGCAATCGCAGCTTGCACCTGCGCCTGCGTAGCCATGGGCGATGTCGTATCCGCCTTGGCAGCCGTGGCGCTGGCAGTGCCCTGCTCATGCGCTTCGATGGCCGCCAGACGTTGCTTCAAGTCATTAATTTCTTCCGCCTGCTGCTGCACCAGCTTCATGAGCTGTTTTGTGGTGACGTTGCCGTCCGCTGCATGCGCTGGCGCCAAAGCGCCGAGCAGAACGGAGGCCGAACCTGCCATGAGCAGGCGACGCGTAAATGTCTGCATGGTTTTTCCCCTAATCCCCGGATCGAATAGTTGGGACGATTCAGTCATCGCCATCGGGCAATTCCGCCCGCTTGGCATGTGTCGGCTTGCTGGGCGCCACGACCGCTGGTTCGCCGTTGGAAGGCAGCCAGCCATGGGAGCGAATCCAGTCGGCGAACAGGCGCGGCCATGCCGCGACCAGGCTTCCTGGCGTACCCAATCCCCAACCATGTCCACCGCTCTCGAATATGTGCAATTCCGACGCCACGCTCTGCTTGTGCAGCGCATCGAACATCACCAGGCTGTTGCCAATATTGGCGATCGGATCGTCCTGCGCCTGCGCAAGGAAGGTCGGCGACGTTTCATGAGTGACATGCAGTTCCACCGAATAGGCCTGTACCGCATCAGGCTGCACCGAGAGCTCGCGGAACGAGCGCGTGGTGTCGTACGGTGAACGCAGGGAGATCACCGGGTAGATCAAACCGGCAAAATCCGGCCGCGAGGACTGCTGGTCGGCGGCGTCCACCGGCGCGTAAAAAGCATCGCCAAAG
>NZ_DASVMI010000128.1:0-3759 GCF_036384435.1 Dyella sp. | reverse complement strand
CGGCAGCACCGAGCAGACCTGGGATCAGCTGGCGCTGATGGTCAAGGCCTCCGCCGAGGGGTCGGGCCTGGAATTCGACGTCATCAAGCGATTGCTCATGATGACCATCGACATCGTCGTGCACATCAAGGCCCATGCCGGGCGACGTCACATCACCGGCATCGATTTCAACCCGGGTCGACACCTGGCCGAGCACAAGTAGCAACAGCGTTTTGACAGGTCGTATCGCGTTACAGGTTTTCTAGTCGTCGGAGGTCGCACATGGTCGCTGGATTGGAAATGATGGCTTGCCCCAACCTCGCGGTTTCGCCCGAGGTGATGCAGCACATCGTCAATGTCGAGTCGAGCCATAACCCATACGCCATCGGCGTGGTGGGCGGCCAGCTCGTGCGCCAGCCGCAGAACCTGCCCGAAGCGATCGCCACCGTGCAGATGCTTGAATCGAAGGGCTACAACTATTCGGTGGGCCTGGCCCAGGTCAATCGCAACAACCTGGCCAAGTACGGCATCGACACATTCGAGAAGGCGTTTGACCAGTGCACCAACCTGTCTGTTGGCGCGCGTATCCTGGCCGACTGTTATAACGGCGCCGGTGACTGGGGCAAGGCCTTCAGTTGCTACTACTCGGGCAACTACGTCACCGGCTACCGCACCGGCTATGTGCAGAAGGTGTTCGACTCGATCGGCCGCGCCGCGCACCAGGTCGCCATGACCCAGGCTGCGCCGATCCAGTTGATCAGCCAGGCGCAGGCCATGGAGCCGACACCGCGTGGTAATCCGCGCGCCACGAACATCGCTTACAACGTGCCGGTTACCACCACGGGCGCCGCCTATCGCGTCGCCATCCGCAGCAGCCTGATCGACACGGCGGTAAACAGTCTGGTGTCGCCGGCGGTGGCTTCGATGGCCGGGCTGCCGGCAGGCTCCGCGCAGGCCGCTGCCGTGTCGGCCGCGGCCAGCACGAACAACCAGGCGGGCATTCCGCAAACCACCCAGGCGTTGGCCGCCATGATGGCCGGCCAGGGTGGCCAGGGCCAGGCCATGCCGGCGCAGGCCGCGCCTGCCGGCATGCCGCAGACCACGCAGGAATTGCAGGCCATGATGCAGAACGCGCAAGTCATGGCGCGTCAGCAGCAGCTTCAGCAACAACAGCAACAGTTGCAGGCGCAACAGATGCAGAACCAGTCCTTGCAGATGCAGAATCCCCAGCAGGTGCAGGCGATGTTGCAAGCCATGCAGTCACAGCAGGGGTCACAGCTGTCGCCGCAATTGCAGGCTCAACTGCAAGCCGCGCGCCAGGCCAATGCGCAGGCGCCGGAAGCGGCCGCGCTGGCCGCCATCGAGCAACAGGAGGCCGCGTCACAAGCTGCGGCCGATAGCGCCATTTATCGGCCACAACTCAATGGCACCATGCAGGTCGATGTACCCGGTGCCGCCGGTCAGCAACAACAGCAGGCAGCGCCGGCAGGCAACGTGCAGGCGCGTCCGGCCGATCAGGCCGACCTGCGACAGGGCGACTCGGATGGCGCCTTTGTTTTCTAGGGATTCAACATCATGCCGTTGCGTCGCGGGTCACGCGACGCGCCTACGACATGATGGCGTTATACGTGGCGAAGCCTGTCCTTCGTTACGTTGGCCTTCGGGCCGCAACCGTAAACCGGAATTTTCCGGGGCGCGGACAGTGGGAGTCGGTCATGTGTTGCATGGCCTATTTTGAAGCGGCCCAAGCATTAAAGCCGCATCGTTCTTGAATCATCCAATAGGGAAACCAAGATGGCACCGAAACAGCACAATCAGTTCCTCGACCACCAGGCCAAGAGCCTGCTCTCCGGCATCATGTTTGCCGTCATTCTGCTCGCCATGATGCTGCTGCCTGAACTGGCATTCGCAGACGACAGCAGCGCCGTTGGCGACTTCACCGATACCGGACAGAAGGTCTGCGGCTTCTTCGGCAATATCAACAAGATCCTGAACATGACCTCGATCGCCGTCGTGACGGCTGCCGTGGTGTTCTCCGGTTACCAGATCGCCTTCGCGCACAAGCGCATCGGTGACGTGGCTCCGATCCTGATCGGTGGCGTGCTGATTGGCGCCGCTGGCCAGATCGCCAAGATGGTCATCGGCACCCCGACGACCAGCACGGCTTGCAACGTGACCGCCAGCATCCAGCACGTGTCGCAGTACATGCTGGCCCGTTATGCATAAAAACGCTCTCTTTCGTGGTTGCACGCGCCCTCCCATGTTCATGGGCGTCCCCTATGTGCCTTTCTTCATTGGGGCGGGCGGCGGCTTGTTGGCGTCGATGTACTTCAATTTCTGGTTCTTGCTCACCATTCCGGTGTCGATCTTCATCATGCGGCAGATGGCACGTCGCGACGAGATGATCTTCCGGCTGCTGGGATTGCGCATGCAGTTCCGGTTGAAGGTGAGGAACATCCCGGACAACGAAGGCATGTGGGTGTTCACGCCCAACGCCTACCGCGAAAAAGCAGCAGGCAAGTGATTGAAAGTGCCCTGGCGGGATTTCCCGCCAGGGTATTCGCCAAAGATCCACACGGTAACGACATCATGTTCAGGCCAGACGCTCCCATCAGCGAGTTCGTTTCGATCTCCACCCATGTATCCCCGACGGTGCTCAAGACGACCGGCGGCGATTACATGTTGACCTGGCGCCTGGGGGGCCTGCCGTTCGTCGGCCGCGAAGAGTGGGAACTCGAACACCGGCACAACACGTTCAATCGCATGCTGCAGACGCTGCGCGCACCGGACTTCGTCAACGTCGCCTTCTGGGTGCATGACATTCGCCGGCGCCGTCGCTTGAAGGACAACAGCCGTTTCAACCAGAAATTCAACCAGCAGATGTCCGATGCGTATTTCAATGCGCTGTCGGCCACCAAACTGATGCAGAACGAGCTCTACCTGACGATGATTTATCGCCCGGTGGTGAGCGGCAAGCGCTTCGTGGAGAAATCCGCCGACGTGGCCAAGCTCGAAGCCGAGCAGCAACAAGCCATCAACACCATCCTGGAACTGGCCGGCAACGTGGAAGCCGTGCTCAAGGATTACGCGCCCTACCGTCTGGGCATGTACGAAGCCCCCAATGGCATGGTGTTCTCCGAAACCCTGGAATTCTTCGGATTCCTGCTCAATCGCATCGATGAGCCGGTTCCGGTTCTGAAGGCGCCTGTCTACGACTACCTGGCCGTGAGCAAGCAGCGCTTCTCGGCCAAGACGGGCGACTTCGCGCTGACCACGCCCAATGGCGTGAATCATTTCGGCGCGATCCTCAACATCAAGGAATACAGCGAAGCCACCTACCCGGGCATTCTCAATGGCCTGAAGTACATGGACTTCGAATACGTCGTCACGCACTCGTTCAGCCCCATGGGCCGCCATGACGCGCTCAAGGCGCTGGAGCGTACCAAGGGCATGATGGTGTCCTCGGGCGATAAATCGTTCACCCAGATCGCCGAACTCGACCACGCCATGGACCAGGTGGCTTCGGGTAACTTCGTGCTGGGCGAATACCATTTCTCGATCACTATCTACGCGGCCAGCCAGGAAGCGCTGTCGCAGCAGATCGCCCAGACGCGCGCCGAGCTATCCAACGCCGGCTTCGTCACCGTCAAGGAAGATCTCGCGGTCACCGCCGCCTTCTATGCCCAGTTTCCGGGCAACTGGAAGTTCCGCACCCGGCTGGCCAATGTCAGCTCGCTCAACTTCCTCGGTCTCTCTCCCCTGCACAACTTTGCTACCGGC
>NZ_DASVMI010000127.1:0-16534 GCF_036384435.1 Dyella sp. | reverse complement strand
CCTCGGCTCCGTTGGCGATGGCGCCCATGACCACCAGGTCGCGGTCGCGGGCATAGATCTGCTGACCCGAACGCACGGCGCCATCGTGAGTCTGCGCACCAAGCACGGGGCCTGTCTCGATGACCGGCTGGGGCGCGGCGGCACGCTGCGGGGCAGGCGCAGGCGCGGCGGTGGGAGCGGGCGGGGCGATGCTTCCGCCATCAGCCGGTTCATAGGCCGCACGGAACTTGGCGATCAGCGGCAAACCCATGCGTTTGGAGAGCGCTTCGGTCTCGCTGGTGCCATAGGCCAGCCCCACCGGCAGCATGCCGGCGCTGCGTATGGCCTCCAGCAGGGCGTCGACGGTGCCGTCATCGGGCAGGTCGAGCAGGTGGCTCAGATCCAGCACCACTGCGGCGCGGGAGAACAGTTGCGGTGCCGTACGCACACGGCGCTCGAGTTCATCGCACAGGGCAGCGGCGTCCACGCGCTTGATGCGGACATTGGCGATGCCTACCTGGCCAAAGCGCAGGTCACAGGCGTCGGAAGTAGCTGTATCCATTCGTACCGTCATGGCCGCCGCTCGCCAGCAAGGCGGCGCGGCGTATCGGAGTTGAGATGTTCTCGCTCGGCCAGCCAGGGAACGTCCGGCAGGCCGCCACGTTCAAGGTAGGTCTCGCGCACGTAAGCATAACTGGGCAGGTCCTTGGCCAGGAGACTGACCTGCGGTCCCTCGTTACCCATGCGTTGCTGGCCTACTTCCTGGAAGCCATAGGTGCCGTGGAACAGTACCACCACATCGTCGCGGGGCTCCAGAAATACCTCGCAGGTCAGCAACGGCACGCGAACCTCGGCGTAGCTGTTCACGTCGCAATAGAAGATGCGGCCCAGGCCGTGGCGGCGGTATGCGTTGGCAATGACGATGCGATCGATGTATGCAAATTGCTGGTAGTGCTCGCCAAACCATACATAGTTGGGGCTGTCGTAGGGGCGACCCTCGCGCAAGGCTATCAGGAAGCCGGCCAGGTGTCCGTCAATCTCGGCCACGCGGAAATAGTCGGCGTGCTCGTAGAAGAAGCGCAGCCTTGGGACGTCCAGGGTGAGGATGGAGCGGCCGGCGGTGTTGTTGAGCGCCAGTACGGCATCCAGGTCGTGCTCGCGCACGTCACGGATGGCTAGGGCCATGCGTTGCTCCACGATCTCAGGGTGGTTCCGGGCGGGTCTGACCAACCCGCGTAAGGCGGCATTATGACATGGCCGGTGGTAGCAGACATATCACGATGCACCATGTAAAACGTTTGTAAAGTGCCGGAGCGCAGGGGGCTGAGGGCGCCTGGGCAATGACTTCTCACGCATTGCACCACGCCGCGCCGGCGCCGATGATGCGACCCATGCCATGGCATTCATTCAATCATCAGCGCGTGCTGCGCTATATCGGTCTTTTCTGCTACCTCTGCGTGGGGGTGCCGCTAGTGCAGAGCAGCTGGAGCCTGGCGCAGGTCAATGCCTGGTGGAGCAAGAGCCCGGTCATCATGGGCTGGGTCATCAGTTACCTGGTGTTTGGCGCTAACTACCTGCTGCTGACCACCCGTCAGGAGTCACGCCTGCGCGTGGTCAAGCTGGTCAGCGTGGTACTGCTGACAGTATCGGCGATCGGCGTGGGCTGGTTCAGCCAGAGCGGCTTATCGGCCATGCTGATGATGGTCATTGCCATGGTGCTGCCGTGGCAACTGCCGATGGTGGCTGGTCTGCTGTGGATGCTGGCGCAGTTGCTGCTGCTGATCCCCATCATAGCCAACTACCAGGGCTGGACCTGGACCAATGCCATCTTGCAAGTATGCATGTACATGGGTCTTTCGGCGCTGACCTTCTTCACCTCGGCCGTGGCCAGCCAGCAGGTCGAGGAACGCGAGGTGCAGCGGCGACTCAACTCCGAGCTGCGCGCGACGCGGGCCTTGCTGGCCGAATCCACGCGCATCGCCGAGCGCATGCGCATCGCGCGCGAATTGCATGACCTGATCGGCCATCACCTGACCGCGTTGACCCTCAATCTCGAAGTGGCCAGCCATTTGAGCAATCCGGAGGCCGCCGATCATGTGCGCAAGGCGCAGGCCACGGCCAAACACCTGTTGTCGGACGTGCGCGAAGCGGTCAGCGAACTGCGCCAGGACGATGCGATCGACCTGACCCAGGCATTGCGCAGCCTGATCGAGGGCGTGCCTGGGCTGAAGGTTCATGTAGAGATGCCGCCGCGCTTCAGCGTCGAAGACCCTCGCCGAGCCCAAGTATTGCTGCGTTGCGCCCAGGAGATCATCACCAATACGGCCCGGCATGCCGGCGCGCGCAATCTCTGGCTCAATTTTGCCTACGCCGAAGCTGACCTGCTGGGCCTGTATGCGCGAGACGACGGCCGTGGTGCGCCCCAGTTCAAGCCGGGCAACGGCATGTCGGGCATGCGCGAGCGCCTGGCCGAGTTCGGTGGCAGCGTCTCGGTCGACGGGCTCGGGTTGACCGAAGGTTTTGCCCTGACCATCCGCCTTCCGCTTGGCGAGGTGCAGGCCCTGGCTCATGCTCCGGCCAGGTTCGAGCCACCCGCCCTTTCGGTGCCATCGTGACGAGGTCATCCCAGGAGGGGCCATGTCGTGTAAGAATGTACGACCCGGATGCAGCATCGTTCTCACTGTCGGCCTTCTTGAGGCCGAGGGCTATTTACGTTTTGAGGATCCGCGATGATTTCCGTTTGTCTCGTTGACGACCAGAATCTAGTCCGTCAGGGCGTTCGCTCCCTGCTTGATCTGGCCGAAGATATCCGGGTGGTAGCCGAATGCGCCGACGGCGCGCAAGCCGTGCAGGACATTCCACGCGTCAAGCCCGATGTGGTCCTCCTGGACCTGCGCATGCCTAATATGAGCGGCCTGGAAGTCTTGCAGGCCCTGTCGGTGCGCAACGAACTGCCGCCGACCATCATTCTGACCACCTTCGACGACGACCAGTTGGTGCTGCAAGGTCTCAAGGCCGGCGCTCGTGGCTACCTGCTCAAGGATGTCTCGCTCGAACAGCTGGTCGAGGCCGTGCGCACCGTTGCCGCCGGCGGCTCGCTGGTGGCCCCGATGGTGACCCAGCGCCTGTTGGCCGGGGTAGGGCGCATGCAGAACCAGTTTACCAGCCTGGAACAGCCCGATCCGTTGACCGAGCGCGAAACCGAGATCCTGCGGCTGCTCTCTGGCGGCTACAGCAACAAGGAAATCGCCAATTCACTCAAGGTGGCCGAGGGCACGGTCAAGAACCACGTGTCCAATATTCTTTCCAAGCTGGGCGTGCGTGATCGCACGCGTGCGGTGCTTAAGGCGCTGGAACTGGGCATCGTCTGAAAAAGCAGGCCTCCGGTGCTTCTCCGGAGGCCTGGTCTGTCCGCTGTCAAGCGGCAGTCGCCGAAATGGCGCGACGCAGCACAGATAATCCGATACATCTGTGATCTCGACCCAATAGCGTTCCCGATCGCAAGCAAGTACCATCAAGGGCTTCGGCGCTGGCCGACCCCCGTCACGACTTGATTTCTTAGGGGAAATACCGTGACGGATCCCCGGGTCCCCCGCGACGCTTTTTGAGCCGCCTAGAGAGATGTTCGGAGAACCCTGGAATGATGCGTGTTCTTGAATTTATTGTTGCCTGTATCATCGTCGCCGTCGTGGGCGTGGTGGTGGGCTTTATCATGCCCAGCAGTGGCCACGTGGAACGGTCGCTCGTCGTCGGCAAGGACATGCGTCAGGTGTACGACGTGCTGAACAACTTCCGTCGCTTCCCGGATTACTCCGTGCAGCGCCAGTACGACCGCAATACCAAATACGACTTCAGTGGCAAGGCTTATGGCCCGGGTGCCGAGGTGAGCTGGACCAGCGAAGACGACAAGGTCGGCAGCGGCAAGCTCACGATCGCCAGTAACGATCCGACCTTCGACAAGGTCGACCTCACCGTCAAGTCAGCCAAGATCGTCTGGAATCTGGACAGCAACTGGCGCGGCAAGGACAAGCACTTCACGTTGCAGCTCGATCGCCAGGGCACGCGCAACCAGTTGACGAAGATCACCTGGTCGTATGACGTGGCCTACGGTGCGAATCTGATCGATCGCTATTCGAACCTCTACATCCATGGCGATCCGGATGCCTTTATCCAGTTCACCATGAATAACCTGCAGAACGTGCTGGCGCAGGTGTCTGGCAGCGACTACACCAAGCTGATTCCAGCCATCGAGCAGACCAAGCCGGTGCCGGTGCTGCTGGTGTCGACTTCCGCCGATCGCAAGGGTGGTGGCGATGCCCGCAAAGACGCTGAGGACAAGGCCATCAGCCAGCTCCAGGCCGCAGCCAAGAAGCTCAATGTCAACGTGGTTGGCCCGCGCATCCTGATTACCACCAATTACGGTGACCAGACGTATAACTTCGATGTGGCCCTGCCGATCAGCGCCAGCAGCTTGAACGTGGGCGGTCAGAGTCATGACCTGACCGCACCCAAGCCGCCGTCCCTGGCAGATGCCGCCGCCCCCGCCAGCAGCGGTACTGCCGCTGCCCCGGCCGACGCCGCCCTGGCGCCCGGCAGCCTTGATCGCTTCAATCGCCTCGTCGTGGACGGCAATGTCCGTGCCGAACTGGCTGGCGGGAGCCAGACCCTGCGCGGTCAGTGGAACGGCGAATTCGGCGGTGTGGCCGCGACCCGTGAAATGCTCAAGGCCTACGCGCAGACGCACGGCTACAAGTTCGACGAGGTCACCTCGCCTTCGTATGACGTGATTGCCAAGCCGGAAGAGAAGAAGGGTGACGACGTCACCAGCTACGCGCTCTACATGGTCTACCTGCCGATCACCAATGGCCCGGACCAGACGCCGGAACAGGAAGCCGGCATGAAGCCGGAAACCCTCGATGACGCACCGGCTTCGTCCGGTACCGCGCCGGCTCCGGCCAGTACGGCTGCCACGGCCAAGTAAGCGGTTTTCATCCAAGGCATCTTAAAAAGGCCCTTCCTCCGGGAAGGGCCTTTTCTTTTTCCCAGGCCGGTAAGCGAGGTTGGCGCGTCATCGCTCCGGGCCGTGCTCGCGAAGGCGAACTTTCTCCACGGCTTGCGGTACATTGCATAACGGTAGCGATCCTCGCGCCGTAAAGCTCTTCATTCCGCACGGATATGATCGAAACCGACAAACTCACGCGACGCTACGGCAACCTCACCGCGGTCGACGCGTTATCCATTCGCGCCGAGCCGGGCCAGGTGCTTGGCCTGCTCGGCCCCAATGGCGCGGGCAAGTCCACGGTGATGCGCATGATTGGCGGCTTTCTGACCCCGACATCGGGTACCGCACGCGTATGCGGTCATGATGTGGTGAAAGATCCGGTCAAGGCGCGCCGCGCCTTGGGCTATCTGCCGGAAGGCGCCCCCAGCTATGGCGAAATGACGGTGCGTGAATTCCTCACGTTCATCATTCGCATCCGTGGCATGAGTGCCGATAACGGCTACCGTCGGTTTGGCGACGTGGTCAGTCACCTGCAATTGGAAGACGTGCTCGATACCTGCATCGACAACCTGTCCAAAGGCCTGCGGCGCCGTGTTGGTCTTGCGCAGGCGATCATCCACGATCCGCCGGTGCTCATGCTCGATGAGCCGACCGATGGCCTGGACCCCAACCAGAAGCATACCGTGCGCCAGCTCATCGATACGATGGCGCGCGAGCGCACCATCCTCATTTCCACGCATCTGCTTGAGGAAGTGCATGCCTTGTGCAATCGCGTGGTGATCATTGCTGGCGGCCGTTTACTGGCCGATGCCACCCCGGCCGAATTGGAAGAGCGCTCGCGCTACCACGGCGCGGTGTCCTTCAGCGCGCCCGGCAGCGGAGTGTCCCAGGAGATGCTTGGCCGCCTGCCGCAGGTATCGGCGATCGAGGTGGACCCGCTGGACGGACGCATCACGGTATTTCCCAAGCACGGCGAACGCATTCTCGAAGCCGTGGAAACCCTGCTGCGCCAGCAGGGCCTTGAAGTGTCGGAAATTCAGCTTGAACGCGGGCGCCTGGATGAAGTGTTCCGGCACATTACTACCGGCCAGTCCACGGGAGCGCGCGCATGAGTCCGATCAGCGCGGTGGCGCGACGTGAATTGCGCAGTTATTTCGTCACGCCGATGGCGTATGTATTTCTGGTGATGTTCCTGGTACTGGCAGGTTTGCTTACCTTCTACAGCGGCGACTTCTACGAGCGCGGCCAGGCCGACCTGCAACCGTTCTTTGCCATGCATCCATGGCTGTACCTGATTCTTGCGCCGGCATTGTCGATGCGCATGTGGGCTGAGGAGGCCAAGGGCGGCACGTTGGAATTGCTGCTGACCCTGCCGGTGACGCTGGTGCAGGCGATGCTCGGCAAGTTCCTGGCTGCGTGGGTGTTCATCGGCATGGCGTTGCTGTTGACCTTTCCGATCTGGATTACCGTCAACTACCTGGGTTCGCCCGACAATGGCGTGATCGTCGCTGGCTATTTCGGTAGCTGGCTGATGGCCGGGGCATTGCTGGCTATCGGTGCCTGTCTTTCCGCACTGACGCGCAGCCAGGTGGTGGCCTTTATCCTCACCGTCGTGGTGTGTTTCATGCTGATCCTGGCCGGCCAGCCGCAGGTGCTCGACTTCCTGCAAGGCACCCTGCCGCGCAAGTTGATCAATGGCGTGGCGCACCTGAGCATGCTGCGGCATTTCGAGGCGATCTCGCGTGGCGTGCTCGATGTGCGTGACTTGTTCTACTTTGTGCTGAGCATTGTCGCGTGGCTCGTGGCCGGGGTGCTCGTGCTCGACCTGAAGCGGACATCCTGACGATGCTGCGCCATCGCTTTTCCCGACGTACCATCCTCAGCGCTTCTCTGGCACTGCTGGTGCTTGTCTATGTGGGCCTGGCGCTGGCGGGCAGTCGCTGGATGCGTGCCGACCGCCTCGATCTGACCTCGGACAAGCTCTACACGCTCACGCATGGCACCGAGCAGATCGTCGAAGGGCTGCATGCACCCCTGCGCCTGACACTGTATTTCTCAGATCACGCCACCGCCGACTCGCCGCAACTACGCAGCTACGAGCAGCGTGTGCGCGAGATGTTGCAGGAGATGGTGGCGCGCTCGCATGGCCGGCTGCATCTGCAAATTGTCGATCCAGTGCCCTATTCGGATGAGGAAGCCAGCGCCGAGGGCTATGGCCTGAGCCCTATCAACGTCGGCACCCATGGAGAGCGGGTGTTCTTCGGCCTGGTCGGCAGCACGCTGGCACCTGGTGCGGATGCGGACGCCGATGGCGATCCCAGGGCCGGCGGCAAGACATTGGCCATCCCCGTATTCGATCCTTCGCGCGAGACATTTCTCGAATACGACATCGCCAAGCTGATCTATGAGCTCAACCAGCCGACCAAGCCGCATATTGGCGTGATCAGCAGCCTGCCGGTGCAGGGCAATCTGTTGATCGGCGAGCAGCCATGGACGGTCATGGCACAGATCGGCCAGTTGTTCGATGTCCGCACCATCGACCCTACGCATCTCCAGCATGTAGGCGACGATATCAAAGTGCTGTTGTTGATCCATCCCAAGCACCTTTCCGACGATGCGCAGTATGCGATCGATCAGTACGTGCTGCGCGGTGGTCATCTGGTGGTCTTCGTAGATCCGGATGCCGAACTGGATAACACGCCGTTCGTGGATAGCAACGGCGTGATGGATGACCACAACTCGGACCTGCCGCGCCTGTTCAAGGCCTGGGGGGTGCAGTACGACTCGCAGAAGATCATTCTCGATCGCTCGCGCGCCTTGCGTATCGAGTTGTCCGACAGCAGTGCGCTCAATCATCCGGCGATGCTTGGCCTGACCGGACAAGAACTCAACCACGATGATGTGGTCACGGTCAGCCTGCAACGCATCAACGCCGCCAGCGCCGGTTTCTTTGACCTGGCCCCCGACGCCCATGCTCGCCTGATTCCGCTTCTGCAAAGCACCAACGACGCCGAACTGGTGCCGGCGCAGCGCGTGCGCGAATCGACTCGCGACCCGGCCACGTTGCTGGACAATTACAAGCCGGACAATACGCATTACGTGATTGCCGCCAGGTTGGACGGCACGTTTCGCAGCGCCTTCCCCGAGCGTGCCAAGGCCAAGGGGCACCTGGCCACCTCAGGCGACAATGCCGAGGTGATCCTGGTGGCCGACACCGACCTGTTGACCGATCGGCTGTGGGTTTCCTATGCACAGAACCTGCTGGGCCAGACCCAATTGAGCGCAGTCGCCAACAATGGCGACTTCATCACTAACATCATCGACAACCTGAGCGGATCCTCGGCGCTGCTATCTATTCGTGGTCGTGCCACGTCGCAGCGACCCTTCACCAAGGTACAGGCACTGCAGAATGCGGCCGACCAGAAATTCCTCGCCAAGAAACTGGAGTTGCAACGCGAGTTGGCCGAGACCCGCAGCCGCCTGTCCGAACTGCAGCCGACCAAGAACGGACACACCACCGATAACGGTAATACTCAGCAAAAAGCCGAAATGGAGCAGTTCCTGCAACGCCAGCTTGCGATCAACAAGGCATTGCGCGACGTACAACACCAGCTCAATGCCGAGATCGACGCATTGGGCTGGCGCCTGAAATTCATCAACATCGTGCTCGTGCCCGGCTTGATTGCCGTATTCGGCCTGGTGCTGGGTTGGCGTCGTTCGCGACGCAATCGCCGCAGGGCGACATGATCGGCGTCAATCTGCCACAGGCATGTTGCGCCGCACCTGTGGCTATGCTGCGCCGTCATTCGCGCCGGGGCTGAATCACGATGCTTTCCACTCTGCTCAAGTGGGTTGTGCCCTGGGAATTTTCCTGGGTCTTCCTGCTGACTTTCCTGGTGTCTTGCGTGCTGTACGTGCGCGGGTGCCGGCGTGTTCCGGTCAGTCTGGGGCGGCGGATCGCCTTCTGGACCGGCATGGCGATCATCTACCTGTCGCTGCACACCTATCTGGATTATTTTGCCGAGCATGAATTCTTCATGCACCGGATCCAGCAGGTGTTGCTGCATCATCTTGCGCCTCTGCTGGTAGTGGCGTCCTATCCGGGACCGGCGCTTCGCGCCGGCCTGCCGTTGCGTTGGCGCGTCGGCTTGTTGCGGCCGATATTGCGCTCATGGCCCTGGCGCTTGTTCAGTGCGGTGTTCCTCAATCCTGCGGTGGCTACCATCCTGTTTGTAGCCTTCATCATCGTATGGCTGATTCCCGCCATGCAGACGCTGGCTATGCTGGACTGGCGCATTTATCGCTTCATGAACTGGTCCATGATCATCAGCGGATTCATCTACTGGTGGCTGGTGCTCGATCATCGTCCGCATCCTCCCGGTCGCATGGTGGCTGGAGTTCGCGTGTTGTCACCCGGTATCACCATGAGTCCGCAGATCCTGGCTGGTGCGATCGTCACGTTTTCCAAGAGCGATCTTTATCCGATCTTCGAGCTGTGTGGGCGCGCTTTCACATTCAATGTGCTGACCGGCCAACTGGTGGGTGGCGTGATCATGTGGGTGCCGGCGGCGATCATCGAAAGCATTGGAGGCCTGCTGGCCTTGCGCCAATGGCTGCAGTTGTCACGCAGGGGACGGATTCGTCGCAAACCACGTGTCCTTGTGGCGCGCCGCACCGGCAACGCGCCGGTACGGCCTTGAACACCTTGCCCCTGAGGCGTGGGCGAGGTATTGCCGATCAATGCACTTTGGCGAACTTGGCCTTTACGGCCACGCCGGACATCAGGAAGCCCTTGTGGCACTCGTAGTTGGTCGGATCGCTGAAGACCTGGTCGTTGTAGTTGCTGACGATATCGACCACGGCATTGGCACCGGCACGCTTGGCATCGTCTTGTAGCGCGATCAGCACCGACTCCATCACACGATGGCAGGTCGCTTCGTCGGACTTGGCAAAAGCATTGGTCTTGCGGCTGATCGTCACGTTGTCGTTGACGATGGCCATCTTGCCCGAAGGCTTGTTGCCTGCCAGGTAGAACTTCACCGAGCCGTCAAGCTTGCCATCCTTAGTTCCTTGATCCACGGCAGCTTGAAACGGCAGGTGCACGACCTTGTCGGCAGCCATGCTGACGGCGGGTAGGGCAAAAAGCACAGCGGCGATGAGATAAGTAGCTTTCATGCAGGTAGATCTCCTAACGGTTGGGAAGACGCACATAGGCAGGTTCAGCACAACCCACCATTGACCGCCAATACCTGGCGGGTGATGTAAGCGGCATCGGGGCTAAGCAGGAATTGCACGGCAGCGGCGACCTCGCCAGCTTCGCCAGCGCGCTGCATGGGAATGGCCTTGAGGATTTCCTCCACCGGAACATCCTCATTGAGCATGTCGGTGTCGATCAAGCCGGGTGCGACGCAATTGACGGTGATCTTGCGCTTGGCCAACTCCACCGCCAGCGCTTTGGCCGCACCGATCACGCCGGCCTTGGAGGCGCTATAGTTGACTTGGCCACGGTTACCGATAATGCCCGAGACGGACGTTATGCACACGATGCGCCCGGCAGCCCGGCGACGGATCATTGGCATGACGAGCGGATGCAGCACGTTGTAGAAGCCATCCAGGTTGGTACGAAGCACACTATCCCAGTCGTCGTCCGAAAGTGCCGGAAAGGCGCCGTCGCGCGTGAGCCCTGCATTGCAGACAACACCGTAATAGGCGCCATGGGCTTCTACATCCGCCTCCAGCGCAGCCTTGGTGGCGGCACGGTCGGCAACGTCGAATTGCAGGATACGTGCCTGGCGTCCCAGCGCACGGATGGCTTCCTGCGCGCTTTCTGCCTCGTCGCGGCGCGAACGGCAATGCAGCACGATGTCATAGCCATGTCGCGCCAGCCGCAATGCGATGGCTCGACCGATTCCTCGGCTTGAGCCGGTAACCAGGACAGTCTCAGTCATGGGATGTTCCTTGGGCGCCCGCCGAAGCCTGCGCGAAAAAGAGGTCTGCATCGGGCGGGCTGAAAACGTTCAATCGCGCCTGTGCCGTCATGCCGTCTGCGTCGATGCGGCAGGCAAACGAACCCATGCCGTTGTCGTCGTGGAAGGCGCGCACCGCTTCGATGCGCAGCATTGTGCCCGGGGGAAGGCGCTCGACATTGCACTGGTACTGGCGTGTGCCAAGCAGAAACCCCAACCGCACCGGCCTTGCCTCATTGAGTGCATGCGCGCCGGCCCAGGCCGCCACGCTTTGTGCCATCATTTCCACGCCGGCCCAGGCCGGGAAGTGGCCGTCGGCATCGTTGAACAACCCATCGGCACGCACGGTCGCCTGGCACACGATACGATCGACATCCAACTCGAGCATGTCGTCAAGCAGGCTCATATCACCGCCATGCGGCACGACATCGGCAATCGGCCAGAGCCTCATATCGGATCTCCAAGAATCACGCAGGCGTTGTTGCCGCCGAAAGCAAACGAATTGCTCATCACGCGCGCCGTGCGATCAACAGGTAGATGACTGCCATGCCCGGTCAGTAGCAGCGCGGGTAGCGCCGGGTCCGCCACGCCATCCCATATATGAGGAGGCAGTCGCCTTCGTGCCTGGGTATCGCTCAGAGCCAGCCAACAGAACGCCGCCTCCAGTGCACCGGCCGCGCCCAGAGTGTGCCCGGTCAGTGACTTCGTGGACGAACACGGCACACCATCAGGGAAGACGTCATGGATGGCCAGACTTTCCATGCTGTCGTTGTGCTCGGTCGCCGTGCCGTGCAGATTCACATAGTCGATTTGAGTGGCATCCAGACCCGCTTCGCGCAGGGCCGCATGCATCGCCTGCTTCGCCCCGGCGCCCCGGGGTTCAGGGGACGACATGTGATAAGCGTCGGAACTGGCGCCGCCCCCCAGGTATTGTACCGGTCCATTCTCACGCGTCATCAGGAACAGCGCGGCAGCCTCACCTATGTTGATGCCACGGCGATGGGCTGAAAAAGGGTTGCAGCGCCGGGTATCGGTAGCCTCCAACGCGAAGAAGCCATTGAGTGGAAGCCGTGCGAGCGTGTCCACGCCACCGCAGATCACTGCATCGCACCAGCCCGAACGCAGCAACCGTTGCGCGCTCATCAGCGCTCGCGCGCCTGATGTGCACGCGGTAGAGATGCTGAAGCACGGACCAGCCAGCGCCAGCCATTCGGCCAGACATTCGGCGGGATCGGCCAGTTCCTGTTGCGAATAGCGATAACCTGCCGGCCAGATGCCTTCGCGCTGGAACGCGCCAACACCGACGGTGGCTTCCTCGATGGCCGTGGTGCTGGTGCCGATCACCACGCCGATGCGTGACGCACCGTAGCGTGTGATCGCGGCGCGGATGTCCATTTCGATCTGCCGCGCAGCCGCCAGCAACAGGCGGTTGTTCCGATTGTCGCGCACGGCGAGCTCGTCGGGTAACGGCGGCAGTTCGCCATCAATACGGCCCATCGGCAGGGCATGCCCAGGAACCCAATCCTCGGTGTCGGGCAAGCGGCTATCATCGCCACGAAACAACGCCTCAGCCACCGCGGCCTTGCCGTTGCCTAGATTACACACGATTCCAAGCGCGTTGAGATAGCTCATGACGCGACCAGGGGCTTGCGCGCGGCTACGTTGATCAGCGTTTCCTCGCGCTGGCCCGGAGGCGGCGGTGCACGCAGGCCCCAGCGTTCAAGCAGGCCGAAATCCTTCGAGCGGCTCCACCACAGATAGGGGAACGACACGTTGCACGGCTCGAACTCGAAGCCCTGTGCGCGAATCATCGCCAGATATTCATCGGCCGATTTCTGTACTTCCATCGGATGGCGGAAGAACCAGCGGATCACCCAGGTATCGATATACGCCTTGGTGGATTCGGCGAACAGCAACAGGCCGCCGGGTTTGAGTACGCGCCAGAATTCGGCCAGCGCCCGGTCCTGTTCCACCAGATGATGGAAGGTCTGGTGGCAGAACAGGATATCCACGCTTACATCGGGCAGTTCGATCCGCGCGCAGTCCGAAGCAATCAGTTCAACATCGATCTGCTCGCGTGCCGCTTCGTTGCGCGACAGTTGCAGGCTGCGCGGATCGGCATCAATGCCCAGCATGCGTTGTGGCTGAAATGCCTGGCGCAGCAGGCGAAACGATTTGCCCTGGCCGCAACCGACATCAAGCAGGATGCCGCCCTGGGGCGGCGGCTCGCCGATCAGTCGCTTGAGGTCGTTGATTGCCACGCGCAGCACATGGTGCTGCCAGGTGTGGCTGCGCAGGAAGTAGAAGCCGATTCGGGTCTCTTCGACGTAGGTACTACTGGCGTAGTTCATGGCAAGACGGCTTACGTGGCAGAGGTCGTCTGCGCCAGGGTGCGCTCGACGGCTTCGATGAAGACGGAAGGCGAGACCAGTTGCATCTCGCCACGGGAAAGGTCGACGGCAACCTGGATGGTGCTGGCGCGAGTCAGGCGTTCGCCGTTGGCGGCATCGCAGATGAGGTAATGCAGCTTGAGCCGGTTCTCCCACTCGACCAGTTCGGCATGCACCGCAATGCGCTGGCCGAAGCGGGCGGCACGTACATAGCGCAGTTGAAGGTCAATGACCGGCCACGCATAGCCGGCGGCTTTCATCTGCGTGTAGTTGTGTCCAATGCGATCGAGCAGGGCACAGCGGGCCACTTCCAGGTATTTTACGTAGTGACCATGCCAGACCACATCCAGTGAATCGACGTCGAAGAATGGCACTACGATTTCCGTGGTAGTACGCAGGAGGCCATTAGTGCGCATCGTTGGCTTCTTCCCCGGGTAACTGCCAATAGGCGTAGAAATTGAACCACTGACGCGGCGCCTCCAGGCAGCGCTGAGCCAACGCATCGGCATAGCGTTGTACCCATGCCTGGATGACGTCATCGCGTTGGCCGCGCGGCCATGCGGGTGTATCGACGAAAGGATCGAGATAGATCCGGTAGCGACCGGCCACCTTGAGGCAGCAAAGCAGGTTGACCGGACAACGAAGGATGCCGGCCATCAGCCAGGGACCTTGCGGAAAAGCCGCGCGATGGCCGAGGAAATCCACGATCACGCGGCGACCATCGTGCAAGGGCACGCGATCGCCGGCAATGGCCAGCCATTCGCCACCTTCTACACGTTGCGACAAGTCCATCATCATCGCGGTATCCAACTCGCTGACCTGGATCAGGCGCATGCTGCGATCGCCTGCTTCATCGAGCAGTTTGTTGAAATGCGCGACGTGACGATTGTGTACCAGCACGTTCAACGGTACCTGTTCACCCAGCTCGGCCATGGCGCGGCACACGTCGAGATTACCCAGGTGCGTGACTACCAGGATCTCGCCACGCCCACCCTGCTGGCTGCGCAGCAGGCGAGCACGTACGCCGTGCGGATCGACCAGTTGCACTTGCTTGAACGAAAGCTTGCCGCGCCAGACGTCCAGCCGGTCTAGCAGGTTTTCCGCATAGGCCATGAATTGGCCGAAGACGCTGCCGAGCGTAGGCTTGAGTTCGTCGCGGCCGCTCCAGGTGGCCAGATACCGCTGGTATTGACGCACGTTGCGCCGCGCCTTGCGGCCAGACAGAAAGAAGTACAGCACGATCAGGTAAAGCACCGGCGTCACCGGGCGGCGACCCAGCAACCGCACCGAATGCGCCGTCAGGCGCATCCAGAAGAAACTGCCGCGCTCCTTGTGCGTGGACCAGTGCTTCTCGGCGGTGCCGGTCTGGCTCATGGCTGGTCGCTCCACACCAGGCGACCGGACGAATAGATCGCCTCGTCGTGGCGATAGGCAAAATGCAGCTTGCCACGAGCATGATCGGCGCGCAGCGTCAGCGTGACTGGCGCTCCCGGTCGCAGCAGCTGCTGGAATTTCAGCGCTTCCATGGTGTGGCAGCCAGCGCCAGTGCCCAGGCGTGGCGCGGCCAGCGAGAGTGCCCAGGCAACCTGCACGGCACCGGGCACCACGGGGGCGCCAGCAAAATGTCCGGGAAAATGTGCCAGGTCCACGGGCACGTGCAACCGGATCGTCATGCCTTGCTCGTTGCTTTCCTCGGCCAGCACGATCGGATCGCGCGATAACGGCGCCCGTAGCAGGGCATCGACGTCGAACGAGAGTGCGGCCTGGGTTTCATCGAGCATGCGCACTGCGTGGACCGGGCACGGCAATGACAGGGCCCGCACCAGGGCGGCTTTGCCATGCGAGTGCAAGGCCGCGACGCCGGCTGCGTTGAGCACCAGCAGCACACAACCGTCGCGCAGATACACCTGCGACAGCCATGGGTGATGGCGCAGCGCTGCGTTCACGCAAACCTCCGGCGCATGCGTTGGCGCATGAGGAATTCGCCGACCAGCAGCGTGCCGATGATGAAATGTACTAACAGGCCGTTGTAGATCGTCCACCAGCTCAACGGACCCCATAGCGTCAATCCCGCGGACATCGCGGCGTTGAAGATGAAGAAGCCCACCCACACCTGGGTGACACGGCGCGTATAGGGAATCGCCTGTGGCGGCAGATCGGGTTCGCGCACGCGTGCGATGCGCTCAACCAGTGGCGGCCCATAGACGAGGCTCAAGCCGAAGGCACTTAGCAGCAGCAGGCTGATCAGGGTTGGATACCAGCGCAGCAATGCCGACTCGCCACTGAAGCCAAGGATCGCGCAATAGGCCAGCGACACGACCACCATCCACCAGCCGCCAGGTTCGCGGATCAGCCAGGGTGCGCGGATCAACCAGATCGAGCCCAGCACCATCGCAAACACCGGCGGTGCGACCTTGTCCATGCCGAAATAGACGACAAAGGGAAACGCCAGGCCAACGATGACCAGCAAAAGAGAAGTCAGCTTGCGCATGCGTTCCGCTGGGAGGCGACGAAGTCGGCCAGGCTGGCGATGGTGGCGAAATGCGCGCGCGCATCCTTCGAATCCGAGGCGATGCGGATGTCGTAGCGCTTCTGTAGTGCCAGCGCCAGTTCCAGTGCATCGACCGAATCCAGTCCCAGGCCCTGCCCGAACAGCGGCTGATCGATGGGAATGGTGGTCGGGTCGACATCCTCCAGATTGAGGGTTTCGACGATTAATTGGGCAATTTCCAGTTGCAATGCGTTCACGGCGGTGCAAGCTCCTTCGAATAAATGGCGTGCAGGTGTTCATTGAGGCGGCGCGAGGCGATGGGCGATGGCGTGTCGTCGGTGAAGTGGCTGACGACGATGTCTTTGCCCACGCGCAGGTGCACCTGCACGCGGCGATCGGGAATGCGGTACCAAGGTTCGGCCTTGGTCAGCGTGGTCGGCTGCACGGTGATGAAGACTGGGGTAATGATGCGTGCGCCACGAGTGGCGATAGCTGCCGCGCCGCGATGGAACACAGGCGTACAACCGGGCCGGGTGCGCGTGCCCTCCGGGAACACGATCAACGTCTGGCCGTCACGCAACACCTGGGCAGCCTCTTCAAGCATTTCCGGGCTGCCGTTGTTGCTGATGTACTGCGCCGTGGTAACCGGCCCGCGCGTGCATGGATTGCGCCACAGCCCCTGCTTGACGATGCAGTTGGCATCGCG
>NZ_DASVMI010000126.1:0-17638 GCF_036384435.1 Dyella sp. | reverse complement strand
CGCCGTCTGCTTGAGATCCGGGTTGATCTTAGTCACGGTTGGCTGCTTATTCGTATAGGTATCGCCCGTATCTTCAGGATCGTTACCCCACATCACACCGACCGGCACCAAGTTGTCCCAGCCTGGCTTGCCAGTCTTGGCGCCGTTGTACTGGAAGGTGCCAAAGATCCAGCCAGTTCCTGGGATACGCGAATCGCGTACGGCGAAATCCATCTGGATCAACGCCACCTTTCTGATCGACCGGTCCGCCGAATTGAACGTATTGGTGACATAGGCATCCCACAGCACAGGGTTGACCAGGAACGGGACCTGCTTGAGGTCCACGTCGGCAAACAGCGGCTTGCACACCACGGTACCCTCATGAAAGCTGTTGGGCTGCGAGGTATAAGACGGATCGGGATTCTCCGGGTCCTTCCAGACTTCCCCGAAGGTGTAGCCACCGATGTCGTTGTAGATACCCACGGCGTAGGTCTGCCCGGAGGTCACCTGCGTGGGGGCTAGCTGCTTGGGCTGGATTTGCGCCTCCTTGGTCAAACCATGGATGCCTTCGCGACCCGATGGCCCGTAGTGCTGCCAAGGCGCGTGATACCAGGCGCGCACCTTATTGTTCTGTACGTACCAATCGCTCTCCACATTTCCCTCAAGACAATACTGCTTCACAGCCTCGGCATAGGGCCGCCATTTCTCGAAATCATTACTGAGCGGCTTGGGCAAAAGCTTAAAGAAATCAGGCAATGGCTTTGTTGAAAGAACCTTTGGATAATTCTGACTAAGCTGAAAAAAAGGCCCCGTATAACTCGATGGCGGTTGATAGCCATAATCGGGAAACGTACCTGCCTCAGCTGCGCCGGCGAATATTGCCAATGCAGCACCCAAGCCCAAAACTCCACCCCTAACGGACTTCATGATCAGGTCTCCTGAAACGCGGATTGTCCCGGCGCCGACATAAGGCACAGCACCGCCCCGGACCTTTCGCTTTTCAAGAGCGAAAAGTCGCATCTGGTCTTAACGAATTTCCCCAAGGATATGTCTTTATCTCACGGCTGGATAATAGACACGACCCAATTCAAAATAAATAGAGTCAATTGGCAAAACCAAATAAATCTAAAAATCAGGATTATGGCAATAGCATAAATGCCCGCCGCCATCTATTTATGGGGGAGGCATGCCTGTGCAACCGGACCAGATACGAGGGATGGCGATCTTTGAGGGAGGCCGGTGTTAATGGGAACTCATTATCGCCCCCTCGGAAGAGGGCATATGGCGTTATCGGATGGCAGCGGCAGATGGCATGGCGCCCTCGCTTCCCTGGCTGGTCTGCCAGGAACGTCTGCCGACGGCCGATAAGGCACGGGGGCGCCTGTCCCGCCCCCACATAAAACACCTGAAACGTCAGCGAACGATCAGTGCAACACGAACAGCTTGTCGAAGCCAGCCACACGCAAGGTACCACGCAGGTCGGCCCCAGCATTGACGATACGTATCTCGGCACGTTCGGCACCTGCGTGTTCGCGCAGCAGCAAGAGCATGCCCAAGGCCGAACTATCCATGCTGTTGACTTCGCCCAGATCGATGACGTAGCTGCGTGCCACGGCTTTCTCCCCCAGACACGCATCGTGGAATTCACGATGCACGGAGAAATCGAAGTTCTCGCCCATCTGCACGGTCAGGCAGTCCAGCTCGCTATCGTGGTGAATGGTCAGACTCATGGCTGAAACTCCCAATACTTTTTCAGAACAGTTCGATTTCGCCAGCGTCCATCGTGCTCTGCAACGCCGGACCACGTGAGCGTAGCTTGGCCTTCTCGCGCTGGATGGCCAGGCGTGAACGCACCTGCTGGGCACGCTCGACGAGCACTTCGGCATCGATCGGATCGCAGGCCAACGCCTCGATGTCGCGCGTGCAGTCTGCAGTGACCTCCTGCAACTCCACCAAGCGAGTACGCGTCTGGTTCAGCAACTGGCTGAGGATGTCTTCAAACTGCAGCGAGCGAATCGTGGTGGACACATCATTGCCCAAGCCGCGGTTGATCTCCACCGCCTGGTCAGCCACCTTGTTGGTACGTGCATCGCTCTCGGTCACATGGGCTAGCATCGCATCGATGCCGCCCTTGGCCGACAATGCCACGTTCAGGTCCTGAGAGGCCATGGTGCCGACCAGTTCGCGCAGGTGATCCATTGAGGCGCGAGCGCGCTCCACGTGGCTGCCGATCTGTTCGTTGAACTGGTTGGAGTGACTGGCCAGGTTACGGATCTCGCCTGCCACCACCGCGAAGCCGCGCCCCGACTCGCCAGCACGTGCCGCTTCGATCGAAGCGTTGAGCGCCAGCAGGTTGGTTTCCTCGGCGATGGTGTTGACGTTCTTGAGCAGACCGAACACCGCGTCCATTTCCTTGGCCATGCCATCGATACGGTACACGATGCGCAGGCTTTCCCGGGACAGTTGCACGATCAGGCCAACGAAGTGTTCGAGCAGGTCGCTGGTGCGCGAGGCGAAATCCTGTACTGACACGCCGCCGTTCTGGCCATCGATGATTTGCTTGAGCAGGGACTGCTGCTGGCCGGTCTTCTGCGACAGCCCGTCAAAGCCGCCTCCCAACTCCTGCACCGCGTCACGCAACAGTTCCATGGCCTGGTGCAGTTCGCGCGAGGCGTGCCCCATCTCATCGACCAGGGCGCTGCGGACATCTTCAAGCGCCTCGCGTACCGGCGCCGAATCGGTTGTAGGGGCAGCCTCGATCACCGGTTGCGGCGTGGTGCGCCGGGTCTCGATGATCCACACCGCCGTCAATGCAATGACCAGCAACGGGGCCAGCCATACCGGATGAAGGAACAGGCTGAGCAGCAGCGCGACGGCGCTGGCGGCGAAGCCCACGAGGGGGCGCGATGCAAGCGAGTTGGGAATGACTGACATGGGAGTGTCCAACGATCAGGAGACCGCGCGGGCTGCGCGAGCTACGGGTTGACGCGCCAATTCGAGCAGGCGCGCGGCAATATTTTCCAGAGGCAGCATTTCCGCCGCAGCCCCCATCTTCCAGGCGGCCCCGGGCATGCCCCAGACCACCGAACTGGCTTCATCCTGGACCAGTGTCACAGCACCGCCTTCGCGCAGTTCGGCCAGGCCACGAGCACCGTCGTCACCCATGCCGGTCAACAGGGCGGCGATGGCCGGCGCACCCACGCTGGCGGCGACGGAACGGAATAGCACGTCGACGCTAGGCTTGTGCCGATTGACCGGCGGACCGTTATGAAGGCGACAGACGTAGCGCGCACCATCCCACATCACCAGCAAGTGTTCGCTGCCCGGGGCGATGTACGCATGTCCATGTTGAATCGGTTGCCCGTCACGCGCCTCGCACACACGCATCGCCGAACAATTGTCCATGCGCTGCGCGAACGGGCCGCTGAAAGCGGCGGGAATATGTTGAGTAATGACGATCGGCGGCGCATCGGGCGGCATGGATTCGAGCACCACGCGAATAGCCTCGGTACCGCCCGTCGATGCCCCGATCGCTATAATGCGCGTACCACCGCGCGAATCAGGCGTCTGTGCACGCGGTAGTACCGCATCGGCACTCAAGCGCGGCGGTACGTCCAGCTTTCGCACCGCACTGCGCACCTTCGGGCGCGCCAGCGCCGCCAACTTCACCTTGGCACAGATCTCCTGTGCTCCATCGGCAAACGTGCTGGCCAGATCATTGCTCGGCTTGGTGAAGAAATCGACCGCACCCAGTTCCAGCGCGCGCAGGGTGACTTCGGCGCCCTGCTGGGTCAGCGACGACACCATCACTACTGGCATCGGCCGCAGGCGCATCAGGTTCTCAAGAAAGGTCAGGCCATCCATGCGCGGCATTTCGACGTCGAGCGTCAGGACGTCCGGTTCGAGCTGCTTGATCTTCTCGCGCGCGATTAGCGGATCGGCGGCCACGCCGACCACTTCGATCCCGGGATCGCAGGCAAGCATGGTCGACAACAGTTTCCGCACCAGGGCGGAATCGTCGACGATTAGTACGCGAACTCTGGACATTGATGCTTACTCGCCTCAGCTCTGGATGTGAAAAACGGATCTGGAACTTCGTCTTGCCGGCCGCCGCGGATTTCCTCGCCACGCGCCGCTGTTCCTAGAACAGCTCCACTTCTCCCTTTATCGGATCGTTTGCCAAACGCTTGAGGTAATGCTTCTCGGTGTCGACCAGTCGGCTCTCCTGCAAGCCGTGCATCAGGCGCACGCGCACCCTGCCGGTCTGCGGAAAATATTGCACCTGTCGCGGATGCACATCGCCGACGTCTTCGGCGACCAGGTTGAGTTTTTCGGTCTCGATGTAGCGGCGCACAAAGGCGATATTGCGCCTGCCGATGTCTGTCATCTGTGCCAGCACGCGGCCACCGCCGAAAATCTTCACTTCAAGATCCGCACGATGGCCACCAGCGCGCAAGATGCCATTGATCAACTGCTCCATGGCATCGTTGCCATAGCGCGCCGCCCGACTGACCGTTGACGACCAACTGTCACGTTCACCGACTGGCTCGGGCAACATGAAATGATTCATGCCACCGATCTGACGCTGGCGGTCACGGATGCATGCCGACACACACGACCCGAGTACCGTGGAGATCATTTCCTCATGATCGGTCACGTAATACTCGCCAGGCAGGATCTTGGCGGTCATGCAGGCTGACGTGGGATCCCAGTAGCGTCGCACATGCTCAAAGCCCGGCAACACATTGCGAGGTTGGCCCGCCGAAGGTCGGCGACTGGCTAATAGTTCGCTCATTTGTCGCGCTTCCGGTAGATAGTGCGGCCGACCAAGTCAAAATCGTCACTCAGGCCATACATCGACTCCGAGTGTCCCAGGAACAAGTAGCCATCCGGACTCAACATGCTGGCGTAGCGAGCAAACAGCCGCTGCTTGGTCGGCTTGTCAAAATAGATCACGACATTGCGACAGAAGATCGCATCGAAAGGCCCCTGCATCGGCCAATCATGCAACAGGTTCAATGGCTGGATCGTCACAAGTTCACGCAGGCGCGGATGCACACAGGCCAGCCCGTCATAGCTGCCCTCGCCGCGCAGAAACCAGCGGCGACGACGCTCCGGGGTCACGCCGCCAAGTTTGTCGATCGAATAAACACCCTTGCGCGCCGCTTCCAGCGCCTGGGGCGACAGGTCGGTCGCCAGGATCTTCGCATCGACGCTGCTGCCCTGCTGTTCAAGCGCCTCGGCCAGCACCATCGCCAGAGCATAGGGCTCTTCGCCCGTCGAGCAGCCGGCTGACCAGATACGCAGCCGTCCGCCGTTGCGCTTTTGCTGCAACCACAACGGCAACTGTGTCTCGATCAGGAAATCGTAGTGATGCATCTCGCGGAAGAACGAGGTGACGTTGGTGCTGATCGCACTGGCCAGCTCACCTAGTTCGCTTTCCGGATCGTCGCGCAGGATCTGGCAATAGCTAGCAAAATCCTTCAGCCGCAACGCGCGCAGGCGCCGTAGCAGGCGGCCCTGCACCAGTTGACGCTTGTGCTCACCAAGCGAGATACCGCACTGCTGCAACACGAACTCACGCAGGAACGTAAACTCCGCATCGCCAAGGCTCGGACCACCGATGCCTGCCTGGGCAACGCTTTCATCAATGGCCGAGATGGACATGCCTTAGAACTCCTTCCACGCGCCGTTGTCGGCGGTTTCGTTGTTGGAAGACGCACTGCGTGGAGCCCGGACGGGAGCGGCGTTGCGCACGGCGGCAAACACCGCTTCGGTTTCGGCCACGACGGCGCTCGAGCGCACCACCTGGGTCGGCGCGGGCCGGTCGTCTGCATCCTCTCCCAGATGAAAGAAGCCTACCTGGCGAGTCAGTTCGGTGGCCTGCTCCTGCATGGCGCGTGCGGCGGCGGCAGCTTCTTCCACGAGGGCCGCGTTCTGCTGGGTCATTTCGTCCATCTGCAACACAGCATGGTTGACCTGATCGATACCGGCCGACTGCTCCTGGCTGGCAGCCGCTATCTCCGCGACGATGTCGGTGACTTTCTTCACGCTGTCAACGATTTCCGCCAAGGCCTTGCCGGACTGGTCCACTAGTTCGGAACCAGTGCGCACCTTGGCGGCGCTATCGTTGATAAGACCCTTGATCTCCTTGGCGGCGCCTGCGCTGCGCTGGGCCAAGTTACGCACCTCGGTGGCGACCACGGCGAAGCCACGGCCTTGTTCGCCAGCGCGAGCCGCTTCCACCGCTGCGTTCAGCGCAAGCAGGTTGGTCTGAAAAGCAATTTCATCGATCAAGCCGACGATATCGGCGATCTTGCGGCTGGAGGCGTTGATCTCGCGCATGGCTCCGACGGCCTGGGCGACCACTTCACCGCCACGTTCGGCCTGTTCACGCGCACCGCGCGCCAACTGGTTGGCATGGCTGGCGTTCTCGGCATTCTGCTTGACGGTGGAGGTCATTTCCTCCATCGAAGAGGCCGTTTCCTCCAGGCTGGAGGCCTGTTCCTGGGTGCGTTGGCTCAGGTCATCATTGCCGCGCGAAATCTGCTGTGCTGCCGTGCTAACCGATCCCGAACCATGGCGCACTTCATTGACGATCGTGCTCAGGCGGTCGTCCATCGTGCGGAAGGCTTCGAGCAGCTTGCCCAGCTCATCGTTGCGATTGACATGGATGTTGTGGCCAAGCTTGCCCTCGGCGATCGCATGGGCAATACCCACGGTGCGATTGAGCGTATTGATGATCGAGCGCACCACGATGGCGGCGATGAGGAGGGCAATCACCAGGCCCAGCACCAGCGCGACCAGGCTGACCATGCGAATGGTCTTGTAGCGCGACAGCTGCTGCTCGTAGATGTGCATCGCTTCGGCGCGCTGTACTTCGCCGAGCTTGGCCATCATTGCCTGGCGCTCCATCAAAAGCGGACGCAATTGCATCTCCAGGATATCGGAGGCGCTGGCGTCATTCTGCTTGAGCGCGTCGAGTGTATCCTGCTTGGCCTGATTGTAGTCGGCGTCGTCGGCGTGCATCGCCTTGTACTGCTTGGCGAAGTCTTCGCTCATCGGAATGGCGTCGAACTCCTGGCGCAGCTTTGCAAAACCTTCCTGCAACTTGTCGTATTCGGCAAGCTTCTGCTTGAGCGCGTCGGGCTTGCCGACCAGCGTGGTGCCCTCGCTCAGGATCACGAAGGACATCAAACCCTGCTGGCTCATGCGGCTGAGTAACTGCGCCGGCACGATTTCCTGCTCATAGATCTGACGCATGCCTTCGTTCTGCAGGCTCATCGAGCCAAGGCCTATGATCGCACCGCCGATCAACATCACCGTGAGCAGGCCCATCACGCCGTAGAGACGTGCGCGAACGGAAAGGGAAGGAATTTTGAAAGAGAACTTCTTCATCGCTGATCCAATATGAACGATTCGGATGAATACGTCAGGCCACAGCCTTGACGTCGGCAACAGACGGGAGGGCCGCTTCAAGCATCTGGGCATCCTGCGGTTGCAACAGCTTGTCCACGTCCAGCAGCAGCACCATGCGTTCGCCCACAGAGGTCAGGCCCTTGAGGTATTCGGTATCCACGGCCGTGCCCATGTCCGGCACCGGCTTGATCGCCGTGCCATCGACGTCCAGCACATCGGATACGCCATCGACCACCACGCCAAAATGGCGACCGGCGACGGTGATGATCACCGTGACGGTGGTGGCGTTGTATTCCTCTCGCGCCAGTCCGAAGCGCAGGCGTAGATCCAGCACTGGCACGATCGCGCCGCGTAGGTTGAGCACCCCAAGCACGTAATGTGGCGCTTGCGGAATACGCGTCACCGGCGTCCAGCCGCGAATCTCGCGCACGGCCAGGATGTCGATGGCGTATTCCTCGTGGGCGAGGTTGACGGTGAGATATTGCGCGGTCGCAGCGGCGACATGGGAAAGGCTGGCTGTTTGGCTCATGTGCGTTCCAGGACGGGACCCCTCTATGATTTGGGTATCGGCAGGAACAGGGGGAGCTTGAGGCCCCTTGGAGGGGTGAAGCCGGCCGCTACGCAGCCTGTCAAGTCGCTCGCTGCGCGAGCTGTAAGGCTGGCCGCTACGCGCCCCGTAAAGCGAAAAAACATGACAAAGAGCCCGGCGCCCCATGGCCCCAGGCTCTGAGCTCTCACCCTTTACAGCTCGTGCAGCGAGCGACTTGGCAGGCCACGCAGCGGCCTGCCTCACAACGAGCCTTTCGGCGAGCGGCCTAACGCTCCATCAAGCCGCTTTGCGACGACTTTGCAGCCTGACCAGACCCATGACATCCACGATCAATGCCACCGAGCCATCGGACAGGATCGTGGCGCCGGAGATACCGCTCACACGCCGATAATTGGCTTCCAGCGACTTGACGACCGCCTGCTGCTGGCCGATCAGTTCGTCGATGAAAAGGCCGACGCGGGAGTCTTCGCCTTCGACCACGACCACCAGGCCTTCGTCGATGCGGGTACGCGCACCTTCGATGCCAAAGGCTTCGTGCAGGCGGATGACCGGCAAGTAGCCGTCGCGGAAACGGAACAGCTCACCACCGCCAGCCACACTGCGAATGGCATCGGTCTTCAACTGTACCGACTCGACGATCGACACCAGCGGCACGATGTAGCGCTCCTCGCCCACCGCCGCGGTCAAGCCATCTATGATGGCCAGAGTCAGCGGCAAGGTAATCGTGAACACCGTGCCGTGACCTTCCTTGCTACGGATGGCTACATTGCCACCCAGGTCCACCACGTTGCGGCGGACCACGTCCATGCCGACACCACGGCCCGAAAGGTCGGTGGTGGCGGCGGCGGTCGAGAAGCCCGGCTGGAAGATCAGCTCGGCCACGGCCTCATCACTCATGTTGTCGCCCGAGGCGATCAGGCCACGCTGCACGGCCTTGTTGACGATGGCCTGGCGATTGAGCCCGGCGCCGTCATCACTGACCTCCACCACGATGGAACCGCCACGGTGGAAGGCCTCCAGGCGCAGCGTGCCGGTCTCACCCTTGCCTGCCGCGCGGCGGCGCTCGGGCGATTCCAGGCCGTGGTCGATCGCGTTGCGCACCAGGTGCACTAGCGGATCGCCGATTTTCTCCAGCACCGTCTTGTCCAGCTCGGTGTGCTCGCCCACCAGATCCAGCTTGACCTGCTTGCCGAGCTTGTTGCCCAGGTCACGTACCAGGCGCGGAAAGCGGCTGAAGACCGAGCCGATGGGCAGCATGCGAATGCCCATCACGCTTTCCTGCAAGGCGCGCGTGTGGCGGGCCAATTGGGCAAGCCCCTGGCGCAGCAGCTCCAGGCGGGACATGTCGAAATCTTCGCGGAACGGATCGAGCATCGACTGGGTAATGACCAGCTCGCCAACCAGGTCGATCAGGCCGTCGATCTTGTCGATGCCCACGCGCACCGAGCCGGTCTCGCTACCGCCGGATGCCTCACGCGCCGCCTTCGGAGCGGCCGTGACAGCTGGCTCATTAGCCGCAGGTGTGACCGCCACGGGTGCAGCGACCGGCGTCGCGGCGGGTGCCTTGGCCAGTAGTGGTTCCACTGACAAGTCGCACTCGTCTTCGACCCAGTCGAATACCGAGGTAATCGCCGAACGCTTCACCGCCGCGTGCAGGGTGATGCGCCAGGACAGATGACATTCGCTCGGCTCAAGCCGGGCCAGTTCCGGCAGTGCGTCCAGGTTGACCACCACGTCGAGCCGGCCCAGTTCGGCCAGCTCGCGGATCATGCGGAGCGGCTCGTTGCCGCCCGCCAGCATCGAGGCGTGCGGACGAAAGTCGATTACCCAGGCCTCGGCCTGGTCGCTGGTCGCGGCTTTGGCCACGACGGCCGCGCCATGCCCCAACGCGACGGCCAGTTCCTGCTTGAGCCCCTCGCTCACACCGTCAGCCAGTGGCTGGCCGGCCTGGGCGCGATCAAACATGCCACGCAAGCAATCGACCGTGCGCAACAGCAACTCGATGGTCGGCGAATCGATCGCGCGACGACCATCGCGCAATTCATCCAGCAACGATTCGGCCTCGTGCGTGAATGCAGCCATCTCCGGAAAACCGAAGGTTGCCGCCCCCCCCTTGATCGAATGCGCGGCGCGGAAGATGCCATGGACCAGCTCGGCGTCGCCGCCATCATCCAGCGCCAGCAAGGATGACTCCATGCTGTCGAGGCCTTCGAGGCTTTCCTCGAAAAAAGTCTGGTGGAACTGGGCGAGGCTGACGTTGGCCATGGGAATCAACCGTTAAAGAGAGTTAGCCGAGAACGCGCTTGACCGTGGCCAGCAGTTGCTCCGGATCGAAGGGTTTGACCAGCCAACCTGTCGCACCGGCTGCCTTGCCTTCCATTTTCTTGTCAGTATTGGATTCGGTCGTGAGCATCAGGATCGGCACTCCCTTGTACTCACCGAGCGTGCGCAACTCGCGCACCATGGTGATACCGTCCATCACCGGCATATTGACGTCGGCGAGCACCAGATCGAAACGCGAACCGCGCGCCACATCCAGCGCCAACTGGCCGTTTTCCGCTTCGCTCACCTCATGACCGGCTCCACGCAAGGTGAAAGCCACCATGCCGCGCATCGAAGCCGAATCGTCCACCGCGAGAATCTTTGCCATTTTCTACCTCGTCAGGCCGGCATCAGGTCGCCGGCAGTTCCAATGTCTGTTCCAAGCCCAAGAGCGCGACCGCTTCACGCAGCGGCTCCCCCACCCCGTGCCAGCTGACCTTGCGACCGGAAGCGGATGCGGCCCGGCGAAAAGCTGCAAGCAACTGCACCGCGGCCGTATCCACCTTGATGGTCGCCGTGGCGTCGAGCATGCAGGACGGGCGCTCCAGGGCTGCTATCAGCTCGTCGCGCAGCCCCGCCAAGGCGGCCATGCGGCAATCCTCGGGAAGCTGTACCCTTTGCTCGTTGTCGCCGGCTGAGGTTTTAGCGTGCTTGCCCGCCATGACTGGTCGTCTCGCTGTTAGGCTGTCTTGCGGTGCTTATCGGCGAGCCGGGCCCGGTCTTTAGCCCTGGAGCGCGTTCAAGTTTCACGCACGGTGGCCGATGTCATGGCCGATAGCCTTTCTCTTGATATCCACCCTGCGTCCCGAGCGTCACAGGAGCCTTCTTGAACATCCAACCCACCAGCCTTGCCGCGCTCACCTGGGCGGGCGCCGCCGCCGGCAGCACAGCCGACAGCTGGCGCATAGGCACCGTGCTGTCCGCACGGCCGTTGGGTGTGAATCCGCAGGGGGCCGTGGTGTTGCAGATCGGCGCGCTGACGGTGGAAACGCAGGCACCGACCACCCAATTGCCGCCGCAATTCCAGGTGCGGGTACTCAGCGTGGGAGCAGAGCCGATACTGGAAGTGATGATTCCCAGTGCCCCGGAAACCTTCGTGCAGCAGGCCATGCGTGAACGCATGCCGCAACAGAATGGCTATGCACCGTTATTGGCAGCATTGAACACCCTGGCCCAACGACCAGTATTGCGCCAGTTGCCGCCCGATATACGTACGTCCCTGGCACTCCTTGAACATGCCATGCGCACACCGGAGGAGATCAGTAGCGGCCCCGGCCTGCGCGAAGCGGTGGCTCGCAGTGGGCTGTTCCTGGAATCCCTGTTGGCCGATCCGATGGCCCTGGGCAACGCCCTTGGCGACGGCGACTGGAAGGCGGCGCTCATCCGCCTGGCGACCGTGCTGCAGACCGCAGGTTACACCGCGCGTGCAAATGGCTCGACCAGTACGGCCGACACCGCACCGCCCTTGCAGCACCGTGGCTTGCAAGCTCAGCCACGTGCCGCCATGCCCGAGGAAGGCGATCCGCTGCTGGACGACGACTTGCTGGACCTGCGGCCCCTGCTCGACCGTTTGAGTACCGATGTCCATGCTGCGCTGGCACGCCTGGAAGTGGCGCAACTGGAATCGGCCGCCAACGCCTTATGGATGGTCGAGATTCCCATCCACGGCGCAGATGGCCGTGATGTCCTCCAGTTGCAGCTCGAGCGTGGCACCCAGGACGACGAACCCTCGACCTGGACACTCGGCTTCGCGCTTGAGCTCCCAAGCCTGGGTCCTGTACAGGGCGAGGTTCAATTGCGCGGTCAACGACTGAACGTCCGCCTGTGGGCACATATGGCTTCGACCGTTAACAAGCTCGATCAACTGTTCGACACCTTGCGTGATCGCCTGAGTGCCAGTGGGCTGATTCTCGATCAACTCAGTTGCCTGCACGGCATGCCGCAAGCCGGCCAATCCCGCAGCGCAGTTCTGTTGAAGACCATCGCATGAATACTGCGCTTCCCGCCCCGCGCCGCAAGGTGAGCCTGCGGCTGGCCCACAACGAGACAGCGGCCCCGGCGCTGCCTCGCGAAACTCTCGAACGCCTGCTTGCTCGCGCGAAGGACGCTGGCTTTCCGCTGCACCACGATCCCCAGGTTGCAGCCATTCTTGCTGCGCTTCGCCTGCGTGACGACATTCCCATGCCGCTTTATGCAGCGGCAGCGGCGGTGTTGAGTTGCGTGTATGAGGCTGCCGGGGAAAAGAGTGGTAGTTAATGTGACCTTGGCAGGCATGAGCGACTTCAGTCGCGAAGCAAGCCGTGACAAGGTCACGACTTGAGGGCTTTAAAAAAACAAATCTGCGACAAGATGTGGCCTGGAAATTTCAGGAGCACCAATCTGCGACTGAAGTCGCTCCCACCACGGGAGGCGAGACGTGGGCGCGGCTTGCATTGTCCTGCGACAAACGCCGCAGGGATCAAACCGCACTATGCATCCGCCGGACCAGCTCGGCCTCATCCCTAGACAGACCACAGCGCAAGATCAATTCTTCCACGCCAACGCCTTCGCGCGCCAACTGCTGGGCCAGCGCATAGGTCTGTGCCGAGGCCGGTGGGACGGGCATGTGTGCCCCGTGGCGCTCCAGGTGGCGCTCGATGCCTTCCAGCCGGCGCTCCAGGCGACCGATCATCACCACGAGCATCGACGTGGGTACGTCCGTACCGGTCGCCGACAGGCACTGTGCCAATTGGATACGCAGTCGCAACTGCTGGCGCCACACCCAATAAAGCAATACCCCTTGCGCAGTCACCAACAGGATCAGCGCAATCAGGCCAATCTCGATGCCCATGTCCCCTTAATCCCCGTCCTGTGGCAAGCGGCATAGTTTGCGCACATCCAGCAGCGCAACGAAACCCTGCCTCCAGGGCACGACACCTCGGACCGGATCATCCACACGCTGCGCCCGGCCAGAGGGGGCCGGCGCCATGTCGACGTCATTGAGCGAAAGCAGGTCGTCGACGGCATCGACACGCACGCCCACTTGGTGCCCGCCGTGGGTCAACACCACGATACGCGCTTGCGCGGATGTGCCCGTGGCCAGATCCAATCCCAGTCGTGCGCGCCCGTCGAGCACGGGCACGATCTGTCCGCGCAGCAACCGGATGCCCAGCAGATCGTCGGCGGCACCCGGCACCGGGGTAACGGCTCCGTCACGTACCACCTCGCTGACCTGCACCAGTGGCGCGGCATAGGCCTGCCCGGCAAGGAAAAACACCAGCCATTGCAATTCATTGGTGACGGCGTGGGCCACGGCGTTCATGTTCAGTCCTTACTTGTCTGTCCCGGATGCCGGCAGCGCCGAGATGGCCGCCGCCGCAGGGTTGACCGAAGCCGGCTCCGGTTTGGCAGCGATGATGCCTGGCAGTTGTGGCAATGCTTGTGTTGCCGCAGCCGTCTCGGTCGGTACCTCGCTCACGGCGGGCTTGGCCGACGCGTCGGCCAGCGGATGGGTGGCGTCGGTGTAGAAGCGGCTGGGCGCGTTGCCATCGCTGAGTACCACGACAAGTACACGCCGATTGCGATTGCGCCCTTCTTCGCTGGCGTTATCGGCCGCCGGGCGAAACTGCCCCCAGCCGATGATGCCCAGGCGATCGGGATTGACACCTCGGTCGGCGAACAGGCGCGCCACGCTGGCGGCACGTGCAGCTGAGAGCTCCCAGTTGGACGGATACACGGCCGTGTTGATCGGCTTGTCGTCGGTATAACCCTCTACGCGCAACGCATTGGGAAAGGGCGCGAGAATCTGACCGATATGATCGAGCACGTCCTCGGCCGACGAGGACAGCCTCGCCACGCCGCTGGGAAAGAGAATATCGGTACGGATCTCGATCTCCAGATAGCTGTCCGTGCGACGCACGGTGACCAGGCTCTTGTCGATCAATGGCTGCAACGCTTTCTGCACCTCGCCCTGGATGCGCTCGAGATTCTGTTGCTGCGCGCCGCTGGCAGCGCGCTCGACCGTAGGCTGCTCGCCCCTGCCCGGTACCGGCTGGCGGCGCAGCGGCAAGGCAATGCGCTGGGCCGAAGAGGTCGCCGTGGAGGACGCACCAGCATCGGGCACCGGCGCGAGCACGGATGGCGTACGGCTTGGCGTGGCCTCGATACGCTTGCTGTTGCCATTGAAGGCTTCGATGATCGATTGTGAGAGCACGCGGTACTTGCCCTCATTCACGGCCGACATCGCATACATCACAACGAAGAGCGCCAGCAGCAAGGTGATCAGATCGCCGTAGGGAATGGCCCAGCGCTCATGATTGACGTGTTCTTCCTGATGGCGCCTGCGCTTCATGACAGGTAACCCTGCAACTTGTTCTCGATCTGGCGTGGATTGTCACCCTGCGCGATCGCCACCAGGCCTTCGATGACGATCTCGCGCATCGCGGTCTGCTTGTGCACCAGCCCTTTCAGGCGCGCCGACATCGGCAGCATCAGCAGGTTGGCCAGGCCAATGCCATAGATCGTCGCGACGAAAGCCGCGGCAATGCCATGTCCGAGCTTGCTCGGATCGGCCAGGTTCTGCATCACGGCCATCAGGCCCATGACCGCGCCGATGATGCCCAGCGTCGGCGAATATGTGCCAGCATTCTCGAAGACTTTGCTTGCATCGAGATCGGCTTGTTCACGTGTGCCCAGTTCCACTTCCAGGGCACCGCGAATGTCCTCCGGCTCGCTGCCGTCGACCAGCAGTTGCAGCCCCTTGCGCACGAAGCTGTCCTGCTCCACGTCGATCTGTGGTTCCAGGCCAAGCAGGCCCTGGCGGCGCGAAAGCTCGCTCCACCCGACGATGCGGCTGATAAGGTCGGCCGGCTGATGGCGCGGCGGTTTGTAGACCATCGGCAGCATCGTACCCGCGCGCTTGAGTACCTTGCCCGGCGTCTGCACCAGCAGCGCGGCGACCGTACCCAGGAACACGATGACGAAGGCCGCTGGATTCCACAACGCTTCGAGCGACGATCCCTTCAAGATGGTGCCCACGATCACCACCACGAAGGCGAGGATCGTACCAATGACGCTTACCATATCCATGTCAAGCGGTTTCCTTTAGTTCGGTCATCAGCAAGGCCCCGTCCTCGGCGGCAAGGCCGGCCAAGTCCAGGACGAGCGCCAGACGACCATCCCCCGTTACCGTGGCACCGGCGATACCGGGCGTTCCGGCAAACAGCGGCCCTAGAGGCTTGACCATGACATCTTCGCGGCCGATCACCGCATGCACCAGGCAACCGATACGCTGGTGACCGATATGCACCACCACGACTTGGCGAGGCGGAGCATCATGGCGCACTCGCGCCCAGGCAGAGACATCGCCCAAGGGCAATGCACGACCACGGTGCGCGGCCACGCGACGACCATCGAGCCACTGGTCCTGTCCGGCGGAAAGCTCGAAGACCTCACTGACATTGGTCAGCGGAAGGGCAAACAGACGATCGCCCACACCCACCATCAACACGCGCTGGATCGCTAGCGTCAACGGCACAGCCAGTTCGAGTTCGCTGCCCTGCCCGAGCTTCGAGCGCACCTGCAAAGTGCCGCCAAGCTCGATGATGCGCGTCTTGACCACGTCCATGCCCACGCCGCGGCCGGAGATATCCGAAACGGTGGCTGCCGTGCTGAAGCCCGGTCGGAAGATCAGCTCCAGCGACTCGGCCTCGCTCAGGCGCGCGGCCTGGTCTTCGTCGATGACGCCCTTCTCAACGGCCTTGCTGCGCAAGACCTGCGGATTCATGCCGCGGCCATCGTCGGACACGATAATGACGATGCGTTCGCCACGCTGGCTCGCCGACAGGCGTACGCGTCCCTTGCGCGGCTTGCCGGCGCGCTCACGGTCATCGGGCATTTCCACGCCGTGATCAACCGAATTACGCAACAGGTGCACCAGCGGGTCGGCCAATGCCTCGACCAGGCCACGATCCAGGTCGGTATCCTCGCCTTCGGTGACCAGCTCGATTTCCTTGCCCAACTGGCGAGCCAGGTCGCGCACGATACGCGGGAAACGCTGGAACAGGCGACCAACCGGCTGCATACGCATGCCGATGACCGCACCTTGCAATTCATCGGCGACACGATCGAGCTCGCCTGCCGCCAGCCCGAGGGACTCATCGTCGCTGCGCGATGCCAGGCTCACCAGGCGGTTACGCACCAATACCAATTCGCCTGCGCGATTGACCAAGTCATCCAGACGGCCGGTGTCCACACGCACGGTCTGCTCGGCTTGCGCCGGCGCACGCGCCTTGGTCGTGGCAGGTTCCGTCGCCGGAGCTGGCTGGGGTGCCGGAGCAGGAGCCGGCACAACTGCCGTCGGCGGCGTTCCTTTGCCATGCAGGCTGTCGAGCAGGGCTTCAAATTCATCGTCGCTGATGGTGTTCGAGTCGGCGACGGGTGCAGGTTCGGCCACGGGCGAGCCCGGCGCGCCATTGCGCCCATACAAGCTGTCGAGCAGGGCTTCGAACTCGCTGTCGTCGATGCTACCACCGGTCGATTCTGCCGGCATCGGCGCGGGCGCGGACACCGGCGCAGGTGCCGGCGCGCGCCTTACGTTACTGCGCAAGCGATCGAGCAGGCTGGCCGCAGGCATGGGCAAGGTATCGCCCGATGCCAGCGCATCCATCTGCACGTTCAGCAAGTCCAATGCCTCCAGCAACGCATCCATCTGCGCCGAATCGAGCACGAAGGCACCATTACGCGCCTCGTTGAGCAGATCTTCGGCCTGGTGGCACAACTGCACCATCGCTTCGATCGACAGAAACCCGGCGCCGCCCTTGACCGTATGGAATGCGCGAAACACCGCGTTGAGCAGGTCGGCATCGCGCGGCGATGCCTCCAGTTCGACCAGTTGTTCGCTCAGGCGTTGCAACAACTCCCTGGCCTCGACCAGGAAGTCATCGCGCAGCTCATCGTCGAGCGGAGAATGCATGCCTGCCGTCCCTTAAAAGCCGAATTCGCTTAGCAGACGATCGGCCTCGTCCTGGCTGTTGATCTTGGCCACCGCTGCCGGTGCTTCACCGCCAGCGAGTGCACCGGTCAGGCGCACCAGTTCCAGCAGCGACGATTCGACGCTCTCGATAAAGTGGGCAACCTTCTTGATGCGCTGACCGGAAAGGTCCTGCCATGACTGCGCCAGCACCATGTCGGACAAGCCATCGCGACACGCCATGGCAAAATCGCGCGCCTGGCGCGCCAGCACGGCACTGGCCTCGTTCTCCCCGCTCCATGCCAGGATCTCGCCGGCATTGGCTTCCAAAGCCTCGGCCTGAGGGCGCATGCGCTCGGCGAAATCCAAGCTGCGATGCGCCGCCTGCGAGCTCATGTCCAGCACATCGAGCAGATTTT
>NZ_DASVMI010000125.1:0-14826 GCF_036384435.1 Dyella sp. | reverse complement strand
GGTGGCTCGCGGCGCGCAGTTCGGACCACACGGTCAGAACGACAATTCATTTCGTTCGCAGCAACATACGATGAGTATGCAATCGCACGCGGTGATGCAGACGCGTGCAGCGCCGTCGATGGCCTATCACGCGCGGTCCATGCCCATGAGTGGTGCTCGTCTGGCCAGTCCCATGGCTCACGCGGGCGGTGTTGTGCCGCATTCCATCGGTGGTCATCACGAAGGCGGGCGAGGGCGTTGATGGTTGGATAGCCGCGGTCGGCCACCCATGCGGTCTCTTCGCTCGCCGGACGACTGGAGAAAGGTGGTGGGATCTGGCTAATATTCTGCAACTTTCGCGGCTCCAGGCCTGGCATCATGTATCGCAACATCGGCGGGGCGCTTGCCGAACTGGCCGGCGACGAGTGCGCATGCGTGATCAAGGCCCTGGGGAGCGGCACAGACAGGCATCGGTCGGTGCATGAAGCCAGGAAAGCCATTCGTCGCTTGCGCAGCATCCTGGCCCTGGTGCGCGATGACATGGGAGATCAGGTGGCGCCTGTCGATCACGCGTTCAAGCGACTGGGAGAGGGTCTGTCGGCGTTGCGCGATGCCCACGTGGTGATTGCTTCGGCAAGCAGGATGGCACAGGGTGGGGAGGCCGGCTTGTGGCCGCCGGTGATCCAGCGATTGACCATGCGGCGAGATAGGTTGCTTGCCGATGCCCTGGCGAAAGATCCAGGTTTCTTGCGTCGCCAAAAACGCGCTCTCAAACTCGCGCATGCGATCGGGCAACTTCCCTGGATCAAGGTGCGTAAACGATCGGTGGAGGCTGCGCTAAAGCTGGCTGGAAAGCGCGTGGACAAGGCTCGGTCGAGGTTTGAGAGCGACCCCAAACCGTTGTTGCTACATAAATGGCGGCGCAGGGTGCGTCGACAGCGCATGCAGGTCATGGCCTGGAACGAAGCAACAGCGGCGTCGACCCATCCTGCGAATCAGCAGGCGAAGGCGCTTTCCAGGTTATCCGATGCCCTGGGATGGCGACAGGATTTGCAAGTCCTGCGTAGTCATGTGCGCCGGGTTGCCACGCCGGATGAACTGCCTCGGCTTTTGGCTCATATTCGCCAGGCCATGCAGCATGCAAGCCTTTGAGTGCAGGTCGCCGGTAAACTGATGCACCGTGATGCCAAGCGTACAGCCGTTATGATCGATCACTAGGGCATGACCAAGAGAGGCAGGCGATGACGCCACCTGTGCAAGGGCGCCAGCATGTTCTGGGCCTGGAGAACATAGGTTTTATCGTGCTTACCTTCGTGGTGGTATTGGTGACCCATGCCATCGCGTACCTGACGCACGAATATGCACATTCGATAACAGCATGGACACTGGGGTGGATGTCCAGGCCTTTTGGTATCGATTACGGGCATGCCACGCTCGGCAATTTGGTGTTTCTTGGAGACGTGTCCGACAACGTCGACTACGAACCCATTTTTGCCAGCGGTCATGGCTGGATGGCGGCAGCCATCGCACTGGCGGGGCCATTTCTTGGCAACGGTGTCGTATACATCCTTCTCCAGGTGTTGATGTCACGGTCGCTCGTTGCATCGAGGCGTCACATGAGCCTTTTTCTTTATTGGTTATCGCTCATGTGCGCGGCGAACGTATGGAGCTATGTGCCTATCCGTGCGATCACGACTCACGCAGATATCGCGTGGGCTGCTCGAGGGCTGGGTGTATCGACGTGGGTGCTGTTTCCTTTTCTGATGGCCATCTCGGCGTCCATCACCTGGCATTTCTTTCAGCATGCCTTCCGCAAGGCACATACGATCTTGGCAGGTGGTTCATACGTGAACCTGATTGTGCTCGTGGCATTCACTGGCTTCTGGTTCTTCTCCTTCTTCGGCGGCGACGGCATGGACGGATCGTATGGAACGTTGTCCCAGGTCCTGTCCATCCTTTCGCGCTACGCCCTGTTCCCGCTTTGCGTGGCATACCTGGCCGCCCGGTACCTGGATCTTCGCAGCATGGGTGGCCGTGCCGACAACGTAGCGACTTCATCAAGCCGTTCTTGACCCCGGACGCTCATTGAACGCCTTTGCCGGCATCGGGAATGAACCGAGTGGGGTGCCGAACCGGCAGGTACTCGCCTTGAGATTCATGGGGCCGGACGGGACTGCCATGAAACTTCGATTTGCCCACCATTTGCGCGCCATCGCCGCGCTGCTGGTGGTTTTTTATCATTACTGGGGTATTTTCTTTTCGGCTACGGTACGGTCGATTGTCGGTGTGCCGACCAGCTTCGCGCCCGCCCAGCCCGAGTATACGCATCACGTGATGGCTCCCCCGTTGGGCGACTTTTTTTATGGGGTCTTCGGCGTCGGCCTGTTCTTTCTCATCAGCGGATTGGTCATCCCCATCAGTCTGCGGAATCTCACGGTAAGTCAGTTCCTGGTGAGGCGATTCTTTCGTATCTATCCCGTCTATTGGCTATGCCTGTTCGTAAGCGCATGCTTGTATGTGGTCAGCTCACGATATTGGTCCACGCCGCTCTCCGAACGGATAAGCGCGCCGTTCCTGTGGCGTAACCTGCCGCTTTTGCATAGTGCGTCGGGTATGCCGTCGCTGGATTTCGTGTGCTGGTCGCTGGGGGTGGAGATCAAGTTCTACATCGTCTTTGCACTGATATCGCTGTTTGGTCGGCATGCGCATCGGGTCATGACGTGCATGGTCATTTTTTCGACCCTGTGCTGCCTGGTCGCATGGATCGCGTCGCGGCAGCCGGCACAGGATTCGATGGTGATCCAACTTGCATCCGATATGCGGTTCATGACTTTCATGTTTCTTGGCTGCTTGTTCTATTACGTGCTTTACGGCGAACTCAGCGTCAAGGCGGCGCTCGGCTTTGGCCTGATCATCTATGCGCAGTTCCTAGGCATCAACATGTCCTATGGGGACGGCTTTCCTGGGGTTCTGGCAAGCAATTACACTTATGCCTTGCTGGTATTCACGGCCTGTTACCTGGGCAGGGCAAGATTCAAGCGAAACAGGTTGCTGGATTTCCTGGCGGATATCAGCTTTCCGCTGTACCTGATTCATTCGGTCATCGGCTATGTCGTGATGCCTATCCTGATGGACAACGGATTGGTCTATACGCCGGCTTGGATGGTCAGCCTGGGCATGGCCATCCTGGCTGCATATGGGATTCACCGGGTGGTCGAAATCCCTGCCAATGCCTTGGGTAAACGATTGGGTTCTCGCAGAACAGAAACCCGTGTCGTGGCGTGCCGTGACCCTGCTGGATGAGCGTCATTGCGCGGATCAGGATGAAAAAAGGATGTAACTAAATGATTTTTATGGGTTCGTCGGCATGGATTATCCTGCTTGGGTTTATCTTTCAAAATCGAATGACTTGATAGCCAAGTTCGGCTATATGATTCATGGCACATAATGCTTGTCAGGTTAGGGCGAAAATCGGTTAAGCTGCATACAATGCAGCTGTGGATGCCATGGGCCCAAATCCATGGATGTTCGAAAGCATAATCATGGTTTATCGGTAGTTTCGCTCCTGATATGTTGATCGGGGGCTATCCGATCTCTTCTTAAGGGGTAACCGGATGGGTGATGGGTCACGAGGGAACGTGTGGCTACGGCATGCTGCGGTAGCCATCGGCTATGCAGTGGGATACATGGCGCTTCGGCAACTGTCCTGGTCGCACTGGGTGCTCTTTGCCGGCTTCCGCCTATCGGTGTTGCTGTTGATTCCCTATCGCTACTGGCCTGCCCTGGTGGTGGGTGAGTTGGTACCCGTGGGTTACACCGGCCTCATCCATGCCGACGATTACGGTGCCTTGTGGGCGGCTGTCATGATGGTGCCTCCCATTGCCCTGGCCATGCCATTGGTGAAGGTGTGCCGCGACCGACTGGGCATGCTGCCGCGTCATGGGCAGGCGCGCATGAGCGTGATGCTCGGTTGTGCCATGGCCGCGTCGACCTTGTGGACCTTGGCCAATGCGGCAGCACTGGCTGTCGCGGTGGTCCCGGCGGGTACCCCCCCTTATGACTACAAGGTGCAGTGCGCTCGCTGGCTGCTGGGTAACTATCTGGGAATTCTGACCCTGGTTCCATTGGTACTGATGATACGGCCGGCATGGTCAAGGCGCGCTGCGGCATGGCGCTTGACGCTGGTGAGCGCGCTGCGTAGCCGTCTGCTGCTTGAAACCTGCGTCTTCCTGGTGCCGTTGTTGGCCTTGCTGGTGTGGATTGGCCTGGATGCTGGCGAAGGTTCCCGGCAGATAGCTCGCATGCTGATGTTCCTGCCGGTTATTGGGCTGGCACTTCGCCATGGCTGGCATGGCGCCGCGGTGGGCGGCACGGCTGCAAGCATCGTGGTGGCCTTTACGATGCCCGAGCGCTATGACGCCACGACCTTGCAGGCCGAGCTTTTTGTCGCATTTGCCGTAAGCACGATGCTGCTGTTCGGTAGCCAGTTGACGGCGCTGAGCCACAACGGTGCCCAGCGGCTGCTTAGAGCCGACCAGGCTTTGGATTTGGCACGGCGCATTCATTGGCAGCATGAAACGCGCCTGCGCAGGACCGCCCGGGCGATCGAATCCATCAACGATTCGGTACAGGCGACCGAAGAAGCCCTCTTCGAACGATTCGGTGACCTGCGCCCGGATGAGGACACCGAGGAGTTGCGCCAGCGTGCTGGCGAGACCCGGGAGAAGCTGACGGAACTGGCCCAGGGGCTGCAACCTCCCAATCTGGATCGGCACGGCCTGGTGGCAACGCTCCGCTACGGCAACCTGGCCCATGCACTGGACAGCTACGGCATAGGGTATGTTTGTCGCGGTCATGGAAAGATCGGCGAGTTGTCGAAGGCACTCCAGCTCGATGTTCATCGACTGGTCTGCGAAGTGATCAGCGAGCAGTGCAACAACTTCAGCGTGACCGATATGGCCGTCCGAATCCGTAGCGGACAGGTCATGGGACGTCGCTGGGTGGTTGTACGTGTCGATGCCCGGCATTCCTCGCAGGAGGACCTGCGCATCATGGGTAGCCATCTGTTGTCCAGGCTGGCCGTGACTGGCCTGGATGTGGAAGCCATTCGTGATCGCGCGGCGCTCTACGAAGGCAACGTCCGTTACCGTCGCCTGGGCGACGGTGAGCGTGTCAGCATCATGTTGCACGAAGCCGTCGCATCGCCGGCAAGGCGGATGGCGCCCGGAGCGGGCGCCATCACGGATCTTGTCAGTGTCCGTTGAGATGCGTGCTGCATTCGACCGGGTCGTTGCAGATGGATGATGCCATCACTGCCGTGGAACCATTGCTCTGCGGACTGGCTGTCACATTGACCGTATCGTCGTGGTAGACCGACACGCTATTGGACGGCGGCGTGGGAGTCGACGATCCTGCCGGCGCGGTCTGGACATATTGCGAATCCAGACCCATGGGAAGCACCAGAAACTGTCCATTCGATGAAGCCACGGCTGCCAGGACATGGCCTGAGGCATCGTTGATCTGAATGTATTTGACTCCGGATTTCACCCACACGTAAGCGTGGTAGTTAGGGTTGGAGCTGACGTCCTGCGTGTCGCTGGGCCAGGAGTTGCCCAAGCCGGCTGACGATTGTTGCTGGGCCATGGCCGGACCGGCAAGCAAGGTGGCGAACAATCCAGCAAGCAGGGCGGGTCGAATGTTTGATTTTTTCATGGGTATCCCCTTGGTCGGTGGTGGTAGTTGCATGGGCGGTATCACTCTGTATTGACCAGAAAGCATGTCTTCAGCCGCGACAAAGCAGGGTCGTGGATTTAGACCGATCTACTGCGTCAAGCAGTTGAGTACGAGGATTTGAAGCGTTTAAAAATGACGCTTTCCGATTAACCCAGACACGGGATTCTAGTGATTGGGCTTGGCGGCAAGGCGCCAGCAATGACAATAACATCAGGATTAGTCTGATGCATGGCTCGCAATGACTAATAATCATTTTTAGATGCCACTGAAAACGCCTTTTGTGAAGGACAAATTTTTTATGGATAGCGCTTTTGGTCGGCTTTTGTCTTGTGCATTTCTGTTTCGGCGGATGCGGATCGAACTGAAGTTTGCGGTCCAAGACCTCATCCACGAGTTGGCTGGACGATGGCGGAAGCCCCGATGCATCGGGCCAGACGGAACCATGGACACCTGACTTCGACGCAAGATCCCGAAAAGCTCACATGAATGGCAGTTTCGATAAGGTGTTACACGACGTTGCCGGAAATCAGGTTTTGCCGGATGGACATTGATCTTTGAGCCTGGTAAGCGCAGCAGGCGTTTGAACATGCTGGCCGTGAATAGGAAATTTTCCATGGAAACCTGTCAAATGCAGGTGCGACCATGGCGTTGATTCTTTGGCTATAGACTTGCATAGATGATGCACGGTCATGTACGTCGTGTCGGTGTTTGCTTCTGACACGACATGGCATAAGCGCATGAGCTTGCCGAAGCGAACTGAATCATGACTAGCTGTTCAATAAGAGCCGGCACTCCCAGCGATCCGCACCGACTGTCGGGTCTTACATGCAGTCGTGTCTGCTGTTTGCTTGACAGATCGATGGCAAGTGAAGCGAAATTTTCAGGCAGTTGTTCCGAGCGACTTGTACCGATGAGCGCCGACCCGAGCCAGGGGTTTGCTCATCTCGTCAGCGATCTTCCGCAGTACATCCACGACGTGAACATTGGCTTGGGTAAAAAGCATGCCACCAAACGAATTATCGCCAGTGAGCTGTTCATCGCTCCCGTCGCTGCGAGATCTATCCAAGCGACTGGGCAGGCTCACGGTGATCTTCTCCTTGCCATGTTTTCCAGTTGGCAAGCCAGCTCCTCGATCTGATATTGACTTGCCGGGAGACGCCGGGGTATGGAGAAAAGCCTGAGGTGTTCCAAAAATGCCATATTTCAGCCCCGGGAGCGACCGATGGCGCAGCAACCATGGCTTGATCATTGCGCAGGAAACCCTATCGATGTTCATGCAGTTGATTCGCGGTGTTGCCTTGTGGTTGGTCGCGGGGGTGGCGTTTGCCGCACCGGCCAGCACAGACCTTAAAACAGCGCTCGGCCACATAGCGGAACAGGCCAGGCCTGGAACGATGGGCATCGCGGTCATGAATGTTGCCGATGGAAGGGTCGTCAAGGTCAGCGGTAATCGTTCATATCTGATGATGAGTGCATTCAAGGCGCCCATTGCGGCTGCGGTGCTCGCACGGGTCGACAGCGGCGAACTCAAGCTCGATCAGCGAGTGCGCCTGGTGCCAGGAGACGTGGTGCCTGGTTCGGCGGTTCCTTCGTTGGGCGATCAATTGAAAGCAGGTGCGCTCGATGTTTCGGTCGAGGCATTGCTACGTGCCGCCGTTACGCAAAGTGACAATACGGCGGCAGACGCTTTGCTCAGGTTGCTCGGTGGCGGCGCTGTCGCCACGCACTTCCTCCAAAGCAAAGGTATTGCAGGCATGCGCATCGATATGGGCGAGCGCGAACTGGGACAGCGCCTGAATGGGTTCAGGTCAACCGAACCATCGCCCGCTCGCGAGTCGGCCCTGGCCGCCGAGCAGCGGGAGAAGCGAGGCTTCGAGGCCGTCCTGGCCAGCAAAGTAAACACAACGACGCTTGATGGCGCGGTGGCATTTCTCGACAAGCTGCAATCAGGACGTCTCCTTTCGACCTCTTCGACCCGGATGCTGCTAGGCATGATGACTGCGCAAATTATTCCGAACCGCCTCCGTTCTGGATTGCCCGCAGGATTTCAGTTGGCCGACAAGACCGGAACCGATGTGACTTACCAGGATCGCCTGGGGGCCTGGAACGATATGGGCATCATCACGACGCCCGATGGTCGCCGCGTGATTGTCGCCATATTCCTGAGCGACTCGCTTGCTACTCCCAAACAAGCCGACGCATGGTTTGCCGAGATCGGGCGACTTGTTGCGGCGTCGATGCACTGATGCTCCCGGATGGCCAATGAGTTGAATCGTCACTGTGGCCTGCGCTACAACCAGGTAAAACTAAAGCCTGGGTTGCCATAGCTCGACTTTGTTTCCTTCCGGGTCGAGGATCCAGACAAAGCGGCCGTTTGGATCCTTGTCATCACGTTTCAGGATCGTGATATTTTTCGATCGCAGTCGAACCAGCACGGCATCCATATCGTCCACGGCATAGTTGATCATCACTCCACTGGTTGAAGGCGCGAAATAGTCGGTGGTTGCCGGGAACGCATTCCACGCCAGGGCAGGTGGATGTTTAGGGGCGTCATAACGGAGGGCTGCGCCTCCCCAGGCTTCCACTGGCATACCCAGGACATCGCGATACCAAGCTGCGAGCGCCTTGGGGTCTTTCGCCTTGAAAAAGATGCCTCCAATGCCGGTGATATGTCCGGCAGGAGGCGTGGCGGACATTAGAGGGCCGGCGACTGAAAGCATGGCCAGGCATGGCAGCAAGATCGATAGCCGTTTCATGTCGTTACTCCGGGTTCTTGCGAGTTGCCCCGCTGGGTTTTTCTTGGGAGGCTGCCGGTGCCTTTCAGCGATACACCTGCCAGATGCATCACATGCCAGCCCTTGGGGTATGGACGGTGTATTGGGTCACACCTTTTCAAGCATAACGTCTGCCGTGACACCCATCACTGCGGAAAATTCCTCGGGAACTGGCAGACTTGCACAAGGCCTGCCTGGAAGGGCCAGCGGCTCCCGGTCCAGGGCAGTCAATTCATCCGGGTATAAAGCAAGGCATCGTAAAAGCATACGTGCTTGCCGCATGGGATATTCTGGAAAATCTTTACCGCGTAGGCATGGAGATCGGAAATGGGTTACACATCAGGCGCAAAGCTTCTCCTTGCTCTTGGATTGTTGGGCATGGCATCCGGCGTTTGTGCTGCCAGCTTCGATTGTGCCAAGGCCAAGAGCGATACCGAGAAATTGATCTGTAAAGACGCTGAAACATCGGCGCTGGACAGTAAACTTCAGCAAGCCTACAAGACGGCGCAGGCTGCCACGGATGCCGCTGGCAAGAAGGTGCTGGTGGATGAGCAGCGTCATTGGATTACCTATGTTCGCGACCTGTGCACGGATCAGGCGTGCTTGCAGCAGGCCTATACGGCGCGTATCGCCTTGTTGGCGCGCAATGAGAAATACATCATCGACAAGTCATCCTGCGAGACGCTCGCGGGTGGTACGCAATGCGTGAACGTGGTGACGTACCGAGACCCCAGTATCCGTATTCATTCGTTCAACCAGTCGCTGGGGCAGGCCAAACAGGCTGGGAAGATCATCGGCTGTAGCCAGTTGATCAACCTGCCAGTCGGCACCGCCGGAAGCAATAACAGTTTCGGTGGCATCTGCACCTTGCAGGACGGCACCCAGCGCAAGGTTGTAGAGATTTGCGACGATGACATGTTCGGTCACTTCGAAATAAAGCCCATCGACTTGCAAGAAACCTCCGAAAAAAATCTTATTGGCTTCACCCACGAGAACTGCTTCGGCGGCTGATTCCATTCAATGACCTATAGGGAGCTTTCCATGCCAAATAACACCAGTATTACGCCTGATCAGTTGAGCACACTTTTCTATGGTGCTGAATTGGGTGGGCAAGGTAGCGCCGCAAACCATTTTTCCTACGCTGAAAAGGGTCAGAGTACTTATTCGTTCGGTGTGGCGCAGTTCGATGTGGGCAATGCGCCTTCGGCGCAGAAGTTCCTGAAGGACAACGGATTCAGCGATGACGATATCAAGAATCTTTCAAAGCACGGCGGCCTGTCGCGGGCGGAACTGGATAAGCTCGATGCGAAATTGCAGGCGATCCCCCAGGAAAAGGTCGACGCATTCACCAAGGATCACCTGCAGAACCTGGTCGGAGATGTCGACAAGGCGATCGACAAGGTACGCGCGCTGAACCCTGCCGCCGCCGATGCCATCAGCAAGGACCCCAAGCTCCAGCTGTCCATCGCCGACTACGAAAACCAGTTTGGTTCGGTTGGCCCTCAGCTAGTGGGTTACCTGGCGGGTAAGCAGGAAAAATTGCAGGGCGGGACCATACAGGCGGGCGATCCGCCGACGCGCGAGGATTTGCTCAAATTCGTTCAAAACACGAAATACGGCCAGGATCCACACAACGCCAAGGCGATCGAGAGCCGCACCGAGCGATTTGATCACGCCATGGGCACACTCAAACTGGGACCGGCGACATCGGAACCGGGCCATGCGCCGAGCAAGACCCATCCGGCGCAAGATAAAAGTGACCAGAGCGGCGACATAAGCAAGGTACAGGGCGAACTGGCCCAGCTCGGTTACAAGGACAGCAAGGGTCAGCCATTGGAGGCCGATGGCAAGCTCGGCAACAATACGCGTGCTGCCCTGGAGAAGTTCCAGACCGAGCATGGCCTGACCGTGGACGGCAAGATCGGCCCGCAAACCGAAAAAGCCATGCAGACTGCGCTGCACACCCAGGTCAGCGACATGCAGGGCCATCTGGCGCAATTGGGTTACAAGGACCACAACGGCCAGGCGTTGAAAGCCGATGGCATCATGGGGCCAAACACTCAGGATGCCCTGAAGAAGTTTCAGACCGATCATGGCTTGACGGCGGACGGCAAGATCAACGCCCAGACCGAAAAAGCAATCGATACCGCGCTCAAGGGGCAGACCAAGGGGGCTGCGGCGGCCCCGTCTCCCGGGCTTGATGATCCGAAGAACCCTCACCATGCGATGTATGAGCAGGCGCTGGCTGGCGTGCACAAACTCGATGCAGCCATTGGCCGCACGCCTGATCAGCGCAGCGCCCAGTTGGCTGCCGCGGTGACGGTTGATGCCGTCAACAAAGGCCTCACTCGCATCGATGCCGTTGCGATAAGTGAAGACGGTACCAAGACGTTTGCCGCGGATAACTCATCGGCGATAAGGAAGCTCGCCGAAGTACCCACGGTGCAAGGACTCAATACACCCATGCAGCAGAGTAGCGCGGCGGTGGAGGCTGCCACTCAGGCTCAGGCCAAGACCCAGGTTCAATCACAGGCACAAAGCCAGATGCAGGCCCAGCCTGCCCAGGCCCAGCCACAGCCCGCTGCGGCAATGGCCCGGTAAAACGTCGTCTGCGGGAGGCCACGCTTCTTCGACTGGTCGGCTCGGTGTATGCCGCTTCAGCGCGAAATACCGCATGTGATGTGTCGCAAAGCGCGACGCATCACATGCGGTGTTGCCAGCATGAGCGATGTCACCAGGCAAAGCGCATGGGTTTTTCACCCATCCCACGTATGGAGTTGTGAGGGCGTTGTTGGTCACCCGTGTCGTGCTGCTGATTTTCTCGTGCGATTTCGAGAGGAGATGCCGCGTTCGCTTGCATCATCATCGAGCGATGCCACAGGCAATGCGCTCACCGCCGCCGCCCAACGGCTTGGGAACGTCGGAATAGTTGTCCGAGCCTGCATGGATTATCAGGGCGTGACCTTCTAATACCGCCAGTTTCTTCAGGCGCGGCGCCATCACGGGTGTGGTCCCCGTGCCATCGGGGCCAATAACGATCCTGGGTAGGTCACCTTCGTGGCCGCCTGATTCGGGGCCTCCATGCTTGCCTGACTGCGTAGGGTCGAAGTGGCCGCCAGCCTTCAACGCTGCGCTTGCCTTGCCATCTTTTTCGCCGGGGTCGCAGCTGGGATTTTCATGGACATGAAAACCGTGCGCTCCTGGAGGCAGGTCTTTTAAAGCTGGCGTAAACAGTAGTCCAGCAGCCGTCTCCGTTACTACTACTTTGCCGATGGAGCGGCCTGTGCCTTCCGCAGATACCAAGGAAAATGGCACCGTGAGACTGTCTTGTGCGGCATGTACGAAAGGACTGGCAAGCAAGCTGACGGTGGTGAGCATAATTTTCCTCATTTGAAACCTCCTTGGATAAACCAAATACCTTGACCCTGTGAGCTACGAGGGTGGTCGCCTTACTGCGGCGACCACTCTATGGAACGCGCGGTCACGATATGGTTCCATTCGTGCTTTTGGGATACGTGCAGCGCATCACGTCCGTCGATTCAGCCAAGATGCTATCGGTCCAAGCTGCGGTGAACACGGCGTCTCACTCTTTTGTTTGACGAGGCAGTATGGGGTACGCGCATACCTATCAGCAGCTACGCAAGGCTGCTTACTTAGGTAGTCCCGGCTTGTTGTTATAGGTGAAGAGCATTTTTGAAATGCGGTTGACGCTCCAGGAGTAGGGGCGAGGCGAGTGTGCAGTCCTCATGCATGCGGGCGAGACAATGGATCGTGCCGGCCATGCCGGTCATCAACCCTGGCGTGAATGCTGACTGTGTCATGCCACTGCCCATGTTGCATGACTCTTCGATGGCCGAGATCAGTTGAGCGCTGATCTGCTCACGATCGATCGCGTGATAGCCGGTATCCAGTGCGGCCGAGCGTGCGAGCAACTCCCATAACGAGAAGTCACCGTGACATAGCGAAAGCGAGTTGCCCCATTGCTGGCTTGACTTTGCCACGGCCCGGCGCATATCGCGCAGATGGCGTGCATCGCCTCCACGTGAATACAGGTCCGTTGCGACCATCCCGATACCCACGCTGCCGCCGCACCACGTGTGGATATTGCTATGGCCGGACGGCTGCTCACGCCAGTTGCCGGTTTGCGTATCGAACAACGACTCCTGAAAAGCAAAGGTTGCCTGGGCTAGCGCGCTCCAGCGTTGGCGATCGAACTTGCTACCGGCATCGGCCAATGCCAGGCGGGCAAGCGCCCAGCCGATACCTGTCGCGCCGTGTGCGAAGCCGCCAATCGGATCGGCGAAGGCCTCCGTGGGCCAACGTGCGCCACGCTCATCAATGACGGCGCACGATTCAAGATGCTTGCCTGCACGTGCCGCCAGATCCAGCCAGCGTCGGTCATTCGTTGCCTCGGCAAGACCCAGCAAAGGCACGATTGCTCCGGCACTGCCGTCGATGATGTCGAGCATGCGATCTGATTCGAAGCCGTTGCGCTCCATGGCCTGGCCGCACTGCACGGCGCTGGCCAACAGTTCAGATTGTCCCATCAGGTCGTGCAGGGCCAGCCAGTACCAGATGCACCCGCCTAGACCAGCGAAGCCACCCAGATTGCGTGGATCGTCGGCCATGGCATGGAGTACCCGCACGGCGCCCTTAAGCGCTGGCTCCACGCCAGCGACGGCATCCGCGCGCCCGTGCGCTACCTCATGCAGATATCCGGCCAGCGCCACGGCCACGCCGCCGAGGCCTCCATACAGATCCCAATACAAGGGCTGCACGTGCCAGCCACTGTGATTGACGCCTGGTGCTATCCAGGTGACGGTGCCGTCGTTACCGTGTACGGCCAGTTGAAGCAGGCGTTCGACGGTGTGGGTAGCCAGTTTTCGTCTTCGTGCCTCCAGTTGCGTCGCATGTGGATGCGTGGCGAGCATGCGGTCGTCGAGCCTGCCGGGGCCATCGATACGATGATTGAGTTCTGTAACTACCAGGGCGGTGCGGATCGCCATTTCTTCCAGCTCAATGCGCATGGCGCGCCAGTCACCGAGCGTGGCCTCGATGCGTGCCCGGCTGAGTGGCGCGGTGAATACGGGTACATCGCCATGGCACAAATCGTCCAGTTCACCGGCGATTTCCTCGGCTGATGACGGTGCGATGGGCATGACGGCGGCATTGCGCATGAAAAGATCCCGCGCCTTGTCGAGTGCGGTGGCTTCCTGGTGCAGCGATGCTGGATGCCACAGCATGCGTGCAATATCCAAGTAGGTTTTGGTCGGTCGCCGTATATCACGTGCGTGGGACCCCATGAACATCTCGACCAACGGAACCAGCCGGCCCTCGGCATCGAGCTGGCGCAAGCGCGCGGTCGCTGCAAGAAAGCCTTCGCCGATGTCGTCCCAGAAACGTGGCAGTTCCGGATGTGGGCTGGGATGGTTCTGGGCTGCGGCAAATTCGACATCAATGATTTTTATGCGCGCTTCGGTCGTGCCTTCGCCATCGACCACGGGGGCATGCACGCGCGGCTGCTCGCCGGGCAAGCTTCCGGCAGCAGAAAAATCGACATTCTCCAAGCCCGGCGTCGAGGCCCGGAACGGCACGATGCCCGTACGCAGCACTGAACGGCGTATCAGTCCTTCAGCCAGATCATGGGCGTGGCCGTAGCTCGATGAGGCGTCGGCATGAATGCGTGCAAACAGGCTCTCGATATCGACCACCATAGGCACAGGACCCACCGCGATCAGGTTTTCCAGATGGATATCAGTGCCGCCCAGCAAGCGCAGGACGGCCAGCCAATGGCCCAGGCTGTGATAAAACGTATGCAGTTCGCTGTCGCTCACGCAATAGCGGTGCTTTGCATAGGCGGCCCAGCCATAATCGCCGCAATCCAGTACAGCGGGTACACGGATGCGTGTTGCCTCCTCGCCGAACACCTGTGCGAGAAAATGGTCTAGCACTGCATCGATCCGTAGCGAACGCGGCTTGTACATGACCGTACCGCCTTCGAAGACCAGTCGCGCTACGGTATGCCCACCGGCATGTGAATCACCGTGTCCCAGCGTCAGGCCGATAAGCTTGCCTGGCACCTGACCTAGCAATGCAACGAGTCGTTCGCGATCGACCACGAGACGTTCGACCAATGCTTCTATCGCACCGCGCTGTTGGTCCAGCATGCGCCTGAGGCGTGGCAACAGGGGCGGATAAAGGTGATCCAGGGAGGCGGCAAACTCCGCTTGCATGGCGAGTGCTACGAACTGGGCGAAGCGACTGGAATCGTCATCGGCGGTTAGCATGCCAGCGCGTTTGGCGGCATGCATTTCGAGAAGTAATACTCGGTTGAGCTTGA
>NZ_DASVMI010000124.1:0-38320 GCF_036384435.1 Dyella sp. | reverse complement strand
ATCGAACCAGGCAACCACAGCAAAGGTCGCCGATTCCACAGCCGGAGCCGGCTTGCCCGCAGCAAGCGCGGTGTTGCGGGCCTGCTCGATCAGGGCGCGCACACGCGCCTGGACCTCGTCCAAGCCACCTTGCGCGTTATTGGCCGCAATCTGCTCGTCGATACCAAGGCCAAAGGAAAACAGCGGCATGAAATATTCCAACAGGCGTGCCATCGCTTACTCCTCCGCGCCAACGGGATAGAGCTTGATGACTGTCTGGTCCGGCGGTAAATCGCAAAATACCGCCATATTGCGAGCGTTGCGGATACCCTGCCAGAACGGATGCCGCGTATCGACGAGAAAGTAGGTGGTATTAGGTGTCTTCTGCGGCAATTCCTCAGGCGGTACAGGCAGCAGATCGATCTTGAGACCGAATAAAGCAGCCGAGAGCAGACGCGGCATCTCTTCGATCGAGCAGATCTTGCCCGTGCGCGACAGACGCCCGAACAGGTCCTGTCCGCGAAGCTCCGATTCGAATGCCAGATAGAACCGCGTCTTATCCGATTCGAACAGGTTCGCTGGCACGTCGGCCTTGTACAGCTTGCCGTCGTAGGTCAGCGTAATGCCAACTTCGGCGCCAACAGTAAGCGCCTTGATCAGGACTTCGGCACGTTGGAAGGCGAGCCTGAAGCAATGGCGTAGATTGTCATGGTCGTAAGGCGGAAGTTCTGTCTCGGCGGGATTGGCGCGCAAGCCTCCAGCGAAACTGACTTCTTCGGAAAAGACCGAAAACTCCGCCACCAGTTCGCGTAGCTGCTGGTACAACGCATAAGGCGAGATCACTGCCCCCCGCACGTGTTCCTGCAAGTCGGCGATGTAACGGGCGAAGGTTTGCATCATCACCACACGCATGACTTCCTGCGCGCTGGTGGAGGCGGCACGGATGCCACGTTGGCGCTTCGTGCCGGAGAAATCGGCGCCACGGGCGACCAGCAGGTCACGCAAGGCGCGTGTCCAGCGCAATAGATTCACCGAACCATTGAGGGCAACCAAAGGCGGGATGTAATCGATGGAGAGCTTGAAGCGACCCGGTCCCTGGGGCACGATTTCGGCGAATTTGTACGCTTCGCAGGCCGCCAGCAGCGCATCGGCGCCTTCGTCGAGGCTGGTGATGATCTGGGCCTGGTAGCCCAGGAAATCCAGCTCTGCAGACGGAGCCTGCGGATCGTAGGGATCGGCACGCGTCTCTCCATCCAGTCGATGCCTGGCGGGCAAGCGACTGCGCTCGTCCGCACGCCCCAATCCATCGAGTGTGCGCTCGCGCTTGAACACCAGGTGCAAGGCAATCGGGTCGTTATTGGTCACCGGCAATTCGAGCAGGCTGCGCTCGGGCAGGCGCGTGTTGCCACCGCCCTCAGCCGTTGCCGCTACGCCGCCACTGACCCATTCCCCGTTTCGTGTCAGCAAGGCGAAACGCTCCAGCGTCGCCATGCCGTTGGCCAGCGCATCCTCGCGCAACACCAGTGATTCAAAGCCCCAATGATACGGAGAGAACTGGCGATGCAGGCGTAACGCATAGGCCTGCTGCCAGGCATCCATAGCCTGGAGATGTTGTGGCGTGAGAAAGCCCCCTTGCGCCCAGTGTACCTGCCGTGCTGCGTGCATGACGTTTGTCCTGTATGCCGTGTTGCTACGTATGCGTGCGCGCTCACCAGGCCTGGACGCTGACCGCGAAACCGCGGCGCGCCAGTCCGGCGAGCAAACCCTCGCTACCCGTGAGATGAATCGCGCCAACCGCGACAAAACAACCGCCATCACGCAATAGCGGTTCCAGTTCCTCGATCCAGCGCGCATTGCGTTGTTCGATCAGGCAGGTGCGCGCCTGCCGTTCCGCTACGCGGCCCTTTTCATCCAGGCCAGGCATTGCATCGATGTCTTCCAGCCACGCCGCCAGATGGCCTGCCCGATAAAAAGACAGGGCACGCTCTGTCGCCGTGCGTAGCTCGGACGGATCGGCCAGGCGTTGGCGCAACACCACGGCGTACTCGTCAGGCAGCGTGCAATCAAGCGCAGCCAGCTGGTCTTCCAGCGTCTCCAGATGAACCAGCCGCAAACCCTGCGTGCGGGCAATGTCCTCCACGACGTGATCGATGCTCGGCTGTCCTCGTGTAATACCGGGTGCCGGCACGTCCTCACCTTCTTCCAGCAACGTCATCGCGACCCAGGGCTTGTAGCGAACAAGCCGCGTTGTACCGTGCCCGGGTAGCAGGCGCGCCAGTTCGGCGAATGCATGATCGCCAAGGAGCTTATCCAGGCTCTGGCCCTCGCCCAGGAAACGATAATGGTCATAACGTGGTAGCCACGGCATAGTGCCGTCGACCTCGTTGACCAGCACGTGCTTGGACAACACCGCTTGCCGCACAAGCCGGGAATCGAGACCAATATCACGCGCCGCCCCGATGTGGATCGTGCCGAAAAGCAGGCTGTCGGAAGCGCCGACACGGGAGGAATGGACGCGAAACAGCACGCCTTGGGCATGCCGCCAGTCAAAATCGACCGGCGTAGCCGTTGCCGAAGTGGATGTCGAAGCAGGCACGGCCGGTGCGCTGGCTATTCGCGATGAAGCGGCTAGGCCAAACAAGCATGCCAGTACGAACATCGTGCATCCGCCATTCCAGTTGCCTGTCCCACGCGCCGAGTGCATCGTCGCTGCTCCCTGATTCGATAGCCGGGATTCTCACGACTGCGACCACTCGCCAGCCATATCACAGAGAGACTAGGCCGTTCGATCAGGGCGGCCTGGACAGGTGGCTTGTCGAGGTTGGTGCAATGGTCATAGCGCATCCGTCGTATGGCACTGCGCGCGGACACCGCCTGATCATGCCGGCGTCCCAAGTCATGGCATCGAGATATGAAACGATCGTGCAAAACATCCTATGGCTTGCCATGGACGTGGTTCGTGGCATGCATGACGTTCTTCATGGGCACGCCGACCTGCCTAGCCCAGGCCAATACGCAGAGCGTGCCGGCGCCAGCCAGTGCCGACACCCTGGCACAACCGTTCGTTACCCGGTATGCGCGCTTTCAACCCGTGCCTTTCCAGCAAGTGCCTGGCTGGAACAGCGATACGCTTCGCCAAAGCCTGGAGGTATTTGCCCGCTCATGCGCGGTGCTCTCGCGCAAGAGCGCGTGGGCAGGCGCATGCGCGGACCTTGGTAGCGCCGATCAGCGCAGCGATGACGCTGCACGGCAGTTCTTCGAGGCACACTTCCAGGTCTACCAGGTCATGAATCCCGACGCCACGGCCGACGGACGTATTACCGGCTACTACGAACCCAAGCTGCAAGGGAGCAGCCAACGCCATGACGCGTTTCGTTTCCCGGTCTATGGCGCGCCACGCGACCTTTACGAACTCGACGCCAGATCACTGAGCGGCGCCGAACACCAATGGCTACGTATCGACAACGGGCGTTTGCTGGCGGCAGCTCCGGGCACGGCCGACGCACGCGAATACACGCTGGCATTAGGCAGCGATACACCAGGCCTGGCTGACAAGCGCTATCGCGTGCGCATTGACGGTGATCAAGTGCTGCCTTACTACACGCGTCAGGAGATCGAGGCAAACGGTATCGACGCACCAGTACTTGCATGGGTTGCCGATGCCTATGCGCTGTACTCCATGCAAGTGCAAGGATCGGGGAAAATCCAGCTCGAGGACGGCAGCATGCTGCGTCTTGCCTACGCCGAGCAAAACGGCCAGCCGTTCCTGCCCAATGCATCGGCCAGCGACTCGGCTGCTGCCAGCAGCGCCATCAAGACACGTGGCCTGCACCTGGGCGCGGCCAGTGCGGCCATCGACGCGGTCCACGCTCCAGCCGACGACGTCGCAAGCATCATCAGTCAGTTGAAGCAGCAGAGCGGCGCGCAACCGGCAGCTGCGACACAAGCGTCCGCCGCTCCTGCCCACGCGCGCGCGGCCAGTGCGGAAGATAGCGCAGGCAATGCCCAGGTGCAGGCGATCATTACTCAACTCAAGCACACGCCTTCCGGTGACAAGCACCCCGCACCGGCACAGGCGCCCGTCGCAGCGCCCGCGACCATACCGGTGGCACCAGCGCCCACGGCGCAGGACCCGCAGGTGCAGTCCATGATTGCGCAGCTGCTGGGAAAGACCCCTGCCAGTCCCGTGCGTCCGCCACAAGACCCTACCCACGTGGGCACCAGCCAAATCACGGGTGCCGACGCAGCCCGGCTTGCTGCCGATCCACAACATGCTGGCGCCGCCAAGCACCTGGCTACGCCACGCGGCGTGGCGGGCGGTAGTGTCAGCGGCATTGGCGATCCCAGCTATGTGTTCTTTCGCTCGACCGCCGATGGGCCACAAGGCCCGGTGGGCGCCTTGGGCGTGCCCTTGACCGCAGGCCGCTCACTGGCGGTCGATCCGCGCACCACGCCACTGGGAGCACCCGTGTTCATTGCCACATCGGCACCCGGGGGCGCGGGAAGCCTGGAGCGGCTGATGTTCGCCCAGGATACAGGCGGCGCGATCCGCGGCAGCGTACGTGACGACTTCTTCTGGGGCTTCGGTGAAGACGCCGGCAGCCTGGCCGCGTCCATGAACGCCAATGGGCGCATGTGGCTGCTGCTCCCCAAGGGGCTGACCCTGGGTGCCCTCAATCCGAAGGTGCGCACACGCGGCCTGGGCGATGCGGGCCATGCACCGGAATGCGTCATCCCCGACGACGATAGCTGTGTCGAGAATTGATCGCACGCAAACACCATCGTAGAGCCCGCCACAGCACGTTGCCAAACGATCGGGCACATAAGGAGACCGCTCATGATCAGCATCGAACAGCCTGCCATGGTCCTCAATGCAGTGACTTCGCCACGCATTGGTCGCTTGCAGATGTGGAATTCCTGGGACGTATCCGGAGCCACCACGGCAAGGCAGATCATTGACTGGGTGGCCACGGTGGCACGCGGCGCCGAAGGCGGAAAATTGAAGAACCTGGTGATCCACAGCCATGGCATTCCCGGTGCCATACTGATCGGCCAGGGCTTCAATCGCAACAATGTCGGCCTGTTCAGCGGGCTGTCTGGCCTGGTCGACAAAATCTGGCTGGTTGCGTGCCGTCCCGCATACATCGATCCAAGCTGCAACACCACGACAGGTACCGGTGTATGCGTCAGCGATGGCAACATGTTCGTCTCGGCAATGGCCAGGGCAGCAAGCTGCTATGTCGTAGCATCGACCGAGACGCAGACGGAGTTGAACCAGACCTACCCGTTCGGCGTAATAACGACCTATGAAGGCCTGGTGCTTTCCTATGGCCCTGCAGGCAATGTCACCTGGTCGCGGCGCTATCCGTCGCAATGGCAGGGCGAATAATGCAGGTCGACGCGACGAGCCATACCGCTCCGATTCCCATTGTCGCGGCATCGACGAGGCGATCAGGTTTCTAAACTTCGTTCGCGATGACGCTTCGCCATGAAGCGTGATTCAAGGTCGCCTTTCAGCGGTTGCACGACATCACCCTGGTTCCGGAAAAAATTGGGCGACACGACCACACCATAGGTTCTATACCCTCCGATGAATGGAGCCGCGCGGCTGGCTGGTCGAGACTTGCAGGACCGCGGTGTTCCGTATTCCCGGCGACAATCATGCTCGATGCACTTCTTCCCTACTACGAAAACGAGCTCACCAGCCTGCGTTCGCTATCGAAGGAGTTCGCGGCACGCTATCCACGGATCGCTGCCCGGCTTTCACTGGAAGGCGATGTATGCGAAGACCCGCACGTCGAGCGCCTTATCGAATCGTTTGCCTTCATCGCATCGCGTATCCATAAAAAGCTCGACGATGATTTCCCACAGATCACCGAGGCACTTCTTTCGGTTCTGTATCCGCACTATCTGCGGCCCGTGCCGTCGATGTCGATCGCCCAGTTGATGCCCGCGCCGGGCGCCGAGCTGACGACCGTGCAGAACATTCCGCGCGGCACGATGCTCCTCACGCGTGCCGTGCAGGGCATGCCGGTGCGTTACCGCACCTCCTACCCCGTCGATGTCTGGCCATTGCAAGTCACCTCGGCCTCGTTTGAGTCCGTGGAGCGCTCGGCATTTGCGATACGCGGAAGCGATATTGCCGCGACGATTCGCATCTGCCTGGAGACGACAGGCAAGATCGATCTGGCAACACTGGACATAAACCGCCTGCGCTTCTACCTGGATGGCGAAAGCCCCCTCGCACACGCATTGCACGAATTGCTTCTCAACAACGTAGCCCAGGTCGAAGCGATCGCTCCGGAGGGCATGCCAGCCAAGCGCCAACTGCTACCGGAAGGTTGCGTCAACGCGGTGGGATTCGAACCCGACCAGGGCATGCTCGATGATGACCCACGCAGCTTCCTCGGCTATCGGCTGCTACAGGAATATTTCACTCTTCCCGAGAAGTTCCTGTTTATCGACATCCACGGGCTTGAACTCAAACCCTTTGGCCAGTCTGTTGAATTGCGCATCTCATTGCGCTCCTTCGGTCGCCCCGAACGTGCCTCGCGGCTGGAGCAAAGCGTCCACCGCGACAGCTTTCGGCTCCACTGCACGCCAGTCATCAATTTATTCCGCCAGCAAGCCGAACCTATCCGGGTTACCCAGGAATTGAATCAATATCAGGTGGTTCCGGACGTACGCCGCCCGCTTGGCATGGAGATCTATTCGATAGATCGTGTACAGCGACTGACACGTACCCATGAATCAAGCCAGGGAAGCGAATTCCTGCCATTCTTCTCCATTCGCCATGGCCTGGAAGGGGATGAGAGCGGTTGCTTCTGGCATGCACAGCGGCTGCCGTCCGCACGTCCCGGTGACGATGGCACCGAGATGTCCATTGCCTTGGTCGACCGCCAGATGGACCCTCGGGTGCCGGCGGTGGAAACCCTGTCACTGAGCCTGACCTGCACCAATCGTGACCTGCCATCGCAGATACCGTTCGGGGGCGAGGAGAACCTGCTGCAATCGGAGGATGGCGGCGTCATTGCAAGAGCGCGATTGTTGAAGAAGCCCACGCCCACATGGCGTGCACCGATGCGGCTGGCCAACCAATGGCGGCTCATTTCGCATCTGTCGCTCAATCATCTGTCGCTGGTGGAGGGTGGACGCGACGCCTTGCTGGAGATCCTCAGCTTGTACAACGTTGCCGATTCGGCCACTTTGCGCAAGCAGATCGGCGGTATCGTTGCGGTATCCAGCCAGGCGTCGCTGAGCCGGGTCGGCGCCGCTCCGCGACAGGCTTTCGTGCGCGGCACGGATATCGAATTGACCTTCGACGAGCAGCAGTACGTCGGTTCTGGCGCCTATGTGCTGGCACGCGTGCTGGAGTTGTTCTTTGGTCTTTACTGCAATGCAAGCTCCTACACCCGTCTTACCGCCAGAAGCCTGCAACGCGAAGAGCCCATAGCCAGCTTCGCGCCGCGAGCCGGCGCCCAAGCCCTGGTATGAACACGACTGATGCCTCCATGGAGTTCACGGCATCCGACGACGAAATCCATGACAGCCGGCCGCGCGAACGGCTGGCCGGAGCTGTCACGGTCCCTGGCCTGGTGCCTCATGCACCTCTGGATACGTTGCTTCGCCACCCGGAGCGTTTCGACTTCTTCCAGGCTGTTCGCCTGCTCTATCGCGCGCATGGCACGCCTCCCCGCCAGGGCGCGGGGGCCGATCGTGACCACGTACGTTTTGGTGTACCTGCCAACCTGTTCTTTCCACCGAGCGAACTACATGCCCTGGCGGTAGAGCCGTCACAGGCTTCCTCGGCGCCGCGTTATGCCATGAAGGTAAACTTCATCGGCCTGACTGGGCCTTCCGGCGAACTGCCGCGGCACTATACGGAGTGGCTTGTCGCTCAAATGAAGGCGCGCGACACGGCCTCGCGTGACTTCCTGGACTTATTCAATCACCGCTTGATCGCCCTGTTCTGGAGAGCCTGGGCGCGACACCGCATTGATGTCAGCGAAGAGCTCGACAGTGACGTACGCGGCCAGACATTGCTGCGCCACATCTACGACATCATCGGACTCGGCACACCCGCACTTTATGCCCGCGTGTCGGGCCCTCACGCGCATGGTCTTCCAGCCAGGGCGTTGGGTTACTACAGCGGACTGGTGGCGCAAAAACCCCGAGGCGTCGGCACACTGGCGCAGATTGCTGGAGACGTCGTTGGCGCCCACGTAAGCGTTCTGGGTTGCCACGGTACCTGGCAGAAAATCCCCTTGCGCGATCGCACGAGACTAGGCGCGGTCAATCACCGCATAGGCGCGGGCGTGGTGCTTGGCAGCCAATTCTGGGACCGACAGATGACAATTCGCATGCGCATCGGTCCATTGTCAGGCCGCCGCTTCGACCAGCTGCTGCCACAGGGAGAGTTGCTGGAAGCGGTAGTCGAATTGCTTCGGTTCCTGGCCGGACAGGCACTCGACCTGGATATCCAACTGCTGTTGCATGCCAGCGATGTACCCGGCGCCCGCCTCGGTGGCGCGAAACCAGCACGACTGGGTTGGAACAGCTGGCTGACCGGCCGTCGCAGTCGTAAGCCTGCCGATGAATGCCGCTTTGTTTTCGCCGGATTGGGCTAAATGCCTCGCACGATCCATATCCTGTATCAAATTTCATAGGGAGAGCACCATCATGACGATCCATATCCGCGCCCTGGTCGCACGACTGAATTCACCTTGCCGCAATGCGATGGAGAGTGCCGCGGGGCTGTGTCTTTCGCGCACCCACCATGATGTCGAGATAGAACATCTTCTGTTGAAGCTGACTGAGATAGACAACGGCGACATCCGACGTATCCTGCGTCAATTTGATAGCACCCCGGAACTGCTGGAGCGTGAATTAGGCCAAACTCTTGATGGCTTCAAGACAGGCAACACGCGTACTCCAGCCTTATCTGCCCATATTCCCGAGTGGCTTGAGCAGGCCTGGGCATATGCGTCGATCGAATTCGGTGAAAGCCGTATCCGTAGTGGTCATCTATTGACCGCCCTGCTCGCGACCCCGGCCTTGCGGCGCCTGGTTTCGGCGCGCAGCCTGCAACAGGTCAACGTGGAAACGCTGCAGGCAAATTTTCATGCCCTGGTGGATGCCTCGGTCGAAGCACGCGAGGCGCGCGGACTGGGGGATGGCCAGATCGCGGCATCGACAGGTTCCGGCGCCGGCGAAAGCAAGCCGAGCGCGACGCCAAACCTGGACAAATATTGCAGCAACCTCACCCAGCGCGCCCGTGATGGCAAGCTGGATACAGTGTTGGGGCGCGATGAGGAAATTCGCCAGATGGTCGACATCCTGTCACGGCGCAGGCAAAACAGCCCGATCCTGACCGGCGAACCCGGGGTCGGCAAGACCGCCGTCGTCGAAGGTCTGGCCGCGCGTATCGCCACGGGTGACGTACCGCCCATTCTCAAGCACGTGGAACTGTTGTCGCTGGATCTGGGCATGCTGCAAGCCGGTGCCAGCGTCAAGGGTGAGTTCGAGAATCGACTGAAAGGTGTATTGGACGAGGTCAAGGCCAGCAGCAAACCCATCATCGTCTTCATTGACGAGGCGCATACGCTGATCGGTGCTGGCGGCCAGGCCGGCCAGAACGATGCCGCCAATCTGCTCAAGCCCGCATTGGCCCGTGGTGAACTGCGCACCATTGCGGCAACGACCTGGAGCGAATACAAGAAATATTTCGAAAAAGATGCCGCCCTCACTCGTCGCTTCCAGGTCGTGAAAGTGGACGAGCCAGACGAGAGCAAGGCCGTCACCATGCTAAGGGGAGTAGCCAAGGCCATGGCTGGCCATCACAAGGTACGCGTGCTGGATGAAGCCCTGACTGAGGCGGTGAAACTGTCAGCACGCTATATCGCTGGGCGCCAGTTACCGGATAAGGCGGTCAGTGTGCTCGATACCGCATGCGCACGTATCGGCATCAGCCTGAACTCGATTCCTCCCCAGGTCGAGGATAGCCGCAAGCGACTGCACGCCCTGGATTCCGAACGCGAGCAGTTGGGCAAGGAAGCGGCAAGTGGCAGCGATCACGCCACTCGCCTGGCAGTCATCGACGCCGAAGCCGAGACACTCAAGGCGTCGCTGGAAATGCTTGAACGCCGCTGGCAGCAGGAACTGGACCTGGTCGCGAAGATTCACGCCCAACTCGATATGGCCGAGGCGCTTGCCGCCGATGCGCCCGAGCGCCAGGCCACGATCGACGAGCTCAACCGACTCCGACTGGAGTTGAAAGGCTTGCAAGGACCCTCGCCGATGGTCCACGCGGTGGTCGATGCAGGCAGTGCCGCGCAGATCGTAGCCGCTTGGACAGGCATTCCCTTGGGCAAGATGGTGGCCGACGAGGTGCAGAATGTCCTGCGCCTGCGTGAACTTCTCGAGGAGCGCGTCATCGGCCAAAGCCATGCGCTGGAAGCCATTGCCCAGCGTGTCCGCACGTCGCGCGCAAACCTGGAAGACCCCAACAAACCAAAAGGCGTTTTTCTTCTGGTGGGCACCTCGGGCGTAGGCAAGACCGAGACTGCGATCGCGCTGGCCGACATCTTGTACGGCGGTGAGCGCAACATGATCACCATCAACATGAGCGAGTATCAGGAAGCACACACCGTCTCCAGCCTCAAGGGCTCACCACCCGGCTATGTCGGCTACGGCGAAGGCGGCGTACTGACCGAGGCCGTGCGCCGACGCCCTTACTCTGTGGTATTGCTGGACGAGATCGAGAAGGCACATCCGGACGTGCTGGAGCTGTTCTTCCAGGTCTTCGACAAAGGCGTCATGGAGGACGGTGAAGGGCGCGAAATCGATTTCAAGAATACCATCATCATTCTCACCTCCAACGCTGGTACAGACCTGGTCATGGAAGCATGCTCGGGCTCCGGCGAGACGCCGCGGGTGGAGGAATTGCGCGAACTCCTTCGACCCACGCTCAACGCGCAGTTCAAGCCGGCGTTCATCGGGCGAACGACGGTGATCCCGTATTATCCGTTGCGCGACGAAGACATGAAAAAGATCGTTCGCCTCAAGCTGGGCAAGATTGCCAAGCGCATCGCCGCCAACCATGCCGCAGCTTTTACCTACGACGAGCCACTGGTCGAGACCGTCGCGGCGCGTTGCACAGAAGTCGATTCCGGCGCCCGTAACATCGATAACATCCTCAGTGGAAGCCTGCTTCCCGAAGTGGCCGGCGAAGTGCTCGCGTGGATGGGACGTGGTGACTGTGTGCGCCAGATCCACGTCGCCGTTGCGGACGACGCTGCCTTTACGTACGCGTTGTCGTGAACCTCCGAGTCGCCAAGGCCTGGGCATCGTTCCTCCTGCAAGGCGATGCTCTTTCCCTCGGCTTCGGCACCCTTAGGCCAGAAGGTCTAGTCCATCCCACAAATAGTCGTGTGCGTACGGACTGCGCAAGATGGTTCGTATCGCCAGCCATCGTGCCGCCATGTCGTATTCGACCCAGAAGCGTCCCTTTTATGTCACCACACCGCTGGGTGACGATGCGCTCTTGTTGCATCGCTTCGATGGCGAGGAAGCGTTGTCGCGACCATTCGCGTTTCGCCTGTGGATGGTCTCTGAAGACGACGCGATCGACGCCAAAAAAATCGTTGGCAAGCGCGTAACGCTATGGGCCGATGCCCAGAATGGTAACGACGAAGACGGCTCGTGCTGGAGCGGCATTGTCGCCAGCTTCGGCCGCGCAGGCTCAGCCTGGTTCGCCGGCGCGGGTGACACGCAGGAAATGACTGCCTATGAAGCGGAGATCGTCCCCTGGTTCTGGCAACTGAAGCTGGTGCATGACTGCCGCATTTTCCAGAACCTGAATATCCCGGACATCGTCGATACGATTCTCGACGAGCTCAAGCTCGGTACGCATGAAAGCGATCTCACAGGCAACTATCCTGCGCTCGACTACTGCGTGCAATACAACGAAAGCAGCTTCGATTTCATCGCACGACTGCTCGAAGATGCCGGCATCCACTACTTCTTCAAGCATGACCCGAAGAAGCAGGAAGACATCCTGGTCATCAGCGATCACCAGGAGAAAGACTATAAGGGCAACGTCACCAACCTGCGCTACGCGACAAACTGGGCCGACCAGGATGAACCTGTCGTCTTCTCACTCGCACGCCACCAGCAGATGCGCAGCGCAAGCGTCTCCATGCGCGACTACAATTTCATCAAGCCGACCCAGAATCTCGAATCCAGCGTGGACTCCGTACTTGACGCCGGCGTGGTCAAGGGGTTGAACCGCTACGCCTATCCTGGCGGCTACCAGGAGCATGCAGACGGCGACGGGCGCAGCAAGCTGGCCATGGAGATCGAGGAAGCCGCCCATGAGCAACTTGAAGGCGCCAGCACTCACCTGGATGTGCGCGCCGGCACCGCGTTCGAACTGGACGACCCGCCCAATGACGTGCTCAAGCCATCCTGGCGCGTGCTGAGCGCCAGGCACCGTGGCGAGAACAACCTGGACGAGGACAACGGCGAAGCGTTCTATCGCAACGACTTCGTCGTGCGCCCGCTGGCCACGCCGTTCCGCCCTGCCCGCACGACGCCCAAGCCGCGCATGTATGGACCACAGACCGCCGTGGTCACGGGGCCGTCAGGCGAAGAAATTTACACCGATAAGTATGGTCGCGTGAAAGTCCACTTTTTCTGGGATCACCTGGGCAGTGCGGATGACAAGAGTACCTGCTGGATCCGCGTCTCCCAGGCCTGGGCCGGACGTGGCTGGGGAACCTTCTTTCTTCCACGCATTGGCATGGAAGTCATCGTCGACTTCCTGCATGGCGACCCGGATCAGCCCCTGGTCACCGGCTGCGTCTACAACGGCGACAACATGCCGCCGTATGGGCTACCCGGTGAAATGACCAAGAGCACGATCAAGTCATGGTCGACCAAGGGTGGGGGTGGATTCAACGAACTGCGTTTCGAGGACAAGAAAGGCAGCGAGCAGCTATTCATCAATGCCCAGATGGATCTGGATCGCCGTATTGGCAACGACAGCCGCGAATGGGTTGAGCAAGATCGCAGTCTGATCGTCAAACGTGACAGGCTGGAGGAAGTGCGCCGCACCCATAGCTTGCACATCAAGAAAGACCGCATTGCTGAAATCAATGGAGATGACCACCTCAAGCTTGATGGCAAGCAAGCCATCAGTATCGGAGGTTCGCTATCCATGAAAGTTACCGGCGGGGTTGGCGAATCATTCCAGACCCATAGCGAACAGGTACAGAGCGACTATTACCTGAAGGCGGGCTCCAACGTAGTCATTGAAGCTGGAACGATGCTTACCCTGAAGGTGGGCGGCAATTTCATCACGATCTCCGGGGCTGGTATCACCATGGTTGGATCACCCACGGTGATGATCAATTCCGGAGGCTCACCAGGCGTGGGCGAAGCAGCATCATTGGTCTCTCCTACCAAGATTACAGATCCAGCGATAGCGGACTCAGCCAAACCCGGTGAGAAAATGGATGCTTCTAATCAGGCTGCGTCGAAATCCGGCAAATCAGTTGCCTCATCGGCGCCCACCCATGACGCAAATGATCCCGCCAACAAGGACAAGAAGCACTATCTGGAAGTCGAACTACTTGACGATGCCGGCAAGCCCGTACCCGGAGAGCAGGTTCGTGTCACGTTACCCGATGGACTCACCGTAGCCGAAGGCACAACCGACGAAAAGGGTCTATTCAAAGTAACAAACATCGATCCAGGTCAATGCAAGGTGACGTTCCCTGACCTGGAAAAAGAAGCATGGACGCCGGCTTGATTTCTGTCGCATCCATTTCTGGAGTTGCAAGACATGTCTGATAACAGCTCGCCTCAAGGAAGTGACGGTGGCGTGGCGTCTCACCATCCGGCTCCAACGGCTCTTACACCCAAGGTAGCCACCACGACTGCCAATGACGCTAATCGCATCGTGACCGCGCTCAAGCCAATCGCTTGTCTTCGCGTCGACGACGTGCGTTTTGAATTCGCCTCGTCGTTCATACGTCCAGGCGTGCAGGAAGAAATGCGCTTACTTGAAGCACTCATGAAGCAGCATGATGGCGCCACCATGTCTTTGTTCGGCCACGCCGATCCAGTGGGTGACGATGCCAACAACAAGACGCTGAGCGGCCGCCGCGTGATCGCTGTATATGCTGCATTGACTCGACAACCCAGCTTGTGGGACAAGCTCTACAGCTCTCCCGCCAACAACGATCGCTGGGGCGACCCCTCACTACGCGCCATGCTCAATGCCGTTGACGGTGCAGGCAGTGGCGATCCCAAGAGTGGACCGGACCACAGCGACCCTGTGGCACCTTATCGCAACGATACTTCCAAGCGACAGCAATTGTACAAACGCTACATGGACAAGCTATGTGGCTCGCTTCTCCTTCAGAAAACCGACTTTCTGGCGCGCGGCGCCGATGCCGACGGCAAAGGTGACTACCAAGGTTGTGGGGAATTCAATCCACTGGTGGTGCTATCGACTCAATACGACAGCGGCGAAAAAGCAGTACGCGACGCAGCCAATGCCCCTAACCGGCGCGTATTGATGCTGCTGTTTGAAAAAGGAACCGTTGTCGATACCTCGCGATGGCCTTGCCCTCGCGCAAGCGAGGGAGCATCTGGTTGCCACGCGCGCTTCTGGTCCGATGGAGAAAGACGGCGATCAACGCGCCTAGCCAACGAATCGCGCTCATACGGCAAGACTCAAGATACGTTTGCCTGCCGATTTTACGACCGCCTGGTTACTGCATCGCCGTGCGAAAAGCCACCAGAGCCGCTGGTATTCCGTTTTGTCGAAGAATTTACCAAGCGCCCCATTGCTGGCGCCCAAGTGGTTATCCGCGGCCCAAGCGGCAATACACAAACCTACACCGCCGACGAGCACGGCAATGTGCTTGTCATGGGCCATCCCGGCACAGTCTTTAGCGTTGTGCACATCACAACTCCCGAAACCGATGCGGTTTCCCACGTCGAACACACCCCTCTTCAATCCAATGCCCAGCCTTGACGACATTCTCAATAGTGGCACCCTTCTTCGCGCCGCCCACGGCAATAAGCCGACTGGCATGGAACCTCCATCAGCACTACCCGATGCGGACCCCAGTGCCAGTGACGAAGAAGACAAACAGATCTGGCATTTCTCGCATAACTTCGCAAATCAGCTAAATCGCATTAATCGGCTGACATGTAAAGTCCAGAGCATGAATTTCATGGCGATGACGGTATGCGACGACGTGCTATGGGGCCCCATCCAGATAGACATCCATGGCAACACGGTCGACCTGCCGTTGACTCGCCAGTTCCTGGCTCTCAGCGAATATCTTGATGGTGGCTTCGTGGCCGCAGGAACCAATAGCTTATGGCCATTGGAAGCGCGTATCGACAAGGGCTTTCAACATGTATTCTGCTACGACCTGGGGCCACCAGGCACATCCAGCACACCACAACAAGTAAACACGTCCATATTCCAGGACAAGAACTTCATGCCCAATCCAGTCGACTCGCATCTTCCGGTTGATGGAACAGTCGGCAAGGATTCGATATGTACGATTGCCCTGGCCAACCTCTACATCGTTGTCGTGGTGAGCATGGTGTGCTGCAAGCTACGCTATGATTTTGAACCAGGCGGCATCCTGGGGGCCGGTCGCATGTATCCGCTTATCTATACCATGTCCAACCAGTCACTGGACAAGATAAACGCCGAAATACGGATCAATCGCCCGGCAACACTTCCCCCCGGTCATGACATGATGGACGGGGAAGAGATGAATCATGAAATCAGCGCCGAGTTTTTTGGCGATCTCAACAATACAAGCGGATTACCTGTAACCTGGAAAGAAACATTCAGTCACTACTGGATAGACCCTCCTCCCGGCCCGTATGTCATGATCGATCCGGCCAAGCCCAAACGCACCATTAGCGACGCCGTGGTCAACAACCGCATTTTCACGGATGTCCCACCCATGAAGATCCAAGACAGGATATATACCGATCTTCTTGACTTCGAAAAGCTCTCCAGCCAGGGCGAATTCGACAATCTGCATCTTGCGCCGAAGATGAAAGCACCTGCCGCTACGCGAGCTAGCTTTCCCAATGACAGCTCTTTGCTCAACATCGCGATGGCTCCTTTCTGTATTCACGATTGTTTGCATACTCATACCCGCTGGGGCAATGGATCGTTCGCCCAACCCGACCATATCAAAGGCTGGGAGGGCTTCAAGCCGTATACTAAGATTGGTGCCCCGCTTGTTCCGCCCAACCAGAAAATCACTTTTGACATGCTCAACAGCCATGCTTTCAAGTACAAGTGTGAGATCAAGCCTACTGGAAACATTCACGTAGATGGCGGCCAGTGGCAGATCGTCTTTCACCATGGCTCGGCTTATGCTCTCGATATCAGCAGTAAGGGCAAGGCCGCTAAACAGCTCCTGGCTGCCGGGCTGGCTGCCGGCGGTGAGCAGATTATCAGTGGTCACGGTAGCTGGGCCATGTTTTACTACATGCTGCGCTACGGACGCGGCGTGAGCCATGTCGTTGAGCGTGTCCAGGTGATCGATATGACCAAGGCTCGCAGCTAGGAGGGACGACTCCATGAACTATATCGTCAAGCAAGGCGATCACCTGGCCAAAATCGCTGCCCAGTTCGGATTCGCTGACTGGAATACCATCTGGAATCATCCTGACAATGCCGCGCTGAAGCAACAGCGCAAGAATCCCCATATTCTTTATCCTGGTGATCAGCTGTCCATTCCAGACAAACAAACCAAGGACGAATCCCGGGCGGTTGACCAACGGCACAAATTCAGCCTCAAGCGCAATCCACTTAAACTGATCGTGGTACTTGAACGGGCGTATCAAAAGCCGTTGGCCCATGTCTCATTCGACTTAAGCATCGACGGCGACACCCAGGCGATCAGCTCCGACGGAAGCGGAAAGCTGCAACATGGCATATCCGCGAAAGCTGAAATCCTGCAATTGATTGCCAGGGACAGCAATACCGCCATGGATCACGTCATGGTCCCGTTGCGTATTGGGGAGCTAGACCCGATCGATGAGGTATCCGGACAACGCGAACGCCTTAACAACCTGGGTTATGGGGCCTCGCTACCTGACGACGCCACGCCAGCCGAACAGGATCGGGCGTTCAAATCTGCCATTGAGGAATTTCAGTGCGAGAACAAGCTGACAGTTGATGGCATCTGCGGCCCGCAGACCCAGGCCAAGCTCAAGTCCATCCACGGCTGCTGACGGCAAACTTGTCCCGAGGTTGCCACAGGCAAACCTCAAATGCATGACGTACAAGGCGATATTTTTTGAATTTATTCATCAAGGTGGAATGCCATTGGGAAATAACCCGGTCGTGAAACGCTTGATCGATTCCTGAGCTCCTCTTGAAAACTTCAGGTCATCGTTACTGGCGCTGTCATGCATATCCGGCCACAGAAAAGCTAGTTTGTAATTTTTCTTGGCCAACACTTTCAACCTTTCGAATGCAGCATCGGCAACGCTGGAGTCGGCGCCGTTACATTCAGGCCAGGAACGATCGACACCGGCTGCGATCTCACCGATAAATCGCGGCTTGGCTGGATCGAACTCCGGAATCGCCATTGGATCCGAACGATACGCTCCGCCGATATTTGGCACATAGGGAGTCAATGCATAGTAATGATACTGGGGCAGCGTCCCCGAAGGCATGACGTTTTCCGTCAGGTCATCAAGAAAGCGATGGCCCACGGTCGATTCAAATCCCGCATCCTGGAAGATATTTATCATGTCGCGGATAAAGCTCGCCATGACATCCTTGGAGACGTCCGGTCCGGAATCGCTCGTGTGAGGCCTTGCCTTGCCGAAGCCAGTCATGACGTTCCAATATGGCTCATTGATGGCTTCCCATGCATAAATAGTGTCGCGAAAGCTCCTGGAGAGGTTGACGAAGGGAGCGACCACAGTTTCAAGAAAGCGTTCACGCTGCGATGTGACAATACTCGTCCTTCCGCCACCACTTCCCAAACGCGGGTAGATCGCTCCAAAGTCCAGCAGCGACGGAATGATCTGCATCTGCTTGCTCTGGAAGACCTCCAGGAGCTGCCTGAAATGACTTAGAAAAAGGGGATGTAACGAGGTAGGAGCAGTAAAAAATGAACGACCAGACGGCGTGACATTGCTTATTGGGTAATGACCGTAGTTATAGGCATTGCACAGGATGAACATCCTGACTTTTCTTATCTTGAACTCATTCTTCAGGATTGTGAGGTTGGCGGCGAGAGTGCCTTCCGGCGGGTTGGCCCTAATGTCACGAAATACAGGTATTTCGTCACCTATGCCTGTGGGAAGCTCTTTTTCGATATCACGTGGTCCGATCCAGGTGCCGTATCGATTGAACGCCCACGCGTAGTTGATACCCACTTCCATAGTCGGTGAACGCAAAACCGGCACTGCCGGCTGGATATCATCACTCATGCCTTGATCTCTATTTGGTTGCTTGCCACGCGTGAATCAGCCCAAAAAGCACAGGAACGCTCCCTCTGCGCGCGATAGTCGCGCCAAGCTCCATCAGACAATTGTCGTCGCGCGCAGGTCATCGGCACATTCGGCGTAAACCGTGCGCAATACCTTAAGTGTCTGGTCATCGAGTTGTCCTGTTACTTCGAGCGGCGGCGTGTCGAGCGTGGCGTAATCGCTCTGAAATCCCTTGATGTTATCCGCCGAATCCGGCATGCCATAGCCGAGATTGTTCAGCTTCATGCGGACTTCTTCCGATGCATCGGCATCCGGGATGGATAAGTACATGCTTAGGCCATATATATAGTCAGGATTTTCCCCGGCCGCCGGCGGCAAGCCCCAGCGAATGGCACATGTCGATGGCACGGAAATATTCCGCAAGGTCAATACGCCCTCCCTCGTCGCCGTCCCCGACTGAGCCGTCGAGATATCTCCATCCATTTCAATATGATATGGCGCATTGGCGATAGCTTTGCCATCAGGATCATAAAGCCGTATCCGGCGAACCTTGATCACTCGCTCACACGGCGAAGCACTGGTGAGGCGATCGTAGAAACGGCAGGCGAAGGTATCCTGGGCGTCTTCATACGAGCGCCTTGCATCAGGCAGATGCGTACCTCGTCGCGTTTCGCCGTCGGACCAGAAGCGCTTTCGGCATGCCGATGTATCTTCCTTTACGCGAGGGCACGGCCACAGATCAGGCTGGACTTGTGCTCCCTTGCGAAAAATCAGGAGCACGACCCGTCGGTTAGGCGCGTTAGCCGCATTTCTCGGCATGTGATCCTGGGTTTGTGCAAACGAATTTTCCTCGCTCTGCGACAAGAGCAATTGAGGATTGAATTCGCTGCAGCCCTGATAATCTGCCTTCCCGCCTGCATCCAAGCCTCCGCCAAGAAAGTCTCCTTTTGCCAGAACCTGGCTGGACGACCAGAGTTTCTCCATGTAGCGTCGGTAAAGATCTTTGCGTCTTCCTGCGTCTTGCTGATAGTTTTCGGCATTTTCTGGCACGCCACTATCAGCTGTCGCATCAAGCATGACTTGCAGTGCCGGCCTGCCCCACTTGTCGTCTCCCAGAGGTTGGGAGTACAGCTCTTCCCATAATTCGACTTGATGGGTTAGCAATCCGTACACCGCAGCTGCACGTCGCCCGCTGAGCTTCTTGTTGTAATCGTCACTGCCTACCGGATCTGCGTGACCAAAGATCGATATCGGGCATCCCTGGTTTTGCGCAGGAGTTTTTTTTGCCGTGTACGAGGGGGGCGAGTGCCTCGCCAATAACGAGCTCAGATGAGCAAGCCCTGCCACGACATTCAAGCCAGGAAATGATGAGTCAAAATCAAAGCAAATGTCATCCATTCGCCAGCAAGCGATAGGCGCCACCAGGATTCGAAGCCGATTGACAGCGTCGCTATCGGTTGGGGCAACAACGGCAGGCTTTTCAACCAACGAAGGGTGATCGGCCGCCACACCGCTTTCAGACAAGCCCATGACTAGACTGGCATCCTGAATGGTCGCCACCGTTCATCCTTTCAACGCGACTAGGGAATGACCTCGGTCATCTGCCCGGGGCTGACCACGGTCACCACCCCGCCCCACATGCACATGCAGGTATGGGTGTTATCCAGGCAGGGTTGACTGCCCAGCACCATGGTGGGCGTGCCGGTGACCCAGGGCGACGTGGTCGCTGGAATGCACGGCTGTGGCGTCAGTACGCCCATCGCCGCCGCGGTAGCCGCCGCGACCTGCGGATTGCTCGGTGACGAACACATGCCAAAGGGCATGATGTGGGTCATGGGAATATGGTCCTGGATGGTGGCTGCCGGCTGGTTGCTCGACAACATCCGGTTGATCGGCAGCACGACCAGGCTCGATGGCGCCACGCCAAAACTGCAGGCCAACATGGCGCCATTGACCACATGGCAAGGCATGGTCGATCAGCCGCCGCTGGCCACGATTTCGACGCGGCGATTCTCCGCTGCCGTCGGATCGGCCTTGTTGAGCAGCTCACTGGCGCCCTTGCCACTGGCACTGAGCCGGCCGGCATCGACACCATGCGAGGTAAGGAAACGCTTGACCGAATCGGCGCGCATCTGTGACAGATGCAGGTTATAACCGGCAGAACCGACACCATCGGTGTGGCCGACCACTTGGAACTGGCGCCCCTTGAGCTCATCCGAGCGCAATGCCGTGGCCAGGTTGTTCATGGTGGTCGCTGACGCGCCCTCGATGCGGTCGGAATTGAACGCAAACTGGATCTGCATCGAGATCGATGCAGGCGGCGGTGGCGTGCTCGGCGTGGTTGGTGCGTCGGCCGCCTTGCCAGCGGCTGCCGCTCCACCGAGTCGCAGCGATCGCGTACCGCCAATAACGACCGAATCATCATCGTCCTTGACCTTCAGTTGATCGACGATGGTCTGCACGGAAGGCGCGCTGCTGGAAGCCGCGGGAGCATCCTGTGCCAGGGCCCCGGCACTGATGAACAAACCGGCAGCCAGCAGGCTGATTTTGAAATGACGACTGTGCATGAGCATCCTCCTCGATGCTGCCTGGACATATCCGGAAATACCTCCGGATGATGTCCTTCAGTCTCCGAAAGGTTGACGCGATTTTCGATAGACAATTCGCTCTAGACCGAGGGGTTTAGAACGGTCAGAAATCAGGAGGCGACATCGCAACACCGTACACAGTCCCGGGAGGCTAACTATTCACAGCCGCCGCAGGCGGCGACTCCCCAGGTCGCCTACCGACGCTCTCGCTCGGGACGTGATCTACGCTCCACCGAACGAGCTATGTCCTCCTGCAAATAGGCCACGCCGCGTCGCCTGCCTAGACTGCCTGCCTTTGACGGACGGCCGCGCGATGCGGCCACCAACGTTGCAAGGAGGAAGTCCCAGTGCAAGCAACGATCTACCGGGCCCTGCTGGCGATGACGCTGGCAACTGCCCTCACCGGCAACGCAACCGGGCAGGATCTTCCGGCATTGCACGAACATGATCCGGCCGCCATCGATACCACCAGCGCGCGCAGCGCCCAGGCTCGTATGGAGGATGCCGATACGGCCTTGGCCTTGAGTGCCGACGGCGCACTGCTCTACGGCAATAGCGCCCTGAAGATGGATGGCTACGAATATTGCAGCCAAGCGGTCGCGTTATCGGAAAAAGGCGAGCTTCGACAAAGTGTTCGTGCTGCCAGCCAGGCGTTGTACCTGGCTCAGCAAAGCAAGGATGAGGAACTACTTGCGCGCGCCTACCGTGATCTGGCTATCGTGTATGGCTACGGCGGCGACTATGAAAAAGCCACGGCTTTTGCGCATGTTGCACTCAGCCATCCGGTGAAAGACCCTGCCCCCATCGTCGGGCCATCACAGAAAGTGCTGGGTGACGCAGCTGCGCACCATGGCGACTATGCACAAGCCATTGCCAGCTACCAGCTCGCGCTGGCCGGAAGTTCCGATCATTACCGCCCCCTGGTGCAGCTCTCGCTGACCAATGCGCTGATCAGCCAGGGCGATACCGTGGCAGCACGCCAGCAACTGGATGGCGTGGACGTGGCAACGCTCGATCCTGCGCTGCTGCCGCAGCGCAAACGTACCGAAGCCCGGTTGCTGCTTGCCGAAAAAAAACCCGCCGATGCATTGGCGCTCTATCGCCAGATGGCCAGCGAAGCCGTCGGTGACGATGCCGGCTACCAGCGATTCTGGGCGCAGAATGGCATCGCCGAGAGCCAGTTGGCCATGGGCGACAAGGTACAGGCCGCCGCGACCTGGTCGCAGGCGCTGAGTGGTCTTGACCAGGTGCGTGCGCAGTTCCATAGCGAGGAATTCAAGATCGGCCTGTTCTCGGATGTGCAGCGGGTATTCGAGCGCGCGATCGATCTTTACTCCCAGATGGGCCAGAGCGCACAAGCCTTCGACCTGTCCGAGCGCAGTCGCGCACGCGCCCTGCTCGACGAGGTGCGCGATCGCGCCAAGCTCCCGGCAACATCGGCCGGCATCGTGCCCGTGGCACAAGTACAACAACAATTGCATCCGGATGAACGGGTTATCGAATTTCACGATCTGCCCGACAGGCTGATCGTCTGGACGGTCAGCCACGATGGACTGCGCGAGCAAAGCTATCCGATCGCGCGCAAGGACCTGATTCGGCTGGTCGACGCATTCCGCAATTCGATTATCGCCGGCAAGCGCAGCGCCGTTGCCGCGGCCGCACAATTTGGCGACCTGCTGGTCAAGCCGCTGGATCTGCCCGACGGCACACGATTGATCGTGGTACCGCATGGCCCTCTGCATTACCTGCCCTTCCAGGCACTGAAGACAGGCGATCACTATCTGATCGAGCAGCATCCAGTTTCGATTACCCCATCGATCAGCATCGCACTGCAATTGATCGACCGTGGCACAACCATGCATGGATCGCTGACCGCCTTCGGCAATCCGGACGTGGCACCTCAATATGCCCTGCCCGGCTCCGAGGCCGAAGTCAAAGCACTGGCGGATGCCTTTCCCGGCACTCAGCTGTTCCTGCATGACCAGGCCACCAAAAGCCGCTTCGAGGCCAATGCTGGCAGGACCTCGCTGATCCACGTTGCCGCACATGCCCAGGCCGACACTATCGATCCGTTGTATTCACGCGTGTTGCTGGCCAATGAAAACGGCAAGGTGAACTTCCTGGAAGCCCACGAAGTCCTTGGCTTGAACCTGGACAAAGTCTCCCTGGTCACCTTGTCGGCTTGCGAATCGGGGCTTGGCCGTGTCGCCAACGGTGATGAGGTGCTGGGGTTCACACGCTCCTTCCTGGCCGCCGGCACCTCTGGGCTGATCGTGTCGCTGTGGCCGGTATCTGACGACTCGACCAAGCTACTGATGTCCACGCTTTATGGCGAACTGGCCAAGGGGCGCGACGTGCAGACCGCCATGCAGCAAGCGCAGCTCGCCGTGCTGCACAGCAAAGACATGGACCATCCATTCTTCTGGGCGCCCTTCGATGTGATTGGCGACTGGCGACTGACTGTGGGAGATCGCCCATGAGCCGCATTGACAGCACGCGGGGATTGCGACGTCTGCCGCTCGCCACCGCCCTGGGCCTGATGACACTGCCGGCCCTGGCCCAAACCGGCACCCAAGGATTGCAGTCACAGGCAACACCCACGCTGCCCGCCCAGAATTCCCAGGCCGCACCGCTGCCACAGCCTCAGCAACTGCCAGCTCAGCCGGCGGTCACCGCGCCGCAAACCCGTTTCGTATTGACCCGGGTCGTGTTCAGCGGCGTGAGTGCGTTGCCCGAGGATCGATTGCAGACATTGGCGGCACCGCATATCGGCAAGCCTGTGACGTTGAGCGATCTCAATGATCTGGCAATCCAGGTCACCCAGGCGTATCGCGCGGCAGGCTATATCTTCGCGACAGCTCTGGTGCCGGTACAAACGGTAAAAGATGGCGTCGTGGAAGTGAGTGTGGTGGAGGGACGCCTGGGCCAGATCAAACTGGACGTGGATCCCAAGGCACCGATCAGCCAGGCACGAGTACGCGCCATGCTGGCCGCGCTGGTTCCAGGACAGGCGCTCAATGGCAAGACATACGAGCGGACCATGTTGCTGCTCTCCGACGTGCCAGGCATCAAGGCGCAATCGGCACTGACGTCGGGCGCCGAGGCAGGCACCACCGACCTGACCGTGAAAATCGCTCGCGCGGCACCGGTCAGCGCATCCATCGGACTTGATGATTACGGCACGCGGGAAGCCGGCACCATGCGCCTGGGTGGCTCACTACGCTGGAACAGCCCCCTGGGATACGGTGACAACCTGGACGCGCGCGCCCTGGTTTCCGAGCATGGCGGCACGGCGTTTGGCCGATTGTCCTATGAAGCGCCACTGGGCCATGACGGCGTACGCGCGGGTGTGGGCGTATCGGAGGTCAGTTACAGCCTGGGCGGCGCCTTCGAGCCGCTGGACGCCATTGGCCTGTCGCGCATCTACGATGCGTCGCTGACCATTCCGGCCATCCGCCAGCGTGACCAGAACTTCTTCATTCGCCTCCTGCTCGATCACAAGGAACTGACCGACCGGCTCCGGGCCGTCGATTACAACTCGCACAAGCAGGTCAATGGCGTGGGTGCCGGTTGGGCCTGGGAGCATCGCGACAGTTTTGGCGGTGGCGGCTATGTCAACAGCAACGGCACGATCTATCGTGGTCACCTGAAGATCGAAGACCCGGCGAACCGTGCCTACGACCAGAGCCCCTACGGCAACCATACCGATGGCGACTTCACAAAGCTGACCTTCCAGGTCTCCCGCTTGCAGGCACTGGGCACCAAGCAAACGCTGTTCGTCGGCCTTGGTGGGCAATGGAGCAATCGCAATCTCGATGCCTCCGAGCAACTCTCGCTGGGTGGCCATGACGCGGTGCGCGCCTATCCGCAAGGCGAAGTGCTCGCCGATCGCGGCCTGGTGGCCAACCTCGAATACCGCTATGAGCTGACGCCGGACATCACGCCATACGTGTTCTATGACGCATCACGCGGCTGGTTGAACAGGCCGCCGCCGGCATTGCACGGAGATCGTCCCATTCGTGCGCTGCGCGGTCCGGGCCTTGGATTGAACTGGTCGCGTCCGGGCAGTTTCACGATCGACCTGACCCTGGCGTGGCGCACTACTGATCGCGCGGTCACCAGTGGTGGCGACAAGAAGCCGCGAGTGTTCTTCCAGTTGCAGAAATTCTTCTGAGCCGTATGCCGGAGCCGCCATGATGACCATGCATCCACGTTCACATCGCACCTTTCCCGTTCGCTTGCGCCGCCCGCTGGCGATGGCCGTCGCACTGGCATTGACGCCCGCCGCATGGGCTCAAAACCTTCCGACCGGATTTTCGCTCAAATATGGCTCGGTCGACACACCGGCCACCAGCGGCAATACGATGACGGTGAAGCAGCGCTCCAACGGCGCCATCATCGAGTGGAACGGCTTCGACATCGCCGCTGGCTATCACGTGGACTTCCAGCAACCGGGTGTCACCAGCGTCGTACTCAATCGTGTCACGGGTGGTAGCACGTCGCAGATCAACGGCATGCTGAGCGCAAACGGCCGCGTATTCGTGGTCAATACGGCTGGCGTGATGTTCGGTCAGGGTGCCCAGGTCAACGTGGGTGGCCTGGTCGCCTCGACGCTGAATATCAGTGACAGCGATTTCGAAACAGGATTGAGCACCGGACACTTCGTATTCAACGGCAGTCCCAGCACCGTCGAAAATGCTGGCCAGATCACGGCGAGCCAAGCGGGGACCGTGGCCTTGCTCAGCGGCACGGTCAACAACAGCGGAACGATCAGCGCTCCAGGCGGCACGATTGCCGTCGGTGGCGGCTCGCAGGTTACGTTGGATATCGGTGGCGATGGTCTGACCCAGTTGACCATCAATACCCCCTTTACCTATGGCAACAACATCACCAACAGTGCAAGCGGCAACATGCAGGCTGACGGTGGCAAGGTTAACTTGAGCACGGACACGCTTACCCTGACGGCAGGCCTTGGCGTAGTGAACCAGCAAGGTGTCGTACAGGCCCGCTCGATGACCGAGCGTGGCGGCGTGATCGAACTGGGTAACTCCGTCAACAGCACCGTCCAGATCACCGGCAGCAACGACACCCGTGCAGTAAGCCAGGGCGTGGCTGGCGGCGACATCTCAGTGCAAGGTAATCACGTTGTCGTCAGCGACGGCGCCAGCTTCAACGCTGGCGGCAATGGCGCGGCCAATGGCAACCTGACCATCGATTCACAGGCCAGCATACTGGTATCAGGAAAAGATACGCTCATCCAGGAGAGTGGCGACGCCACGCTTCAGAACTACACGCTGCTACAGGATAGCGTCCTGGGCGATACGCTCGGCCACGGTACGAACGTGACCATCAATGCCCAGGGCAATCCAGGCAGCCGGGACAGCAGCGGCGTCTATGATGGCTCGATCTGGTTGATGGCCGGTGGCGACTCGGGGACTACGGATGTCAACGGCAACGAGGTTTACTTTGCCGATGCACAGATCGCCAAGAATAACGGCGGCGATGCGCAGCTTACATTCCAGGCCAATCGTAATATCGTGCTGCAACCTGGCAGGAATACAGGCGTAAGCATCCGCTCCAGCAGCGCCGCGCTCGGCTTGGACCTGGATGCAGACAGCCATGGCCTGACCGAGCCAACGCAGGACTTCGGACAGATCGTCAGCGACGAAGCGATCGAAAGCGGTGGCGTGATCCAGATATCGGGTGCCACCATCCGGAGCAACGGTGGCGATGTCAGGCTTTATGGTCAGGGCGATCCGCTCAATGGCCGCGCCGTCGGGGCCGTTACGTATTCGATCATCGATAGCCCAGGCAATCCGGCGAGCTTCGAAATCGATACGAACAATGGTGTCACCCTGAACTATTCCAACATCGATACCGGCGCCGGCAACATCATACTCCGCGGCCAGGCCACGACACTCAATGGCGAGGGCATCGAACCTGGACAGGGTGTCGTCGTCGCCGGCAGCAAACTGACCAGCGGTGCAGGCAACATTTCATTCGACGGCATCGGGGGCACAGGAGGTGCGGGAGTGCAGGTTCGCGACTACCTCGATGCGCGTATTGAATTTGGCCGACTCGGCACACCCTCGATGGTGCAGTCCAGCCAGGGTTCGATTGCGATCACCGGCGTCAGCGGCAATGCCGCAGCCGACGACAACGCTGTCGTCGATGATGTACATGCAGGCGTGGAGATTATAGGCGCATCGCAGGTACTTGCCGGTGGCGCGCTATCGGTAATCGGCCAAGGCGCCGACCTCGCCGCACCACTGGCATATGCCAAGGAAAATGGCCTGTACCAGGCACCTAGCGACGGCATCGACATCGTCGGCGCGACCTTGCAGGCTGGCAGCGGACAGATGCTGATACTTGCAGGCACCGCCGGCTCAGCCGGCACGGGTACGGATGCCGATGGCAACGCGGCAAGTCCTGTTGCGGGTATTCGCATGACCGACATCGCAGCGGCCACGGGCGGCCCGCTTTCGCATCCCGAATTCGACCCGACGGTCGAGGCGGCCGGTGGCTCGGTGACACTGAAGGTCAATGGCGATCTTTACCTGGACCATGGAGACCTCTCGGTAAGCGCCATAGATGGCAACGGCGGCAATCTCGAGATTGAGGCGAATAACCTGCTGCTTGGCACGAACACCCAGGTACTGGCCGATGGCATCCAGGGAGGTCAGATCCATATTCAGGCCGCCAACGTCGGCGCCATGGATGCCACCGTCACCCTCAGCGCGAGTGCCAATGGCGCGAACGGTGACGGCGGCAATATCGTGCTGCTCGGCAACCAGGGGCTCTACGCCTACGGTTCGCTGGCCGCCAATGGTGGCGGCATGAGCGGCAACGGTGGTGCGATCGAAACCTCAGGAAGCGGCGTGGATCTGACGGGACTGCGTATCAGCGCCAATAGCCATGGCGGCAACGCTGGTAGTTGGACAATCGACCCGCAGGACATCACCATCGTTCACGGCGCGGCGACCGGCTCCCTGCCGACCAATCCATTCGCACCGAGCACCGATAGCATCATCCAGGACAGTGACATCAGCCAGGCGCTCAACGCAGGCACCAACGTCACGATCACCAGCCATCGCGCCAACCCGGCGTTTGCCGATTCCGGCAATGTCACCTTCAATCAGGTCGACATCGAGCGCACCGCCGGCACCACACCCGTCACGTTCCAGGTCAACGCCGCGGGCACGATTACCAGCGCGACGGACCCTTCCACTGGCCTGAACATTCCCGGTGGCACCATCGTTTCCAAGGGTGCAGGCCCCTTGAATATCATCTTCAATGCCAACGCCGATAACGGTGGCCATGTCGAATCCGGTGACGGCGGCCCGACCGATGCAGCCGCCTGGGCCGGCTATATCGATCTGGTCGGCATGAACCTGCTGACCAATGGCGGCAACGTACTGATGTATGGGCAGAGCGATCCGGTCAATGGATTTGCCAATGGCAGCCAGGAAGGCATCCATTTCTGGGACGGCAGCATCGACACACGCGTGGGCCAGAGTGATGCTGGCGCGGGCGGCAACGTGATGCTGCGTGGCCTGGCCAACAACAGCATCATTGCAGAGACTGGCATCGACATCAGCGGCACGTCCATCCAGACATCCACCGGCAACATTGCCATGACCGGCGTGGTTACCCTGGGTGACGACGCAGGTATCGGCCTGTCTGGAATGATCGTGGACGATGCGCTGGTACGCACCACGATCACGACGACGTCGGGCAATATCACCTTCAACGGCACCAGCCTGACCACCAACGATGCCGCTCCGAAATTGGGTGTACGCATCGGCGGCCTGAATCCATTGGACGTGAATGGGGGCCCTATCCGCACGGTCCAGGGCGGCGTGGATATCAGCACTCAAAGCGGAAACCTGAGCATCGCCGGGCGTGCGGAGGGTGACGCGACGAAGGCGCTGATCAACACCGGCGTGGAATTGGGTACGGATGTGAATATCAGTAACACCCGTGGCAATACCCTCATCGCCGGCCAGTCGACTATCGGTACGGCGGCTGGCGTGGCCATCGACGGCGGCACGATCATCCAGGCCGGCAGCGGCAATCTGGCGATACTTTCCAGTAACAATGGCAATGGTGATGCGCTGGTCATCAACGGCGATATCTCCGGTACGGGCGCGGTGGATCTGCGTCCCGGCGGCGTGGATGCCGCTGGCAATATCACCGAGTCACCGAACACCGCCATCCTGATCGGCAACGGCAACGGCTTCGCCGTGGGCGCCACCGATCTTGGCCATATCGATGCGGGCACCCTGGTCATCGGTAGCGACATCCATCGTGGCGACATTACCGTCACGGGCCCCGTCGCTTATGATCACGATCTCACGCTGGAAAACGGCTCCGGCGGTGACATCACCATAAACGGCGCAGTCAATGTCGCCGCGCATACACTGGGGCTGATCAGCCAAGGCAACATCACCCAGTCGGCGCCACTGACAGCCGGTTCATTGCTGGCGCAATCGACAACGGGCAACGTCGATCTGACTGACCCGGGCAACGCCATATCGGCCGATACGGTGGCAGGCTCGTCGAACGGCGACTTCCGTGTCGTCAATGCCGGCACGGTAGGCATCGGCAACGTCAGCGCCAACGGCTTCAGCGCGACCTCTGGTACCGCCACAGCGCTTGCCGGATCAGGCATCCGCGCCACCGATGTTCTGGTGCAAGCGGTCAACGGTGACATGCACCTGGGCGCCGATGTCGTCGGCCACACGATCGTCCTTGCCAGCAGCGGCATCTTCGACAACAACGGCGGCAACCTGATAGCCAGCGGACGCTGGCAGGTCTGGGGCAGCAGTTGGGTGGGAGAGGACCGCAATGGACTGGCCGGCAGCGGCAACCTGCCGAACATCTACGGTTGCACCTATGGCGGCGCCTGCCTGGTCACACCATCCAGTACCGGCAACCAGTTCATCTACACCGCCCGGCCGACCATCACCGTCGATATCGCCAACAGCACCCGCGAATATGGCGCAGCCAACGACACGATCCAGTACACCGTGAACGGCCTGGTATTGGGTGATCAGGCAAACAGTGTGCTTGCCGGCGCCACCTTGACCGATGCCACCCAGGCAAGCCATGTCGGCAACTACCAGCTAGGCGGCAACTTCACATCGCCTGCTGGTTACCAGGTGACCATCAATCCTGGAACACTCACGGTCACGCCGGCGACGCTTACCTATATCGCCGATTCGAAGCAGCGCACAGTAGGCACGCCCAATGGCACCCTCAGCGGCACGGTGACCGGTTTTCGTAATGGCGATACGCTCGACACCGCCACCACAGGAACATTGCAGTTTGTATCTCCGGCGGATTCGAACTCGCCAACAGGTCGCTACGCGATCTTTGGCCAGGGATTGTTCGCGCAGAACTATGTCTTCGTACAGGCCCCTGGCGACCTTACCGCCCTGGCAATCATGCCGCCGATGCAGACCTACGCATTCGACCTGATTGAAAATACGCCGGTCACCTACCTGTACGATCGCAACTTCGGCATGGTCGGCCTATGCCCAGCAACAGACCTCACCGCCGACGGTCGCGAACAAAATGGTGACGTACTGGCCCGCCAGTGGTCGCGCGTGCGATCACGGCCAAACCTGGCCAATTGCGTCTCCACCAAGCAGAAGAACAGTTGCGGCGACTTCTGATTCCAGCGCTGGAATCCAATATCTGCCTCTCCATCACCGCCACATACGTCCCGGCTTTTGCCGGGACGACGGCCAGATGAAGGCTTTCGAGGTCCCAGAAAGGGTCCTTGCGAAATCCGCACAACTCAAGGGCGCCGCTTAATCTTGCGCGAAGCTTGCTCGCGCATTCACATCTATGCGCGTTTTGCGAACTGATCGAAAAATCAAGCATGGTGCAATGCACATGCATTGATTTTTTTATTTCTCTATCAACCCTGATTTAAAAATCGGCACCTGATCACAATTCTCAAATGTGCCAATATCGTCAATTACTGGAAAATCCCATTCATCATTGTCAATACAACGTATAAAGAAAGTATCGGCTGTAACAATCCATGCCATCAGTCAAGCGACCGATATCCCAATCCTATGCCGAAGTCACCTGTATACATTTCACTTTTCGATACAACTCGTTTCAGTCACGACGATAATCATGGCAATCATCGCAACTTGTTACGCAAGCTATAAGCTTATGCTTCTCGAATTACGGGGTTGACAGTCCCCAGGGCGAACTTTAGCCTTGGCCGCGATTTTACAGACGTAATTCGTTGATTTACCCCTATTGCGCGCAACCCTGGACGCCTGGCGCCAGCGTAGTCGTGTGCCATCGGTAGTTACGGAGTTCTGTGCCATGAATAAGCAGTGGTTGCGGTCAAACCGCAGGTTTGAGTGTGCGCAAAATCCGCCACAAATAACCATCAAATCATTGAAATACAGACATTTCCTTGAATTTTTCGCATCCACTACCTATGCATGCTCATTCAGCCATCGAATTCGCCTTCGAGGCCTTGGAAAATGAGCTCCGGCTTTCGCAAGCACCGCTTCTCAAGTGATATCACAGCCCAGGCCAATGCACTGTGCCAATTGGATAACTGGCATGGCCCCCTGGCTGTTCTACAGGACTTCTTGATTATCGGCCTCTCCATAGCTGCCTGTTATGCAGCGGGCTGGGTTCTTTATCCCCTTGCGGTGATTGTCATTGGCTCACGCCAGCGCGCATTGGCAACGATCGTTCACGAGGCTGCCCATAGCACCCTTACCCAAAGCAGGACCCTTTCTCGATTATTGGGCACGTTTTTCAGTGGTTATCTGATCTTTTCCACCTTGAGCGCCTATCGCCGCTCCCATGTTTCCGGGCACCACGGCCGATTTGGTGATCGCGACCATGATCATGACTATCGGTACATGTTCGGCAAGGGCATTTATTCGCTCGAAAATCGTCGACAGGTACTGATTGAGCTGATCTTGCGCCCGTTGCTGCTTGGCAATGTGCTCAGCTACCTGATCTACCTGGTGAAGGCGCGAAGCTTCAGTGCCTCCAATCGCGTCGAGCGCCTGGACAACTTCGTGTTGATTGCCTATTGGGGCCTGATCGTCGCGGTGTCGTGGTACGCAGGACTGCTGGTGCCGTTGCTGCTCTTCTGGCTGGTGCCGTTCCTGACTTCATTCCAGATCATCGGCTGGTTCATCGAACTGGCTGAACATGGGCCGTTGATGCACAACGGCGTGGACTTGCACATGACTCGAAATCGCCACAGCCATTGGCTGGAACTGGCTCTTACGGGCATGCACGGCGAGAACTATCACCTGGCCCATCATCTGCGCCCGCGCGTGCCGTTCTGGCGCATGGCCGAACTGCACCAGATCCTGCTGCGCGACCCCGAATATCGCCAATGGGATGCACAGTGCGGCGGCATCTTCGCATCGCGCAACGGCGCACCCTCGGTAGTGGCCATGCTTTATCGACGCTGCGCCACCTGAATCCGCACGTGCCAGAAACCCAACTGCACGTCCTTAGCCGAAACACGGAGTCTTCGATGGCTGCCTCACCGACCGACCTTGGCCTCAACACCAACATCATGGATACGTGGCTGGTCGAAAACGATCACAAAGTCCGCATCAACCTGGGCGAAAGCCACGTCACGGATCTTGATCTGGCGCAAGCAATAACACCCGCATCCGAGCTGGCGACACTCGGCGACACGTCCCTGGGCAACAACAGCACCTGGGGCTCACAACGCCTGCGCGAGGCGATTGCGTCGACGTATCCCGGTGTCGATCCCGATCAGATCCTGGTGACCGCCGGGGTATCCGAGGCCATCGTCGCACTGAGCGCCGCGCACAACCGGCCTGGCGCCAACATGGTCATTCCCGTACCGGCGTTTCATGCGCTGATGGACGTACCGAAGATGTTCGGCATGGCAGTGCGCGAGGTCCCGCTCGTACCGTCGCGGGATTTCCGCCTGCCAGCGGCCGAGGTGATCGCAGCCATCGACGAAGACACCAGCTTCGTGCTGCTCAACAGTCCGCATAACCCGACTGGCATGGTGTATCGAGCACAGGACGTCATGGCCATTGCCGATACGGCAGCCGATGTCGGTGCCGTGGTCGTGGTCGATGAGCACTATCGCTACTTGCCGGGCAGTCCCACAGACCTGTGGGTGACATCGGCTATCGGTCTGCGCCCCAACGTGGTGACCTTCGGCTCACTCGGCAAGTGCTTTGGCTGCACCGGGCTTCGCGTGGGCTGGATCATTGCTGAGCCCGAGCTTATCGCGCGTTATCACCATTTCAAGCTGCTGGTCACGCACACGATCTCGCCCCTCAGCGATCGCATTGCCACCATCTTGCTTGAGCAACGCGAACATCACCTGTCCGCCACCGTCGCGCAGATTCACGCCAACCTCGGCCGCCTGGAACAGACCCAGGCACGCTGTCCCGACACACTGACGCTTTACCGGCCAGATGCCGGCAGCACGGCCTTCATTGGACTGCCCACCGTCGGCGACACATTTGCCTTCGCACAACGCTTGCTTGACGAGACCGGCGTACTGATCCTGCCTGGAGAGAGCTTCGAACTCCCGGGCTTTGCACGCATGCGACTTGGCATCGATAGCGATTTATTCGACCAGGCATGCCAGGCATTGGAGCAGTTGCTGCTTCGTCATCGCGCCGATCACATCGCCTTGCGCGACATCCATACCAAGGAATCCGTCCATGCAGACTAATCCATTTGAAAACAACGATGCCATGTTCCTGGCCTTGCGCAATGACGAAGGCCAGTACTCGCTGTGGCCGCAGTTCGCCGACGTCCCGGCGGGCTGGGAAGTCCGTTTCGGACCGGATAGCCGGCAGGCCTGCCTGACTCATATCGAAGAGCAGTGGCAGGACATGCGCCCGGCAAGCCTGGTACGCGCGATGGCCGCGCACTGAGATCGCTTCGTCCACGCCCCAAGGCGCTCAGCCCTGCGTGACGTCACCGCACGAAGGGTTTCCATGAACACCGAGACCGCATAATGACCAAGCACGAACCGCTCGCTTCGCTTTCGCCGACGCCCGAACAACGGCATGTGCAGTATTGGCGCGAATCATTGCTTGGTATGCCCGAAGCCATGCCTTTGCCGACGGACCGCCCACGCACACTAAGCCATGATGGCGTGCGTGGCTGGTTTGCGGTGGCGCTCGATGGGACGTGGCTCGGTCAGCTTCCGATGTTGCACGCAGCCCTGTCGCAAGTGGTGAGCGCGGCATTGGCCGTGACGCTATCGGCGTCAGGGGCCGGCCAGGACATCGTGCTTGGTATCGACCAGGAGGGAGGGGGTCGCCTGATACGGTTCCCACCGATTGCGTCGGCAACGTTCGCCCAGTTGGCCGCCCATGCCGTGCAATGGGACAGGGCAGCCGTCACCACGGGTGGCGACTTGCGATTGGGGGCGCTCACGGAAGCCTTGTTGACCGATACGTACCCTGATGACCGCTCGCTCGCGCAGGTGCTGCTTCAGATCGGCGATGCGCGATTCACGGACCAGTATTTCGAGCTGATATTCCGTTTCGAGACACGCCAGGATGGGTGCCTGGAAGGAGGCATCGACTACGACGCCAACCTGTTTGATCCGGCGAGTATCGAAGCGATAGCGCAGCGGCTGCAATGTGTCCTGGATCGATGTGCCACGGAGCACCAGCGCCCGACATGGCAGCTGGATCTGCTTACTGCGAGCGAACGCGAGCGCGTGATGATCGACTGGAACACCAACGACCTCGCCTTGCCTGATATGACGCTTGCCGAATCGTTCGAGCAAGTGGCCGCACTCACGCCGGATGCCGCCGCCGTCGTCATGGGCGACGCACGGCTGGACTATGCCACCTTGAATGATCGCGCCAACCAGTTGGCATCGCTGCTCGCCTCGCGCGGCCTCGGCGCCGAGCATCGGATCGCCGTGGCGTTGCCGCGCTCGCTGGACGCGGTGATCGCGTTACTGGCCACGTTGAAAATGGGTGCGGCATATTTGCCGCTGGATCCTGAATATCCCGCCCATCGGCTCAAGCACATGATGGACGATGCCAGGCCAGCCTGCCTGCTGACCCATGCATCCCTGTTCGACGCACTGGCACCGTCGATACCTGCGCTGTGCCTGGATGACCAGGCCTCGTTGCAAGAGCTTGCCGCGCATGCCACCGAGCGCTTTGCCCCGGCGCCATCGAGCCGCGTGGAACGTGATGCACGCCTGACCTTCATCATCTACACGTCCGGTTCCACCGGCCGTCCCAAGGGGGTCGGCCTGGAGCAGCGTTCCCTCCATGCCTATCTGCAATGGGCGGTCCGCTTCTACCGCATCGCGCCAGGCTCACTGTGTCCAGTGGCCACATCGCTGTCTTTCGACGGCTTCATCCTCAGTATCCTGCTGCCGTTATGGTCCGGCGCCACGGTCGAGTTTTCCCGGGATGCGGGCGCGGTGGACCTGTTGCTGGATAACGTCCAGGATGCCCGGCGCGCAGGTTTTCTCAACAGCACGCCCAGCCACCTGAGCTACCTGCTCTCGCGTATCCCGCGTGATCGCATCGGTTTCCTCGCCGAGGTATTGGCCACGGGCGGCGAAGCACTCAGTGCATCGGCCGCGGCCATACTCAAGGACAGCGTACCGGCCACGCGACTGGTCAACGACTATGGTCCCACCGAGGCGACGGTTTCCAGCACGGTGTATGACGTATTCGCCGAGCCGGACACACCCTGGGGCCATGTACCCATCGGACGCCCCATCGCCAACACACGCATCTACATCCTGGACGAATATCTTCGTCTGGCGCCACCAGGAGTGCCCGGCGAGCTCTACATCGCTGGAGCAGGCCTGGCTCGCGGCTATCTTGATCGAACTGGATTGACCGCCGAACGATTTGTCGCCTGCCCGTTCGGCCCCGACGGCGAGCGCATGTATCGGACGGGCGATATTGCCCGCTGGAATCATCGCGGCGTAGTGGAAATCGCCGGACGCTCGGACCAGCAAGTGAAGGTGCGTGGCTTTCGCGTGGAACCAGGCGAAGTCGCCGCCGCCCTGGTGGCGCAGCAGGGCGTCGAGGACGCCGTGGTGGTCGCGCGAGGCGATCGCGACGGCTTCAAGCGCCTGGTCGGCTATGTCGTCGCTGGCGAGCATGCCTGGGCGCCGGAGGCCGACGAAGATGTAGTTGCCAGTTGGGACACCCTGAACGAGCGCCTGTATGTAGAACCGGTGGATTACCGCGAACAGGACGAGTTCTGGGGCTGGGACAGCAGCTATAGCGGCGAACCCCTGCCAACTGAAGAAATGCGTGAATGGCAGGCCCAGACCTGCCAGCGCATCCTGGAATTGAAGCCGCGGCGCCTGTTGGAAATCGGCGTGGGTGACGGCCTGATCCTTCAGCACGTCGCGTCGGCCTGCCAGGAATACTGGGGCACCGACCTGTCCACCGACGTGATCACCTACTGCACGCATCGCCTGAAATCGCGATCGGACCTGGATGGCAAGGTCAACCTGCGTGTGCAGGAGGCCAACCAGGCCGGTGACCTGCCATTGGGTTACTTCGACACCATCGTGATGAACTCCGTGTCGATGTACTTTCCCAACGAAGCCTATCTTGAGCAGGTGATCGCCGTGGCCTGCCGCCTGCTCGCTCCCGGCGGGCGGTTCTTCATCGGCGATGTGCGCAACCTGAGCAGGCATCGCCTGTTCTGCTCAAGCATCGAGATCACCCGGGCATCCGATGACGTGCCAGCCGATGACATGCTTGGCCGCATCGAGCGCAATCGCTACTTCGAGGAAGAATTGCTGGTCGATCCGCGCTTTTTCCATGGCATTGGCGAAAAATTCCCGCAGATTCGCACCACGGATATCCAGCTCAAGCGCGGCCGGGCTTCGAACGAACTGACGCGACACCGCTATGACGTGGTGCTGCATCTGGATGGCAGCGAGCTGACCTCATTCGCGCAGGCGCGAACCATTACCTGGACCAGCCGCATGGATTCCATCGATGCACTGGTCGAACAGCTCGATCTTGTCGATGAAAGCCTCATGCGTGTGACCGGCCTGCCATATCGCCGGCTATCGGGCGAGATCGCCGCACTGCAGGCACTCGAACAGCGCGGCACGCTTGCCATGGCCAAGGCTGCACTCGATGACGCCACCGACGATCCCCTTGCCGCCCTGGTCGTAACGGCCGATGCGCTACCCGGATATCGCCACTGGCTCGTACCGACCGACAACATGGATGCTGGCCGTTACGACCTGCTGGTCGCCCGAATCGTCGATCAGCGGCATATCCAGCCTTGCGATGGATTCCAGGTGCAGACACCCACATCACGCATGGCCAATCGACTGCACTCGCGGCGCCTCGCTGGCAAGTTCGGCGAATCGCTGCGGCATGCACTGGCCAGGCAACTACCCGACTATATGGTGCCCAGCGCCATCGTCATGCTCGACCGCCTGCCACTCACGCCCAATGGCAAGCTCGACCAACGCCTGCTGCCGCCACCGGAATTCACCTCCCATGGCGGACGCACACCACGCAGCGCGCAGGAACACATCATCGCCGGCATTTTCTGCACGGTACTCGGGCTTCCTTTCGTCAGCATCGATGACAGCTTCTTCGACCTGGGGGGTCACTCGTTGCTCGCCACGCGCCTGGTCAGCCAGATCCGCGCGAGCTTTGGCGCCGAACTGGCCATACGCGACGTATTCCAATCGCCAACCGTCGCCACGCTGGCACAGCGACTGGACCACGCACAGCAGGCTCGCCCCGCGCTGCGTGCGATGCCCCGACCGGACGCATTGCCGCTTTCGTACGCACAGAACCGCCTGTGGTTCCTGCATCGCCTGGAAGGCTCCAGTGCTACGTATAACGTGCCATTTGCGGTAAGACTGCGCGGCGAGCTGGACACTCACGCACTGGAACTGGCGTTGGCCGATCTGGTCGAGCGACATGAAAGCCTGCGCACCCTTTTCCAGGAAGCATCTACCGTCACCTCGCAGCGAGTGCTTCCCGTCGAGCAGGCTGGCTTGCGTCTGCATCTTGAGACCTGCCATCCCCAAGAGCTTAATGACACGATTCGCCGCATCGGCAGCCACGCATTCCAGCTCGACCGGGACATCCCCATCATCGGCAGCCTGCTGCGACTGGACGCAGACGAACATGTGCTGGTCGTGGTGATCCACCATATCGCCGCCGATGGCTGGTCGCTGTTGCCGCTGTGGCGTGACCTGGAGCGTGCCTACATCGCCCGCAGCAAGGGTA
>NZ_DASVMI010000123.1:0-1571 GCF_036384435.1 Dyella sp. | reverse complement strand
GTGTCAGCGGGCAACGCATGGTGCATCGTGACAATCTGCTTGATCTGCTGCCGAGTCATGGATGCCTCGGCGTGAACAAGCGACCCCAGGGCCAGCAGGATGACAACAAGACAGGTGCGCATGGGCGGGAACCGACGAGGGTTGCCTCATCATGCCACGCTGAACAGGCGGAAAGTCATGCTGGAAATGTGCCACGCGATGGTCCAGGCTTCAGGCCTCCGTAGGGTCGGCATGAGAGGACACACCATGAGCACAGGGCAAGGCAGCGCCGGCAATGTATTGGCCGCCCTCTGCAGTTTTTTCATTCCTGGGCTGGGCCAGTTGATACAGGGCAGGTTGCTCAAGGCCATCGTCATGTTCGTCTTGGCCGGCGTGATGTGGATCTTCCTGCTGGGCTGGCTGGTGCACTTGTGGTCGATCCTCGACGCGGCGCTGTTCAAGCCTCGCGAGCCTTGACGCATGGCTTGGCGCATGGATGCGCTCGATCGTTGCCGGCGCTGGCTGGCATCGAGCCTGCTGCCTTGGCGTTGTCAGTTATGCGGCGGAGCCGGTGAGACGGGTATGGATCTGTGTGCCGGCTGCATGGCCGACATGCCTGGCAATCACAGCTGTTGCGCGCGCTGTGCCTTGCCGCTGCCCGCATCCATCGCCATGTGCGGGCGCTGCCTCAAGCGTGCACCGGCCTGGGACGGCGCCTGGGTACCTTTCGTCTATGGTTGGCCGCTCGATAGCCTGGAGTCGCGCTTCAAGTTCCACGGCGACCTGGCCTGCGGGCGCAGTCTGTCATCGTTATGGGAACGCGCAGGACCGCCACCCCGATGCCCTGATCTGATCGTGCCGGTGCCTTTGCACCGGCAGCGTTTGCGCGAGCGCGGTTACAATCAGGCGCTTGAACTGGCCAGGCCGCTTGCGCGTCTTTGGCGCATCCCCTTGCGCCACGATGTGCTGGAAAGATCGCGCGCCAGTGCGCCACAGACCGAACTCGATGCAGTCGCACGCCGGCGCAACGTGCGCCGCGCTTTTGTCGTTCCTGAAGGCAAGGTGTTACCACGCCACGTGGCCGTCATCGACGACGTCATGACCACGGGCGCCACGCTCGCCGAGTGTGCCATCACGCTCAAGCGTGCCGGCGTGCAGCGAGTCGATGCCTGGGCACTCGCGCGAGCCTCCAAGAAAAGCTGAGAGCGATTTGCATCACAAAGCCGGTGGCATCGCGGTCACCTCGGCTATCGATACCTCCGCGCCTCTCCTTGCTGGTAGGAGCCAATGCATTCGCTCCCACATGGCGAGGCGTCGCCACCATCATGACTTTTTTGAATACCCCTCCATACAAAAAAACACCCTGAAATTCAGGGTGTTTTTTTCCAACGCGTCCTAAAGACTTTTCGTGCCAAATATGCGATGTTCGGCATGTCGCTCGTGCATCATCCGAAACACGAATCACGAGCGACACTGCAAGAAGCAGTAAGCGCGAGCCGAATGGGTTGGCCCCCAGACGACTCGCTGACCACAACCAACTTCACAGGAGTTGTTCATGGCTGACATGGATGATACGGCACGCGCACGCCCAA
>NZ_DASVMI010000122.1:0-3228 GCF_036384435.1 Dyella sp. | reverse complement strand
GCGCTGGCAAAATCCGCCACGCGGACCACGCAAAGCACGGGGCCGAAGATTTCTTCCTTATAGATGCGCATTCCGGGTGTAACACGATCGAACAGTGTACCGCCGAGGAAGAAGCCGTGTTCATGGCCGGACACGCGCAGTGTGCGTCCGTCCACCACGGGTTCAGCTCCACTGGCGATGCCATCGTCGATGTAGGCGACAATCTTCTCACGATGCTGGCCGGTGACCACAGGGCCCATCTCGTTGCTATCGTCGTTGCCATTGCCGATGCGCAGCGCGCGTACCTTGGGCGCCAGCCGTGCCACCAGCGCATCGGCGGTATCGTCGCCCACCGCGACCACAACCGAGATCGCCATGCAGCGCTCGCCCGCCGAGCCAAAGCCTGCGCCCATCAGCGCGTCGACGGTCTTTTCCATATCGGCATCGGGCATCACGATCGCATGATTCTTCGCCCCACCCAGGGCCTGCACGCGCTTGCCATTGGCACAGCCGCGCGCGTAGATGTATTCGGCGATCGGCGTGGAGCCGACAAAGCTGATCGCCTTGACGCGGGGATGATCGAGCAGGGCATCGACCGCGGTCTTGTCTCCCTGTATCACATTGAATACGCCGTCGGGCAAGCCGGCCTCTTTCAGCCGTTGCGCCAGCAGCAGCGTCAAGCTGGGGTCGCGCTCGGATGGCTTGAGCACGAAGGTGTTGCCGCAGGCGATGGCCATGGGGAACATCCACATGGGCACCATGGCGGGAAAGTTGAACGGTGTAATACCTGCGCACACACCCAGTGGTTGGCGCATGGTCCACGCGTCGATGCCGTTGGCAATCTGCTCGGTGTATTCGCCCTTGAGCATTTCCGGAATGCCGCATGCGTATTCGACGACCTCGAGTCCGCGCACCAGTTCGCCCCGCGCATCGGATAGAACCTTGCCATGCTCGCGTGTGATGGTCGCGGCGAGCTCATCCATATCGCGCTCGATGAGCTGTTTGAAACGGAACATCACGCGCGCGCGCTTCAACGGGGGCGTCTGTGCCCACGCAGGAAACGCCGCGTAGGCGGCCTGGACTGCCTGGTCGACTTCGTTCGCCGAGGCGATGGCGACGGCGCCGATCACTTCGCCAGTAGCCGGATTGTAAGAAGGCACGCTACCGCCGTTGCCTTGCAGCTCGCATCCATTGATGAAATGGCCGATCGATTGAACCTGGGTGTGCGTATTTAGTTGTGCAGACATGTGAATTTTCCGTCGAAAATCAGCGCGACATGAGCCAGTCGTGCGCTGGGTCGTTCTTGAAATGCCACTCACGGCGCGGGCCGGCCATGACATTGAGGTAATAACCGCGATAACCATGCGGCATGACCACCGGGTGATACCCCCGCGGCACCATGACGACGTCGTGGTCGCATACGGCCATCGATTCGTCGATGTCGCGTTCATCGGTGTAGACACGCTGGAAGGCAAAACCTTGCGGCGGATCGATCCGGTGGTAGTAGGTCTCTTCCAGCGAGCTTTCGGTCGGAATGTTGTCGCTGTCGTGCTTATGCGGCGGATAGCTGGATGAATGTGCGGCGGGCGTCACGACTTCGACAACCAGTAGCGATTCGGCCGGTTCGGTCTGGGGAAGGATGTCGCATACGTAGCGGGTATTGCTGCCTTGGCCGCGCACGGAGCGTTTCATGCCGACCGCGGCGATGAGGCGCGCCTCGTGCTTGCCCGTGGCAGGCGCGGTGGCCAGCGCCAGTTCGACTGCGTCGCGTGCGCTTATCGCCAGGCGGGATGATGGCGGCGCATAGATGGCATCGGGCGAGCGTTCGTCGAACACGCTCACGCGGCCGCCCAGGTTCGTCCAGGTATTCTCGCCGACGGCGACATCGGCACTGCCGGTAAGCACGACCAGGCATGCTTCGCGGTTGTCGGGCAGTTCGATATCCAGCGACTGGCCAGCCTCGAGGCGGTAACCCTCGAAGCCGACGTACGTCCAGCCGGCGGATGCCGGCGTCACCTTGACGATGTCGCGACCTTCTCGGGCTTTGACCAGAAGGCTCATGAGTGGTCTCCGTTGAGGATGGGGGCATGGGCAATACCCGGGATGAAGACGGCCTCTGGCAGGGCCATCACGCCACGTCCTGCAGAGGCGTACGGTCCACCAAGGAGCGCAGCGTGCGATACCCCTTGTCGGCATAGGCGTAGCTGGGCGCCACTGCCGGATCCTGTTCGGCTTCCACGACCAGCCAGCCGCGATAGCCGTGCTCGCGCAATACATCCACGATGGCGGCGAAATCGATCGCGCCGTCGCCAGGCACGGTGAATGCACCATTGAGCACCGAATCAAGAAAGCTCCACTGTCGGTTGCGGGCATGGCGAATGACTGACGGCCGGACGTCCTTGCAGTGCACATGGCAAATGCGTCCGATGTGCTTGCGCAGGATCGTGACCGGATCGCCGCCGCCAAAATACGCATGGCCACTATCGAACAACAAACCGACCTCTTCGCCTGTATATGCCATGGCTTTGTCGATATCTTCCGGCGACTCGACATAAGCGCCCATGTGGTGGTGATACGCCAGCTGCACGCCGGAGGCGAGCAGGTGCCTGCCGAAGGCGGTGAGTCGCTCGCCATACCGCTTGAACGCGTCTTCATCCATCCAGCGCGGGCGCTTGTACAGCGGCACGTCACGCTCTCCCTGGATGGAATCGGCTACTTCGCCATAGACCATGACCTGGCTGCCGTTTTCAGCGAGCAATCGCAGATGAGGCTCCACCGCTGCGATTTCTTCCTCCACCGAGCGCGTGGCCAACTGCCCGGAATACCAGCCCGATACGACATCCAGGCCATAGCCCGCCATCAGGTCGCGCAGGGCTGCTGGCTCGCGTGGAAACTTATTGCCGAGTTCGAAGCCCTGGTAACCGATCTGTCGGCCTTCGGTAAGCGCGGTCGACAAAGGTGTTTCGCCACCCAGCGACGGCAGGTCGTCATTACTCCAACCGATCGGGTTGATGCCGATCTTCACCTCGAAAGCGTCATGTGACATCGTGTGTATCCGTGGCGGCCCTGGGCCGCTGTTGCAGTTTGGCGATTTCGTAATCGCGCCGTGCCTGGCCGACGCGATCGCGCGCGGAGACCTCCGGAACGGCTACTTCCCACCAGCAGCCACCTTCCTCGGTGGTGCGCCGATGGTCGGTGTCGATAGCGATCAGATAGGTGCCTGTGGCGGCACGTGCGCGCGCGAGCGCC
>NZ_DASVMI010000121.1:0-5932 GCF_036384435.1 Dyella sp. | reverse complement strand
CAGAACCAGGTTGGGCCGGCGTTGCAGCAGCTTGATCCGAGTATTTCGGTTCGTTGATCGCGCAGCGGTCGCGGTGGTGAGTTGTTCGCTACGCTCGCTGTAACGGGTAAAGACAGAGAGCCCGACGCCGGCTCCCGTCGTTACCCTTTAAAGGCCGCCCGGCAGCCGGTCTCGCAGTCCGCGCCGGCGGGCGACTTCATTCCCTGACAGCCAGCTCGATGCCGGCGATCGCTACCTCCACCAAGCGGTCGATTTCCTCTGTCGTCACCACGTACGGCGGCATGAAATAAACCACGTTGCCAAGCGGACGCAGCAGGGCGCCGTTTTTCAGGCCATGTAGGTAGACCCGCATGCCTCGGCGTTCTTCGGAGGGGTAGGGTTTACGGGTGGTTTTGTCTCGCACCAGTTCCACCGCGGCGATCATGCCGGTCTGGCGAACGTCAGCTACGTGTGCGTGATCACGCAGGGGAGCAAGACGTTTGGCCAGATGCGCGGCCAGGTGCCGGTTGCGTTCGATGATCGGGTCTTCGCGGAAGATCTGTAGCGTTGCCAGAGCGGCACGGCAGGCCAGCGGGTTGCCGGTGTAGCTGTGCGAGTGCAGGAAGGCCTTGCCGGCGTTGTATTCGGCGTAGAAGGCGTCGTAGACACCCTGGGTGGTCAGCACCGCCGAAAGCGGCAGGAAGCCGCCGGTAAGGCCCTTGGAAAGGCACATGAAGTCGGGTGTGACCGGGGCCTGCTCGCAGGCGAACAGCGTGCCGGTGCGGCCAAAGCCTACGGCGATTTCGTCGGCGATGAAGTGCACATGGAATTCGTCGCACAGCGCACGCAGGCCGCTGAGATAGCGCGGGTGATACATGCGCATGCCTCCTGCACATTGCACGAGTGGCTCGACGATCACGGCGCAGGTTTCATGGGCATGCTGCTCAAGCAGACTGCGCAGTTCGCCCAGGCGGCGCTCGGCGATCGCTTCGGGTGTTTCGCCGGGCTCGCCCTCGTAGGTATCGGGCGAGGGGGCCAGGAAGGGTGTCAGTAGCAGGGGCGCGTAGGTCTTGCGGTAGAGCGCCACGTCGCTGACCGAAAGTGCGCCCAGGGTCTCGCCGTGGTAACTGCCGGTCAGTGCGATGAAGCGGGTTTTTTCGCCATGGCCGGCGTTGAGCCAGTAATGGAAGCTCATCTTCAGCGCCACTTCGATGGCGGCCGAGCCGTTGTCGGCGAGGAACACCTTGTCCAGGCCTGGCGGCGTGATGCGTACCAGTTCCTCGGCCAGTTCGATCGCCGGTTCGTGCGTGAAGCCGGCGAAGATCACATGTTCGAGGGTGTCGAGCTGGGTTTTCAGGGCGGCGCCGATGCGTGGGTTGGCGTGGCCGAAGATGTTGGTCCACCAGGAACTGATGCCGTCGAGATACCGGTTGCCGTCGGCGTCGATCAGCCATGCGCCCTCACCGCGCACGATGGGCAGCAGCGGGATGGTCTGATGGTCGTGCATCTGCGTGCAGGGATGCCATAGATGGCGCAGGTCGCGCGCGGCGAGCGCGGCGTTGTTCAAGTTGGCGGTGGTCATCCGGTTATGATCGGGCGTTGGCGGGTATGGGCTCAACCCTTGCCGTCTCTCCCCATTTCAAGGAGTTCGCGTTTGAAGCTGTGGCTCAGGTTGACCGGAGTGCTGGTGGTCCTGTTACTGGTGCTGGCCGGTGTGATCGCCTTCCTGCCTGCGCGCTGGGCACAATCGGCCATCGAGACGCGCCTGCATGGCTTGCGTCTGGCTGGGGTGGGTGGATCGGTCTGGAACGGCCATGCCGACTCGGTGATCGACTCTCAGGGTGTGGCGCTGGGGCGGGTCGATTGGCAGCTGTCGCGCCGCCTGCTGCTGGGGCACCTGGAGGCCACGATCGACTTCGATGGCCCGAAGATCGGCTTCAAGGGGCATATGGAGCGCATCAGCGACACCGCGCAGCATTGGAGCGATGTCCATGTGCGCTTCGATCTTTCCCAGGCCAGCGCCGATGCCGCGACCGGCATGCGTCCTAGCGGCGTGCTGGAGGCCGATATCGGCAACGCGTTGCTGCAAGGCCAATGGCCTACCCAGCTCAATGGCACCGGGCGTTGGCGCGAGGCGGCGATGATCACGCGCCAGGGCAGCGTGGCGCTGGGTACGCTGCGCTGGGAGGCCCAGGCGCAAAACGGTTTGATACAGGGCACGGTCAATGACCTGGGTGACCAGGGGCCACTGAAGCTTTCTGGCGTGTTTGCCGCCAGCGCGCTGGGCTGGCGTTACAGCCTCGATGCCACGCCACGCGGCTCGCAGCCGGCACTCAGGCGCTGGCTGGCGTCGCTGGGGCCAGTGGATGCCGAGGGTAGCCTGCATCTGGAATACAAGGGCGGCTTGGCCAGCATGTCTCACAAGGAGAAACCATGAGCAGCACCGATTACGCGTTTGCCCTGGATGGCGCGCAGCGGGCCGCCGCCGCCGCCGCCGAGATCCTGCTGCATTACTGGCGGCAAGGCGTGGCGGTGGAGTGGAAAAGCGACGCCACGCCCGTCACTGTGGCCGACCGGGAGGCCGAGCTTGCCATCCGCGACATCCTGCGCGCGGCGCTGCCGGAGGCCGGCATCTATGGCGAGGAGTTCGGTCGTGACGGCGATACGCAGGAATGGTTGTGGCTGGTCGATCCGCTCGACGGCACCAAGAGCTTCGTACGGCGCACGCCGTTCTTTTCCACGCAGATCGCGTTGATGCACCGGGGCGAACTGGTGCTCGGTGTATCCAATGCGCCGGTCTACGGCGAGACGATGTGGGCCAGCCGGGGCGGTGGTGCCTGGTTCGAGGGGCATCAGGTGCAGGTGGCCGCGACCGCCGAACTGGCGCAGGCCTCGGTGTCCCTGGGCAATATCAAGTCGCTTACCGCGGACGCTCGCTGGAACGCGCTGGGGGGGCTGGTGGCCGAGGTCAACCGCATCCGTGGCTATGGCGACTTCTGTCACTACCATCTGCTGGCGCGCGGCGGGTTGGACCTGGTGATCGAGTCCGATGTGAACATCCTGGACGTGGCTGCGCTGGCGGTGATCGTTCGCGAGGCCGGCGGCGTATTCACCGACCTGGAGGGCAGCGGCCTGACGCTCGATACCCGCAGCGTGCTGGCCGGCGTGCCGGCGGTGCATGAGGTGGCCCTGGCGCGCCTGCGCTAGACTTGCCGGATGCGCAAACCACCGATCATCCACGCGACCCGCGATGTGCACGACAGCAGCTTCCTGCGTGTCGAGCAACTGGACCTTGAATTCTCCAACGGCGAACGCCGCACCTACGAGCGTCTCAAGGGCAGCGGCCTGGGCGCGGTGATCATCGTGCCGATGCAGGACGACGACACCGTGCTGCTGGTGCGCGAGTACGGGGCCGGTGTCGGCCGGTATGAGTTGTGCCTGCCCAAGGGGCGGCTCGATCCGGGCGAAACGGTGCAGGAAGGGGCCGATCGCGAGCTCAAGGAAGAAGTCGGCTATGGCGCGCGCAAGCTGACCACGCTGCACGCGCTGTCATTGTCGCCTTCGTACATGACGCACATGGCGCATGTGGTGCTGGCGCAAGATCTGTATCCCGAGCGCTTGCAGGGTGACGAACCGGAAGAGCTCGAAGTGGTACCGTGGAAGATGTCCGAACTGCACCTGCTGGTGCAGCACGAGGAGGTGAGCGAGGGACGTTCTATCGCGGCCCTGTTCATGGCGCGTGAGTACCTTGCTGGCCGGTTTCGTCCGGCATGAGCGGCGGCGAACTTTCTCCCTTGCTGCAACGTATCGGCGAGATTGCCCGTACGGCCGGTGATGCGATCCTGGTGGTGTACGGCAGCGATTTCGAAGTCGAGCACAAAGACGACCGCTCGCCGGTTACCGCCGCCGATCTTGCCGCGCAGGAAGTGATCGTCGCCGGTCTGGCGCAACTGGAGCCACGATTGCCCGTGGTATCCGAGGAAGCCAGCACCATCCCCTGGAGCGAGCGCCAGCAATGGTCGCGTTACTGGCTGGTGGATCCGCTCGATGGCACGCGCGAATTCATCAAGCGCAACGGCGAATTCACCGTGAACATCGCCCTGATCGACAACCATGAAACGGTACTCGGTGTCGTGCTGGCGCCAGTGACCGGCGAGCTCTATGTCGCGCGCCGAGGTGAGGGGGCGTGGCTGCAATCGCATCCCGGCGGCTCCTGGCAGCGTATTCAGGCGCGTGCATTGGCGCAGCCGGCACATGTAGCCGGCAGCCGCTGGCACGGCGCGGATGCCACCCGGGTACTGCAAGGTTTGCTGGGCGACACGTACAGCACGCTGGCGTTGGGTTCGTCGCTCAAGTTCTGCGTGATCGCACGCGGCGATGCCGATGTCTATCTGCGTCGCGGCCCTACCAGCGAATGGGATACGGCGGCGGCGCAATGCGTGCTGGAAGAAGCCGGTGGCGCGGTGCTCGACCTGCGCGGTGAGCCTTTTAGCTATAACCGTGGCGAGTCGTTGCTCAATCCCGAATTCATTGCCGTGGGCGATCGGCTCATCGACTGGCGCAGCAAATTGCTGGCACTGGATATTTTCTAGCTCACGAAGGCGCGTCACGATGACCCGGCATACGCTCGACGATCTTCTCGGCATCATGGCGCGCCTGCGCGATCCGGATACGGGTTGCCCCTGGGACGTCAAGCAGGATTTCTCCACCATTGCGCCGTACACCATCGAAGAGGCGTACGAGGTGGCCGATGCGATCGATCGCAAGGACTGGCACGACCTGCGCGACGAACTGGGCGATCTGCTGTTGCAAGTGGTGTTTCATGCGCAGATGGCCAAGGAAAGGGGCCTGTTCGATTTTGCCGACGTCGCCCATGCGATCAGCGACAAGATGCTGCGCCGGCATCCGCATGTGTTTGGTGATGTGCGCTATGCCGACATGGATGCGCAAAAGCAGGCTTGGGACGACATCAAGCGTGACGAACGCGCGGCCAAGGGTGAAGGCGTGGATGATCGCAGTGCCCTGGCCGGCGTCTCGCATGGCCTGCCCGAGTGGAAGCGCGCCACCAAGTTGCAGCAGCGCGCGGCCAGGGTCGGCTTCGATTGGCCAGATCCTTCGCCCGTGCTGGACAAGCTGGTCGAGGAGGTCGAGGAAGTGCGGCAGGAGTTCGCCCAGGGCGGGGACAAGGCACGCTTGCAGGATGAGATCGGCGATGTGCTGTTTGTCGCGGTGAACGTGGCCAGGCATGCCGATGTCGACTTCTCCCAGGCGTTGCGCCACGCCAACACCAAGTTCGAAACCCGCTTCCGGTGCATGGAACAACTGGCCGAACGCGAAGGAACGCCATTGGCCGAGCGCGACCTGGGTGCCCAGGAAGCGCTGTGGCAACGGGTCAAGCAGGGCGAGAAGCCAGGGATGAGCAGTGAATAGTCGGTAGTGAGGTCGCAAGCGCCCGAGCGACGAGAGATTCCTGCAATATCAGTCTGGTTGGGCAACCCTTGGCGTCGCGGGGAGGCTCAACCCCGCGCTCCTCGCCCTGATCCCAACCACTCCCATGCAACCTTTCTTCGCCGAGCTGCATCACACCGCTGACCCCTTCACGAGGAAGCATCCATGCGTCGTCTCCTGTTAGCCAGTTTGCTGCTGGCACCCCTTGCCGCCCATGCGGGCCAGGACTGCAAGTTCGAAGCACCGCGCGAACTGAAGCTCGATCTGGCGGGTGTCCGCCAGGTGCAGTTCGACGTCAATGCCTATGACTTGCATGTCAATGGCAGCGACAGTGCTACCAGTGGCGACTTGAGCGGGCGTGCCTGCGCATCCGACAAGTCGATACTGGACAAGCTCACGGTCACCCAGCATCGCGAAGGCGACCGGCTGATCGTGCAACTGGCTGGCGAGCACATCAATTGGCATTTTGGCAGCTATTCGGCTGACCTGGACATCAACGTGACCC
>NZ_DASVMI010000120.1:0-21261 GCF_036384435.1 Dyella sp. | reverse complement strand
CTCCGGGGCAGTCATTGCCATTTCCGTGCTTTGCGTGTGTTTACTGGTCATCGTTCCAATCCTCGCCGCGATCGCCATTCCGCAGTACCAGAAATACGTCACGCGCTCGCAGGCCACGGCGGCTTATTACAGCGCCGTCGCCCTCAAGCCTGCCGTCGTCGAGGCCTATAACAACATGGGCCGCTGTCCGGCCAATGGCGAGGCAGGCATTCGCAATGCCAGCGACTATGCCGAAAAGAATGTCAGTGCCATTGATACGGGTGCCTTTGAAGGCCAGAACGATACGTGTGCCATCCAGGTCACGATCAAGTCAACCTCACACCAGATCGATGGCAAGCACATCTGGCTGTCGACCACACCCAGCCAAGGTTCGCAATGGACATGCAGCACCGACCTGCCCGCATCAGAAGCACCCATGCAGTGCCGGTGACGGAGTCAGACCCAAGCGAGCTGGTAACACCTTGCGCCATGAAAGGATCACGGCAGCACGGATACGGATCGGATCCATGAATTGCGATCCGTATCCACGTCATGGCTCATCGCGGTTACGTGGTGATGGCGGGAGTTGAGCGTCACGGGCGATTACGCAATCAGCGGCCGCCGGTGCCGGCTCAGCAGGCACACGCCCGCCATAAAATGCGATGCGTTTGGCGCCACCGAACAAGTCCAGGCGCTGCATGGGCTGAACATCAGCGATGCGCCCGCATACGCTTTCCAACCATGCATGGCGTTCGCGTTCGCGCAGCGAGGTTTCATCCACCGCCAGCCAGATCGGCTCGCCCGCGTGTGCCAGGCGCAGGCCTGACTCATCGAGCTTCCACGCGGCCAGTTGGGGTGCACGGCCGTGCTTGACGTTGAGCGAGCTGTCCAGCGCATACACCGGAACCTTGCCGTCGAGTTGGAAAGCCAGTTCAGCCGCGAGCATGAAATTATCGGCGACCATCACACGTGGCTGCTGGTCGATCAAATGTGCTGCCACCTCGCCGCTTTCCTGCCATCCCACGAAATGGCGCGGAAATGCCTTCAGTGTGGCCAAGGACGTCACGGCACCCGGCATGGCAGCCACTCCCAGATACCCCAAACCAGCCAACTGTCCCAGTGCCGCCAGCGCAAAAGTGCACCCCGCAAGTGCACGCCTCTGGGTCGAGGCCCGACCGCGCCATAGCACCGGTACTGCGGCAAGCAAGGGCAGGTACCCCGGCAATGGCCAGTGTGCGCGAAAGCGCAAATCATCGGCGAATAGGCCAAATACGAAATACGGCACGATGAATCCGAGCGAAGTGATCGCGATCACGTCCCAAGGCGCACCATCGCCACGTCGACGCCAACTGGTCCAGGCCACCCATAATAAAACGCCGTACAGAAGAGGCGTACATGCAATGGCCTGCTCCAGAGGCTGCACCAGGGCATCAGGTTGGAACTGCCACGCATTTCGCTGCATCACCTGGAAAGTAATGCCAGCGCCCCCCTGTTGCACATTGGAAATCACTAATGGCAGCAAACCCAGCGATGCCACCATCATGGCGCACCAGAAACCACCGAGGCGCCATTGCAATCGACCACGCGGCGTCAGTACGAATAACAGCAGTCCGGCGAACATCGCCATCGCTGCGCGATAGTGCGTCATCCAGGCCATGGCAAGGGCCATACCAAGCAGGCACCAATCAGCCAGACGCCCATCGCGCATCGCGCGCAGCAAGGCCACCAGCGCAAGCATGATAGCGACCGTCAGCGGAACGTCGGGCAAGGCCATCACACCCAGGCTACCGGCCAAAGGCAACGCCAGGCACAGAAGCCCGGCCTGCCATCCGGCCCGGCCATCAAAAGCCTCGCGTGCAAACCACACCACCAGCCATGGCAGCGCTGCACCAAGCACCAGAAAAGGCCAGCGCATTCCCAGCAATCCATGGCCGGCAACGCGTTCGCCAAGCAGAATCAGCCATGCCGTCATGGGCGGCAGATCGCTGTACCCCCATGCCGGATGGCGACTCTCAAGCCAATAAAAGGCTTCGTCACCGAAGGGCGACAAATGACTTGCCACCGCCAGCTTCAAGATACACAGGCCTACGAACGCGATCACAAAAGCGGCTCGCCAGCGCCGGAGTCCCGCCGCTACACTGGCCTCTGCACATCCGCGATCTCCCCGTCCCGCCACCACCGGCTGCCCATCGCCCATGTCCGCCATGACTTCACTCCACGATGAAACGTTGCGCGCCCGACTCGATGCCGCCATGGCTCAAGTCAATCGCGTGCTTCTTGGCAAGCCGCGCCAGGTCAAACTCGCCTTTACCTGCCTGATCGCCGGGGGCCATCTTCTGCTCGAAGATGTTCCGGGTGTCGGCAAGACGACCCTGGCACACGCTCTGGCATCCAGCTTTGCGCTCGAATTCCAGCGCGTGCAGTTCACCAGCGACTTGCTGCCGTCGGACATTATCGGGGTCAGCGTCTACGAGCGCGAGACCGGTGAGTTCCGCTTCCATCCAGGCCCGATATTCACCGGCCTGTTGCTTGCCGACGAAATCAACCGCGCCACGCCCAAGACACAGAGCGCCCTGCTGGAGGCCATGGCCGAGGGACAGGTCACCGTGGATGGGCAAACCCATACGCTGGCCCAACCGTTCTTCGTCGTGGCAACCCAGAACCCGGTGGATTTGAACGGCACGTTCCCGTTACCGGACTCCCAACTGGATCGTTTCATGTTGCGCGTGTCGATCGATTACCCTGATCCTGCCGCGGAACGCGCACTGCTCGTCGGTAGCGACCGCCGCGATCTGCTGGCTCAACTGGAGCCACAGTTGGATGCGCAAAACCTGTCGGCACTGCAACGTGAAACGCAGACTGTCACGGCCAGCTCCGCGCTGCTTGACTATCTGCAGGCTTTGCTGGGTGCCAGCCGCAAGCATGCCGATGTCCGAGTAGGGCTATCACCACGCGCCGGTCTTGCCCTGCTCAGTGCTGCGCGCGTCTGGGCGTGGCTCAGCGGACGTGCCCATGTCATTCCCGAGGACATCCAGGCCTTGTTCGTGGCGCTGGCTGCCCATCGCCTGGTCCCGGCTCGCGGCGCCACAGGCGATGCACTGGCTCGCGCCCTGCTGGCCGAGGTGGCGGTCAACTGATGCAAGAGGCCTTCGCGCGCATGCAACGCTGGGCCGAAGGACGCCTGCCGGCGTTGACACGCTATCGCCGCGGCGAAAGCCTGCCCATCCTGCTGCATCGCCGCCGTATCTACATCGTGCCCTCCGCCTTTGGAGCGGGCTTCGCTTTCCTGCTGATGGTGATGCTGGTCGGTGCACTCAATTACGTCAACAACGCCGCGTTGTTGCTGACCTGCCTGCTCGGCGCGACGTCCCTGTCGAGCATGCTGGTGGCTTTTCGCGCGCTCAACGGGCTGCGCATGGAATCGGTGCAGGCCGGGCACGCGGTGGCTGGGGAGCCGATCGATGTTCACCTGCATTTCGTCAGTAGCGGGCGGCCTCACCAAGGCATCCAGATCGACATGCAGGGCGCGCAAGATGCCGTTGCGCTGCGTCCGAACGAAAATGCCCAGATCACCCTGCCCCTGGCCACACTCGAGCGCGGCTGGCAGGAACTGCCTCGCATCAAGGTATGGACCACCTGGCCATTTGGCTTGTTTCGCGCATGGAGTTGGCTATACCCGCAGGAGCGTGTGCTCGTGTGGCCTCGTCCTGAAATCTTCGGGCCACCGCCGAACATGCCATCCGACAACGAGGAAATACGCCAGCAATGGCGGCGCGGCGACGACCTCTCCGCCTTGCGGGACTACCGCCCGGGCGATCCGATACGGCACATTGCCTGGAAGGTCAGTGCCCGTCATCACAGTCTGCTGGTCAAGGAGTTCGAGCAACCCGAGGGCAAGCAGGATTGGACGCTGGATTGGCGCACGCTCGAGCATCTGGACAACGAGACACGCATCGCGCGCCTCGCACGTTGGCTGGGTGAAGCCGAAACCATGGGCCGACACAGCAGCCTTTGGTTGCCCGAGGAAGATATTCCCGCAGGAAGAGGACGCTCACACTACGAGCGCTGCATGAACGCACTGGCGCGCCTGCCGTGAAATTCACCCTGCGACGCCCCGTGCGTACGGAAGCGCCGGTCTCTACCCGCGTATTCGACCTGCTTTGCCTGGCGATCGCCGTGGTCGTGGCGCTCCATGCCAGCCACCTGCCCATCTGGCTGACCATTGTGCTTGCGTTGTTGCTCGGATGGCGTCGCTGGCGTCGCCTGGAGCAGCCTGGCCGCGCGCCAGCGTATGTGAAATTGCCACTGCTTGGCCTGTTGGCCGTAGCCATCGTCACCAGTTATGGCAGCCTGTTCGGGCGTGAAGCCGGCGCGGCACTGGCCGTGGGCCTGCTGGTCTTGAAACTGCTCGAATCAGAATCCTCACGCGATGCCCGCGTCATCGTCGCGTTTACATGCTTTACCCTGATGACGGCCCTGCTGTTCGACCAGAGCCTGGTCATTACATTCGTGGTCGCTCTGGGTTTGCTGCCGGCAATGGCAGCGCTGCGCGCGCTAGAGCCCGCTCGTCTGCCGGTATCGTTCAAGGGCGAATTTCGCCCGGTCCTGGTTACGCTGGGGCTTTCGCTGCCATTGACCTTGTTCGCGTTCGTGGTTGTACCGCGCCTGAGCTCACCGCTATGGGGGGCGCCTCAGTCGTCGCAAGCACGCTCGGGTCTCAGCGATGATCTAGCACCTGGTGATTTTTCCAATCTGCTCAATGACGATCGTCCGGCGATGCGCGTCAGCTTCGAGGATCGCCCTCCACCCAACAGTTCGCGCTACTTTCGCGCCTACGTGATGTGGGGCTATGACGGTCGACGCTGGAGCCATGCGGCGACGCGGCGCCGCACCGTGGACATGGAGGCACGCAACGTCATTCGCTATCAGGTAAGCCTGGAGCCAAGTGGCCAAAGCGTACTCCCGGCGTTGGACATGCCCCTGAGCGCTCCCTCGATCGGCCGTTTGGCTGGTGATCGCGAGATGCAGGCCTTTCGTCCGATCAACGACTCAACGACCTATGCCATGCAGGCCGCGCTGGTCTACCGGCTCGAACCCAACTTGGACGATCGCTGGCGTCGCGCCGCACTGCAACTGCCACAGGGGTTCAATCCCAGGACGCTCGCCTTGGGACGCACCTGGCGACAAAAGCATGGTGACGATGTCAACGCGATCGTGCGCGAAGCGCTGACGATGTTTCACAACGGCGTATTCCGTTACACGCTATCCCCCGCGCCGCTGGGACACGACGCCATGGACGATTTCCTGTTTTCCACGCGCGAAGGTTTTTGCGAGCACTATGCCTCGGCATTCACGGTGCTGATGCGTGCCGCCGGCATTCCCACCCGTATCGTTACCGGTTACCAGGGCGGCTACTGGAATGACCTGGGCAACTATCTGCTGGTGCGGCAATCAGACGCACATGCCTGGAGTGAAGTCTGGATCGCTGGACGGGGCTGGGTGCGTATTGACCCCACCGCTGCCGTGCGGCCGGATCGTGTCGACCTGGGAGCCTCGGCCGTGGCCGACAGTCAATCCCAGTGGTTTGGCAGCGCCTGGCTGCGCGATGCACGTAACCATTGGGACGTCGTCAACCGTTGGTGGAATCAAGGCGTTGTAGGCTTCAGCGCATTGCGTCAGCGCGGTCTGCTTTCCCCCCTTGGCATACGGGATGCCGATGCCGAGAAGCTCGGGTTGCTGCTGGCGATCGGTTGCGTCGTATTTGCCACGTTGGGGTTACTATGGGCCCTGTGGCGACAACGCGAAACCGACCCGCTCCGTGCTGCGATGATGCGCCTGGAGCACAAATTGGCCGGCGTCGACCTGGTGCGCCGACATAGCGAAGGACCGCAGCATTACCTGACGCGTGCTGCGCGGGCCCTGCCCCATCAGCGCGACAAGCTGGAAGGCCTGATGAGGAGCTATCTCGACCTGCGCTACGCCCATGACGAACCGCCCCCTGAATTGCTGCGCGCCTTCCGGCAAGCCGTACGGGAATTTCGACCACGCCGCGTGGTCAAATAAAGGTGTTTAGAAGGAAATGCATGCTTCCGGCCTCAAAGGAGAAAGCCATCATGCCCATGTACAAGACGATGGCCCTGGCGGCGCTGACCGCCACGTTGGCCGCCTGTGCGACGATTCCCCAACCGTTGCAGGGCACTTATACCCCCATCACCACGGCTCAGGCCCAGCAGGGCGGCGCTGGCGGCAACAAGGTCCGTTGGGGTGGTGAAATCATCAAGACAGAGCCAGGTCCGCAGGAAACGTGCTTCTATGTCATGTCCCGCCCGCTGGATAGCGAGGCCCGTCCTGAGCCCAAGAGCGAATCAGAAGGTCAAGGCCGGTTCGTGGCTTGTCGCACGGGCTTCTACGACCCCGAAGTGTTCTCTCGCGGTCGCGAACTGACCATCGTTGGGACGTTACACGGCACCGTGTCGCAGAAGGTTGGCGAATATGATTACGCCTATCCCCGCGTGGAGGCCGAGGTGGTCTACCTGTGGCCCAAGCGTGTGCCGGTTGCCGCCTATCCCTACCCGCCGGGCTGGTATGACCCGTTCTGGGGCCCCTACTGGGGCGGCGGCCCGTACTGGGGTGGTGGCCCCTACTGGGGCGGTTATGCTCCTCGCGTGATCGTGGTCCCGCGTGGCGCCCCGCCAGCAGGACACAAGTAAGATTCACAAAAACGCCGGCCCTGAGCCGGCGTTTTTGTAAGAACGACTTCAGGGAACCCCTAAAAACCCATCCTACCCGCGGTCCCGGCGAAAGCCGGGACGTAAATGACCTGGCTCTGATGGCTCTACAGGCGCTGGATTCCGGTCCCGGGTCCCCTCGGGGGATTCACCGGAAAGACGATTTCGATGGGAGGTTTTTAGAGGCTCCCTTCAGTCGCGATGCAAGTTGCAACGTGGTCGCAGCCTGGAGGTCTTAGAGCCCCAATCTGTGACTGCATCGCAGATTGCTTCGCGACTGAAAACCGCTCCTACGCGCGGCTGGAAGGTGTGGCCATGAAAAGCCGACGATCACAGCCTCAGCCCGGCGGCCAATGCATATGGCGCCCTGCCAGCAAATGCACATGCAAGTGAAAAACGGTCTGGCCACCATGCTCGTTGCAATTGATCACCGTGCGATAACCCTGTTCGGCCAAGCCTTCGTTGCGCGCGTACGCAGCGGTGGCAAGCAGCAGCTTGCCGAGCAGTTCCGCGTCGGTCGCGGCGGCCTGGTCCAACGTGGCAATGGCACGCTTGGGGATGAAAAGCACATGCACAGGTGCCTGCGGATTGAGGTCCCGGAAAGCCAATACATCGTCGTCTTCATAGACGATATCTGCGGGAATTTCACGCCTGATGATCTTGCCGAAAATGGTGTCACCCATAAGCTGTTCCTCGCAGCGGGTTAAATGAAAGATATTTAGTCCATATGCTGACGGCTGCCGAAGGCATGGGCCAACGTGCCGCGATCGACATATTCCAATTCGCCGCCCAGCGGCACGCCATGCGCAAGGCGGCTGGGACGCACACCCGCCCGATGAGCAAGCTGAGCCAGGTAATGGGCGGTCGCCTCGCCCTCCACCGTCGGGTTGGTGGCTATGATCAGTTCCTCGATCTCGCCCTCACCTAGACGCTCGTTCAGCTGGTCCAGGCCCAGTTCCTCCGGGCCTAGGCCATCGAGCGGGGACAGACGACCCAGTAGCACGAAGTATTGGCCGCGGTAGCCGGTTGCCTGCTCGACAGCAGTCAGATCGGTTGGGGATTCCACAACGCATAGAACATGCCGGTCACGGCTTGTGCTGGCGCAGATAGCGCACACCGGCTCCTCGCTGAAATTGCGGCAGCGACTGCAATTGCCGATGCGTTTCATGGCCTGTTCGAGCGCTACTGACAATTTCAGCCCGCGCTCGCGCTCGCGCTCCAGCAGGTGAAAGGCCATGCGCTGCGCGCTCTTACCCCCGACCCCCGGCAAGATGCGAAGGGCTTCGATAAGGTCGGCAAGCAAAGGCGAACTCGATGCCATGAAAATGTCCGCGTAGGAGCGACTTCTTCAGTCGCGAAGCAAATCGCGACCGAAGTCGCGACCTGGAGGTTTTTACAGCCTAAATTGGCTACAGAAACACAGATTGCCTGGCATGCAGGAACGACTTGAGCGTCATGCCAATCGCTATCTCGTCGCAGCTTGAGGTTCAAATCTCAATTTGCGACGTGATCTCAGATTGCATCGCGACTGAAGTCGCTCTTACAACGACCAGCCATGTAAAGCGGTCAAGCAAAACTCAGAACGGCATCTTGAATCCGGCCGGCAGATTCATGCCCGCAGTCACACCGCCAAGCCTGCTCTTGCTGGCCTCGGCGACTTTGTTGACCGCGTCGTTCATCGCCGCCGCAACGAGATCCTCGGCCATTTCCGGATCGTCTGCAAAAAGCTTACGATCGATATTCACGCGACGGACCTCATGCGCGCCGCTCATGACGACGGTCACCATGCCGCCACCGGCGGTACCGGTGACTTCCAGCTTGGCGATTTCCTCTTGCGCACGCTTCATGTCTTCCTGCATGCGCTGCGCCTGCTGCATCAACTGGCCAAGTTGTCCTCTCATGAAACGTCTCCGGTGAAAAATGAAATAGGGCCGCTCAAGGCTCGAACGGCTTGATCGACTGCGGAATCACCTTGGCGCCGAATTCGCGCTTGAGCGATTGCACCAGCGGGTCGCTCTCGATGGATTGCTCGGCAGCCGACTGCGCTTCCTCGCGCGCTGTCGCCGCTCGCGCGGCCGGAGTATGGCTGGCCACACTCTGGTCGCTGACAAAACGCAGCTTGATGCGCTCCCCAAGAGCCTGACTGATGCGATCTTCCATCTGGCCAACCATCGGCTCAACGGCAAGATGCATATGAGCCGACTGCAAGGCCATCACCAGGGTCTGGCCGTCGCGCTCGCGCAAGTGCGCGTTCTGTGCCAACTGCCCCATGGGGCCACGCAGGCCAGCCTGTTCGATTAATGCCTCCCAGATAGGCAGGCCACGGGCATCTCGCGGCACATCACGGGACACCGGAGCAGGCGCCGCGACCGGCGCGGGGGGCTCGACCCTGGCAACCGGAGCAGGAGCGGAAACAGGGGCCGGCGCCTGCTGCTGTGCGCGATCGAGCGGCGGCTGGGAGGGCGCCATGCGAGGCGTCGCGGCCGGCTCGGCCTGGCGCGACGCGGGCGCAACAACCGGGCGTTCGCGACGCGGTGCCTGGCCACCGTCAACCGGGCGAAACGCCAGCATGCGCAACATGGCCATCTCAAACCCCGTGCGCGCATCGGGGGCAATGGCCAAGTCACGCCGTCCCGTGGTGGCAATCTGGTAATAAAGCTGCACGTCTTCCGGTTGCAGGCGCTCGGCCAGCGACACCAGGGCACTATCGTCCGCGTCACCACTTTCCGGGCGATAACCGGGCACCAGTTGGATCAATTGCAGGCGATGCAGCACGGCCGCCAGGTCATCGAGTACGCCGCCGAAATCCGGCGAAAACGACGCAATACGCGAGCACTCATCGAGCAACTGCTGACCATCGCCCATGGCCAGGGCTTCAAGCACGCCCAAAACCTGGCCGCGAGCAACGCTGCCCAACATGGCGCGTACGTCATCGGCATGCAGCGCACCGCCACCGTAGGCAATCGCCTGGTCGAGCAAGGAAAGGCCATCGCGCAAGGAACCATCGGCGGCACGCGCCAGCTCCACAATGGCAGCATCCTCGTAGGCGATATTTTCCGCGCCAAGGATATGCCGCATCTGGCCGGAAATCTGGTCCGGCAAGAGGCGCTTCAGATTGAACTTCAGGCAACGCGACAGCACCGTCACCGGCAGCTTCTGCGGGTCGGTCGTTGCCAGCAGGAACTTCACATGCGGCGGCGGCTCTTCCAGCGTCTTGAGCAGCGCATTGAAAGCCGGCTTGGAAAGCATGTGCACCTCGTCGACCAGGTACACCTTGAAGCGACCACGCGCCGGTGCGTACTGCGCATTTTCGATGACCTCCCGGACATCATCCACACCGGTGTTGCTGGCCGCGTCGATTTCCAGCAGATCGACGAACCTGCCTGCGTCGACGGCCGTGCAGACTGCGCATTCGCCACACGGATCGGCCGATTCGCCGCGCTCGCAGTTGAGCGACTTGGCGAAGATGCGCGCAATGGTGGTCTTGCCCACGCCACGTGTGCCGGTGAACAAATAGGCATGATGCATGCGGCCGGTATCGAGCGCATTGGTCAGCGCCCGCACGACGTGCTCCTGCCCGACGAGCTCGGCGAATTTACGGGGACGCCATTTCCGGGCGAGGACTTGATAGGACATTCGCAGATACCTGGGGGCGAATGGGGATTGTGCCAAGAGGCGCGCCTCTTTGCAGCTTCGCCGCGTGAGGCCGCTTTGAGTGAGGCCGGCGGCGGCTGGCTCAGCCTGTAAAGTCGCGCCTTCGGCGCTGCACACAGGGAAAAGCAGGGCAGCCGCGAGCCTATAGCCTTACTGGCTTTTCCTCGTCAAAGGTGGCGTAGCGGCGGCTTGGCACAGCCGGCAGGGCGGCTTTACAGGCTGCGCCAGCGGCCGGCATCGCTATTGCGAAAAGGCGGCGGCCCTGCCAGCCACACCCCGGCACCCGAATCGCTCGCTACCGTTGCTTCCTTCCGGACCTGGCGGAGTTTACGAACTATCGTCGCGGGGGGACCGACAGGGCCACCATAGACTTCGTTTGGATCAACCGGGTTTCACTCACTGGCGGAGAGAGCGGGATTCGAACCCGCGATACGGGGATAAGCCGTATACACACTTTCCAGGCGTGCTCCTTCAACCACTCGGACACCTCTCCGCGGTGGTGAAACCCTGCTGTCGGACTATCATGGTCCGGCAAAGAGGCGAAAGAATAGCGGGCGACGCGGCCAGTGACAAGACGGGATCGCTATCGGCATGAAAGAAGATAGCCCAGGCCCTGGATGCCATCCCGTACTTCTTCTCAGGACACCTGCGGCACATCGCGCAGGAACACCGGAAAATCGGTGGTGGGCGGCCGAACACCCGCGCCGTAGAACATGTCCGCCACGAAGCCCCTGTGATAACTGGTATGACTGACCAAGTGCAACAGGATCTCCGCGCGTGTCATCGTACCCTCACCGCCGCCGATAAAGCCGAAATGCACCACGCTGTCCGCTGAGCGTTCGTCCAGGTTGTCGGCCCACTCGACATACCAGTCATCCAGTGCACGCTGACGGCGTGACAGGTCTTCCAGACCGATCTTTTCACTGGTGATGCGCGCGGTAAAACCATGTTCCCGCCCTTCCAGATGAGCCTGGAATACCTTGTCGATGGTATACGTGTGGGTGAGCATGGCCAGCATGCTGCCAAATACGACCTCGCGTGGGCGCGTCAACTCCGCTTCCGGCAGCTTTGCGGCCGCCTCGAAGATCATCTGGTCCGCCCAGGCCTTGTAGCGAGCGAAACGACGTAGCGATTGTGTGGTCATGGAGAGGTGAGTCCAGGGAAAATTCAACCCGCGTCGACGCGCGGAGGAAGGGGCTCGGACAAGACGAACCGATCGCCAGCGGCTGCAACATGAAAGCCGCGCGCGACCAGCGCCACGCCGTCGGCTTGACTACCGTAGTGATATAGCCGCAAGCGCTCGCGCCAGGCCTGGGGATATTCGCGTTCGATATCGTCCACGCCGGTGTGCGACGGGTTACCGACCATACCGCAGTCGTGGGCCATGAGCTCACCGTTTCCTGCGTAGCGCTCCAGCATTTCCGGAATGGGTCGTGTATCGCCCGTGTAGGCGAAACTCCCTCCCAATGCCACGCCATAGGACGTACCCGGCATGTGGTGGCGCGTGGCGAACACGTCGAACCATAGGCCATCCAGCCAGAAGCCGCGACTGCAAGGCACCAGCCGGAAAGCCTCCCAGAAATTCACGCCCCCCTCGGCGAGGACGCCGGGATAGTCGGCCACCCTGCCCTGCAACCAAGGGATCAGGGCGGCGTGCGCGAACAGCCGGGTGTGACCACGCAATGCCTCGTCGAACCACAGTCGGAAAAACAGGCTCTCCAGGCCACCGACATGATCCATGTGCGTATGGGTGATGTAGAGTGCGCGAGGCGGCTTGCCATAGGTACGAAGATAGCGGTTGAGCGTATCGGGACCACAATCGATCAGCAGCACCGGCTCGCCGTCACGCTCCAGCACTGCCGCCGACGAGCCCAGTTCCACTGCGTGTGCGGCTCCGACACCGAGAAAATGCAAGGTCCAGTTCATGGCTTGAGCGTACGCCTGTAGCCGTCGGTCAGGGGATTCCAGATCGAGGCATCGAAGGCATCCTCGCCCTGGGACGCCGCACCGAGCTTGAGCAGGGAGCGACGCAGGCGCAAAAGATTGGCCTGCTGCCAGTCCATCGATGGCACACGTCGCTCGCCTCGATCGAAATCAATCAAGTGCAATCCAGACTTTGACACCAGCACATTGTGCGCATTCAGATCGGCGTGCCAGATACCCGCCTGGTGGAAACGCGCAATCAACTCACCCGTAGCGGTGGCCAGCGCGGCATCGAGCTGACCTTGCGCCAGGCACTGAGCCAGGGTCGAGGCCTGGGCAATACGGCCGGTCAGGAGGTCCGCCGTATAGAACAGCCCATGGCGCACGTAGCGGGTGGCCACAGCGCGCGGCCCTGGCAAACCTAGCGAGGCGATGAAACCGAGCAGGCGCAATTCGCTGAAACCTCGCGTGCGATCGGCTCCGGTCCACCAATAACGGTCGCCCATCACGGCCGCTACCATGCCGCCGCGCCGATAATGCTTCAACACGCAGGGACCGGCTGGGGTATCGACGACCGCGACGCCACCGCGCCCGCCAGGCTGCACGCGCAGCGCATCGAGCCCTCGCCAGTAATCGGGCGAGAACCATTCGGTATCGACTTGTGGCGAAACAGCCGCGTCGAACAAAATCGCGCCGCCAGCGTCCTTTCGGACCGTTTCTTGCATCATCATGTCCGATCCAAACTCTCCGCCCATTCTAGCCGAACGCCCCATGACATCTCCCGCATCGATCTGCCTGCTCCGCACATCGGCCATCGGCGACGTCACGCACGTGGTACCCCTGGTGCGGACTCTGCAAACTGCCTGGCCGCAGACTCGCCTGACCTGGATCATCGGCAAACTTGAGCGCCGACTGGTCGGTGACCTGCCAGGCATCGACTTTGTCACTTTCAATAAAGGCACCGGCTGGCCGGGCATGCGTGAGGTCTATCGCAACCTGCCTTCCACGGGCTTTGACGCCCTGTTGCAGATGCAGGTCGCGCTACGCTCGAACCTGCTGAGCCTCGGCATCCGGGCATCGCGACGCATCGGCTACGACCACGCGCGCTCCAAGGATCTACATGGCATGGTCATCAACGAGCGCATCCCGGCGCGCTCCGGCGAGCACGTCCTCGATGCCCTGGGAAGTTTCTGCGAGCCGCTGGGCCTGAAGCAGACTCAGGTTCGCTGGGATATCCCCATCCCCGAGGAAGCCCACGCCTGGGCCGCGGAAAAATTGCCTGGCGATCAGCGCACCCTGCTGGTGAGCCCAACGTCCAGTCATGCACTGCGAAATTGGGAAGTGTCCCGCTATGCGCAGGTCATGGATCATGCCGCTGCCAAGGGCTGGCGTGTCGTGCTGGTCGGAGGGCCATCGGCGAACGAACGGGCCATGGCCAATGCGATTCTTTCGGTCGTGCGACGCAAGCCGCTGGACCTGACAGGTAAGGATACGCTCAAGCAATTGTTGGCCATGCTCACGCGTGCGCACATGCTGCTCACGCCGGACTCTGGCCCGATGCACATGGCCAACGCGGTTGGTTGCAAGGTGCTTGGGCTGCACGCAGCAAGCAATCCCGACCGCTCCGGTCCTTATTCCGACCGCCGTTGGTGCGTGAACAAATACGATGCCGCCGCACGCAAATACCTGGGCAAGCCGGCCAGCGAAATCCCCTGGGGCGCCAAGATCGAAAAACCCGGCGTCATGGGCCTGATCAGCGTGGACTCGGTCGTGGAGCGATTCGAAGCGTGCGCTTCATTCTTGGATGAGTGAGGCCGTCGGCTCTACCACCTGTGAAGGCGGCCTGATTGGCTGGCCTCACCAGCCAATCAGGCCCGATAGTCCTGATACGACTTCTCTTCCACCAGCTGCGAACCCAGCTTCATATTGATCTGGCGCTTGAAGGCTGCTCGCTCGTCATTGCGGAAATACACCGCACGGGCCAGTTCGATGAATTCCTGGTCGAATTCCTGAGCCTTTTCCTTCAGACGGATACGATCTTCGATATCCCACAGGGTTTCGTTGACATTGAGCAGGTCAGCGCGCTCGCGCGATATATCCGTCTGCGACGCAGTGTCGTTGGCCCAGGTGGCATTGAGAAGATCCAGCTCATTGCGCACGTTCGCAAGCTTTGCCGGGTCCTTGATTTGGCGTGATTTGATTTCAAGGATGGTGATCTTGTCGATCAATTCACCGTAGGACACCGGCGTCTGGATAAGGCTCATGAGGTCTCCAAAAAAGCGCGTGCGAATAAATCCGAGGCGCCCATGATAAACCACGTCAGCGCCTGACTGCCCTCACCCTCTCTATCAACGCCTCAAGAAAGGCGGCGGGCAGATCGGCCTGCACGGGCACCGACCACCAGTGGGGCTGGGCAAAACCCACGCACTTGACCGCATCCTTGGCGGTCATCAGCACAGGGCGCAGGTCGGGGAAATCCAGATCTCTGGCGCTATAGGCGTGGTGGTCAGGAAAAGCCAAGCCGTCGACTTGCATGCCCTGGGCCCGCAAGCTGTCGAAAAACCGCTTGGGATTGCCGATGGCGGCGATGGCACGGACATGCTGTCCGGCAAAAGCCGCCAAGGGCTGCTCCCGGCCATCGATTATCGAACGGGCTACCCCGCCCACAAGCTTCATCGGTATTTCACCAGCGGCAGGTTCACCGCCGTTGCAAACGCGAAAATCCACGCTACGCAGGCGACTCAGCGGCTCGCGCAGGGGGCCGGCCGGAAGCAAGCGCTCGTTCCCGAAACGACGCTGCCCGTCGATCACGCAAAGCTCGATATCTCGCGCCAGGCGATAGTGCTGCAAGCCATCGTCGGCAATGACCACATCGCAGCCAGCATCGAGAAGCAGCCGTGCCGCTGCCGGACGATCACGCCCGACAGCCACATCGACGCCACCCGATCGAATCAGGCAAGGCTCATCGCCGACGTGTGCGGGCTTCGGTGTCGCGCCCAATAACAGCGGATCACGCTGGGTACCGCCATAGCCTCGACTGACAACACCCGGTCGAAATCCCTCTCGGCGCAACGCCTCGGCAATGGCTATCGTCAACGGGGTTTTGCCAGTACCGCCGACACTGATGTTGCCAATGACGATAACCGGGACCGGCAACCGCTGACTGGGCAAGACACCCAAACGGTAAAGCCTACGACGCAATGCCGATATCCCACCGTAAAGCCATGCCAACGGATGCACCCACCATGGCACGCGACCCTGGCCATACCATGCAGCCTGCAATGTGTCGGCCAGTGCCATACCAGGCCTCAGTCGCCAGGCTTCTCGTTGAACTGCATGCGATGCAAGGCAGCATAGTGGCCCTGCATGGCCAGCAGTTCGTGGTGCGTGCCACGTTCGACAATGCGCCCCTGCTCCATCACGGCAATCAGGTCCGCGCCTTCAATCGTCGAGAGCCGGTGAGCGATCACCAACGTGGTGCGATCGCGCATCAACCGCTGCAACGCCTGCTGGATCAGTCGTTCCGACTCGGTATCCAGCGCGCTAGTGGCCTCGTCGAGCACCAGGATCGGTGCATTCTTGAGAATGGCACGCGCGATGGCGATACGCTGACGTTGACCACCGGAGAGCGTATTGCCCCCCTGGCCGATCGGCGTGTGAATACCCTGGGGCAGCTTGCTAATGAACTCCATCGCATTGGCCGCCTCCGCCGCTGCGACGATCTCGGCCTCGGCAGCGCCGGCCAGTTCGCCGTAAGCGATGTTATCGGCCACCGTACCGTCGAATAACACCACGCTCTGCCCCACCCAGGCGATCTGCTGACGCAAGGAGGCCAACGTGTAATCCTGGTAATTCTCGCCATCGATGGTAATGGCGCCGCCGCTGGGCTCGTAAAAACGGGGCAGCAGACTGACCAGGCTGCTCTTGCCGCTTCCCGATCGTCCCACCAGCGCGGTGACCGTGCCAGGGCGGCAATGCAGGTCTATACCACGCAGGGCCTGGAACTGATTGCGCGGGTAGATCAATCGCACATCGCGAAAGACGATGTCGCCCTGAGTGCGCTCAAACTTTCGCGAGCCATGATCGATTTCCGGTTGCATGTCGATGATCTCGAAAAGGTCATCGCACGCGGCCAGACCGCGCTGTACGCTCGATTGAACATTGGTCAGACGCTTGAGCGAGGGCATCATGCCGCCCATCGCAGAGAGTACGGTAATGAAAATGCCGGGCGAGATGCGATCGATCACACCTGGGCGTGTGCCCAGGTAGACCAGCAGTGCCAACGCCACTGCAGCGGCCGTCTGCACCGTGGCGCTGGACATCGCACTGGTGGCCGACACTTTCAGATTGAGGCGACGACTATGGTTGGTGACTTCCTCGAAACGGGTAGCTTCGTGTAACTGACCACCATAGATGCGCACTTCGCGATGCGCCCCCACCGACTCCTCGACGGTACCGGTAACGGCCCCCATCGTGCCTTGGATACGCTTGCTGATCTGTCGATATCGGCGGCTGACCACCGTGACGATGAGCACGATGGCCGGCACCATGACAAGCAATGCCATGGTCAGGTAAGCACTGTTGCTCACCATGACGTAGAACATGCCGATGACCGTCAGGCCTTCGGTGACGGCTACCTTGACTGCATCGGTCGATGCCGATGCGACCTGTTCGCTGGTATAGGTGATACGCGATACCTGCTGACCGGAATGCTCATCACCAAAGAAGCGAGCAGGCAAGCGCAAGTAAGCATTGAAGACGTCCCGCCGCATGGCCTGCACCACGTTGCGGCCAATGTATGAGATGCCGTAATCGTTGATGAAAATACCGATGCCGCGCAGCAGAAAGATGCCGATGATCCAGATTGGCATCCAGAAAATCAGGTATGGATCCTTGTCTGCCAGCAGCTTGTCGATCAGCGGGCGCAACAGGTTGACGAAGGCCGACAGGCAGCCACTCTCGATCACCATGCCCAGGATGGCGAGCATTCCCACGGCACGATAAGGCTTGAGATAGCTCAGCAGACGCCGGTACGTGCGCCATGAATCAGAGCCCAGTGCGGACCCGGCTTTCCTGCTCACTTGGCGCTGCCTGCTTCGGTCGGCGTGGTGGCGATGGACAGGCGACTGAAACCCAACTGACCCAGGGCATCCATCGCGGTGACCACGTTCTGATGCGGCGTCATTGCATCGGCGCGGATCACCACCTGGCGATCATGATCGTTGCCCGCCACCTGCGCGATGGCCTGCTTGAGCGTCTGGACACCATCGCCATGCACCTCGTCGCTGCCAACGAAGAAATGGCCGTCCCGATCCACCACCACTGTCACGGCGGGCGCCTGCATGTCACGCTCATCGGCACTGGCCTTGGGTAGCGTCACTTCCATGCGGGTGTGCTGGATGAACGTGGTGGTCAGCACGAAAAACATCAAAAGGGTCAGCAGCACGTCGATCAACGAGATCACGTTGATCTCGAAGTCATCCTGCCGACGATCGTTGCCGATGCGCATGGCGGTCAGCTCGCGTGGGATTCGGCGCTGGCGGCCGGGCTGCGACGAGCGCGCGGCGCCGGGGACGCCACGGTCAGCTCATCCAGCAACGCGGTAGCCTGCTTTTCCATGTCCACCACGTAACCCGATACCTTGGAACGAAAGTAGCGATGCAGCACATAGGCGGGAATAGCCACCACCAGACCGGACGCCGTACAAATCAGCGCTTCACCAATGCCGCCGGCCATCTTCATAGGGTCACCCACGCCACCGCGCATCACTTCCATGAACATGCGGATCAGGCCGACCACCGTACCGAGCAGACCCAGCAATGGGCCGATCAGCGCGATGGTGCCGAGCGTGTTGAGATAGCGCTCCATGCGATGCACCACATGGCGACCCGTATCCTCGATGCGCTCCTTGATCTGCTCACGCGGGCGTCCACGCACGGCCAGCGCCGAGGCGAGCAGTTCTCCCAGCGGCGAGCCATCGGCCAGCGTCTGCAAATGCGCTGGATCGAGTTGCCCCGCGCGCGCCCAGTTGCTCACTTCCTCGCCAAGCCCCTTGGGCAACACCGCCGAGCGACGGAGTGTCCAGCAGCGCTCCAGCACGATCGCCAACGCGATCGCCGAACAGATCAGGATGGGCAGCATCGCCCAACCGCCAGCCATCAGGATATCCAGCACGAGCCCTGCGCTCCGTAAACGTTAACGTAGCGCGAATCATAGCAGCGCCGCCGAACGATTCCGTGCAATCGCGCCGATTCTTGGCCCCACCACGTGAATCAGCGTGCTTCACGCCAGAAACGACGGTGATCCGGACGCCATCGCTCAGCAATACGTGGAGCGGCATCGGTCGGAAATTCAACACGAATGGCTCCCATATCGGCTGTATTCAGCCAGGGAATACCGGCTTGTTCAAAACGCTCGATGACATGAGGGTGCGGATGCCCGAAGCGGCTGCGCCAGCCCGCCGAGACCAGCACGAGCGTGGGTTGCACGGCGTCGATGAAATCCTGGCTGGAGGAGGTGCGGCTGCCGTGATGAGGTGCAAGCAGAACCGTGGGAACGGCCAGGGGAAAATGATCGATTAAGCGGCTCTCGACCTGCCGGGTGATATCGCCCGTCAGGACGACTGCCCCAGCTGCGGTCTGCACCAGCAGCACACAGGAACGGTCGTTGCTTTGCGTGTCGGATGCGGCGGCAGGATGGATGAAGCTGAACTGCACACCATCCCAGGTCCACCGCTCGCCAGGATGGCAATAGGATGCATCGGACAAGGTTTGCGGTTCTCCGGCAGACCGCAGAGCCAGGGGGAAAGCCCCCATGACCGCTGGCGCACCGCCCGCGTGGTCGTCGTGGGCATGACTGATGACAAGCCGATCCAGATGTCGCCAGCCTAGCGCGCGCATCGTCGGCAATACCACCGCATCGCCCATGTTGAAGGCCGACGCATGGCTTGCACCCGTGTCGTAGACCAAGGCGTGGTGACGTGTACGCAACATGATCGCAAGCCCCTGCCCCACGTCAAGCACCCAAAGCTCGACCGCCCCAATCACAGGCGCGTGCGATGCGGGCCATAGCATCGGTGCGAACAAGATGCTCCCCAGTGCACGCCCATGGACGCCCCGAGGCGCAAACATCCACACCACGCCCACCGCCGCCAGCAGCAATGACCACCAGGCCATGCCTGGGACATAGCCATGCGCGCCCGGCCATTGCGCCATCAGCCCGAACATCCACCATAGCGCATGCACCATCTGTCCAAGGCCCCACAACAGCGGCATGGCAAGCAGTGGCCAAGCCAGCAGCAGGAGAATAGCGAGCAGGGTGCCCGGCACAACCAGCAAGGTAATCACTGGAATTGCCACCAGGTTGGCGACGAAGCCTACCAGGGATGCTTCGCCGAAGAACCACAAGGTCAAGGGCAACATAGCCAGCGACATCAACAACTGCATCGCCACCAGCTCCTTGACCATCCCCCGCCAACCAGGCTGGCGCACCTGCATGCACGTCATCAACAACACCACACCGGCAAACGAAAGCCAGAAGCCGGCGGACAAAACGGCAAGCGGATCGAGCAACAACATCGCGACCAGCACCCAGGCCAAGGCATGAACCGATCGCACGCTGCGACGGCTGAAGCGGGCTCCGCTCAGCATGGCGATCATCAGCAATGTACGCACCGTCGCCAGGCCAAGCCCTGCCAACCACCCGTAGGCTGCCGCCACCAGCAGGGCAAATACAGCCTCCGTACGAGGGCGTGGCAAGCACAGCCCCAACCCCGGCCACAGCAGGTAAGCCAGTCGTACTATCCAGATACCCGCCATCGCCGCAATGCCCACATGGAAGCCGGAAATGGCCAACAGGTGCGGAATACCGTTTGCACGGGCGATATCCCAATCTACGGGCTGTAGCTCACGCGTGTCGCCAACCGTGAAGGCTTGCAACGTGGCCGCATCGCGTCGATCAGCAACATATAAGGCGATGGCGTCAGATAGTCGCTGGCGCAAGCTGTCGATACACACGACGCGCGTGCCGATCATGCGGTTGCCAGCATCTTCACGCACATAACCGTTGGCAGACACGCGCCGAGCCAGCGCAACACGCTCGGTATCCAACCCACCGGGATTGACCAAGCCATGCGGCCGCTTCAGGCGCACAGTGAGGTGCCAGCGTGAACATGGCTGCACCTGGACCGAGTTGCCGTACCAGGTCAATTGCAGCTTCCCCGGCAGGCGTAGCGTTTCGTCACCGGATTGCGCGGTTTCCGCTTGCAGCACGAATCGCACAGCCTCGCCCAACTGGGTTGGAAGCCCTTCGACGTAGCCGGTCACCGCCACGTCCGTTCCCTGCCTGGACTCCGGAATACGCGCCTGCATGGCCTGCGTGGCGTGTATCAGCATCCAGGTAAACCCGAACAGGAAGCATGTTGGCGCGCGCATCAGGCGCCAGCGGCAGGTCATCACCAGGCACAATGTCATGACGATGAATGGCCAGCGCGGCGGCAGTTCCGGCAGAGCGCATACACAAAGCACGCCAGCCAGCATGGCCAGCGCCAGAAAGCCCGGAGCGGCGAACAACGTCGGCATCCGCAGAGTCTGCGCTAAGTGCTCATCCGAAACCTCTCACCTTCGGATGAAAGGCGTGTCGGGATCGCGTCAGCCGTGCGAGGTATCCGGCTGGCGCACGGGATCAGGGGCCAGTGACGAGCGTGCAAGTCCAACAACTTGCTTTGTGTTGTCAGGCTGCGAAGCGTTGCCGCAAGTCGGGCGTTTTCGACGCCCACACAAAAGAAGCACTCTCACTACGTCCTTCTTGTCCTTTGTGCGAAGCGCCTCATGGCCCCTCCTGCCTCACTAAACCGCCTTGACCCGCTCAATCAACTGGCCGTTGTGCAACTCAAGGACACGGTCCATGCGTCCGGCCAGGTGGCTATCGTGGGTCACCAGGATAAAACTCGTGCCGATTTCGCGATTGAGTTCAAGCA
>NZ_DASVMI010000119.1:0-3291 GCF_036384435.1 Dyella sp. | reverse complement strand
GTCAACACCCTCGTACTGCGCACCGATCTTTCCGGCCAGCCCAGCTTCTCCACCCTGATCGGTCGGGTACGCGATACCGCACTGGCCGCCTATGCCAACCAGGATGTTCCCTTCGAACGGCTGGTCGAAGCCATCAATCCGGCACGATCGCAGGCGCACCAGCCGCTGTTCCAGGTCGCCATGGTGTTGCAGAACAACGCCGAGTGGCACCTGGTGTTGCCAGGCCTGGTCGCGGACATAAGCCTGCCCGACGTGGGCATCGCCAAGTTCGACCTGACATTTGGCTTGAGCGAGCGCAGCATCGACGGCATCCCTGCCGGCCTGATCGGTGAGCTCGAATATGCCGCCGACCTGTTCGATCGCCAGACGGCCCAGGTGCTGGCGACTCGCTGGATCCGGCTTCTGGAAGCATGCGTTACGTCGCCCGATATGCCGCTGAGCCGATTGGACCTGCTCGATGGCGATGAGCACCGGCAAATCCAGCATGAGTGGAACGACACAGCGCATCCGCTGCCGGACATCCATCTGGCCGGGCTGTTCGAAGCACAAGCCAGCCGCGCCCCGCAGGCCATCGCCCTGGTCTGCGGTAACGAAAGCCTGAGCTATGGCGAACTCAATCGTCGCGCCGACCGCCTGGCCGATTGCCTGCTGGCGGCCGGAGCCGGCCCCGAGCGGGGCATCGCGATGTTCCAGCAACGTTCGTTCGAGCTGGTCATCTCGGTGCTGGCAATCATCAAGGCCGGCAGCTACTACGTACCGTTGCACCCGCAGTATCCGGACCAGCGTATCGACTGGGTATTGAAGCAGACCGGCGCCTCTATCCTGCTTGCGGACGAGGGCATCGCATCGCGCCATTTGCAGCATCCATTGCATATCATCCGGGTCGATCACGAGCAGCCTGTCGTCGCATCCCAGCCGCGCCCCGCAACGCACGAGCAACAACTGGCCTATGTGATGTTCACTTCCGGCTCCACGGGTATCCCCAAGGGCGTCGGTGTAAGCCAGCGCAGTATCGTCGCCCTCGCTTTGGATCGCACGTTGCAGGCCGGCCGGGATCGCGTACTCTTGCACTCGCCGCACGCGTTCGATGCCTCCACGTATGAAATCTGGTTGCCGCTGCTGACCGGTGGCAGCATCGCGCTCATGCCGCCCAGCGAGGCGGATATCACTCTGCTCGCGGACACCCTGGTCAACCAGGACGTCACCGCCGCCTTCATCACCAGTGCGCTGTTCAATGCGCTGGCCCTGACCGCGCCAGCATCATTGGCCCGACTGCGCGCTGTCTGGACCGGCGGCGATGCCGCTGACACGCAGGCTTTCCGGCGCGTCGTCGAGACCTGCCCCGCGCTGACCCTCAGCAATATCTACGGCCCGACGGAGAGCACCACGTTCGCGACCGTCCATGTTCTGCAACCCGGCGACACGAGCCTGCGCGAACTTCCCATCGGCAAGGCCCTGGACAACACGACGCTTCACGTACTCGACAGCACATTGCGCCCGGTGCCAGTGGGTGTACCCGGCGAGCTATACATCGGTGGCGAAGGTCTGGCCCGCGGCTACGTGGGCCAACCCGGCCTGACCGCCGAACGTTTCATCGCCCATCCCTCCGGTGAGCCGGGTGCGCGACTCTACCGTACCGGCGACCTGGTGAAGCGTCGCGCAGATGGCGAACTGGATTACGTCGGTCGTACCGACCAGCAAGTGAAGATCCGTGGTCTGCGTATCGAACCTGGCGAAGTCACCGCCGTACTGCGTGAACACCCCGGTGTCGCGCAAGCGGCCGTCATCGTGCGGGAAGACCGTCCGGGCGAACGCCAGTTGGTCGGCTACGTGGTAGCCGGCAAACCGACGCCACCCCAATTTGGTGAAACCTTGCGCGACTGGGCAGGCGAGCGCCTGCCCGCCTATCTGCAACCGGCTGCTATCGTGCTGCTCGATGCCCTGCCGCGCACGCGCAATGGCAAGCTGGACCACGCCGCGCTACCCGCGCCGCTGCGCTTGTCCGGCCAGGGACGCAAGCCACGCACGGAACAGGAAAAACGGCTCGTCGATCTGTTCTGTGAACTGCTCGCATTGCCCGAAGCCAGTATCGATGACAACTTCTTCGAACTGGGCGGTCATTCGCTGCTGGCCACGCGATTGGCCAGCCGCATCCGCAGCAGCCTGGGACTGGAACTACCCATCCGCGATATCTTCGATGCTCCCACACCGGCACGCCTTGCCGAACGCATGGGCATCGCGGGGCAAAGTCGCGTGGCACTATGCGCAGGCAATCGCCCGGCAAGCCTGCCGCTTTCGTACGCACAGAACCGCCTGTGGTTCCTGCACCGCCTGGAAGGCCCAAGCACCACCTACAATATTCCCTGCGCCATGCGTTTGCTGGGTCATATCGATGAGCAGGCGCTAAAGGCGGCATTGCTGGATGTGGTAACCAGGCACGAAAGCCTGCGCACCGTATTTGGCGAAGACGACGCTCATACGGCGTTCCAGCAGATCGGCCGACCGGATCAGCTGCGTTTCGAACATCGCTGGCTCGATACGGAGCATTTGCCCAAGGCCATCGGCGATGCCTCAACCCATGCCTTCCGAATCGATGAAGAGTTGCCGATCCGCACGTGGCTGTTCAGCGATGGCAAGCACAGTCACCACCTGTTGATCGTCCTGCACCATATCGCCGCCGATGGCTGGTCGCTGTTGCCGCTGTGGCGTGACCTGGAGCGTGCCTACATCGCCCGCAGCAAGGGTATCGAGCCCGACTGGCAGCCCCTGCCCGTGCAATACGCCGACTACACGCTATGGCAGCACCAGTTGCTCGGCGATGAAAACGATCCCGACAGCCTGCTGGCCCGTCAGCTCGGTTACTGGCGCGATCAACTCGACGGCCTGCCCCAGGTCATCGATCTGCCCACGGATCGACCGCGTCCGGCCGTGGCCAGCTATCGTGGTGAACAGCTTCCGCTGTACATCGATGCCAACCTGCACGCGCGCCTGCAAGCACTTGCGCAGGCCCACGGCGCCACCTTGTTCATGGTGCTCCAGGCTGCCCTGGCCGTGTTGCTGGGCAAGCTCGGTGCAGGTGACGACATCGCGATCGGCAGTCCCATCGCCGGACGTACCGACAGTGCACTGGACGATCTGGTGGGTTTCTTCGTCAACACCCTCGTACTGCGCACCGATCTTTCCGGCCAGCCCAGCTTCTCCACCCTGATCGGTCGGGTACGCGATACCGCACTGGCCGCCTATGCCAACCAGGATGTTCCCTTCGAACGGCTGGTCGAAGCCATCAATCCG
>NZ_DASVMI010000118.1:0-14636 GCF_036384435.1 Dyella sp. | reverse complement strand
GCGCTGGCCAGGTACGACATTACGCAGACCCGGGACGAATCCATCCGTACGTTCTACAAGGCAGGCCCGGCCGGTATACCGACCCAGGTTGCCTTCAGTCAGGCCGCGCGCTGGGACAGCCTCGACGATGATCGCGCCGAGGGCTGCATTCGTGACTACGAGCATGCATTTTCCAAGGAAGGTGGGCTCGCCGTACTTCACGGCAACATCGCCCAGGACGGCTGCGTGGTGAAGACTGCCGGCGTGGATGCATCCATCCTGGTCTTCGAAGGCCAGGCCAAGGTCTTCGAAAGCCAGGATTCGGCGGTCAGGGGCATTCTGGCCAATGAGATCAAACCCGGCGACGTCGTGGTCATCCGCTATGAAGGTCCACGCGGCGGTCCGGGCATGCAGGAAATGCTCTATCCCACCTCGTACCTGAAGTCCAAGGGCTTGGGCAAGCAATGCGCCCTGCTCACCGATGGGCGCTTTTCTGGTGGCACTTCAGGTCTGTCGATCGGCCATGTGTCGCCGGAGGCCGCCGCCGGTGGTGCCATTGGCCTGATTCGCGAGGGCGACCGCATCCGCATCGATATTCCCAATCGGCGCATCGACCTGCTCGTCGACGATGACGAGCTGGCCTCACGTCGTGCCGAACAGGACGCCAAGGGATGGAAGCCGACCGAAACGCGCGCACGCAAGGTAAGCACCGCACTGAAGGCTTATGCGTTACTGGCGACCAGCGCCGACAAGGGCGCGGTACGCAACAAGGCGATGCTCGAGGATTGAAGAGCAAGGCCGCCCCACGCGGCGGCGGCCAGGAGTGAGGCGGCGAGGATAATATCTCGTCTCACTCCTGACTCACTTCTACAGGGATCACACCAGCGGCCGCGTTGATGCTTCCGCCGCGGCCAAGGCGCGAAAACGCAGGTATATCGCCATGCACAGGCCTGCCAGGGCTGCCGCACTGCCGATCAGGAACACGCTATCGTAGCCCGCCCGATCAGCCAGCAAGCCCGCCACCGGGCCGGTAAGGCCATAGGCCAGATCCTGGAATGCCGAATATGCGCCCAATGCCGTACCCCGCAGATGAGGCTGCACCAGGTGCACTACTTCGCGACCCATCGCGGGAAATACCATCGAACACCCCAGCCCGGTCAGGAAGGCGCCAGCCAGGGCCAGCAACGGATCATGGGCGCTCCAGATCATGGCCTGGCCGATGGCCTCGACCACCAACGATCCGATGGCGATCGGCAAGCCACCGATGCGATCGGGAAGGTGGCCAAGACAAAGGCGGACAAGCACGAAACCGGTGCCGAATGCCGTCAGGCCAAGGCCCGCGTGCATCCATTGCCGATGCATGAAATACAGCGCAAAGAATGCACCGATCGCCGCGAAACCAATGCCTTGCAGGCATACCACCATGCCGTGCATCCAGATGCGCCGGATCACCGCGCTTAAGGGCGGACGATCGGCCTGCGGATGCGGCGCAATGCCGTGCATGCGCCATATCGCGATCAACCCCAGGCATGGCAGCACGGCACTGAGCAGCATCGCACCGGTAAAGCCGGCATGATCGAGCACGAGCAAGCCGATCGGCCCGCCAATGGCCAGTGCACCGTAGATGGCAGCTCCCACCAGGGCCAGGACCTTGCCCGATTGCGCTGGCCCTACCATACCGACACCCCAGCTGATGACACCAACGCCGACCAGACTTTCGCCGAGTCCGAGCACCAAACGGCCCAACAGCAGAACACCGTATGCCAGCCACGGTTGCGACGACCATGCGCCGGCCACCAACGCGATCAGCGAACCTGCCGCATACAGGCTCAAGCCACGCCATACCGCGGCCTTGGCCCCATGGTGATCGGTGAATGCTCCGGCACGTCCTCGCGTGAGGATGGTGGCGAAGAAAGCGACCCCCACAGCCAAGCCCGCCCAAGCGTTATCAAGGCCCAGCGTCGCAGTGACGTATACCGGCACGCTGGGCAACGGGATGGCAACACACAGATAGCCGACAAAAAGAATCGCAGTCAGCAGCAGTAACCGTGCCAGCCCGGGCTGGCGTTCATAGGAAGAAGTCATGTCGTATGGCTCGCGCTACGATCAGTTGCGGCCGCCATTGGCCTTGATGATTTGCCCGTTGACCCAGGTGCTCTGCGCACTGGCCAGGAAGGACACTACATGGGCAATATCATCCGGCTCGCCCAGGCGTCCGAGCGGAATGTCACCGACCAGGCGCGCGATCAGTTCCGGTGACCGACCGGTCAACAGCAGTTCGGTCGCAACCGGCCCCGGAGCGACCGCGTTGACCGTGACGCCACGCGCGCCCAATTCCTTGGCCAGTACGTGCGTCATGGCTTCGACCGCGGCCTTGGTTGCAGCATAGACACCATGGCCAGGCTGATAGTGGCCAATAATGCTGGTGGACAGGTTGATAATGCGTCCGCCATCGCGAATGCGCCGGGCTCCCTCGCGCATGCCGTTGAAGCTGCCCGTGAGATTCACCGCGATCTGGCGCTCGAAGTCTTCATCGGTCACTTGCGCCAACAAACCGCCCTTGCTGATGCCGGCGTTGTTCACCAGCACGTCGACGGGACCGAACACAGCCTCGGCCTGGTCGAACAGGGCACGTATCGATCCCGCGTCAGCCACATCGGCACCGACGGCCATGGCGCGTCCACCGGCCTGATTGATCGCGGCCACAACCTGCCCAGCCTCGTTCGCGCTGGAAGAAAAGTTGACGATGGTATGGAAACCGTCCGCAGCAAGTCGTCGCGCCACGGCAGCGCCGATGCCCTTGGATGCACCCGTCACGATGGCGGTGCGAATGGAATGAGACATGGAATGTACTCCGTCATGCACGCCCCGGACGCTGTCACGAGAGGCGGCCGACGCGAAAAAAGAGAGATGGCAAGGGACGTCATCGCGAACAAGCTGATGCTCGAAATGCGATGGATTAATCGCATTCAAGAATACGATCAATTATTCGCATTTCATATTCGCATTGCCAGGATCTGGGACGGCCTCCCGGATATCCATCCAATATATTGATTTATTTAGCCATTCATACCGACGTCAGCAGCCGGGAAGGCGCTTCGACGACTGTGAGATTCCGAGACGTCAGGTTTCACAAATTTTACCCGGGTCATATTGACTTCCATTTTTACCCGGCTAAAAATATCCGGCACGCGGGTGCCAGAGACACGCCCGTCCCTGCCCAAGCGCCTTTTGAGCCACTCAAGGAATCATCAATGAGCACTCCCCAGCCCATGCGCTATCTGGAACCGTCCGCTGAAACGGGCCGCCGCTTCGTACAGCGAGGCATCGAAGGTGACGTCGTCATGCTCAACCTGCTGCGCTTTCGCAGTGTGGCCGACTACTCGGCCCATCCCGCACTGGCTCCTGCCGAACCCATTTGCGGCGCCGAGGCGTTTGAACGCTACATCCGCCATACCTTGCCGTTTCTCCAGGAAAGCGGAGGCGAAATCATGTTCCTCGGCTCCGCCGACGCCTGGCTGATAGGGCCCGACGATGAATCATGGGATATGGCGATGATGATCCGGCAACGCAGTGTGTCGTCGTTTCTGGCTTTCGCCAGTAACCAGGCCTATCTGGTGGGCCTGGGCCATCGCGCTGCCGCGCTTGAAGATTCACGGCTGCTTCCCCTGACCGCGCTACCGATGCCCGCCTGAGGAAAGAACATGGCAATCCAAAGACTCAAGGCCAACAGCATCGATCTGGCTTACGAAAGCTTCGGCCATGATAGCGCTCCCGCCATCCTGCTGATCGCCGGGCTGGGCACACAGATGATTCGCTGGACATCGGATTTTTGCGAGGCACTGGTCGCACGCGGCTACCGCGTTATCCGTTTCGACAATCGCGACACCGGACGCTCCACTCACTTCACCGACCAGCCCGCACCTGACCTCGCGACGCTGGTAAGCACCTTGATGGCTGGCCGGCAACCGCAGGTGCCTTACACGCTGCATGACATGACCGGCGATGCCATCGCGCTGCTCGATGCACTCGGCATCGAGAGCGCCCATATAGTAGGACGCTCCATGGGCGGCATGATTGCGCAACTCATGGCCAGCGATTATCCGCAGCGCGTACGTTCGCTTACCTCGATCATGTCCAGTACGGGCAATCCAGCCCTGCCTCCGGCAGCACCCGATGTCATGGGCATGATGATGCGCCCTGCTCCTGATCCTACCGCGAACGAAATGGCATTTATCGCCCACGGGCTTGCCTTCGCACGACGGATCGCAGGCACAGGGCATGCTTTCGATGAAAGTGTGCAATTGTCGCTACTGCGTGAGGAAGTACGACGTGCCCATGTCCCTGGCGGCTTCGCACGCCACATCGCGGCACTGGCGGCAACGGGCGATCTTCGCCCACGGCTGGCCACGCTGCGGCTACCGGCTCTGGTCATTCATGGCTTGGAGGATCCGCTCATCCTGCCTGCATGCGGTCAAGACACAGCGGCCTCGATCCCCGGTGCCGAACTTCTCCTGATCGAAGGCATGGGACACGATTTGCCTGCCGTACTCTACCCCGTGGTAATCGACGCCATCGCGCGCGTCGCGCGCCAAGTAGATTTTTCAGACCTGGGCCGCCCGCATCAACTGACCTGATAGGACTGCGTATTGATCTGCAACACCGCATCGAATTGCACTTTTTCACGCTCGCCGCCAAAGTGCACCAGGGCCTCGACACGAAAGCGCAGCGCGCGCTCATAGGCGCGCTGTGCCTCCATCACCACCCGCACCCTCGTCAGGCGTGGCTCATGCAGGCTTATCGCTGCCTCCAGCGATCGGCGGATACGGTCGCGATCGCGTGGACTAAGCAGATTGCTCGATGAAAAATCGGGAATACCATATGTCAGCGAGGACTGGCGGCAGGCTTCGAATGCTTCGGGAATGACCCGCGCGGCTTCCGAACGTGTGTTGAGCAACGCATCAAGATCGCGCGACACCAGTTCGCGAAATTCGGTCAGGGAAATCGCACGACCGCTATCTTCGGGCAACGGTTTGTCGGCAAGACGGTCCAATACGCTACGCATGTGCGCTTACATCGCCGAATTGAGCTTGCGATCCCAACCGGCAAGTTTCTTGCCCTCGGAGGTACCGGTACGCCCTTGCGGCTGGTACGTGAATTCGATGCGCGTATAACTGAGCACGAGTTCCTCCACCGGCAACACATCGTTGTTGCCCACGCCTACTTTCCACTTGTTGACCGTGACATCGCTCAACTGGATCTGCAGATACTCCAATCCCTCTTCTCCCGAGGCCTTGCGGCATGTCAGCACCGCCTTGGCGATCTTCTGCTGAGTCGTGGCTGCCTTCAACAAAGGCGCCGACGCAGCATCAACACGTTTGATCAAGCGCAGGTCCCCCACGCTGACACCCGCCGTGATGCCATAGAAAGCGGCCTCGGCACCCCGACGAAACTTCGGAAGATCACCGATGCCACCCGTGAGACGTTCGACCGCGCCGCTATCGCCCAGGTCATCGTTGACCGCAAACGACCAGCCGTCGATTTCAATCTCGCCGGTGTGATCGGCATCCTTGGCTTCGCCGCCAATGCCATCAAGCTTGAGGAAGAAGTCGCTGCTCAAAAGAAGTCATTCCAGTCGGAATTGCTATAACCGCCGAGGTTGCCAGTCCATTTCCAGATGCCGGCCGCGGCGATGCCCGAAGCCCCCACTCCCATGCCGAAACCGCCGCAGTACACCGAATGAAACAAAGTGCCACCCACGATCGACGCCGCAAGGATACCCACCGCACTGGTGGAGGCTGTGATGTACATGGCCGAATAGCCCAGTGCGGCAGCGGCACCGATGGTACTCACGCGACCGGCGGTCAGGTTGAGATCGTCCAGGCTGAACGGTCGGTCGAGCTTCATGTCGCCATAGCCCGCCTGCGGTAGCGACCAGTCCGGCGGCACACTCAGCCCGCTCGCATTTCCGCCGGCAGCCAGGCCCCCTCCCACGAACGTGAAACGATGCGCTTCTTTCAAGGCCGCGCTGCGGAAATTGAACAGGAACACGCCGCCACCGGCGCCGGCTCCCCCGCCGAGTTGTCCCACGCACATCACCTGCCAGTCGTCGACCTTGGTATTCCAGCCCATGAACTACCTCGTCTGATTCATGAAAAGCCGTCAACGGTGCATTCCGCCGAACGGATACCACGCTCACCCGAGTCGAAGAGCCGGGGCCACCCATCATCCGCGCATGGCAGGTCCGGTGGCCCCAACCCTGATCTCAACTTGCCTTGTTGGCGTGGCGGTCGTAGCCAACCGTGACGGCACCTTCCAGCGAGCCATCCGCCTTCTGCGGCTTGTATTCGTAGGTGATCTTGGCGTAGTTCAAGCCAATCGACTCATTCGGGATCGGGCTATTTCCACCGGCAGCCGAAGAGTGGTAGCTGGAAATCATCACGTCTTCCAACGTGAGCTTCAGATACTCCTGCTTGTCACCACCGGCCTTGCGGCAGGTCAACACCATGCTCTTGATGTGCTGGCCAGTCGCGACCGCCTTAAGCAGCTTGGGCGTGGATTTATCGGCAAACTTGGAAATGGTGATGTCGGTGAAGTCCGCCTTGCCTGCACCACCACCGCCGCCAGCACCAAACGTGCCTTGGTTGGTCGCGCCCCAAGACCAGGATTGGATCTCAAGCTCGCCCTTGTGCTTGTCATCGGTGGACTCGCCCTCGATGCCGTCAACCTTCAGGAAAAAGTCGCTCTGTGACATGGAATCAGTTCCTTAAAAGAAAGGGTTTCAGCGTGCCGACTTGGGAAGCTCGGCCACCAGACGCAGCGAGACGCTCAGTTCGTCCAGCTGGTAATGCGGCCGCAGGAAGGCCACTGCCTTGAAGGCTCCCGGCTTGCCGGGAACGTCCACGACTTCAATGCTGGCCTCACGCAACGGATACTTCGACTTCATTTCCTGCGATGCGTTGTCATCCAGCAGCACATACTGGGTAATCCAGGTATTGAGGAAGCGTTCCACGCTGGAGCGCGAGGCAAAGCTGCCGATCTTGTCGCGCATCATCGATTTCAGATAATGCGCGATACGACTGACAGCAAAAATGTATTGCAGTTGGGACGCCAGGCGAGCGTTCGCGTTGGCCGCGTCGGTGTTGTACTCCTTGGCTTTCTGCGCGCTCTGGGTGGAAAAGAACGCCGCGTAGTCGGTGCCCTTGCAATGCACCAGCGGAATCATGCCCAGATCGGCCAGCTCCTTCTCGCGACGATCGGTAATGGCAATTTCCGTGGGACACTTCAAGGCCACTTCACCATCATCCGTGGCGAACGTATGCGTGGGCAGCCCTTCCACCAGGCCGCCACCCTCGACGCCACGAATCGCTGCCGTCCATCCAAACTTCGCAAAGGCATCAGTGATCTTGGCACCCAGCGCGTAAGCGGCGTTGGTCCACAGATAACGGCTGTGGTCCTTGCCCGATACGTCCTCGATGAAATTGAAGCTCTCGACCGGCGTGGTTTCCGGGCCATAGGGAAGACGGCCCAGCACGTGTGGCATGGCCAGGCCGACGTAGCGCGAATCTTCCGACGCACGGAACGATTTCCACTTGGCGTATTCGACTGTATCGAAGATCTTGGCCAGATCGCGCGGGCCAGAAAGATCGGTGAAGCTATCAAAACCGAACAACTCCGGCGACGCGGCCGTGAGGAACGGCGCATGGGCAGAGGCCGCCACGTGCGACATCTCCTCAAGCAGGTACATGTCCTCGGCGCTTCGGCTGAATTCGAAGTCGCCGATCATGGTGGCAAATGGTGCACCGCCGAAGGTGCCGTATTCTTCTTCGTAGATCTTCTTGAACATCGTGGACTGGTCAAAGTCCGACGCGTTCTTGAAGTCCTTGATCAGTTCCTTCTTGCTGCAATTGAAGACCTTGATCTTCAGCGATGTACTGGTTTCGCTGTTGTCCACCAGATATTTCAGGCCGCGCCATGATCCTTCCAGGCGCTGGAATTCCGGAGTATGCATGATCGCCGATAGCTGACTGGAGAGCAGCTTGTCGATATCGGCGATGCGCGCATCGAGCGACGCGATGGCATCGCTGGAGATGCTGATCTGCCCGTCTGTGACCTGATTGACCAGTTCGGCGATCAGGTCGCGCGCGCGATCACGCTCGGCATCGTTCTTGGCGATGCGGCTCTGGCTGAGAATATTGTCGAGCAGGCTGCCCTCTTCCGCAGCGGTCCCAAGGGACTGCGCGACATCTTGTTGTGTGCTGGCCATAGTTGCCTCGATGGGTCTGTGTGGGTAGATGCGGCGGATGCGGCTGCTTACTCGGCGTCGCCGGGCTTGCCACCCACTTCCTTGGTCAACCGAGTAATCTGGTCGGTGTTCTGCAACACTTCGTTGAGCAGTTCCTCGAACTTGTCGTTGCCCGCCATCTTGTTGCGCAGGTCGGCCAACTTGCGACGCGCCTCCAGCAATTTGCGCAGCGGTTCGACCTGGTTGGCCACGCTTTCTGGGCTGAAATCCTCAAGGCTTCGGAAATTCAATTCCACGCCAATCTTCGAGCCGTCGTCCTTGAGCTTGTTTTCCGCCTGCACCTGCACGCGCGGTTTCATACCCTTGAGTACGTCGTCGAAGTTGTCTTTGTCCAGGTTCACGAACTTGCGTTCCTTCAGCTTGGCCAATGGCTCTGCCGGCTGGCCGCTGAAGTCGCCGATCACACCTGCCACAAACGGCAGTTCCTTCTTCTCGATCGCATCACCGACTTCCACATCGTAGGTCAGTTGCACACGCGGCGCGCGCACCCGATCGAGTTTGTGCTGCGTACTCTCTTTCTTGGCCATGAGTCATCTCCCTGCTCGTTGGGCGAACCGCAGCGCGCATACGCGGCGGCAATGTCGAGGAAGTCTAGGAATGCGTGAAACGCGAAAGAATTAGCCGGACGGCCAGTCGGCGGCCTATGCCTTTCGCGCAGGGTTGTTTGCCAGGGAGGAGTAACGCGGGTGACCTGCGCGGCTGTCGCAGGAGTGATTTTGTTCGCCATGCCACGCGTTGAGGAATCGCGGGAAGGAAAGCTTAAGAGCACCAATCTGCGACTGAATCGCAGATTGCTTCGCGAATGAATTCGCTCCTACCTGGTGATGCAAGAGGCGATGTGGACGACGTAGATCCTTCGATGGGGGGAGGCGGGAAATTCACTCGCCGGCGATGCCTACCCGATCGCGGATCGACGATAGCACGCTGCTATCACGCACGACCTCCGCCAGCCATGCGTCCAATGGCATGTTGGCCCAGGCGATGGCCTTGTCGATCATGAAGGAAATGGGATTGTGCGGCTCCGTACGACGGAAGAATCCGGAGATGTCGCGCAAAGCGCGCAGGGCAGCCTCCTTACTGGCGGCACTATTGCCCTCAAGGTCCAGCGGACCACCTGCTGTCATCGATGCTCCTGGTGGCGTGCCTGCCTCCCCATCCGACGAATCTTCGGCCACCGCCACTCCGATGCCCTTGGCTTGTGCGGTCTTGCCGACAACTTGCCGGATACGCTTGAGAACATCCTCGATAGTCGCCAGAGAAGGCGCGGCACGTCCCAGTTTTTCATCCGCACTACGCTTGAACTGCTCGAATGCTGCCAGTGCACCATCGGCTGCATCGATCATCGTCAGTAGCGCATCGTTGCCGTTCTCGGACATGGCCTTGTCGAACGCCTCGCCAGTCAGCCGGCCCTCGTCGACCGCCGCGCTCCACGCCTCCTGGTTCTGCCGCGCAAGATTGTCCACTTCGCGCGAATCCAGCCATGTGGCCAAGGTCATCGGCACGGTGCCCGGGGACAGCGGCAGCTTGCGTAGCGCGTCGCCCGCATAGATGTTGAACCAAGCCAGCTTGGCGGCCCGCTCCTCGGCATCCTCGCCATCGAGTTCGGGAAACAGATGGTCCCACATGCCATCGAGCAATCCATGCAACAGCTCGAATGCCTGCCTTGCACCAACCAGCCCCTCACTGGCGATCAGCGCTTCACCCAGCCATACCGCCATTTGCAGATCCTTGCTCTGGCGCTCCAGCACCTGCGCGGCCTCGCGGATCACCTTTTTCCAGTCGGCCACTTTCAGCTCGGTCTGCCAGTCACCCTGGCGCAAGGTTGGATCATCGGCACGCCTGGCTTCACGGACCCGATCAAAGACGTCGTCGAAGCTTACGTCTTCCCCACCGGGTTGATCGGGCGAAATGGGAGCAAGCAGCTGGGCCAGTTCGATGCTCATGGATATCTCCTGCGGGTTATTCCCGCCATGGTTCATTCAATGATGGAAGCCGGCAGCGCCACGGGCGTCTGGCGAGCATTGAGGTATTGCTTCATCGCATCGGATAGATCGATAGTCAGAAATACTTGGGCCTGGGCAAAACCGACATCGCGCAAACGCCCACCGATATCGGCCCATTGCAATGGGGTATAGGAATCGCGGAAGTCGTCCAGTGTGAACGCATGCGAGCCGGTGGAGAAATCCTTGAGCAATTGCAGAAAACCGTCCTGCCCGGAATACAGCTTGGTCACGACCAGAGGCTCGGCCGCGACAGGTGGCTTGGCGTTCGCCGCGCTAGCTGAGCCGGCCGGTACCAGGGCAGCTTCGGACGGCGGCGGGGTTTCCATGCTGATACGCACCGTCGCTTGCAGACAGCCTGCCGCCGACCAATACAAAGGCAGCTTTGACTCCGCCAATGACGCGGCCTTGGTGGTCGTACTGTAATTACGATCCTTGCAATCGATCTGGACCACCGTACCGGTGTTGCCTTCAATCAAGCTGCCGAGTTGGCTGGGTCCGCTAAACATGAACGTACCGGCCAGAAACGGCTGGTCTGCGTTCGAGGTTGGCTGTGTCTGGCTTTGTGCGGCAAGCATGGCCTGAAAGCCAGCAGACAGTGGCAGGGCAACCGCACCGACGCGAATAGGCGCGCGCTCTTTCTCACTGACGAAAGGCGCAAGCCAGTCATTGACGAATGCATTGAGCTTGCCTTGCGCACCATACAACGCGGCCATCTGTTGCTCCGGCGGCATGGTCTTTAGCGGAGCAACCACCCCCTCGTTCCAGCGCTGCTGCACATAGGATGCAGCACGCTGCACCGTGAGATAGAGCAGCAGGCGTGAAGGTCCCTGCACGACCGACCACGCCGCCAGATCGTCGCCCTTGAACTGCGCCGCGAACTTGTCCTCCGGCCGATCCACGCTCTGCAGCAACGTGGCGTATTCGTTCGCGGGCGATTGCGTGGGTGCTCCCTTGGCCCGGTACAAATCGGCCATGATCTGGTACAGATTCTGCTCGCCTCCCTGCGCCTGCAAGCGAAGATAGCCGTTGGCAAACAAGGCCCTCTGCTTGGCCAGCACCTGGCGCTGGGTATCGAACTGCGCGAGCAACCAAGTCGGCGCAGGCTCGCCGGACTTGCTAAACCAGCCGGCTACCGTATGCCAGAGAAAAACGCCAAACGGCCTCCAGCCGCCCCAGCCAGCAGCCTGGGTAGCGTCCCAGGCCTGTCTCCAACGCATGGATAGCGGCAACTGCAATGGCAGGCTCAGCAATTGCCGCTTTTCGCTCTCAAAAAAAAAGCGGTAGGGATTCTCGTCACCCGCCGCGCGTGCAACCAGCTCGTTGCCACGCCCCTTCCAGAGCTTCACACCATCAAAAAACCGGCTCTGAAATTGTGCCCATGCATGAAAATAAGCGCTGAAGTAGGCATGACGAAAGCCATCGGCCAGGCTTTTTTTTTCCGCCAAGGCATTCCCGATCGTCTTGCTCATCGGCTCGACGACACCTTGCCAGGTATCGGCGGTATAGGCAGCGGAGATAGTCGGCAAGCTGCCCGCATCAACACCGACCAGTTGCCCAGTGGGCAACCAATAATCCTGCAACCGGGGGCCCGCCGCGCGCGCGTCAGCCCAGGTCTCGATATCTTGCGGTCGCGGTGAGTAAACCGCGAGCAAACGCCTCAGCTGTCCACGCAGGCGATGTTCTTCATCATCCAATACGGCCGATTTCTGCCATCGCAGATAACCCAGGTAGGTGCTGAAAAGCGCCTGGGCGTTATCCCGATCGCGCCGCGTATCGGCATCGGCGGTGAAAAACGGCGCGAACAGCCGCGACTGCGAATCGAACACCACATTATGCGGTGCTTCGCTGTCCAGGCAGTCACTGCCGCTATGCCTGCATCGATCAAGCACCCGCAAACGTTGCGTCAACGCCAACACGTGCTCGAGGCCCGCCCGTCCATTGCCGATGTCCTCGTCGATCATCTGGTCATACGGCGCGAGGATCAGGCTGGAAAAATCCGCGACGACTTCGTGCTTGAGCTGTTCGATGTCGCGATCGGAGCGACGCAGGCCAAAGCCAAGCTGCGTTTTGTCAGCGCTGGCTTCCAGTTGCTCGATAGTACGGCCGCAACCGGCCACCCAGGCGATACGCCCACTCGCTCCAGCGTTCTCGCGCCCAGTACAGGCCGCCCGCGTCTGCGCCAACAGTTGTGCATCGTCATTACGTGCCTGGCTCAACCCATGGGTGAGGTAGATCGATAACCCCAGCAACGCAGCCACACCCAGTGCGGCGACTCCCAGTCGCCCCGCGCTCCCCTTGAAACTCGTCGTAGCCAACGGCTGGTCAACGGGCAGGAAGCGCGTAAAAAGATCTGCTACGAAACCACCGGCGGGCGCATGCGTGTCGGCGCCTGCGGCAAAGAACAGGCCCCTCCAACGTGGTGTGCGCTGGAATGGATTGTCTTCCAACAGAAGGCCGATTACCTGGCGCAAGCCTGTCTGCATCCGCTGGATCGATCGCACGAATTCGAAGACACCACGCCGTCCCTCGGGGTGATGCTGCGCGGTCAGCGCGGTCATGCGCAGGGCGTGCAGGCGCTCGGCCACCGGGGCAAACAGATCCTCGAATCGCGCGCTGGTGCCGGCGCTGACGGTTTCATTTTCCGGCAACCGCCACCCTAGCGCCTGACTGAATGCCTCTGCCGGCAGTGCGCCACGGAACGTGGCATAGCCTGGCAAGTCTTCCAGACCCGTGACCAGCACATAGACCGGCAGGTTGACTTGCAAGTGCTCCATGCTTTCATCGACCAGGCGGCGCAGACGCATGCCTACGTCTTTGAGCGCATCGGACGCGTCGAGCAAGCTGCGCGCCCCGACGCAGACCACCACACCGTTGAGCGGCAACTGTTCGCGCTCGCTGGCCAGTTGCATCAATGCCTGATACCACAAGCCCCGCTCGGTGCGGGCATTCGCGTCGCAAACCAGCCGGGGGCTGGTCTCGATGGCAATCATCGACTTGAAGAACCACCAGCGCCATAGGGCATCGGCGTCGGCTGCCGCGGGCGCGGGGAATGGCGATACCGCGCTAGCCGCCTGCAACAGCGAGCGTACGTGCGCATCGTTATCGCCAAGGAATAGCAACCAGGGCACCCGATAGAGCGGATTGCGCCCGCCTGCCATCTCCGGCGAGCGCTGAATCGCTCGCTTGGCTTCCTGGATGGCCGCACTCATCCTTGCCAGCGGCTCACGCTCATCATCGGGATTGCCGGGACCCAGATCGCCGATTCGTTTCATGGCGCGCCCGGCGCGGCTGTAACTTCGCGCTCCCCGGGTAAACCACCAGAGCACCGCCAACGCGGCCAGGCACAAACCGAGCAATTGCCAGAAGCGCGGCGGCACGACGGGCACAATCGCCGGCGCCACGAATACGATCAAGGCCAGCAACACGACGCCGCCACCGACGAACAGCGCGGGCCTAAACCAGGGTTTGTCTTTCAGGCTCATGGGATTTCCTCAGCGCGCCGGTTCAGTCTGGATGGTCATGAAATCGGCCACGAACTTGTCATCGGTCCGGTTGGCGTCGATCGCCTGCTTGAGCAGCGGCAGATAGTCCTTGGCAGACTCGCTGTCGGCACGCATACCTTCATAGAGCGGTTTAGGGGAGGACACGACACTGATCAGCTCCTGCCCGAAGGGAGCATCAACCGTGATCCAGCCTCCACCGGATACTCCAGATTGACCGATGTCGATCTGCTGGCTGGCCGGGATCAGCTGGCCGCTGCGCGGCTCACGCTGGTTGGGAAACAGGTGGATGACTTCCCCCTCGACCGTGTAGTAGTCGATATAGATGTAGCCATCGCGGCGCGCCTGGGTGAGTTTGACGATGACCTGCTCATCCTTCACGAAGCGGTCGCTGTGTCCGGTGGTCGGCGTTACCGACAGGCCATCATGTCGGTCGAGGTTGCGTTGGCGATACGGCGTCAGCAACTTGACCACTTCACAATGTGGCCAGATCAGCACCTTTACCGCGTAGCTGGGTGTCTTCACACCGGGTATCGCGGCTACATCGCCGCGCAACCGCTCCAGATCCACTGGCCTGGATACATAGCCTGTTATCGCCGTGCCGCCATCTTTGTCCACCGCCGCGCTCAGATCCGCGCAACTGTAACCGGCCAATTCACGGTCAACCAACTGCTGTACGCTGGGACCGGCCACGCGGTCGGGTGACATGAAGAACCACACCAGATAAGCCAGCGGTATCAGCAGTGCTACCACCGCGCCAATTTTCATCAGTAGCGCGTCCCACTGCCTGGGATAGCGTGCACCCACTGGATCCTTCATCAGATACGGCTGGGGGGTGATCTGCTCTTC
>NZ_DASVMI010000117.1:0-2927 GCF_036384435.1 Dyella sp. | reverse complement strand
CTGTCATTTTCAGAAGACGACTGCACCAATTGACGGGGCGTAACGCCAGGTGTGCAGTCGGCTCCTGACCACGCAATATCAGAAGTCATCTGCACCAATCTCGACTATGCTCAATACTCGTGTGCACCAAAGCGAGGTGTGAGCATGGCGTCAGACACATTACCAATTGCCGAGCAGGGCGTGGCCACCCTGCCCGATGCGGCATGGGCACAGGCCCGGCACCGGACCGAAATCATCGGGCCGCTGGCAGCGCTTGAAGTGGTTGGGCATGAAGCCGCCGATGCCGCTGCTCAAGCGCTGGGCCTATCCAGGCGGCAGGTGTATGTCCTGATCCGGCGTGCCCGGCAAGGTGCTGGGTTTGTGACGGACCTGGTTCCCGGCCAGTCCGGCGGCGGAAAAGGCAAGGGACGCTTGCCGGAATCAGTTGAGCGCATCATCCGCGAGTTGCTGCAAAAGCGCTTCCTGACCAAGCAGAAGCGTAGCCTGGCGGCGTTCCACCGCGAGGTCGCGCAGGCTTGCAAAGCGCAAAAGCTACGGGTGCCGGCGCGCAACACTTTGGCCCTGCGGATCGCCGGCCTCGACCCGCTCAAGGCCACTCGCCGCCGGGAAGGTCAGGATGCGTCCCGCAGCCTGCAAGGTGTCGGTGGTGAGCCTCCCGCCGTGACCGCGCCACTGGAACAAGTGCAGATTGATCACACGGTCATCGACCTGATCGTGGTGGACGAGCGCGACCGGCAACCGATTGGCCGTCCGTATCTGACCATCGCCATCGACGTGTTTACCCGCTGCGTGCTCGGCATGGTCGTCACGCTGGAAGCGCCGTCATCTGTTTCGGTCGGCCTGTGCCTTGTGCATGTCGCCTGCGACAAGCGTCCCTGGCTGGAGGGTCTGAATATAGAAATGGATTGGCCGATGAGCGGCAAGCCCAGGCTGCTCTACTTGGACAACGCGGCCGAGTTCAAGAGCGAGGCGCTGCGCCGTGGCTGCGAGCAGCACGGCATCCGGTTGGACTATCGTCCGCCAGGGCAGCCGCACTACGGCGGCATCGTGGAACGGATCATCGGTACGGCGATGCAGATGATCCACGATGAATTGCCAGGGACGACCTTCTCCAACCCTGACCAGCGCGGGGACTACGATTCCGAAAACAAGGCCGCCCTGACATTGCGTGAGCTGGAGCGCTGGCTCACGTTGGCGGTGGGCACCTATCACGGCTCTGTGCACAACGGCCTGCTTCAGCCGCCGGCGGCGCGCTGGTCAGAAGCCGTGGCGCGTGTCGGTGTACCGGCTGTCGTCACCCGCGCCTTGGCTTTTTTGGTCGATTTCCTGCCCATCATTCGCCGTACTCTGACTCGCACCGGCTTTGTCATCGACCACATTCACTACTACGCCGATGCGCTCAAACCGTGGATCGCACGACGCGACCGCTTGCCCGCTTTCCTGATCCGGCGCGACCCGCGTGACATCAGCCGTATCTGGGTGCTGGAACCGGAGGGGCAGCATTACCTGGAAATCCCCTACCGTACCTTGTCGCACCCGGCTGTCACCCTCTGGGAACAACGGCAGGCGCTGACGAAATTGCGGCAGCAGGGACGCGAACAGGTGGATGAGTCGGCGCTGTTCCGCATGATCGGGCAGATGCGCGAGATCGTGACCACCGCACAGAAGGCCACGCGCAAGGCGCGGCGCGACGCGGATCGACGCCAGCACCTCAAGGCATCGCCTCCGCCGGACAAGCCGATTCCGCCGAAAACGGACGTTGCTGATCCGCAGGCAGACAACCTGCCTCCGGCCAAACCGTTCGACCAGATCGAGGAGTGGTAGCCGTGGACGAATATCCCATCATCGACTTGTCACACCTGCTGCCAGCGGCACAGGGGCTGGCTCGGCTGCCGGCGGACGAGCGCATCCAGCGCCTTCGCGCCGACCGCTGGATCGGCTACCCGCGCGCGGTCGAGGCGCTGAACCGGCTGGAAACCCTGTATGCGTGGCCAAACAAGCAACGCATGCCCAACCTGCTGCTGGTTGGCCCGACCAACAACGGCAAGTCGATGATCATCGAGAAATTCCGGCGCACGCATCCGGCCAGCTCCGACGCGGACCAGGAACACATGCCGGTGCTGGTCGTGCAGATGCCGTCCGAACCGTCGGTGATCCGCTTCTACGTCGCGCTACTTGCCGCGATGGGGGCACCATTGCGCCCGCGCCCACGGCTGCCGGAAATGGAGCAACTGGCGCTGGCACTGCTGCGCAAGGTCGGCGTGCGCATGCTGGTGATCGACGAGCTGCACAACGTCTTGGCCGGCAACAGCGTCAACCGGCGGGAATTTCTCAACCTGCTGCGCTTCCTCGGCAATGAGCTGCGCATCCCATTGGTCGGGGTCGGCACGCGCGACGCCTACCTGGCCATCCGCTCGGATGACCAATTGGAAAACCGCTTCGAGCCCATGATGCTGCCGGTGTGGGAGGCCAACGACGATTGCTGCTCACTGCTGGCCAGCTTCGCCGCTTCGCTTCCATTGCGGCGACCCTCGTCGATTGCCACGCTGGACATGGCCCGCTACCTGCTCACACGCAGCGAGGGCACCATCGGCGAACTGGCGCACTTGCTGATGGCGGCGGCCCTCGTCGCCGTGGAGAGCGGCGAGGAAGCGATCAACCACCGCACGCTCAGCATGGCCGATTACACCGGCCCAAGCGAGCGGCGTCGGCAATTCGAGCGGGAACTGATGTGAAGCCTACGCCGCTCTGGCCGCTGCATCCTGCGCCAAGGGAAGGCGAAGCCCTATCCTCCTGGCTCAATCGGGTCGCCGCCTGCTATCACATGGACGTGCATGAGCTGCTGGCACACGATCTCGGCCATGACCAGCTCGATGACCTGGACATTATGCCGCCCTTGTCCTTGTTGACACTGCTTGCCCAGCGCA
>NZ_DASVMI010000116.1:0-18974 GCF_036384435.1 Dyella sp. | reverse complement strand
ATCCGCCTCGACTTCCCGGTGCCGCTAATAGAGGAACTACTGAAGTCGGGCACCGTGCGGGTGTTCGAAGATGAGCATCCCGATGGGGATGGCCGCGCGTTTGCCACTTTTGGCCACGGTTCGCAGCGGGCCATTCAAATGGCGCTGATTCGTCATCTTGCCGAGATCAAAAGGGGCCAGGCTGCGCCCGGTGGCGTTAACCTGCTGCTTATCGATGAGCCTGAGTTGTATCTGCATCCGTTTGCCGTGGAACACATCCGCGAAGCATTGAAGACTTTGGCGGCGTCTGGCTATCAGGTGGTTTTTACTACTCATTCTGCCCAGATGATTACACCCGCCGATGCCTTCTCGGCTTTGCTCATGACCAAGACTGCTGCCGATGGCACGCGTGCTCGACCCCGACTAGCTGACGCTCTGGAGACCGCAGTGCCGAATGCTGACCACCAGGTCGGCCTCATTTTCACCCTGACCCACGCCGCCCAGGTCTTTTTTGCCGACCGAGTCGTGCTGACCGAGGGAAAAACCGAGCTTCGGCTGCTACCCCATCTCTTCCAGCTCATCCAACAAAAGACGCTCGGCCAAGCTGGCATAGCGTTAGTTGCGCAAACCGGAGCGAACGATACGCCGAAGTGCATGGCTGTGCTTAACGCCATGAGCATTCCCGCGAAGGCAATTGTGGACTTAGACTTCGCTTTCCGTAGCGGCGTGCAGCATGGATACCTTGACGGTGACGACGCAGACATCGCGGCGTGCAAAGATATCTTGGCTCGCATCCATGCAGACGCTGGCTTTTGCTTGGGTCAAGATGGGTTGCCCACGAAGGGTGGGAAGCTCAAAGCATCGGAGGCCTTCGAAGTACTGGCGCAGCAGGACGACGCGAAAGTCCCAATTGAGCGGTTAGCCGCCAAGTTTAAAGCGAGAAACATCTGGCTGTGGGGGAACGGCGCGATTGAAGTTCCGTTGGGACTTCGCGGCAAGAATGAGGCCGAATGGAGGCGCTTCCAGCATGAGACGCATGAGCAAGGACTAGACGCGCGGGCCCCCGATGCTCAAGCCATTTATGCGCTCGTAGAATGGCTGACCACTTAAGAGCGTATGTGCAGCAGTGTGCATATACCGGTCGGATTCTCCCTTGGGTCCGGAACAGGGCGACCACCATAACGGTCAGCGCATTGTGCGCGTGACCTTGGACACATTCTCTAAATAAAGCGTCGACTGCGTCCGCGTTTACACAAAGGTCGTTGACGGGCATCGGGCCTAACCCGGTGCGCATCAATGACCAGCCGAAGGCATGCTCCTCCCACTCCGATATCACTCTAGTTGAGCGGTCGGAACGTTGCAGGCCTAGCGCTCAGCTCTTCATTGGTGCCGGAGACATTGCCATGGCGGCGTTCAGTTCTGCTAAGCCATCCCGGTAGTGATAGACGAACTCTTGGAACGGATGAGAAACGGTGCCGCCAAGGCGACAGAACGCTAAAACGTCCCAACCAGACTCAATGAAATGTGAAGCTACAAAGACAAACTCGAGGGCATCCGTAAGGAATGAGTGCGCACCCCGATGCTTATAAATGTCAACGGGGGGCGAGCCGCTGCCATGAACAAAGTAGTTCCTGCATCGGATAGCATACTTGATGACTCGTTCCAACTCCGGAAAGGTGCCGCCCGAAGCATCCAACACAACCTGCGCGCGTTTGAGCGCTTTAGCCGTCAACGGATGTTTGCCAATCCGAGCAATCGAGTCGAGAGCATTGCGCCGAAGCTCCGAGTCGGGCAGCTTCTTGAATGCAGCCCTCGCAACTTTCTTAGCCTCCTCGAACTCGGATGGAAGTTCCGCGGCAGCTGTAATAGAAAGAAGGTCGAAGATGTTGGCCGCACCCACCAATCTATCGATTGTGTATCGAGAGCCCAGGGCAAACCCCTCACTGAATCGAACCCAGGCACTGAGGTCGCGCTCGTAGGCACTCACCCAACCTGTGACAACGCGCTTGAACTCTTCTGGCCGATTGACCGGGTTGAGCGGCAAATCACGAAAATGCGGTCGTCGGTCGTCGTGTCGGTTGCTCACCCGCTGGGGCGCGTGATTCCACGTTACTCGGAGCGGCTCGAACCCTGTTCCTTCAAGGTCGATTTCCACCGCCTTCCAGTTCTGCGCGCGTCCGGCACAGATGCTCAGCAAGTTGACCACTGAGATGGCGTGGCCGATGGCGTCGGCAAAGGATTGTGGCTCATTAAAATCAAGCGTGGTCGAGATATCGTTATCTAGTCGGAGGCCTGACGGTGACGGGGGCGACCAATGAACATTGTGGTGCGCAGAGACGGCGAATCCAGAGGTTTCAATTCGGATGATTTCGTCTCGACCAGAATAGAAGAACACCACGGGCATCTCGCCAGGCTCGCAATATTCACCCGGAGAATCTTTGACCAGTTGCTCCCACAAACCCTTGGCCCGAATCGTTGAACCAAACGAGCCGTAATCACAGAAGATATCAGCAGCATCTTCGATGAAGAACCGGATGCATCGAATTTTTGCTGACTGCGCGTCGACATGGTGCCTCCCCTCAACGATAAAGTTAGGGAAGAACCGCATGGCCTGTCGTTGCCCCTCCGGGCGCATCGTGCGTGTCAAGCTCAGCTGCACGCATTCTAAGAGGGAGACCTTGGTCATGTCGTTGAGCACGCCATGTATGGTGGGCTCCCCCGCAAACACGCGATACGTTTCATCCTCGGCGTACGCGGTAAATTCAGACTGTTTGCCATCCCACAGCAGGTCGCCCGCGAGCCCGTCGAGGCCGTGGACGGAAAAGCGGCCAGAAGCTGTTCGCATACTCTATCCGTTTGATATCAGTCAAAGATGCCGCCAGCCGCAGGTTTATCCTCTGGCGGCAGCAATGATAGGCCTTCTCGTTCGAATTGTTGCCTCAGCTCTGGTATGACGCAATCCTCACTGCGGGACGCCTTGAAGACGGCGCGCCGCGATTCGATATGACGCTCAAAGACTTTTATTAGCTCGATTACTTGAGGGTCGTCGCTTACGCCAACCTTCTTGCGAATTTCAGCAGCAAAAGCGTATCGCTCCCAGCCCGTAGAACGCGACACGCTCCGCATCGTATTCCCAAGCATCGTCCAAGTCCGCCCAATATCTCCAAGCGGCCATGATGAAGCCCTGGGAACGCTGAAACGTGCGCGGAAAGGTTTTGGCGCGCACCGCAATTTCCGCCGGCACCCTGTCCCATTCGATGCTTTCATCGAACTTAAAGCTAAGTCCTTCCAAAGCTTCCAGCGACCGCGCGTCGTGCTCAGCTCGATATTTCGCAATTCCCTCGCTGATGCTCTCTAGGATTTTTTCCGCTCGAAACGAGAATTCTTCGAGCTGAATCGCGATATCCAGATAGACCACATGTCGTTTTTCGTCTTCCCGGCTGTCTTCCCGCCGATGGTCCCATTGCTTAAGCGCCACATTTGCGATGATATTTACAATAGCGCTTGCAAGTGCGCTCGTCCCAATGACCTGCCACCAAGTGATGTCGGGGCTCATAGCCGCTCCCCAGGAATGGCGTGACTGGCGTTGACATCATCAAACTGCCCCGTGCTCAAGTTCGCAATCCAATGTGCGAGAGCACCGTTGTATCCACAACCAGGCTCACCGAATTCCATGGGACCTTCAATGCGGGTAGCGTGCAGTTGGGCGAACCCTTCATCGTCCATCGGAAAGAACGCTTCCCCTGGGCGCTCCAGATAGTAGTCTCCCAACTTGGCATCGCATGCCTCGCAGTGATTCATCCAATAGGAAGAGCCCGCGGTGTGGCTGTGATCAAGCCTGTAACGCCCCCGCGAAGATTCACCAATGACCGCTAGAGCCTCATTGGGCAGCGGGGCAGCCGTCGTTAGCGTAAGGATAGCGTCATCGTCTGGCGCAACGACAAGGTCTGGTTCGCCGCGCAGCGTAAAGGGGCCTTCCAGAAGGATGGCAAAGACTTTCGTATTTGCGTGGCATTGATAGCAGGCTGTTTTGGCAGACAGCACCCAAGCCTTGGCCGCCACAATGGCATTGTCCGCAATAGCGTTCATGAAACCCCTATCTTTGTATTGGGTCGCTGATTCTGAGCCGGCCACCTGGTTACCCTACCAACAAAACCGTATTCGTCCACTTACTTAAATTACGCGCCGCGGGCAAGAAAAGGCGCAGCGAGGCTCGTCAAAGGTTTGGCCTCCCGCCTGGAGCGAGCCGTGGCGCTGGACGCAGCACGACCTCAACGGCGTCCGATGCGGGCTCTGTCGGCGGGGAGACCTGCGGCATCGCGGCCACGAGCGCCGGCGCGTGCTCGGCGTCGGCAACGCTCAGCAAGACCATCCGATACAGCGGGGCGAAGCCCACCACGGAGGCCGTGGCGGCCTGGACTTGCCTGTGTACCAACTGCATCTCGCCTTCCGCCAGCCCAATGCGCGAGTCCGCCTCCGCCACGCGCTGCTCAGCATCGGCCACGCCACGCTTGAGTTGCTGGATATACGTGTTCAACGACGACGCCGAACCTTCCAGCGCTACTAGCTCCGTGGGTTTGCGCTCGTGGCCGCCCATCATCTTTGCCAGGCGTACCTGCCACGGGTGCGCATCAAGCCAGTCGGCAATGGCTTTGCGTGCCTCAGCCCGGCGCTTTCGCCGGTCGTCCAGCTCAACCAAAAAGGTTGCTCGGGCGCCGTCGTCGCGCTGGCGGCGGTCACGCAGGTTCGCCAGGCGCAACGCGATGGTTGCAAGCCGGCGTAGCGAGTGCTCAATGCGCTGAAGCCATGCGACGAGTCTGGTGCGCTGCTCTGGCGTCGGCTGAGGCAACTCCGGCTTCTCGTCCAACTCCGCCAAGAACCGGCCCGCCAGACCCGACTGACCACCCTCTGACAAGGAGGGTGTCGGAGGCGCACGCCGGACCGTAATGGGGTCCGCCGGGGCGAGCCACGCTTGGCTAATGCCCTGCTCAACGGCGGCACGCCTGGCTGCCAGACGCTCGATAGCCGCTGCGGTCGGAGAGGGGACGACAATTGCCGTGGGTGAGGAGGCGCCGGCCCGCGCTAAGTCGCCCTTCCAACTCCGCTCGCCGCGGCGCTCCATGGCGGTCGCAGCCGCCCCCAGCGCGAGTTGAGGAATCTTCGACAGACCTAACCGTGCATAGCTTAGATGGGAAAAGTCTGGCACCTGCCCCGCTGCTGCCGCGAACTCGTTGGCAGCTTCTGCCCATGCTGCATTGAAGCGCTCGATGCACGCCGCCGCCGTCGCTTTGGTTGATAGCACCCGGAGCTTGTCCCCGAGTGCCCACGCGCCTTCGCCGGTGCCGCCTTCGCTGTTGCCGTCCTCACCCGAAGCACCCGGTTGAAACACGAGGCGACGCGTCGGAAAGTACAGATGCGCGTGAATGCCCACGCGGTCACGTGGCTTCTCGATTCCCATAGCGTCAACGGTCGAATCTCGATGCAATCCGATGGATACGAACGTTTGGAGGTCATCACAGATGCGCTGCGCCACCCGGCGCGCCATCGCCAATGCGTCCGCATCCGACACCCCGAACGGAATGGGAAGCCTGAAATCGTGGGCCAGCTGGCTATCTTTTCTTCGCTCCGCCGCCTCAACAGCATCCCAGGCCAGCTGGGGGTCCATCACCCATGGCGGCGCGCCATCGGGGGCCACGGTCAGCGTTCCCACGACTTCGTCGCCGGCCTCTCGCCGTCGATAATCGTGCCACTCACCGGTGCGGCGGTCTTTCAGGCGAAGTCCAAGCCGATACGCGATGCCAGCGATGGCACTGTGTCCCTTGCTTCGGGTATGAGTGGTGAGATGAGGGCGAGCATGGTGCGTCATAGGTCCTCCGTGGAATAGCCCGGGTCGCCTGACCTGGGGCGGGCGTCATGCCCTGACAAAGCTGCGGGCGGCAGTGCTCGCCCTCCCCGCCAGTTAAGCACTGGCGGCCGACATGTCAAGTTTGCTTGACATGTCGCACGTCACACTTCAGAGGAAGCCTTTGCCACGACGCATCAGCGTTGGGGGGCTTTGGCTCGGCTGTTCGCGGCGCATTGGGAACCAATGATGAGACGCGCCCTGATTTTTTCGCTTCTCCCGATTTTCGTTGTTCTTCTAACAATTGCGCAGAACTTCGGCGCATCGCCGATGAACAGGGTAACTTGTCCGAGTCGCGTCCATTACAACACTTCCACACCCAAGACTTTCCCGCTATCCGCCACTAGTGCGTCGAAACACCCGATAAGTCACACGGCACAAAAGGGCGCGAGTCAAAAATCCGTCGAAAAATGGCCAAAGCCTCTAGGAGAAAAAAACCGATGAGGCCCCAAACCGGCTTTCGGTCACTGATATGGTTGGACATGCGGCCAAGACAGCGGGTTCAGCAAATGTCGCCGCTCTGGCCAGCCGCTAGAGCGAACGCATTGCCCTGCGCTGGAAGATCCCCAGGTAGGGATCGAATTCAAAGAGCAACAGGTGCTCTTAGCGCCCGAGCCGCGTTGCAGACAGACCTTACATGTAATGACTATCGAAGTGCTCAGTTGACGAACGGTGTGGCGGTGCTAGCGTCAATCACCTTAAGCCAAAATAGGCAGACTAATGCGCCCACCGACGAATCGATACAACGACCCTGCGTCCGTCGATAGCGTTGAAAAGCCGATCACCACCCCAAACGAAATTGCAGGCGCTTGCATATCTATTCTCGTGTTGAGCATCATCATGGGTGTGATTGCCATACTGCTACGTGCATAGAAAAAGATGGCCATTCGGAATAACAGTATCAACACCATAAAATAAGCCTGCGAGCGCGAATAATATCACCACCAAAATCACCGAAGTAAACATCACCGACTCTAAAGCGCCATTGACAATCGTTACACCTGATGTGCGACGACTGAGGCGCTGAAGAAGAATGACGCCAACCGGCAACAGATAGGATAACGCGCAGAGATAAACACCAGCGGCCCGACAAGTGCGATGCGCCATAACGTAGAACAAAACGCCGACATATAGCGCAAAAACCGACCACGCGTAGAAAACTTGCTCAAGTCGTAAACTTGAGGCGTTGCCTTGAGCCTTTTCGTCATTGCCTTGGGGTCTTGCCGACGGACCCGGCATTCCACAGGCTCGTTCGGTTTCGGGTGCGCCCACGTTCGACCGAGCAAAGAGGCCTGCTCCTGCCAAGGCTCCCGCCACGCACGGCAGCAAATATGAAAGAAAGTCAAAAACGCCTTCGGCCGAGTAGCTCCCTATTCCATAAAGAAGTATTAGAGCGACGATAAGCAAATAGAAGGAGGTGAGCAGCCATTTGATTTGTGCTGCGGTGAGCTTGGGGTCCTTGTGCCAAACGTCGGCCATACGCCGACGCCATCTCGCGAAGGCCATCAAGACATCTCTCCCCGCTCCCAATATATCAATGAAGGGAATAGCCGCTCAGCCAACTCGGGGACCGTGTAGCGTCGCGAATAGGTGGCATGGTGTTCGTCGTCGAGCAGGTGTCCCACCAGCTGGGCGCGCACTTCGGATGCAACGCCAGCGGATTGAAGCGTTTGAATGACAGTCTTCCGTAGAGAATGGAAGCCCACTTTCCCCACCTTTGCTTTAACTCCAAGCGCGGTCAGGTGTCGGCCAAAAGCTGCGGACAGGAAGTTTCCGGCCCCGTTAACGCTGCCAACCTTCGTTCGCGGGAAGAGTCGGTCCTTGCCGGCCCGTCGCAGCGCTTCGACGTAGGTCAGCAGCCCCAGCCGCACCAGTTCAGGGTGGATGGGCACGACACGCGCGCTCGCGTCCGTCTTCAAGGACTGCCCAAAACCGTCAGCGGTGATGCGAAAACACGGCAAACCGTCATCTTCGTAGAAGTCGTCCAACCTGAGTTGACCGATTTCAGAGACCCTTGCGCCGCTGTATAACCCGAGCCAAGCACCCCAGCGCACGGGTTCCTTAAGTTTCTTCAGGCTTTCTGGCGAAAAAATGACGCGCAAGTGCTCCTCGGAAAAAGCTTCGAACCCCAACTTTCGGCGCAGGCGCTTTTCCCGCATGCCAAACTTGACCTGGCCGGCGGCAGGGTTGTCGCCCATGGGGTAGTGCCCCGCAGCCTGTAACCATGCAAAAAATGCCTTCAAATAAGAGGCTTTGTTCGCAATCGTAGGCGTAGCAAGTTCAGATGCACGAAGGCTTTGCACCCACTCGGCAACGTCTGTGCGCGAGCACTGTGCTAGAGGATGTTTCAATCCCCTCCACTGTGCAAAGCTATTCACCGCTGCCTTCTTCTGACTACGAGTCTTGTCCGGCAACAGGGCCGAGTCGAGCGTCAGAAGATATTTGCGCGCCGCCTCTCCGACCGAGATGCCCGGCTTGGTCGGCGAACCCGTGCCATCCACGCGCTGACCGGCGTCGCCTGACGAAACCACCGGTGCCGTGCCAGCGGCAAGCAGCGTCTTCAGCACCTCAATAGCTTGGGCGTGTTCCTTGGCCGAATCGCCCTCGGTCGCCAAGGTAAACCCTTCCCGGGTTTTCTCCACGCGCCAGTCGGGCGTGTGCAGCGGATTGCGCGGGTCGTCCAGCGGCAAGCCAAACGGGTTATCTGGAACGGGCTCGTTCATCCCTATCAGCCTCCGTGCTTCATCGAATGTCGCGGCGACGCGCGCCGACATGACGTAAGCCTGTGCCTGGGCCAGTCGCGCGTTCCGAGTGCCCAGACTACGCTTCACTACGCGCAATCCGAAAGCCCTTTGGAGGGGTATCGGCACCTTTTGCCGGAAATGAAATACGCCTGTGGAAGAACGAACGAGATGGTGGGGAAGTCGCATGGAGGTGTCCAAGCGAGTGTCCACGCACCGAACCTGACTGACGCGAAGAAACTCCTTATGCGTCCATCACTTAGCTTGGTCTGGCGGAGAGAGTGGGATTCGAACCCACGGAAGGTTTGACCCTTCGCCGGTTTTCAAGACCGGTGCCTTAAACCGCTCGGCCATCTCTCCGTTTGTGTTGCCGGACACGTTGCGTGCCTTTTGCCGGCTTGGGCGCTGTCGCTCTTGCCGGTTCGCGGGATGCGAACCGGGAGATTCTATCAGGAATGCGTGGTCGACTGGCGGGTCTGGTTGCCTTTTCGCGACAAAGCCAGCAGCGCCCAGAGCAGAATGCCTACAGGAATGGCGGCGCCCAGGATGGGCAGGAGCAAGACGGGGCTGCGGATGACCATCGGTACGAGTTGGGTGAGGCTGGCGAAGACCACGACCCCTACACGTACTTTGCGGTTGTGCCGGCCGAACCAGAAGGCCGCCACGACGGCGGCCAGGGCAGCCCAGCTCAACGCCAGGTCCACCGGCGGCAGCACCCATACGCTGGCGAAGCCGAGCCGGATGATCAGCACGGTGAGCAGGACCACCAGCAGGAAGTAGCTGGCGACCCATTCGACCTTGTTCCAGTTGCCCTGCCCGCTCATGGCTTGCCTTCCTGTGTCAGGCGATGGCTTGGAGGCCGCGCATGTACGGGCGCAGCACGTCGGGCACGGTGATGGAGCCGTCGGCGTTCTGGTAGTTCTCCATGACGGCGATCAGGGTGCGGCCCACCGCCAGGCCTGAACCGTTCAAGGTGTGCAGCAGTTCTGGCTTGTGGGTTTCCGGGTTGCGCACGCGGGCCTGCATGCGACGGGCCTGGAAATCTTCGCAGTTGGAGCAGCTGGAGATTTCGCGGTAGGTGTTCTGGCTGGGCAACCACACTTCCAGGTCATAGGTCTTGGCAGCGGAGAACCCCATGTCACCGGCACAGAGCAGCATCTTGCGGTACGGCAGGCCAAGCTTCTGCAGGACGGCTTCGGCGTGGCCCACCATTTCTTCGAGCTGGTCGTAGGATTGCTCGGGGCGTGCCAGTTGCACCATTTCCACTTTTTCGAACTGATGCTGGCGGATCATGCCGCGCACGTCACGGCCGTAGCTGCCTGCTTCGGCACGAAAGCACAGGGAGTGCGCGGTCATGCGCAAGGGCAGCGCCGCGGCGTCCTGGATGGTGTCGGCGGCCAGGTTGGTCAGCGACACCTCGGCGGTGGGAATCAGATAGCGACGCGATTCGCCGATATGGGTGGCGAACAGGTCTTCCTCGAACTTGGGCAACTGGCTGGTGCCCTGCAAGGCCTGGGTATTGACGATCACCGGCACATTGCATTCCAGGTAGCCATGCTCGCTGGTGTGCAGGTCGATCATGAACTGCGCCAGGGCGCGATGCAGGTGCGCAAGTTGGCCGCGCAGCACGGTGAAACGCGAGCCGGATAGCTTGACGCCGGCTTCGCTGTCGAGCCAACCGTGGCGTTCGCCAAGCACGACGTGGTCCTTGACCTCGAATTCGAAAGTGCGCGGATGGCCCCAGCGCAGGATCTCGGCGTTGTCGTTCTCGTCCTTGCCAAGCGGCACCGAGGCATGCGGCACGTTGGGCACGCCCAGGGCGATGGCGGCGAGTTTGGCCTGGACTTCCTCCAGGGCGGCCTCGTTGGCCTTGAGCTTGTCGCCGATGCCTGCGACTTCGGCCATCAGTGGCGCCACGTCCTCGCCCTTGGCTTTGGCCTGGCCGATGGCCTTGGAGCGGGTATTGCGCAGGTTCTGCAATTCCTGGGTCTCGGTGGACAGCTGCTTGCGCTCGCTTTCCAGCGACTCGATGGAGGCCACGTCGAGCTGGTAGCCACGGGTGTCCTTGAGGCGCGCGGCGGTTTCGGCCAGGCGCGAACGCAGTAGTGCAGGGTCCAGCATGGGGAGATCCGTTTTCTTGAGTGTGGTCGCGTGGATTATGGCGACGGCGGGCCGGTTGCCGCAAATTGGCCGGCCGGCGACCTTTAGATGATGCGATGCCAGCCCAGCTCTGGCCGCGCCACGATGCATGTTGCCACTTCCCAGCCGGGCCATGGCGCGACTTATCATCGCCGGCTTGTTGTCCTTGGGGAATGGAGAGACCGATGAAGCTTTACAAGCGCGTACCCTTGCTGATTGCCATGGGATTTATAGCCGGCGTCGCTGCCGTGATGCTGACCTCGGTGCTGGCCCAGGCACCGGCCGCGGATAGCAAATACATCGTGTCCATCGACGAGGTGAAGCAGCGATTCGTGGATGGCGACCTGATCTCCGGCAGTTACACCAGGACGGTGACGCTCTCGGACGGCTCACGACACGAAATCACCCTGACGCCGACGACGCGCAACGGCATGCAAGTGGTGGAGGTCAAGGACAAGCTGGCCAATGGCCAGGTATCGCAGTCTTATATGTGGCCGAATGCGACGCAGGTGAACGGCGCGCTGATGATCAATATCAAGGACGTCGGCGAGCTGCGCGAGATGATGAAGCACGCCAAGGCGGGCTGATGCCCCGCTTTCCGACACTGGCATTGCCCGATTGGCGCCATGATTCTGCCACGCCGCCGCCCGCAAAGTGGGCAACGCTGAGCGCCCTTATCAGCAAGGAACGATGATGACCTGGCTTCGCTCTTGGGTGTCGATGGCGCTAGCCGCTACCTGGCTGGTTCATGGAGCGGCCCATGCCGATGACATACAGGCGAGCCTGGATGCGCTTGCCGCCAGGGCCAGCCCGGGCATGCTGGGCGTCGAGGTGCTGGACCTGCAGGACGGACGCGTCTGGAAGGTCCATGCCGATCGCGACTATCCGATGATGAGCGTCTTCAAGGCGCCGCTTGGTGCCTTGGTATTGAGTAAGGTGGAGCGGCACGAACTGACGCTGGATCAGCAGGTCACGGTGACCCGCGCGGACCTGCGTCATGGCAAGAGCCCCATCGCCGATAGGTTTCACGGTGATAGCCAGAGGTTTTCGCTGCGGCAGCTGCTCGTGGCCGCCGTGCACGACAGCGACAACACGGCCGCGGACATTGTGCTGCGCCTGGCCGGCGGCCCGGCTGCGCTGACGAGCTTCTTGCACTCGCATGGCATCGAGGGTTTGCGAGTGGATCGCGGCGAAGGTGAGATTTACAACGACACCATGGGCCTGGACTCCCACGGCCAGCCACCGGCAAGCGAAACGCCGCAAGCTCAAGCCCTGCGTATCCAGCGCGGTGTCGCCGGTTACATGGCCGATCCGCGCGACCGCAGCACGCCCGATGCGGCGGTAACCTTCCTGCGCAAGCTGACCAAGGGTGAGCTGCTTTCGGCGGCGAGCACACGCCAATTGCTGACGATGATGACGAACTCGCCCCCCTTTCGCATCGATACGGGGCTGCCGCAGCACGTAACGTTTGCGCACAAAGGTGGCACATCCGGCACGTTCAACGGCATGACACCAGCTTTCAATGACATTGGCATCGCACAGTTTCCGGATGGGCATGCGGTGATCGTGGCGGCCTTCATGACCGGCGCGCACCTGTCCGAAACCGACCGTGCGGCGCTATTCCACGACCTGGGCACGCTTGTCGGGCGCGTGCATCCCGCGCCCCTCAAGTCGTCGCCTGCCCCCTGACCTCAAGCCACCACGCGACCGCCTACCGAAACCATTTCATCCGGCGGGCGGCTAGCTATACTCGTGCCTCAGGGGCGATTTCGACGACCTGCGAGGGGCGTCATCGGGGGCATGCGGTGAACGAGCAAGTCGATGTCTGCGCTTTGCCGGGCGTGGCGGCGGGACGCGCGCTGGGTGGGCGCGCCTCGCAGCAGGATGCCTTTATCTGCCTGGACGCACCGGACGAAGACGCCCGCCTGATGGTGCTGGTCGACGGCATGGGCGGTGATGGTGCCGGCGAACAGGCTGCCGCCACGGTGGTCGAGGTGGCCCGTCGGCTCTGGCAAGCCGGCACCTGGCGCGAACAACCCGGCCCGCTGTTTCTGGAAACACTTTGCCAGGATGCGCACGCCACCTTGCGGCGCCTGCGTGAGACGCTTGCCGAGGGCGAGCCGCATTCGACCATCGTGGCACTGCTGATTCGTGACGATCGCGCCAGTTGGGTCCACGTGGGCGATACTCGCTTGTATCTTTTCCAGGGCTTGCGTTGCGTGTCTCAGACCGTTGACCACAGCGTGGCCGAATTCCAGCGCCAGCGCGGTATCTGCGAGGGGGATAACCAGCATGCCCTGCTGCGCGGCCTTGGCGGTGCGCAGCCGCCCGTGGTCGATCATGGTGTGGCGACGCTGCGCGCCGGACAGGGCTTTGCCCTGTGCACGGATGGCGTATGGGCCCATGTGTCGGCGCGCGAACTGGCCGAAGCGGCCCAGGCGCGGGACCTGGATGCCGCACTACGCGACACGTTGGCCCTGGCGACGCAACGCGGCGGCGCCCAAGGCGATAATGCCGCTCTAGTCCTGGTTCATACGGCCGATACAGGATGGATACGCCGACTGGGGGCGTGGTGGCAAGCCAAGCGGCCAGCCCCGCGCAACGACGTCACGGCCTGACACTTTTCTGGAAGCGAAACGACGCATGGGATCAGCAGCACTATCGGGCACACGCCTTTCCAAACCCTGGCGCTGGGCCATTGTGCCCATGGCCGCCCTCGCCTTCGCCGGCTGCTCGCAACTGCATAAGGCCAAGCCAGCCGCGCCGGCCCCGGCAGCCACCACCGCCCCGGCGACAGCACGCCCGGCGGCTGAGCCGGACATCCCTGACCTGTCGCTATCGGCCATCATCAATACGCAGTTGCAGACCGGCCACTACGCGGAGGGTGAAAAATCCCTGCGTCATTACCTTGTGCAACATCCGGATGATCGACTGGCCAGTAACCTGCTGCGCCAACTGACCGGCGATCCGCAACAGTTGCTGGGTGCCCCAAAGCAAAGCTATGTGGTGCAGGCCGGCGATTCGTACAGCACGCTGGCTGCGCGGTTCCTGGGGGACGGCACGCAGTTTCTGCTGCTGGCTCGTTATAACGGCTCGAACAATCCTTCCCTGCTACGCGCCGGACAGAATCTGCGCCTGCCCGCTTCGGCGAGGATGAATGCGCCTGCCGTGACTCCCGCAGCCGACGCATCGGCTTCGGCACCGACTGCCACACCTGCCCCGGCGGCCAGCGTCGCTCCACCGGAAACTGCCGATGTACGAGCGCACCGCCTCCAAGACGAGAGCCTGGGTTTGCTCAAGCGTGGCCGCCGGGAAGACGCCATCGCACGCATGCAGCAGGCATTGGATGCCGAGCCCTCGATGAAGCCTTCCAACAGCGATGCCGCCATGCTGCGCAGCCAGGTGATCAATCGCTATCACGAGCATGCCATCGTGATGTATCGCGACCAGCGTCTGGACCCTGCGATCGCGCTATGGGACAAGGTGCTCGCGATCGATCCGAGTTTCGAACCGGCCAAGGTGTATCGCACGCGCGCGCTGGAATTGAAGCAGCGCCTTAATCAGCTTTAGTGCAATCGCCGAGTCGGCGCTTTTACTCGATGGAGCATCTGCCGCAACCCGAATCACATTGGTGTAGGAGCGAATTTATTGGCGATGCAAGACGCGACGAAGTCGCAGCTTGAGATTTAAAGCGCCAATTCGCGATACAACGTGCGATACAGCCGCAGATTGAGGCTCTGGAAACCTCCGATTCGCGACTGAATTCGCTCCTACGTTTCGTCTTTCGCGGGGGCTACTTCTGCGGAAACGGTGAGAATGCGGGTAGGCTGGGTGGCGGTGTCGACGGCGCGTTGGGGCTCCGGGCGCGGGGCACTGCGGCGGCGATTCTGCAAGGCGGTGTTCATCAGGTTGAAGGCGGCGAACAAGCGACCCAGTTCGTCGTTGCGGATCTGCCGGATGCGATAACGAAAGTCGCCGCGTGCGACGCGCAACATGGCATCGCTGACCAGGTTCAACAGGGTCAGGGGGCGACGGAACAACCAGTACGCCGCACCCATCACGGCGGCCAGGGTCAACACCAGAACCATCAGGATCACGCCCAAGGTGGTTCTCTGCGCTGCGTGCAAAGGGGCGTTACTGATGCCCAGTCGCAGTTGCCCTACGGCCTTGTCCTGGTAACGCACGGGCACATCGAATAGCAGCATGCCGTCTTCGTTGCGGGTGTCGGGGCTCAGGTAGCTCTGCACGTCATCGGACTGGGCCACGTATTTCTGGCCGCTTGCCGGGGGCAGTTTCCGGCTGACCTCATCCGTGCGCGTACTGGCAATGATTTCACCACTGCGATCGGCGATGGCCAGGTAATGAATCTGCTGGTTGCGCGCGACATCTTCCACCAGGGCGCGGGTCGCGGCCCGGTCGCCAAGCAGCAGATTCTCGGCCGATTCGCTGGCGAGCATACGCCCCATGCTGCCGCCGAAATCCAGTGCCAGGCCCGTCACGGCATGGCTTTGCTTGCCGTAGATCAGGGCCAGGCCCAGCATCAATACCAGGGTCAAGGTGGCGCCGAGTGCAGCGGCCCAGCGCAGGCGCAACGACATGAAACGACTGACCAGTGGCTGCTCCTGCAGCTTTTCGTATTCGCGCTGGGCAGCATGCAGGTCGTCGGCCACCTCCTTGCCGCGCTGGTAGCGCGCTTCCGGCGAAGGGTCGAGCAAGGTCGCGATGATGCCCGCCAACATCGATGGCGTCGCCGGGTCGCGCGGTTCGATCGGGGCCAGCGGTTGCTGGCGATCGGCGATGGTCTGGCGCACGTCGCCGTGGTCGGGCCAGGGCAGCTTGCCGGTGACCAGCCAGTGCAGCACCACACCCAGCGAGAACAGATCACTGCGCGGTTCGCTTTGTTCGCCACGCAGGCGCTCGGGCGCCATATAGGCCGGCGTGCCGCCAATGCGATCGCCTGACGGCATGTCCTGGGTGTTGCCGCGACGCTCGGCGATGCCGAAGTCACTGATCTTGGCGTGATGCCAGCCATCGGCGAGCACGATGTTGTCCGGCTTGATGTCGTGGTGGATCACGCCCCTGGCGTGGGCGTAATCCAACGCCATCGCCAGTTGGCTGACCAGGGTGATGATCGCCGGTATCGACGGCAAGCCTCGACTGGCAACGCGGCTGGCCAAGGTTTCGCCCGACAGGCGCTCCATGGCCAGATAAGGGCGACCGTCTTCGGTTTCGCCGGTATCGAAGATGGTGACGATATGCGGGTGAGTAAGCTGGCCGGCGGCCCGTGCCTCGACCAGGAAGCGCTGCCGATACTCTGGGTCGTCGGCGACCTCCCGATGCAGGCACTTGATGGCCACGCGACGGTCGATGCTCGGGTCAAAGCCGGCATAGACCACCGCCATGGCACCCTCACCGAGCACGCCCTCGATGCGATAACGCCCGATGGAGGGCGGAACAGGCGACTGGCTCACGAGGGTTATCGCATCAACCACAAGGCGGCGACGGCGACCGCCGCGACCACCACGACGGCAATGGCCACGCGCAATACCCATCCGATCGAACTGGCACCCGGCTCGCGGGTAAGGAAGACGAATTCGGCCTGCCCCAGCCGCACGCGGTCACCGTGCTTGAGCACGGCCTCGTGGATACGCTTGTCGTTGACGAAGGTGCCATTGGTCGACAGCGTATTCATGATCACGTAGTGACCATGCTGATTGATGATCCAGGCATGCGAGGCCGAAACGCTGGGCTCATCGACCACGATATCGTTGTCGCCACGGCGACCGACCGTCTGGCGACCAGATCGCAGCACGAAACGCTTGTCTTCGGTGGCCGCCCCGACACCTTGCAGCACCGGCTTGTGAGTACTGGCGCGCTCGTTGGCCCATTGCTCGGATTCGCTGGTGTATTCCTTTAATTCCTCGGCCGAAAGCAGCTGTGTCCCCTGCGGACCGGCAGTGCGGGCGCGGGTGATGCCGGAGGGCAGCGGATCGGGAGGATTCATAAAGGTGATCGGTTTGGCAAAAAGTTTCCCCACTATAACCAAACCATTTGTGATTCTGGCGTGGGTTTTTGCAGGCAAGTTGCTGTAAAGACCAATTTCCTGCGCCCCTCCCCGTCTGGCCCTCACCGGGGAGGCCCGCATCGACCTCAGGCTTTGGCCAGACGCCGCCGCTCCAGGTTGGGCAGCAGTACCGTGATCACACCGATCAGGGGCAGGAAAGCGCACAGGTGATAGACGAAATCGATGCCGCGCGCGTCCGCCACGTGGCCCAGCACGGCCGCGCCGATGCCGCCCATGCCGAAGGCAAAGCCGAAGAACAGGCCCGAAACCATGCCGACCCGACCGGGAATCAACTCCTGCGCGTAGACCAGGATGGCCGAAAAGGCCGAGGCCAGGATCAGGCCGATCACCACGGTCAGCACGCCGGTCCACAGCAGGTTGACATACGGCAGCATCAGGGTGAATGGCGCCACGCCCAGGATCGAGACCCAGATGACCCATTTGCGGCCGATACGGTCACCGATCGGGCCGCCAATCAGGGAGCCGGCGGCCACAGCAAACAGGAACACGAACAGGTGCGTCTGCGCGTTCTGTACCGACACGCCGAACTTGTGGATCAGATAGAAGGTGTAATAGCTGCTGATGCTGGCCAGGTAGAAGTACTTGGAGAACACCAGCAAGCCCAGGATGCTGATCGACATGGCGATCTTGCCGGGCGTCAGCCGCAACGTTTCGCCGTGCCCTTCCCGCTTCTTGCCGCGCGTACCGTGTTGGGCGGCATACCAGCGACTGACCTGCAACAACACGCCGATCGCCAGTAAGGCGGCCAGCGCGAACCAGGCCACGCTGCCACGACCATGCGGCACGATGATCCAGGCGGCCAGCAGCGGTCCCAGGGAGGAACCGGCATTACCGCCCACCTGGAACAATGACTGCGCCAGGCCGTGGCGTCCGCCTGATGCCATGCGCGCCACGCGTGAGGATTCAGGATGGAACACCGAGGAGCCGGTACCCACCAGCGCCGCGGCAACCAACAGGACCGGAAAAGTCGGAGCCACGGAAAGCAGCAGCAGGCCGCACAGGGTGAAACCCATGCCGACCGGCAGCGAGAACGGCATTGGCTTCTTGTCGGTCACCATGCCAACCATCGGTTGCAGCAGCGAGGCCGTCAGCTGGTAGGTCAGGGTGATCAGGCCGATCTGGCCGAAGTTGAGGTGGAAATCGCCCTTCAGTACCGGATAGATCGCCAGGATCAGCGACTGGATCATGTCATTGAGCAGGTGCGAAAAGCTGATGGCACCGATGATGTTGTACTCGGTGTCGAGCTCGGCATGGGGCGAAGCTACCGATTCAGGCAAAACGGCAGGGGCGATCGATTCGATGCTTTGTTGAGCTTGCATGACAGGGGACGGATAAGGACCGGAATGGGCGGCTTGCGCCGCAACGGATGCCACCTTAAAGTCAGTGGCATCGGCCCGCACGCGACAATGGGTCAAGTTTCAGCGAAATTGGGCCAAGCATGCGCAACACTGGCATCAGCCGGCACGAAGACACCCCGCGCGCTGTTGTCGCCACCGGCAACGACTACGCAACCCACTATGTGCTCCCCCCGCACGGACACAAGCGCGCCCAGCTGTTGTACGCCATGACGGGCGTGATGACGGTGATCACTAACGAAGGCAGTTGGGTCATTCCGCCGCGGCGCGCGTTGTGGATTCCCGCTGGTGTGCTGCATGAGGTGCACATGGGTGGCCCGGTCAGCACGCGTAGTGCGTACGTGCAGGCGCAGGCTGCCCAGGACGCCGGTTTGCCTTCGCGCTGTGCGGTCATCGCGGTCTCGCCGCTCTTGCACGAATTGCTGCTTGAGGCGGTCGATCTCCCGACACTCTACGAACTGGATGGGCGTGACGGCCTGGTGATGCGGCTGCTGCTGGAGGAAGTGCGCCGGATGCCAACCCTGGCGCTCAATACGCCATTGCCCAGCGAACGCCGGCTCGCAGCCTTGTGCCGTCACCTGCTCGCTCATCCGTCGCAGGACGTCAAGATCGACGATATCGCCGCGCGTGCTGGCATGAGCCGGCGCCATTTCACTCGCATGTTCCGTGAACAGACGGGGATGAGCTTCGCAGCATGGCGACAACAAGCCTGTCTGCTGGTTGCCTTGACCCGGCTTGGCAAGGGCGAACCGGTCACGCAGGTTGCCATGGAC
>NZ_DASVMI010000115.1:0-43385 GCF_036384435.1 Dyella sp. | reverse complement strand
GCTGGTAGCTGGCACGACTGGCTCGGGCAAGTCGGTGGCGGTCAACGCGATGATCCTGTCGATGCTATACAAGGCCACGCCGGACGACGTGCGCATGATCATGATCGACCCGAAGATGCTTGAGCTTTCGGTCTACGAGGGCATTCCGCATCTGCTGGCGCCAGTGGTCACGGACATGAAGCTGGCGGCCAACGCGCTCAACTGGTGCGTGGCGGAGATGGAGAATCGCTACCGCCTGATGTCGGACCTGCGCGTGCGCAACCTCGCCGGGTTCAACCAGAAAGTGCGCGAGGCCCGCGCGGCGGGCCGGCCGCTGATGAATCCGTTTCCGGTACACCCGGAAATTCCCGAGACGCTCGATACGTTGCCGATGATCGTGGTGGTGATCGACGAGCTGGCCGACCTGATGATGGTGGCCGGCAAGAAGATCGAGGAACTGATCGCGCGCTTGGCGCAAAAGGCGCGCGCCGCGGGCATTCACCTGATCCTGGCCACCCAGCGACCCTCGGTGGATGTGATCACCGGCCTGATCAAGGCGAACATTCCGACCCGCGTGGCGTTCCAGGTGTCTTCGAAGATCGACTCACGCACCATCCTCGACCAGATGGGGGCCGAGAGCCTGCTCGGCCAGGGTGACATGTTGTTTCTGCCACCGGGTACGGGTTATCCCCAGCGTATTCATGGCGCTTTCGTCGCCGATGAGGAAGTGCACCGCGTGGTGGCATGGCTCAAGCAGTTTGGCGAGCCCGATTACAAGGACGAAATCCTGGCAGGGCCACCGAGCGAAGGTTCGGGCGAGCTGTTTTCCGAAGACAGCACCGATGCGGAGGCTGATCCGCTCTATGACGAAGCGGCGGCCTTTGTGCTGCGCACGCGTCGCGCTTCGATCTCGTTCGTGCAGCGCCAGTTTCGTATCGGCTACAACCGCGCGGCACGCCTGGTCGAGGCGATGGAAGCGGCAGGGCTGGTCTCACCGATGGGCATCAATGGCCAGCGCGACGTGATTGCACCCGCACCGGCCGAGTGAGCAGAAGCCAGGTTGATCATGTCATCGCGAGGCGATGTTCTCTCGCATCTCATGGCTGATCTGTGCTTCCGATCCATTGCCGACCCCGACCCATCGGCGCATGACTTGATCCAGTCGCTGGTGTGGCACTTCAGTCGGTTGCGCCAGGCTCGCACCCATCGCGGTATAACGGCCGGCCTCGCCCAGCATCCACTGCCTCAGCCAGGCCGGTACGGGTTCGAGATCGCCTTCGTTCGCCCGTGCCTTGCGTTGTTCGAGCTGGTTGATCCACTCGCGTTCTTCATCATGCACCCACGGTGCGGCAAGCAGCGAGGCAAAGCGGGTCGGCGGCTGCATGCGCGCATGCTCGATCCAGCGACAGCACAGGATAGGACGCAAGAAGTAGAACAGCTTCTTGATACGGACCTCGTCACCTTGCAGATGATCGCTGTACGTACCGCGCGCGATGCTCAGATAGTGGTACAGCGCACGCGCCGGCTGAAAGCAGGCCTCGTTGACCGACCGGATGTCCGCAGCGAAATGCACATTGGCGCGATACACGATGGGTGAATCGAACCATTCGTTGAATGCCAGGTTGCAGCGCGAGGACAGCCGCAACGCCTTGCGTAGTTCCCACCCGCTGACATCCAGGTCGCCAGGCAGCATGCGTTCGATCACATCGCGTTGCTCAAAGACGCTTAAGTACCAGTCGCGCGGATGGGCATAGACGAATCGCACGTCATAATCGCTGTCCGGCGATGCGAAGCCCCAGGCGCGACTGCCCGACTCGGCGGCATATAACACACGTACACCGAAATCGTGTTCGATCGTGGCGATGGCTTCCTGGATCGCTTCATTCATGATGATCGCGCCTCCCATTGCGCGGTCAGTTGTTGCAAAAGCTTGTTGGTCGCGACGGTGTCGATGCAGTCGGGTAGCTCACGGTACGCTGGCGATGTTTCACAACGAGCAGCGATCTGTTGTGCCATGTCGATAACCTGGTCATAGGCGAACTGACCTCGCCGGATTGCCATCAGCTGTTCAAGCGAATCGCCGGAAAAACGCACGATCGGCTCGCCGTGCAACAAGATCGATTCGCCTGATAGCAGCAGTCGCACGGTGTGCATCAGGTTCTTGGCGTCGTAATCGAGTTCGCCGGCTTCCTGCTGTCGCCAGCGCGATTCATTGCGTTCGCGCCGCCAGGTCCAGTAGTTGTGATGGTCGGTCATGGCCTGCTTCCACGCGCGCTCGTTGTAGAACAACAAGCCGGCGAAATGCGTGCTCTCGTGCTCCTGCGGAATCGATTCGCATACCAGCATGTCTTCGCGAAATACGCCGCGCGCCATGGCGCCATAGCGATATAGCCGATAGCCGTCGTGTGCGTGTTCCAGCCGCGAAGCATGAAACTGATCGAGCTGCCAGCCCAGTTGCCTGAGCGGTATCGGGCGAGAGGGCGGCGCATGTTCCGGCAGCATGCGATCGCGCGGCACGATGTAGCAATAATCTTCCTTGGCCGGCGGCCGCTCGGGCTGCGGTTGATTGATCCATTTATTTTGCCCACGTGCCTTCCTGATCTGGCTCATGGCATAACCCACGTGCGTATGCACGCATTGCCGCGAGATAAACAAGCGGCGATTATCGATCAGCGTAGCCATTTCCTCTGCGCAAAAGCGCACACAATCGGCTGGCATGAACAGCAATTCCAGGGTATTGGGATTGGCCTGGGAGAGGAGTTCGATCGTGCGACGAAGGCTGTAATACACGATGTCATTACGCGCGTCGGCGATTTGGGCCACGGGCGCTTGCAGGGCCACATAGGCGCTGGCGGGAAACACGAATATCCCGCGGATGTCGAGGTCACTTTCCGCGGTGGCGGTGCCATAGGCGTGGCTGCCGCCGACGCATTCGAACAGCAACGCAGGCGTCTGGTGCGCCAGCAGGCTGTCGAGGCTTGGCATGGGACATCCTGGCCGGCGATCCGGCGCGTCGAAGGTCCGCCATTAGGCCATGGCCGGTTGGCTTTGTCTGCGCGCCGGGCGGGATCGGCCCTTTCCCGCCCAGAATGAGAGGGGCACCGGAGCCCCTCTCAAGGTAGCCAGAGCACCTGCCCTGGCTGTTTACTTCGTGATCAACTTCAACGGTACGGCCACGTTCTTGTCCACGCTCTGACCGCCCAGCAGCTTCTGGGCAGCTTCCACGCCGAGGCGGCCGATCTGCTCCGGCTGCTGTGCCACGGTTGCGGCAAGCTTGCCGTCCTTGACGGCCTTGATGCCGTCAGGCGTGCCATCGAACGAGACCACCACGATGTTGCTGTGCTTGCCGATATCCAGGGCGCGCAGGGCGCCCAGCGCCATTTCATCGTTCTGCGCGAATATGGCGTTGGCATCGGCGTGGGCCTGGAGCAGGTTCTCTGTCACCGTCAGTCCCTGGGCGCGGTCAAAATTGGCCGGCTGGCTGGCGATGATGTTCAGGCCGTCCTTCTGTGCCTCATCATCGAAGCCCTTGCCGCGATCGCGAGCAGCCGAGGTGCCGGGTACACCTTGCAGTTCGATGACCTTGCCCTTGCCGTTGAGCTGCTGGGCCAGGAATTTTGCCGCCATGGCGCCGCCGGCGATGTTGTCCGAGGCGATGTGCGAGGCCACCTGTGCACCGTCGACGGCGCGATCGAGCGTCACCACGGGGATGTGCGCGTTGTTGGCCGATTGCACCGCGCCGGCCAGTGCCGACGAATCGGTAGGGTTGAGCAGGATCACGCCAACCTTCTTCTGGATCAGGTCCTCGACGCCGGAAATCTGCCTGGCCGGGTCATCCTGGGCATCGACCACCACCAGTTGGAGGCCGGCGGCCGTGGCGGCCTTCTGCGCGCCGTCCTTGAGTTCGACGAAGAACGGATTGTTCTGAGTGGAGATCGCCAGACCGATCGTCTTGTTGCCGCTGCCGGCGCTGGCCGCCGATCCGCTACTGGCGGGTGTGGAGGACTCGCCCGGCCCTTGCTGGCTGCAAGAGGCGGCGAAGATGGCCAAGGTGGCGGCGGCCATGAGCCTGAGTTTGCGCATGATGATTGCTCCTGTGCGACGAGGGGATTACTTGCGACGATCGATCAGCACCGCGACCAGGATGACCGCGCCCTTGACCACCTGCTGGTAGAACGACGATACGCCCAGCAGGTTCAAGCCGTTGTTGAGAAAGCCGATCAGCAGCACGCCCACGAGGGTGCCGAACAGCCAGCCCCGCCCACCGGAGAGGCTCGTACCGCCCAGCACGACGGCCGCGATGGCATCCAGCTCGTAGCCCACACCGGCGGTGGCCTGTGCCGAGTACAGGCGCGACGTCAACACGATGCCGGCGAATGCGGAGAGCAGCCCGGACAGGCCATACACGCCAAGCTTGATGAGGTTCACCCGCACGCCGGACAGCCGCGCGGCCTCTTCGTTGCCACCCAGGGCAAAGACATGACGACCGAATACCGTGCCGCGCAGCAGGAAGGCGCAGACGGCGAATGTCACGAACATCCAGACCACCGGAATCGGTATCAGGTGCGCGACGTAGCCATCGCCCAGCAGGGCGAACCCGGTGTTGGAGACGCCGATGGGGCGACCATCCTGGAAGGCCAGCGTGAGGCCGCGCACCAGGGTCATCATTCCCAGCGTGGCGATAAAGGGTGCCACCCGGCCCCACGACACCAGGATGCCGTTGACCACACCCAGCGCCATGCCGGTGCCGAGACCGGCGATGATCGCCAGCCCCATGCCATGCCCTGCTGCCATGACACCGGCGGTCACGGCGCCAGCGAAGGCAAGCAGAGCACCGACGGACAAGTCGATGCCGCCGGTAAGAATCACGAAGGTCATGCCAAAGGCGATCAACGCATTGACCGACACCTGGCGCAAGACGGTGAGCAGGTTGCCGGTGGTTAGGAAATCCGGGCTGAGGATGCTCAGTGCCACGAACAACAACAGCAGCCCGATCACCGATCCCAGGCGTTGCACCAGCGTCAGCGCGCGATCAAGGCTCAGTCGCGATCGGGAAGGAGGAAGGGAAGCTTCGGTCATGGGGACGGTCCGACGTTTTATAAGGGCAAGAGTTAAGAGCTAGGAGTGAGAAGCTAGGGGCGAGTGGCTCATGGCGAGCGTGCGCTTGCTACTCGTTCCTGGCAGATTCGGCATGGCGCGCGCATCAATGCCCGCCTGTGGCCGCATGCATCACCTGCTCCTGCGTGGCGCTGGCGGCGTCCAGCAGTGCGGTGGCCCTGCCTTCATGCATGACCAGGATGCGGTCGCTCATCGCCAGCACTTCGGGAAGTTCGGACGACACCATCACGATCGCCACGCCCTGTGCCGCCAGGCGGTTGATGATCTGGTAGATCTCGGCCTTGCCGCCGATGTCCACGCCGCGCGTGGGCTCGTCCAGCAACAGCACGCGCGGTTGCAGCGCCAGCCATTTGGCGAGCACCACTTTCTGCTGGTTGCCGCCGGACAAGGCGCGTACATCCAGTTCCATGTCACGCGTGCGGATATGCAGCTGCTCGATCAACTGGCGCGATTGCATGCGCTCGCGACGGCGGTCGATCAGGCCAAACCTGGAGGGCACGCGCGCAAGGCTGATGTTCTCGCGCAGGCTCAGATCGAGCACCAGACCTTGTCCCTTGCGATCCTCGGTGACGAAGCCCATGCCCGCGCCGATGGCCTGGGCCGGTGCATGCAGGTGCAAGGGCTTGCCGTCGAGCAGGATCCGCCCGGCTTTGGGCTTGCTCAGGCCGAACAGCAGGCGCGCCAGTTCGGTGCGGCCTGCGCCCATCAGGCCAGCCACGCCCAGCACTTCGCCGGCACGAACATCGAAACGTATGTCGCGCACATACGCATCGGTCAGGCCCTCGACGGACAGGCGCACGTCACCAGGCTGGACTTCGCGCGTGGGAAAACGCGCTTCCAGCGCGCGGCCCACCATCATGCGCACGACTTCGTCCAGGTCCAGGCCGGCCACGTCGCGCACGCCGACGAACTGTCCGTCACGCAACACCGAAAGCCGGTCGCACAGGGCAAAGATCTCTTCCATGCGATGGGATACATAGACAATGCCCGTGCCGTTTTCGCGCAATTGGCGAATCAGCGTGAACAGCGTCGCCGTCTCGCGTTCGGTCAAGGCAGCGGTGGGTTCGTCCATGATCAGTATGCGTGCATCCAGTGCCAGCGCCTTGGCAATCTCCACCATCTGCTGTTGCCCAACGGACAGGCTGTCCACACGTGCATCGGGTGAAAGTGCCTGCATGCCCACGCGCGCGAGCCATGCGCGTGCGCGTGTGCGCATGGCGCCTTGGCGCAACACACCCAAGCAACGCAGCTCGCGACCCAGGAAAAGATTCTCCGCCACGGTGAGGCTGGGAATCAGGTTCAATTCCTGATGGATGATTGCAATGCCAAGCTTTTCGGCATCCGTCGGCGAGCCTAGCGTGACCGGCTTGCCATCGACGCGGATGTCACCGGCATCCGAGCGGTGTTGTCCGGTGAGGATCTTCATCAGGGTGGACTTGCCTGCGCCGTTCTCGCCCATCAACGCGTGTACTTCGCCCGCGCGCAGTTCGAAATCGACGCCCCTTAGCACCTGCACCGGGCCAAAGGCCTTGTGGATGCCGTGCATGCTGACCAGGGTGGGGTTCATGAGCTGGTTTCTAAAAGGTCACGCCCGCGTGCAGGATGACGTTGGCGTATGGCGAGGTTTCGCCTGTTCGTATGACTGCGCGTGCGCTGGCACACGCGCGCTTGAAGTCGTCGTGGGCAAGTTCATCCACGACGATGCCATCGGTGCGCAGATGGCCGACCAGTTCCACCATGGCTTTGTTGCGCGCATGGATCTCGCGCGCCACGGTGACGCGCTCCACCGCAAGCTCGCGGTAGATCGCATCGAATACATCGTTGAACCGAGGCAGGCCGGCCACGACGGCCAGGTCGACGCAGGGCACGCCAGACGGCACCGGCAGGCCGACATCGGCAATCACCAGCGTATCGGTGTGTCCCATGGCGGCGACCAGCCGATTGAGCTCGGCATGCAGCAGGCCCTTGCGTCTCATGCCTGGTGTTCCAGGAATGCATCCAGTTCAGCCATGCCCGGCATGCCGCCGCGCGCACCGAGCCGGGTCACCGACAACGCGCCGGCAGCGCATGCCTTGCGTACGGCGGTGGCCAGGTCTTGCTGGAGGAATACCGCCAGCGCGGCATTGAAGGTATCGCCCGCGCCTGTGCTGTCGATCACGTCCACCCTGAAGCCGGCCTGCTCATGCAGCTCGTCACCGTCGCGGAACCAGGCGCCTTCAGCGCCACGGGTCATCACCACCGGGCAAGGCGCATGTTGCATCATCTGGCGAGGATCTTCGTGGGCATCGGCACCCAGCAGGATCGATAATTCGTGTTGATTGGGCGTGACGAAGCGCGCCAGCTTCAACCATTCGACCGGCAGTGACTGTGCCGGCGCCGGATTGAGGATCACCGGCGTGCCCAGCCGATGACCCAGGCGCAGCGTGGCTTCCACCGTCTCCAGCGGCGACTCCAGTTGCACCAGCACCACGTCGGCCTGGCGAATGGCATCGGCGGCCTTCTCCACATGGGCCGGCGTCAGTCTTGCATTGGCTGCCGGCACGATCACGATCTGGTTTTCGCCGCCGGCAACGGTGATCGAGGCCGTGCCGCTGCCACAATCGTCAATGCGATGCAGGTGATCGAGCACGATGCCCTCGCGCGCGAGCCCGTCATGCAGTTGCGGTCCGAATGCATCGTCGCCAACGGCGCCCACCATCATGACCTGCGCGCCCAATCGGGCCGCCGCCACCGCCTGATTGGCACCCTTGCCGCCTTGCAGCGTGACGAAGCGCTCCCCGAGCAGGGTCTCGCCAGGCCCGGCGAAGCGCGCAGCCAGGGTGACCAGATCCATATTGATGCTGCCAACCACCACAACGCGTGTCATGTCGACCCTTTGGACTCGATGAGCCGCGCAGGATACGCCATCTGGAGCGGCCTGGCCGCGAAGGGCGGGAGATTTCGTAGGAGTTTTATGGGGTTAGGGGTGGTGGTGAGGGCAATGGCTCGTGCTCTTGCCCTTCACACCGCACGTTTCACAGGCGATAACGCCCCTGGCCTCACTGCTTGGTCCGCTGCTCCATCCGCTCCTGGCGCTTCTCACGGATATCGTTCCAGCGCTGTTTCTGCGTGTCGTTCAACATGCCGCTGATCTGGTCCTGGGTGCTCTCCATCAGCGCCTTGATCTTCGCGCGCTTGTCGGGACCTTTGAGACTGGAATCGTTGCGGATCGACTGGCCCTGCTGGTAGCGGCTTTGCAACAAGGCGCCGATCTTGCCTTGCTGGTCCGGCGTCAGTTGCAGGGCCTTGGTCAGCCGTTGCAACTGTTGCTGCGGGTCCATGTGCTGTCCCTTGCCTTTGGACATGCTGCTGGATGTGGCGGGCTGGTCCTGCGCCACGACCGGCAGGGAGGCCATACCGAGTGCGAGGATAAGCGAGGCGAACATGAAGCGTTTCATGGGGCGTCCTTGGGCTTGGGTTTGCCCCCTCCAACGCAAGCCTGGGGGCTGGCGTTGACGTTCCTGCGCTTGAATACTTGGCCTCAGCCCCGAGAATCGGAGTTCTGCCCGGTTTTTGGGCACCTGCGAAGGATTTCCCATGATCGAACTGCATTACTGGCCCACGCCCAACGGGCACAAGATCACCATGTTCCTGGAAGAGACTGGCCTGCGTTATGCCATCAAGCCGATCAACATCGGCAAGGGCGAACAGTTCGAGCCGGCCTTCCTGGCCATCTCGCCCAACAATCGCATGCCGGCGATCGTCGATACCGAGCCGGCCGACGGCCAAGGGCCGCTGAGCGTGTTCGAGTCCGGTGCGATCCTGGAATACCTGGCCACCAAGACGGGGCAGTTCCTGCCGGTGGACACGCGATCGCGCTTTGCGGTGCTCGAATGGGTGTACTGGCAGGTCGGCGGGCTCGGCCCGATGCTGGGCCAAAACCATCACTTCAATCGCTATGCGCCCGAGAAGATTCCCTATGCCATCGATCGCTACGTCAACGAGACGCGCCGCCTGTACGGCGTGTTGAACAAACGGCTGGATGGTCGCGCATTCGTGGCTGGCGACGACTACACCATCGCCGACATGGCGGCCTATCCGTGGATCGTGCCGCACGAGGCCCAGGGCATGGACATGGCGGACTTCCCCCACTTGAAGCGCTGGTTCGATGCCATCGCCGAACGTCCGGCCACGCAACGTGCCTATGCGCTTGGCGAGCCCATCCGCGCGGGTTTCGACCTGACCAAGGATGAGGAAGCGCGCAAGGTACTGTTCGGCCAGGGCGCGAAAAGCTGATCGATAGGGCCACTCTGAGGTGGGGTGCGGCCACATTGCGGGTTTCGATCCGCCGGACAGGATGAATGGGGCGCTCCGTGAAGCGCCCTATACCGCACGATAACTGGCATTGCGCTAGACAACCGGTTTTAATCGCCGACGCGTTAGACGTTGGCGCTTTACCCGGGATGTATGCATGCGCGCTTTTTGGTTCTTGGCCTTGATGACGGTGGCTGTTCCTGCCATGGCAGAAAAATTGACGATCGAACGGATTTTCGACGGTGGCAGCCTGGCGGGCCCTGCGCCACGTGGCTTGCAAATCTCGCCTGATGGCACGCGCGTGACGTTCCTGCGTGCACGCCCCGATGACCAGAACCAGCTCGATCTGTGGGAATACCGCCTCAAGGACAACAGCACCCGCTTGTTGGTCGATTCGCGCAAGCTCGAACCCCAGGGCGAACACCTGTCCGATGCGGAGAAGGCGCGCCGTGAACGTGCGCGCACGGCCGGCCTGCACGGCATTCTCAGCTATCAGTGGTCACCCGACGGCAAGCAGTTGTTGTTCCCCATCGGCGGCAAGCTGTACCTGTATGACCTGGCCGATGCCAAGGCATCGCCGCGTGCCCTCGATACCGGAGGCGACGTGATCGATCCGCGTATCTCGCCCAAGGGTCACTACCTGTCCTACGTGCGTGACCAGAATCTGTGGGTGATCGATCTTGCCGACGGCAGTGCCCATCAGCTCACCCACGATGGTGGTGGCACGGTGCATAACGGCGAAGCGGAATTCGTCGCGCAGGAAGAAATGCAGCGCAGCGAAGGCTACTGGTGGGCACCGGACGACAGCCTGATCGCTTTCGAGCGCTACGACGAGTCGCATGTGCCCACGGTCAAGCGTACCGAGGTTTACGCCGATCGCACCGATGTGATCGAGCAGCACTATCCGGCTGCCGGTGATGCCAACGTAACCGTGAAACTGGGCCTGGTCGCGCCCGGCGGCGGCCAGGCGCACTGGGTGGACATGGGCAGCGATGCGGATATCTACCTTACTCGCGTGAAGTGGCTACCCGATGGCAAACACCTGAGCTACCAGTGGATGCCGCGCAGCCAGCAAAAACTGGAGCTGCGCCTGGTCGATGCCAAATCGCTCGCGCAACGCACTTTGCTTACCGAGACCAGCGACACCTGGATCAACCTCAATGACGACCTGACCTTCCTCAAGGACGGCAAGAGTTTCCTGTGGGGCAGCGAGCGCAGCGGGTTTCATCACCTTTACCTGTATGGCCTGGACGGCAAGCTCAAGCATCCGGTCAGCCAGGGCGATTGGCAGATCGACGGTGTGCTGGCGGTCGATGAAAAAGCCGGCAAGGTCTACGTCAGCTCCAATCGCGACTTCGTGCCGGATCGCCAGGTCTACGAGCTCAAGCTCGATGGCAGCACCGCCAGCGCTCCGGTTCGGGTGAGCCAGGGCAGCGGCACGCACATGGCCGAATTCGCGCATGACGCATCGTTCTATCTGGACACGTATTCGAATGCGCAGACACCGCCGCAGGTCAGCGTGCACAAAAGCGATGGCAGCCTGGTGAGCTGGATCGAACACAATCCGCTCGACGAAAAGCACCCTTTCTGGCCGTATCGCGACAGCCTGATCACGCCCGAATTCGGCACCCTCAAGAGCGCCGATGGACAGACGCTCTATTATCGCCTTTACAAGCCGGCCGGTTTCGATCCATCGAAGAAATACCCGGTCTTCAACTACTACTACGGTGGCCCGCACGCACAACTGGTGACCGATGCATGGGGCGACTATTTCGATCAGTACATGGCCAACCAGGGCTTCGTGGTCTTCACGTTGGACAACCGCGGCATGGCGCGTCGTGGTCGCAAGTTCGAAGATGCCATCTACCAGCAACTGGGCAACGCCGAGGTGGAAGATCAGTTGGCCGGCATCCACTGGCTCAAGTCGCAGCCGTGGGTGGATGGTCAGCGCGTGGGTGTGTTTGGCTGGAGCTACGGTGGCTACATGACCACGATGATGCTCAGCAAGGCCTCCAATGAACTGGCCGGTGGGGTGGCTGTGGCGCCGGTGACCGACTGGCGCCTGTATGACACCTTCTATACCGAGCGTTACCTGGGGCGCCCGCAGGACAACGACGCCGGCTACACCCGCAGTTCACCCTTCGCCTGGCTCGACGGCATGACGTCCAGGCTGTATCTGGTGCATGGCATGGCGGACGATAACGTGCTCTTTGTCAATTCGACCAAGCTCATGGCCGAATTGCAGAAGCGCGGCACGCAATTCCAGTTCATGGCCTATCCGGGCGCCAAGCACGGCTTGAACCTGCCGGGTCAACGTACGCATGTGTACCACCTGATCGAGAATTTCTTTCAGACGCAGGTCAAGGGAAAATAGCCGTCATCCAGGCTTGATACGGCGCGCATGCCATCCCGGTGCAGACCGGGATGGCCCAAACGCCCTGGCTTCCGTGTCTGTTAGCCCTGTCCGCGCAACTTTGGCTTCAGGGCAGCAGATGTCCGAAGATCTTCTGCTTCAAGTTGTCGCTTATCGAGCCGCCCAAGGTATCCAGGTTCAACGGCCCGCCGGTACGCATATTGAACCGCCGCTCTGCCGGCGGTTGATCCAGTGGGATCTCCTCCAGGGTCACCACTTTCAACTGGGGCGCGTTTCCATCTATGTGCACGGTTTGGTGCGATATGCCGGTGACCTTGAATCGATGCCCAGGTCGGTAAACCGACTCGCCCATGTTTGGGTCACCAAAGGGACTGATCGCCCGGGCTTGCATGGGCTTGGGCAGCACGAAAACGACGGATGTGTCATCGGGTCGATAGTGCTCACCCAGGCCTTCGAGTCTTCCCACATAGTTCCTGACGCGATGAGGCACTTCGGTGAACCGCATGAATTCCGGGTTGATCAACTCGTCGCCTGGCTGGATCGAGCCATGGGACAGATGCTCGCTCAGGCTGGCGATGCCTACCGAGCCGCCGTATAGCGGCACGCCTTGATTGACGGGTAGCAGGCCCAGCGTATCGTACAAATCGGCGACATCCGGTTCAGATGCTTCGCTCTGTGGATCGGCAGAGTATTCATCGCGTAACAGCTCGTTGTGCCAACGATCGGGATCCATGCTGAAAAGCTCGATGCTGGGTGCTCCCTGGTTGTGCACAAGCTCATCGGATGCCGTACTTGCGGCATCGTCGCCAGGGTTGTCGGGATAGACGTCCGCATCTAGATATCCCATTTGTTGATACAAAGCATCCTGGCGGGCAAGCGCGGCCTGTGAAAAATGATCCATCGCCGCCATGCCGTCGCTGCCGCTGCTGAATACCCTGGACCAATCGTCGGACGTCGTTGGCATGGGCGCGACCGGGTCGCGATCACCGCCCTTGAGTCTGGGCGGCTTATAGGGATTCCACTGGTTGTTCACATTTTTCTTGAACATCAGGCCAGTGGCGCTGTCTCCAGCGGAGTTCAGTAGATAAGCCGTATCTGGATATACCGTGCTTTGCCTTACCTGAAACGCGTGATCGTTGTAGATGATGTATTGCTTGTCATCGAAGTGATAAAGGCCGTTGGCGTCGCGTATGGCTGCTGTCGTGATTGAGGTCGTCGAAGACGATTTTGAGGGCTTTTGCGGCACGGTTTTGGAAAGTTCGGGTGCCGTGCTGGCGCTCTCGTTTAACGGCGCGCCAGGCCGAGACAAGCCAAGCACCTCCACGTAGCCGGCCAGCTCTTGTCTGGACAAGGGCTCATGCTTCAACAGGCTGGCCGTCATCGCCGAAATTGCGCGTATCTGGCCGTAAACAGGAATAAAACCCTGCGCAGTGCGCCCAGCGCTATCGGCCCTTGCAGCAAACGCCTGTTCGGACAAGCCAAGCGCTTGTCCAATCCGGTTGTCATACTTGTGATTCAAGTCAATGAGTAGCGCACCAAGAGGATTGTCCGCATAGCGTTCGAGGCCATGAGCGGTGGCCGGGTCGAAGCCGAGTACGGTGGCGACGTCTCCTATTCCGTAAAAGGGGTCCTGCAGATGCTTGATGACTTCATCAAATAGTGCGCGTGGCGTAAACGCTTCATCGTGGCTGGACGCGGATGCTGCAATCTGCCTCGCAAAGGTTTTCACATCGAGCACTTCAACGGGTATTTTTGCGTAACGCTTCTCGGCGGTATGGAAAATAAATTGCTTTTTGTTGCCGCCGATCAAATTGCCGTAGCTGTCAAAGCCGAAGAGGATCGGCTGGCCCCCGGTTAGAAGAGCGTGGTAAATGATCTGATCGCCGGACACCGCATGTACGGTGACACCGGACAGGCCTGGGATCGCAGGTAACGTCATCGAAGTCTTGACGGCGGGCGCGGCGTTCGACGGCCTGGCGACGGAGGCATGTTTTTTCTGGAAATGGTCTTCGGATGAGCGCGCCGAAATAACGGTAGCGTCTGTCCGTTGTTCCATGGGTAACGAACCAATCCCTGAAGCTGATACTGCCATGGCTTGTGAAACCGTATCGGATACCTTCATGAGTTATCTCCGGTTGAAAACCAATCAACACAGGAGAGCTTAGGCAAGCCCAGGCTGTTACAGGTGCTATAGAGATATGCTTACATGGGGTATCTTGAAAACCTCAGCTATCCGTCGCCCTGGATCATCTCCCACGGTGCCCTTGAGCTGCCCCTGCGCACGGATTTTGGTGGGCGGCCGCAGCCGCTGGATCCTGGCCTGGGCCGGGACAACCCATTCGATGATCGGTTATTCGAGATTATCCGGGGACAGGTTTTTTGTATCGCTTGATGGATTGCTTGCATTCCAGGCCGATCCGGCCGGCGCATGGCCCGCGAGCAGGCGGATGCGCTCAGTGGGCGTCGGCTTGGGGCGGCTGTCCCAGGGCCTGGCGGACATCCGTCCAGATGCGATCGATCTTTTTCTGTCTGCGATGTTTTACCGAACAACGCGGAATGACGTAGTACCTGCCATTGGCCTGCAAGGTCAGATCTTCATTGCCACTGGGCGGTGCCGGGCACGGCGGATTGTCGCCAAGCTTGGCAAATGCCTTGTCCTTGCGCAGCATCGTATAAAGCGCGTCGTAATCGTCGGTGCTGAGCTGGCTGCTGCTGCTCTTGTCACCGTCGCTGGAAGCGGCGTGTACGGTCTTCTTGCCGGTGGTATCGATATCCACCGAATACTTCCACCACTTCAACTGCGAGATCGAAGGACTCGTTCGCGCATATTTGATGCTGAAGTCGTTGGGACGCTGGCTATGCCGGCTGAACAGGCTGCACCCTGAAAGCGCAATCACAACGGCGGTCACCATCGCGATCTGGACCACGGGCCGACCCGACGAAGATGACCACGACACATGGAATGTTGCGTGCGACATGCTTGCGTGCTCCGGGAAGCGTCTCGGCTGAGGGCTCGCATCATAGCAACCTGACCGATCAGGTTTTCGCCGGGATGGGAGAAGGGAGGCGCAGGTTCGCAGGTATGTCGTGAACTGCCATACGGGCTTGCCGTTGTCCTTGCATGGACGTTTAGCCCTGTTTCCGGTCTTTGTGCCCCCCCACCCGTCTGCTATCCCCGATCTGGCTGTCCCCCGTTCGTCCCGGTCGCGCGTTAGGACCGGTCATCGTTGTGCAACCACTTACACGCCTCCGGGCCGGGGGCTGACGCGTGCGCCTGGGGGGCTTATGCTGTTACGACAACTATCCAGAGGACGGTCCATGACCAAGATGGGGAAATTGGCGTTGTGCTCGACGGTGCTGCTGGCCTGCTCGGGCAGCGCCTGGGCGCAAGACTGGTCGCCTTATTGGGCGATCGGAGCGCAGGGGTTTCATGCGGGCGACAGTGCGCAGCATGATTCGGTCTACACCATCAAGGCACCCGATGCCCAGTCGTCGCTGCGCGACGGCGAAGGCAAGCTCGAACTACTCGTGCACGACAAACCTGTCGCCAATCTCAGCGATTATGCCGGCGCGCTCAACTTGATCGAGGCCTCATGGTCGAGCGATTCGCAAGCCGTGTTCGTCAATACGTCCGATGGCGGTGACGGTGGCACATGGACCACGCACGTCTTCGTGCTGGAGAACGGCGCCGCGCGCGAGATACCCGTGGCAACGGCGGTGAGTTCGGCGACCAAGATCAAATCCGACTGCATCCACAACCTGGGCTCATCGGCCTGGTTGGAAGGCCACAGCCAGCTGCTGGTGATCGAACAGGTCCCGGCGGGTGGCTGCGGCAGTGGCGGCGCGACTGCCGGTTACGTGCTGGACGTGGCGGGCAACAAGGTGACCCGCACGTTGAGCGCCAAGGAGCTCAAGAGCGACTACGCCAAATACGTGGGTGCTTCGCCGATCGCCAATATGAGCACCGTGGCGGAGAAACCCGCGCCGAAGAAAGGCAAGGCAAAGCCCAAGGCCAAGGGTGAGGACAAGGAAAAATCGTCCGACGCCTGAGCACAGGCAGTCCACAGGTCCGGGCACGCCGCATCCCTGGGGATGCGGCATGTCGGCACCGTACATGGCTTGGATCATGCCCTCGTCACATCATTGCGTTCGACACGTGTTGATTCGCTCCGCTTGAGGCAAGCATGTTTTTTGTCTTCACCGTGCACCGCGACAAGATCGCCCTGCCCTTCATGACGCCGCGGAACATGTGTTGCAACTGCGGCACGCCAGATGGCCTGACGCTGGTCGAGACATTATTCAAGCGAACGCGTTTCATGCTTGTCGCCGGCACCGAGACCACCTTTGGCTTATGGCTGCCTTATTGCAAGCGTTGCCACGCCACGGCCAAACGTTATGCCCACGGCTGGTTCAATCGCCTGTTGATGGCTGCGCTGATGGGGAGCATGTTTTTCCTGATCGCCACGGTAGTGGGGATAGACCCCACCATGCTGCATGGCGTGCCGTTACCCAACGCGGCCGCGGCGTTGGGATTGGTCGTGGTCGAGGGCTTTTTCATGCTGCGCCGGATCAGGCCTCCGCAGACCTGTGTGACGCAACCGGTATGGATGCATAGTGTCAGGCTGGGGGCGGGCGGCAAGCTGTCGAGCATGACGCTGGCGTTTTCCAACATCGCCTACGCCGATGCCTTTACCGCGGGCAATCTCCATCACCTGGGCTCGGGATTGTTACGTATCGTCAGGCCGCAGCCGGGCCATTGAAGATGATCGAGAAGCCCCACCTCGGCGGCGTTATTTCCGGAGCCCTGGCTGGCGAACCCTCGGCCGCAGTCGCGTGCCTGTCGCTCCCCATCAGAGCCCTGTCATTCAGGGGCAGGCCTGCGTCGGGGCGACGGACAGGTCTTCCATATCCCCCGATACCAGATCACTTGGCGTAGCGCGCTACCTCTTCGCGCACCTGCTTGGCATAGGCCGCCGGGTTAGTCCTGTAAAGCTCGGCCTGTTCGCGTTGTGCCGGTTGGGCGCTATCCGGGTTGGGATCGCAGAGCAGGCTGCTGATCGACAGCATGAGCTTGCTCACGGTCAAGGCAGGGGACCAGTTGGCGCCCAGGATGTCCAGGTCGATGCTGCCGTCTTCGGCCACATTCAGATGATGGATGCGGGTGAGAAAGCGCACCTGCGGTGGCGCGAACGGATAGTTGTCCGGGAAGCGAATCGACAGGAAGAACACCCCACCTTCGTAGAAAGAACCCGAAGGGCCCATCAAGCTGGCTTGCCAATGTTTCATATCGTCACCGACCGGGCCGGCCGAAACATGGGGCGGGGGATCCTTGACCATATCGGTCAATTCTTTCTGGATGCGTTTAAGCGATGCGTCGGTCATGACTCCAGGGCCCGTGCTGTGACTGGATAACGTCTTCTTTCTATCGGTCGTTCGCGCCGATCATTGAATCGAAAACTTGCAAGTCCACGGGCAACGCTACGGCCAGCGTCCAGTCTGGGCTCAAGGCCCGGCAGGTTAGTGTTCGAGCGTTGGCCCGCGCAGCGGCGACACGGTCTTGAGCCCATCCAACTCGACGTGGGTCACGCCAGGTTGTGCCCTGAGCGTGGCCATGGATTGGTTGACATCGGCATTGGGCGGCAAGGTGATAACGGCACTGTCACCCGAGCCGGTTGGACGAATGAAAATGCTGCCGACCTTGGCATTGGCCGCCTTGGCGGCGGCCGAATCCGGACCGTCCTGATAGGTGACGATCAGGCGCTTGGCGTTGGGAGCGGCATCGGCTGGCATTCGGTCAGACCTCCATTGGGCATGGGCCTGGCTGGCGCCGAACATTAAGGCGGCCAGCGATACCCACGTCAACATCCGATAGCGCATGTCGCCTCCTCGCTGGGTGTTATGGCTTATTCGTTGGCCAGGCCCAGGCCGGGGCCCTGCTCAAGGGGCGGTGGTGTACCGGCCACCGCCAGCAGGGATTGCGCATAGCCATCTTCGATACTGACCGTGGACACCTCGTCCCACGAGAAGAACGAGGCTTCACGCAGCCACTCCGCGTCGGGGCTGATTTCCTGCATATTGAAACCGTCTTCCTCGACACTGACCAGCTTGCCGATGTAGCAGACTTCGGCCTCTTCCTCGCTGTCCACGTGCACACCGATCACCGCTGCCTGACGGGCTGCCGCTTCAATCACTTCGCGAATGTTGTCCAGCGGGAACTGCTCGGGCAAGGTCGGTGCCAGTGACTTAAGCGCCAACGCCTTCTCCATGAAGATACTGTGCTTGTCCGGTGCTTCCAGTTCGGTGACGTCGCGGTGGCGCATGATGTAGATACCGTCATAGGTGATGGTGTCACCCACCACCCACAACAGGAAGAACTCGCGGCCGACACCGCCTACGTAACCGCAGAAGCTGCCGTGTTCCAGCTCTTCGCGCCAAAGCCTGACCAACTGGCGGTTTTCCTGGGCCTCGCGCAACTGGGCGCGCTGCCCGGTGGTCTTCAATTCGATGATCTTGCCCATGGGCGGCATTTTATCAGAGGGGGTCAGCCGGCTTGTTAGGGCTGGCTAAAGGCTTGCCAAATGGGCCTACATAAGCTTACAAAACAAAGACTTGCTTTGTTGTCGCAGGCTCAGAGGATATAACGGCTCAAATCTTCGTCCTTGACCAGGGTGCCCAGATTCTTATCCACATATTCGGCGTCGATCACATAATTTTCGCCGGATTTGTCTGCCGCTTCGTAGGAGATCTTTTCCAGCAGGCGCTCCATCACGGTATGCAGGCGGCGCGCGCCGATGTTCTCGGTACGTTCGTTGACGTGGAAAGCGACCTCGGCCAGCCGGTCTACGCCGCTATCGGAAAATTCCAGGCTTACACCTTCGGTACCAAGCAGGGCCACGTATTGCTTGGTCAAGGCGCTTTGCGGCTCGCGCAGGATCCGTTTGAAATCGTCCACCGACAGCGCCGACAGTTCCACGCGGATCGGAAGGCGACCCTGCAGCTCGGGGATCAGGTCGGAGGGCTTGGCCAGGGAAAACGCGCCCGACGCGATGAACAGCACATGGTCGGTCTTGATCGGGCCATATTTGGTGGACACCGTGGATCCTTCCACCAGAGGCAACAGGTCACGCTGCACGCCTTCACGGCTGACGCCGGCACCGCCCCATTCCGAGCGCTGGGCAATCTTGTCGATCTCGTCGATGAACACGATGCCGTTCTGTTCGGCTGAACTGACCGCTTGTGCGCGGATCTCTTCATCGTTGAGCAGCTTGCCCGCTTCCTCGTCGATCAGCAGTGGGCGGGCCGCCTTGATGGCAAGCTTGCGGCTCTGTGTACGGTTACCGCCCATGTTCTGAAACATCTGGCGCAGTTGCTGACCCATCTCCTCCATGCCCGGCGGCGAGACGATGTCCACGCCCACGTTCATGGCGAAATCCAGCTCGATCTCGCGATCGTCCAGCGCGCCTTCGCGCAGCTGCTTGCGTAGCTTCTGGCGGGTGTCATTGTCACCGGCCGGCGCTGGATCGTGGCTCCAATCCGTGGCCTGGCGTCGCGGCAGCAGCGCATCGAGGATACGGTCCTCGGCGCGATCTTCTGCCTGGGTACGCACGCGCTTCATGGCCTGCTCGCGTGTGAGCTTGTAGGCCACGTCCACGAGGTCGCGCACGATGGACTCCACGTCCTTGCCCACGTAGCCCACCTCGGTGAACTTGGTCGCCTCCACCTTGACGAACGGCGCATTGGCCAGGGTGGCCAGGCGTCGGGCAATCTCGGTCTTGCCCACGCCGGTCGGCCCGATCATCAGGATGTTCTTGGGCGTCACCTCATCGCGCAAACTCGGTTCCAGTTGCATGCGGCGCCAGCGATTGCGCAGCGCGATCGCGACGGCGCGCTTGGCCTCGTGCTGGCCGATGATGTAGCGGTCAAGTTCGTTGACGATTTCGCGAGGAGTGAGTTCGGACATGGCGTGTATTCTACGGGCGAGGGTTGAGTAGCGAGGGCGCAGGAATGAATGCCTGGGTGAGACGGCGAAGGCGAAAGGCTCGGGCTTGACGCCCCGCTACTCGCCTTTCGTTCCTCACAACTCTTCGATAGTCGTGTTGTGGTTGGTGTAGATGCAGATGTCGCCGGCGATCTTCAATGCTTTCTCCACCACCTCGCGGGCGTCGAGGTCGGTGTTTTCCATCAAAGCCAGCGCGGCCGATTGCGCGAAGGGACCGCCCGAACCAATGGCAATCAGGCCATGCTCGGGTTCGAGTACGTCGCCATTGCCGGAAATCAGCAGCGAAGCATCCTTGTCGGCGACCGCCAGCATGGCTTCGAGCCGGCCCAGGCGGCGATCGGTACGCCATTCCTTGGCCAGCTCCACGGCCGCGCGCGTCAGGTTGGCGCTGTGCTTGGCCAGCTTCTCCTCGAACAGCTCGAACAGCGTGAACGCATCGGCCGTTGCGCCGGCAAAGCCCGCCAGCACATCACCGTTTTTACCCAGGCGCCGGATCTTGCGCGCATTGGCCTTCATCACAGTATTGCCCAACGTGACCTGCCCATCGCCACCAATGACGACACGGCCGTTGCGGCGGACGGAAACGATGGTAGTGGCGTGGAAGGATTCCATGGGTGACGCTCCGAAGACTTGAACCGATCATGTGGGGGTGGCTGCCAGCGGTTCAATGGTTTTGGTGGTCAGGCCCGTGAGCTGGATACGGGCTCAAAACTTGTGCTTGGTGAGTTGGCCATCGCGATAGATGTAGATTTCGTAGGAGCGCTTGTTGAAGGTGCGCACCTCTTCGACCACGATCTGGTCGGCACCTTCCATCCAGGCAAACGTCATCGCCTTGCGGTCATCAGGCAGGCTGCTCCAGGGGATTACCTGCTCGAATTCGAAACCCTTCCTGTACTTGAACTCAAGCGTCATCCGCGCCTCTTGCCAAAACAGTTGGCTCTCGAAGCCTTGCCGAGTCCCGTTTATTTGCAAGGCGATGCGGTGGCGATCGGCCAGGGCAGCACCGGCGTTGCCACACATCAAGACACCCGATAACACCATAGCGGCATAGCCGACACGCTTGAACAGCGATTCACTCAGATGCGGCAACGCCTTTCGTGCCAGCCAAGTAGCGAATAGAGCCGCCAGGCCTACGCTGCTGCCGATCGCCCAGACTTCAGGCGTAAGAAGGCCGAACAGGCCGTACAGCGTCAACTTGATCAGATGCAGGATGATCTCATTGGCGGCACGGGTGGCGATCACCTGTTCCTTACTTAATCCATATCGCAGATAAAAGCGATTGAAGATCATGCCGACCGCCCCTGTCAGCCCAGAAACAAAGCCCGCCGCACCGCCGACCAGCGCCAGCGACCAGCGCGGCAGCGCTGATCTAGTCGGTGCGGTCAATGCCGCCTTGGGGCGCAACAGCATTGGCAGATTGGCCAACAGGAATAATCCGAGCGCGGCCTCGAGGTAGGCCGGCTCCACATAGCTGAGCAACCAGGCACCCAGCCAGACGCAGGGAATGGCGGCAGGGACGAACCAGCGGACGACTGGCCAATGAACATGGCCGAAGAACAACCAGATGCGCGAGGCAGAACTGACCGTGCTGCCGATCGACAGCGCGGCGGGCACCTGCGACGCAGGCAATGCCAGACGCAGTATCGGCAACAGCACCAAGCCCGCGCCACCGCCGCTCATGGCGCTGATGGTGAAAGCGATGACACTGGATACGAATAACAACAAAAGCCAAAGAGCCATCGGCGCTATCCCTGCACTACGGCGGTAAAAAACGGGCCGATCGTATCGGCTTGGGCATTAACTGCGCCAAACCTGGCCCATCACGACAAGCAGAGAAAATTTCACGGGCCTGACGTGTTGGCGTTACCGCTTCTTCGCTCGCGGATGAGCCGCGTCATACACCTTCGCCAGATGCTGAAAATCCAGATGTGTATAGATCTGGGTCGTGGCGATATCCGCGTGGCCGAGCAACTCCTGGACCGCGCGCAAATCGCCGGAGGACTCGAGCATGTGGCTGGCGAAGGTGTGGCGCAGTAGGTGCGGGTGCACATGTCTGGCCGATCCGCCGGCAAGCGCCAGATGCTTGAGTCTTGCCTGTACGGTACGGGGGCTGATGGGAGCACCGCCGCGACCTCGAAAGATCGGCGTTTCGGGCCGGTTGCCTTCGGCGCTCGCCAAGTCACGCAGCGCGGCGATGGCGTGGCGACCGACCGGCACGATGCGTGTCTTGCTGCCCTTGCCCAGCACGCGCACTTCGCCGTCATCGAAATTGAGGTCGATCCAACGCAGGCCGACCAGTTCGGACAGGCGCAGCCCCGAGGAATAGAACAGTTCGAGCATGGCACGATCGCGCACCGCGAGGGTGCCCCCGACGTCGGTCTCCACCAGCGCGGTGGCTTCATCCACATCCAGCACTTGTGGCAACTTGCGGTGTACCTTGGGGCCGCGTACGCCCGCGGCTGGGTCGTGGTCGATGACGCCTTCGCGATTGAGCTGGCCAAACAAGCTGCGACAAGAAGAGAGCAGGCGTTGCAGGCTCTTGGGCGACAGGCCGCCACGGTGCTCGGCGGCGATGAAGCTGCGCATGCGGTTGCTGTCCAGCCGTGCGAAGTCTTCGACCTGCTGTGTTTCCATGTAACGCAGCAGTTTGCCTAGATCGCGCCGATAGCCATCGACGGTATGCGATGAGGCCTTGCGTTCGCCAGCCAGGCGGCCGAGCCACGCTTCGACGTGTTGCGCAGGCGTCATGGCCGGCTCAGACGCCTTCCTGTGTACGCACCAACGCCGCGGTGACGGTGGCGGCTATCATGCGCAGGAACACCGTGCCCATGCCGGGCTGGAAATGATCAGGGTCCTTGCTACCGATCGCCAACAGGCCCAGTTCGCCCAGCGGAATTACGGCAGCCGAACGTACGTCAGCGGCCTGCTGGCCGAACAGGCGTTGCAGGCGGTCTTGCGTAAGCCGGCCGGCAATCGGGGCATGATGCGCCAGGAAATCGGCGAATTCGGGTAAAGCCCTGCGGCCGCCCGGCTCATGCACCAGCCAGTCGGCGGGCGGCAATTCGATGTCGCCGTATAGCAGCAGGCGCACCTGGTCGGCCTGGAAGTCCTCGCCGAGCCGGGTGACCACGCTGCGTGCGGCCACCGCGGGTGTCCGCGAACGCAACACAGCAATGTTGAGTTCGTGCACGCGCTGCATCAGCTTCTCGTTTTCCGCGGCAACGTCGATCAGCTCAGCGAGCTTGCGTTCCAGGCCGGCGTTCTTCTCGCGCAAGGCCTGCAACTGGTAGGTGGCCAGCGAGGCGACCTGGCCTTTCTCGTGCGGCAGTTGCAACTGGGCGGCCAGGTCTGGATAGGCAGCGAGAAAGTCCGGGTGTTGCTGTAGATAAGCCGCCACGTCACTGGCTTGCAGCGTATCCACGAGTGCCGTATCGGTCATGCGCTGGATGTCCTCACATTCCTTGGCGGCCGTCACCGCATGCCCGGGAGTGTGCGACGAGTCGCTGTAACAACTCAAGGGCGTAAACCGGGATTTGAGCAGCCGAGTCAGACCGGTGGCTTTCGGCGTGATGGTTGTGGAGTCAGTTGAGAGGCGTGAGAAGTGAGAGAAAAGCTGGCTATAGCAACCGTGTTCTCACCCTTGGGCCTATGTCAGTCGCACAGGTCCGAGTCGAGCCATTCACCTTCGAACACAAAGGCGGCCGGGCCAGTCATCCACAAGGTGCTGCCCGGGCCGGCCCAGTCGATATGCAGGCTGCCGCCGGGGAGATCCACGCGTACGCTGTCATCGACTTCGCCGCGCTCATGCATGACCGCCATCGCCGCACACGCGCCGGTGCCGCAAGCCAGGGTCCAGCCCGCGCCGCGTTCGTGCACGCGTAGCGCCAGGTGGTCGCGCGCAAGCCGTTGCACGAAGCCGGCGTTGACGCCGTCGATGAAGCGCGGGTGCGTCGTGATGGCGGGTCCTTGTACATCCAGCGCGGGGTCTTGCAGGTTGTCGACCTCAAGCACCGCGTGCGGGTTGCCCATCGATACCACGCCGATTGGCAGCAGCGTGCCGGCCACCGGACCACCGGGCTCGCCGACCGTGAGCGCCAGGGGCGCGTCGCCCTCCAAGCGCGATGCGGCAGGATCGAAATCGGGCTCACCCATGTCCACCGCGATGCGGTCGGCAGCCAGCAGCTTGACCGTCACGGGACCAGAGGGGCTTTCCAGGCGGGTGGTTTCACCCATCGGCAGCAGGCCGGCGCGATAGAGCCATGCCGCCACGCAACGAACGCCATTGCCACATTGCCGGGCCAGCGAACCGTCGGTGTTCCAGATGCCGTAATAAAACGCGCAAGACCGATCGCGCGCCGGTTCCACGGTCAGCAACTGGTCGAAGCCCACGCCGCGACGGCGATCGCCGATGGCCTGCACGCGTGCGGTCTCCAACGTGAAGCCGGGTTCACGACCATCGATCACGACGAAGTCGTTGCCGATGCCGTGCATCTTGGAAAAACGCAGGCTCACGGCGGGTCAGCGCACCGTGCTGGCGGGGGCCGGCATCGCCGACGAGTCGGCCGGCGCGGGGGTGGCAGGCTTGGGCTTGGGCGTGACAGCCGTTGTGGCGGGCTTGGGCGGCGGCATGAACAGCGGGCCCTTGTTGCCACAACCGGACAGGGCCAGCGGTGCCAGGCACAGCAGACAGAACAGGATTCGCTGACGCATGGATTTATCCTTCGACGAAGCCGCCAGTATAGAACGCCAGGGCGATATTCGCCGGGCTGGTAACCGTGTCGCAACCTCGGCGGCCACCTTGGCTATCATGTCGCCGAGCCGGCCTGTCGCCGCGCGGAGAACATGATGGACTGGAGTGTCTGGCTGCGTTGGCCATCGACGATCCTGCTGATCCTGGCGGCGGTGATGCTGCTGGTGACCCTGATGCAGATGTTTGTATTGCGCGACCACCTGCATCGTGGCCGGCGCCTCTCGGCGGGTATCCGGGCCGTCGTCGTGCTGCTGGCCTTCGCCCTGACCCTGGCGCTTGGCGGTACCGGCTGGATGATCCACGGTTATCGCCTGCTGGATGAGGAAACACCCGTGGCCGAGATCGACGCGCGCATTCTCTCGCCGCAGCAGTGGGCCATCACCCTGCATCGGCCCGATGGCAGCGTGCAGAAGCTGACGCTGTCCGGCGACGCCTGGCGAATGGAAGCGCTGGTAGTGAAATGGAAGCTGCCGGCGGTATTGGCCGGTGTGCCACCGCTGTACCGCCTGGACCGCCTCAGTGGTCGCTACGATGATCCCGGCCAGGAAGCCAGCGCGCCACGCACCGTGGTGGACCTGCGCGATGGTGCCGAAGACCTGGTCGCCCTGCGTCGCAACGAGCTGACCTGGCTACCTCAAGTCGATGCCGTATTCGGCAGCGGCGCCTACCTTCCGCTGGTCGACCAGGGCCATTACACCGTGACCTTGTCCCGTGCCGGTGGTCTGGTCGCTCGCGCGGATGAGGCGACCGAACAGCGGATGGGGCAGCCGTTCTAGGAGTGAGTGCAAGGGCTAGGAGTGAGAAGTAAGAGGAAGCAAGATCTGGTCGCTTTTTCTCTCACTCCTCTCCACTCACTCCTAATCCGACTCACTCCTAGCCCGGGCCGGTCTCACGTCCCCACCAGCATGCGCTCGAACCGCAGCGCCGCCATGCCGTCCTGGTAATAGCGCTCGTACCGGCCGATTTCCCGATAACCCAGCCGCTGGTACAGGCGGATGGCGTTGTCGTTGTCGGTGCGCACTTCCAGCCGCAGGGCGTGGCAATGCCGCGCGCGCGCGGCGTCCTCGGCGGCCTCGATCAAGGCCGAGCCCACACCCTTGCCGCGCGCTTCGGGCTTGCTGGCGATCGAGTACAAGCGGGCCACCTGGGTGCCTTTGCGAAAAAACACCACGGCAGTGCCCAGGAAGCGGCGGTGGTTGGCACTGGCGACCAGGACCAGCGCGCTATCGCTATCCAGATGGCGGCGGTACTGCGCACGACTGAGGCGGTCGCTGTCGAAGGTGGCATCCTCCAGCGCAACCAGGTCGTCCAGATCGGAAAGTTCGGCTCTGCGCACGCGTACGGCGGCGGTCGCGGGCGTAGGTGTCATCGGGTCGTCCGGCCCTGATCCTGAAGAACAAGCGCGGCACTCTAGCCAACCGCGCCCGACGCAGCAAACGCGAGCGGGCTGGGCATTTAATCGAGCTTCAGTGCGCGCACTTGTGCGCGGCGGCGCATGTGCCACACTGCGCGCCTTGAACGCCCGCCCGGCGGGCGAAAAAACCTATAAAAGTCTGTGGCCAGGGAATGCCGGGGCGGCCCATCCGAGGTGTCATGACTCGTCTCGTCATTGTTGTCGAGAAAGCTTCCGACTGGAGTTCGTACTATCCGTCCGTGGACGTGGTCACGGCGATGGACTACCTGCGCGAGCCAATCGGCGCAGACGACGAACGCACCCATGTCATCAACCTGTGCCGCAGCTACAAGTACCTGGGCACGGGATACTACGTATCGCTGCTGGCCGAGGCACGTGGTCATCGCGTGATGCCCTCGGTACGCACGGTCAATGACCTGCGCCGCCGTTCGCTGTATGGCCTGGACATCGACGATCTCAATCAGAAGCTCACCCACTTCCTGCCTGCTGGCGGCCGTGACACCACCGATTTCGGCATCCTGGTGTATTTCGGCGAAACGGCCTACACCGCGCTGCAAGACCTTGCGCGCCAGGTATTTGAAACCTTTCCCTGCCCGCTGCTGCGCATCGAATTCGAGCGCGACCGGGTGTGGCAGATCAGTTCGATCAAGCCGGTGGGCCTGCATACGCTCGATGATGCGCAGGAAGATGCGTTTGCCGAGGAATTGGACCGCTTCTCCAAGAAACTCTGGCGCAAGCCCCGTGCGCGCAAGCGCTACCGTTATGACATCGCCATGCTGGTCGACCAGGCCGAGGCCATGCCGCCGTCGAACAAGAAGGCACTGAAGTCGTTCATTGCCGCCGGCAAGGAGCTGGGCATCGAGGTCGATCCGATCGGCAAGAACGATTACCAGCGCCTTGCCGAATACGACGGCCTGTTCATTCGTGAAACCACCGCCAGCGACAATCACACCTATCGCTTCGCGCACCGTGCGGAGAAAGAGGGCATGGTGGTGATGGATGATCCTACCTCGATCCTCCGTTGCACCAACAAGATCTTCCTCAATGACCTGATGGTATCGCGCAAGCTGGCCGTGCCGCTTACGGAGATCCTCTACCGCGACGACGTCAAGGGCCTGAAAGAAGTCGCCGCCAGGCTTGGTTATCCGTTGGTGCTGAAGATTCCCGACGGCTCGTTCTCGCGAGGCGTGGTCAAGGTGGAAAACGAGCAGGCCCTGGAAAAAGCCACCTCGGAACTGTTTCAGCACAGTGCGCTGTTGCTGGCGCAGAAGTTTGTCTACACCGAATTCGATTGGCGCATCGGTGTGCTCAATCATGAGGCGATCTACGCCTGCAAGTACTACATGTCGCGCGGTCACTGGCAGATCTATAACCACGGCGCCAAGGGCACGGCCAAGTCAGGCGGCTTCGAGACCATCCCGGTGCGCGATGCGCCCTCGGAAGTGGTGAAGCTGGCACTGCGCGCCACCCAGCCGATTGGCGACGGCCTCTATGGTGTGGACCTCAAGCAGGTGGGCGACAAGGCGGTGGTGATCGAGGTCAACGATAACCCGTCGATCGACGCCGGCGTGGAAGATGCCTATCTGGGCGAGGACCTGTATCGCCGCATCATGCAGGAGTTCCTGCGCAGGATGGAGCGCAAGCGGCTGGGGATTGATGGGTGAGGTCGGCTGCCGGTGAGGTCTGTGAAGAGTAAAGAGGAAGAGCGGCGATGACCGGGCTCGCCCTCTTTTCTTTTTAAAGCGCCGCAGGCGCGACTTCACAGCGAGCAAGGCGAGAGGCTTCTGCTCCGGCCGGGTGCCTCCGACAGCTCGTCCGTGAGCCGCCGGATCCAAGGTTCCTCTCCCTGGAACCGCGCCAGGCAAGTTGCACCGCCGATCCCTCGACCATGCGTGGCGCTCCCCTCGCGGCCTCCCGCCGCGTTCATCCACTGCCAAGCGGAATGTTCTTCGAATCGTTCGATCAGCCTCGCAGGCACCTGCGGGCTGAGAGGGCATCAGTTCCAGATCGCTGGCTGGCGTGCCGGGCGGCGGCGGGCGTGGCGGGCCAGGGCCAGCAAGTGGCGTGGAAGGCCGGGCTCCAGCACCAGCAGCACCGATAGCGGCGCGCCAAGCAGCCAGAATGCCGGCGTCCAGCCCCAGGTATCGGTATAGAGCGGGACCAGGGTGGTCAGCAGCAGCATCGTGCCGCCCAGCAGCCAGAGCAGGGCGGCGCCGAGCAGGCGCTGGTGACGGGCTTGGAACGTGGTGGCAGGCTGGCGCATGGGTGCAGACTTCCGTCGTGGTGTGGAAGCGATTGTGTGAATCGCTCATCTCACGGACTGCGACCGCGATAAAATCGTCATTTGGCCGGATCGTCGGCCCTCGCAGCCATCGTAAGGAGAGCCCATGCAGGCAGGTCAGTTCGCGGTGTTCGGTCACCCGATCAGCCATTCGTTGTCGCCCCGGATCCACCAGGCGTTCGCGCGCCAGTTCGGCTTGGAGCTGGACTACCGCACCATCGATGCCGAGCCGGCTCGTTTCGCTGAGACGGTGCGGGCCTTCTTCGCCGAGGACGGCGCGCGCGGTGCCAACGTCACGCTGCCGTTCAAGAACGCGGCGTTCATGCTGGCCGACGAGTGTTCGGAGGCGGCCAAGCGCTCAGGCAGTGCCAACGTGCTGACCCGGCTTGCCGACGGCCGCCTTGCGGCGCACAACACCGACGGCGCCGGCGCGGTGCGTGACCTGACGGATCGTCACCAACTGGACCTGCGTGGCCACGACGCCCTGATGCTTGGCGCGGGCGGTGCAGCCCAGGGTGTGGCCTGGGCGCTGATCGATGCCGGCGTGCGAACGCTGACCATCGTCAACCGTTCGCCCGAAAAGGCCGACGCCCTGGCCGATGCGATCGGCGAGCCGGCGCGCGCGCATACACGTTACTGGGAAGACCTCGATACCATCGGCAGCTTCGACCTGATCATCAACGCCACCTCGGCCGGTGTGCTGGGCGCTCCGCTCGATCTGCCGTTTGGCTTTGTCGGCAACCGCGCCACCTGCTACGACCTTTCCTATGGCAAGGGCGCGGCCCAGTTCCTGGCCTGGGCCAAGGTCGCCAATGCCAAGTTCATCGTCGATGGCCTGGGCATGCTGGTCGAGACCGCTGCCGACGCGTTCGAGCTGTGGCATGGCAAGCGGCCGGAGACCGATCCGGTGTACCACGAGCTGCGCGCGCAGTTGGGCTGAACATGGCATGGGCCGCCTGGGCGCGGCCTCGACCTGCGGTACGCATTGGCTTATCTGGCCGCGTTGGAGCAGCTAAGCTTGGATTGCATAGCAGCTGGCTGACCTCAGATCCGATATTCCAGGCGAGGCCTGATACAGGCGCTACTTTCGGGCGATTACCATGTCGGCCATATCAAACTGGAACCACGTGTGGCGACGAACGCACAGATCAAGGCTTGTCTGGGTGTTGACGCGGCCAGGTACGCTGCCAATAAGCACAGGGGCGGCAGTAGCGGCAACAAGGGCACGCGTTATGAAGACTTCTTCATGGCCTTCAAAGTCGCCGAGGCGGCGGCTCGGTGGATGGTAGGTGAGTCCAATCCTCACGTGAAAGGGCAGGATGAGGGGTTTGTGGATGACCTGCGACTCGGTTCGGATGATGGCACCGCGTATTTCCAGATGAAAAATCAGGAAGCGGTGAGTTGGACTGCTGGGGAACATCCCATCGCAACGGATTTCCAGTATCAGCACAAGCTATCGGTTTTCATGAACGAGCCCGCCCCCAGCACGAACCTGGTGGTTCCCGCTGCCACCCTGGCTAACACGCTGGGTGAGTCCATTCCCGTCGATATCAAAAGCCATTCCGCAGTGGTGCACTTCCCGTGGACCAGGACCGCCAACAAGCTCGTGCTGGAGCTACCGGCGCTTCGCGAACACCTCGCCGTGCTAAGTCATGTCGAGAAGCCAACCGACGATGCGCTTACTGGAACATTCGGAGCGTTGTTGATGGCTTGTATCGAGTTCCCCGATGGGGCCACGGTAAGTCAGCTGCTGGGCAAGGCCGCGGGCTTGTTTCCTGGTCAGATCCGCTTGCTGCCCGACGACCAGGATTGGGAGCGCCATTTCGACCTCCGATTCCGACAAGTTCTTGATAGGATTGAAGGTTTGATGTACGGTGCCTCACGAGGCTTCTTCCAGTGGACAGCATTTGGCACGTCCGGCGTCTTTGCGCAATCGGTCTTGAGTGAAGAATTCGCATTGTTTCAGAATCAGATCGTCAAGCTGCAACCGAAGACCTTCGAAGCATTTGAAGAGGCTCTACCATGACCGCAGGCAGGACCTTTACCGCCTTCGCAGATAAAGATCCAGAAGCCAGGACACTCTTGGAATCACTCCCGACTCTCAAAGGGGATATCAAGGGTTATCGTGAGCACATGCGTAGATTGGGCGCTCATCTGGCTGCAAGCATGTTCCCGACGCTCAAGTCCGAGTTGACCAGAGACATCTGCGTCATCTGCACCGTGGAAGACGCAGATTTCCTCGCGCGTGGCGTGATCGAAGAGCTGGAATCACATCGCGCCAGAACGCGCATGATCTGCATGTGGAACGCACGGGTAAAGAGCGGTGGGATTTCGATCTCTCCGGTCGTTCGTACCTACGAGGAGGTCTATGACAAGAGCGACGTAGTGTTCGTGATTGTCAAATCGATCATTTCCGGTGCGTGCGTGGTCAAGACCAACTTGACCAAAGCCATCACCACGACAAATCCTAAGCGAGTGTTTGTCGTGTCTCCGGTCATGCTCAAAGACGCGGAAAAACGGCTTGCAAACGAGTTTCCGGATGAACTTGCGAAGAAATTCGAGTTTGTCCACTTCGCAACCGATTCATGCAAGAGTTCGGATGGCGAGGAAGTCATTCCCGGCATTGGTGGCTCGGTTTACGAGCTTCTCGGGCTCGGTGATGTAAAAAAGAAAAATACCTACATTCCGGCGATCGTGAAAGAACGCCGACGAAAAGAGTTTCCCCAGCTTCAGACCATGGGAAGTTGAGACCTCTTTTTTCGAGTGATGCGTTTCCCTTGACGCAGGCTAGCTGCGCACAGTTCGAGGCAGCAAGCGCGCCACCATGGGCGCAATACTCCCGTTGATTGGGCCCCTTACTACGTGATTTAAGCCATCCCCTGGACGAAGTCGGGCCGTGTTGCACCCTCTTCCCGTCCAAACCACGCCGTGTGCTAACTTCGGCGGGCAGGGGGCGGGGTGTCATGGGAGATACGCGTCATGTTGCATCGTGCTTGGGCTCGCCACGTCCTTCATCTGGCGGGCTTGTCGTGTGCCTTGGGTTTTGCCGGTTCGGCGCTGGCCGCAGGGGCGTCCACGCCCACGGTCGGATCGCCGGATGTCGCCATCGCGGACCCGGGCGTTCCGCGCCCCGCGGGAACGCCGTGCGTGGTCCAGCTGTTCAGCGATGTGAGCTATACCGATTTCAGCAACCATACGTTCGCCTATGCGCCACCGGCCGGTTGCCAGGGGTCGTGGTCGAAGGTGGTACTGGAGGCCGATTTTTCCGTTACGGCAGGTCGCCAGTTCGATCGCACGGCCAATATCTGGATCGGTGGCGTCAATGTGTACTTCGGTACCACGCAGGAGCCATCGGCCACGGTGGCTCCGAGCTGGCACATCGAGCGTGACCTGACCGATTACACCGCGCTGCTCAAGTCGGCCCAACAGGGCCAGAGCCTGATCGGCAATATTGTCGATGGCACCTACACGGGCGTGATCCACGGTACGGCCCGCCTGCTGTTCTATCCGGGCAAACCGGCGTCGACTGCGCCCGATGCCGTCTACCCGCTAGGCAGCGACCCGATCGGCAGCACGACTTCGCTCAATACGCCCTCGGACAGCCTGTCCAGGACCTTCACTCTGCCGCGCAACGTAGAGAAGGCCTATCTGGACGTGTTCGCGCAGAGCCAGATCGGTGACGAATTCTGGTACACCTGCGTACCCGATCAATATGCATCGCAAGTGCAGGAATGCGGTGGCGGTAATTTCCGCGAAACGGAGGTCAGCATCGATGGACAACCTGCCGGCGTGGCCCCGATCTATCCCTGGGTCTACACGGGCGGTATCGATCCATACATGTGGCGTCCGACCACGGGCGTGCAGACGCTGAATTTCCTGCCTTATCGCGTGGACCTGTCACCGTTTGCCGGCGTGCTGAGCGATGGCCAGCCGCATACGGTCGCGGTAAGCGTTGCCGGTGCGAACAACTATTTCTCCGCTACCGCGGCTCTGCTGGTGTACCAGGATGCACACAGCAAGCAGGTCACTGGCAAGGTGACGCGCAATACGCTGATCGGACAGGCGGTCACGCCTACGGTCACCGATTCATTGCAGAACGACGGCAATGGCAACATCAGCGGCCCGATCAACACCACGATCAGTCGCCAGTTCGTAATCGAAGGTTATACCAATACTTCCAAGGGACGCGTTCAGAACACCGTGACGCAGACCGTGGGCTTCGATAACACCCAGACCTTCACCATCAATGCCACCCAGTATCGACAGGTCACCAGCCAGACGACGACGGTCAACAGCATCAGCCAGAGCAAGATCGGTCCGCTGATCACGGCCGAATATCGCGAGACGACCAGTTATCCGTTCTATCTGGATTACAACCAGACGGCAAACGACGACGGCAGCACCAACGTCGCCAGCGCCGTGAAGCAGGGCTATCAGAAGCACCTGGCGCATCGCCTGCTCGGCATCGATCTGTTTACCGCCGATGTGGCCAATGCGATCAGCACGGGTGACACCCTGGTGTTCGATTCCACGGGCGTGTTGACCTCGCACACGGGCCAGCAAAGTACGCAAGACTTCAATTACACCGATTCCCTGCTTGGCTGTTACAAGACCTCGCTCACCACATCGGCTGGCGTTCTGACCAGCTACAGCCAGGGTAAGGGCTGCCTGGGTGGTCGCAATCGCGTAGCCTGGTTCACGCATCCGGATGGGTCGCCAGATGGCGGCAACGCAAGTACGCTTTGGTAAAGTTCAACGCTGGCACCTCGCATGATGCGGGGTGCCAGCATCGCCAGGATGCACCTTTGCGCGAATCGGAGGAAACCGCATGCGCCCACTGCTTTCGCTGGCCCTCGTACTGGCCCTCGCCCCTGCAATGACAGGCTGCCAGAGCACGCCTGCCAACTCCTCCACCCCCATGGTCCCCATGGTCCATCATGGCTTCGTCACCGACATGCCGGCCTTCGATGCCTTCCTGGCGACGCACCCGACACCGGCGCAGTTCCGCGCGGCGTATCCGGATGTGCAACTGGTGATGCCCAATACCATCACCACGATGGATTTTCGCAGCAACAACAGTCGCTACTTTGTCGAGCTCGACAAGGATGGACGGATCATAGGTGGTCATTTCGGCTGACCGTTGATGGCGCCGCGATGGACCATGGGTGCACAGGTCCAGGCGCTTGCGCCGCCCGTCCCTCCTGCTTGCTTGCCCAAGCAGCATCAGTCACATTCCTGACACGCGTCCGGGCTACGGTACGGTAGTTGTCGCGAGGACCTGTCTACAGGGGGCAGCTTCCTGTTGCGACGGACTCCCCGATCCCCCCGGTCCCATGAATGTTTCTCTTTCCGCCACGCCGAACCGGCGCGGGCTTATCTGGATTTCACTGGCACTGGCGGTCGTCGTGCTGGGCGCCACGAGCTGGTTCGTGGTCGGCCACGGTGCGGGCAGCACCGCTGGAGGCGGCAACGATCCTGCCTCTTCATCGAGCTCTTCCGATTCGGGCGTGAACATCATGCTTGGCCTGGCCGATACCGCGATCAAGGACAAGCATCTGGTCGCACCGGCCGGCAGCAACGCCTACGAGTTCTATCTTTCGGTGCTTCAACTCGACGCCCAGAACAAGACCGCGACGCAGAATATGCACGATCTGTTCGGCACGGCAACGGAGGAAGTAGAGCGCTCGATCAACAACAACGACCTGGACGAAGCCCAGCGCGAACTGTCGTTGCTGCGCGAATTCGACAGCACCAATTACACGCTGTCCCTGTTGGGCAGCAAGCTCGACGCAGCGCGCCAGGTGATGGTCAAGCAGGACGAAGCGCGTGCCGCGGCCATGCAGGCCGCCAATGCCTCGGGCAGCCAGGCACACTGAGGCTACCCAGTAATCGATTGCCCCGCTGATTCGCACGGCGATACCTCGATACGAAAAGCCGGCTAACTCTGCGCATGAGAGGTCGACCAGGGTATGGCGCTGCCGTTTGCTCTTGAGCGATGCACGGTCAGGCGATCAGATAGTCATTCTTGACGTGTACATAATGATCGGCCGAATAGTGCAACTGCTCGATCTGCCGGTCATCGAGCAGGCGTACGAATTTGGCGGGATTGCCGAGCCACAGTTCCCGTTCGCCCACCACTTTGCCCGGTGGGATCACGCTACCGGCGCCGACGAAGCCGTATTTCCTGACCCGTGCACCATCGAGCACGGTCGCATGCATGCCTATCAGGCAATAATCTTCGATGGTACAAGCGTGGATCACCGCGCCGTGTCCGATCGTCACGCCCTCGCCCACCAGGGTCGGCATGCCGCCCGGCGTGAAGGGACCATCGTGGGTGACATGGATCACGGCGCCGTCCTGCACGTTGCTGCGCGCGCCGATCTCGATGCGCTGCACGTCGCCGCGCAGTACCGCGCAAGGCCAGATGGACGCATCATCGCCCAACATCACCGCACCGATCACCACCGCAGCGGGATCGACATAGACACGTTGGCCGAGGGTGGGGGTTTTGCCTTTGTAGGAACGCAGATTCATTCCGGCAGTGTATCGCCTTCGTGAGGTGTCGGAGGGAAGACAGTGAAGAGAATCGAGAAGTCAGAGAAAGCAGGTTCTCTCACTCCTCGCTCCGTGATCCTTCTCGCATCTGGCCATGCTCAAGCACCTGGCAAGCATGCCGATACCCCGCATCCACCGCGGTCTGCCAGCCGCGCCAGTCGAGCATGCCCACGTGTTCCAGCGGTGGCGTCATCAGGATATCGGCACGCTCACGACGGCGTTGCGAAGGCACCTCGCTATTGACCATGGCGGCGCGCACGAGGGTGGAGACGATGCCGGGGCGGCTGATGTCGGCGTCTTTCTGCATCAGCACGCGCCACCATGGCGGCGTGGCGAATTCTTCGGCGGTGGTCGCCAGGGTGATTTCGGCGCGAATATCCACCGCTGTGATGTGCGCGATGCCGTCGTCGGCCATGACATCGGTTGGCAGGTTGTCCACCAGGGCGCCGTCCACATAGACGCGGCCCTGGTGGAGCATCGGAGGCAGCACCCCGGGAATGGCACACGAAGCGCGTAGCCACATCCACAGTGAGCCATGCCGGTGCACGCTCATGCCTTCACCGGAAAGGCAGGTCGAGACACAGAAAAAAGGCAGCGCCATATCGTCGATGTCCAGCGCGCCGAAGGTGGAGCGCAGCATCGCCGACGCCCGATGCCCCCGAGTCAGGGCCACCAGGGGTAAGGTCCAATCCGACAGCGGCTTGCCCTGCATGAAGGCGCGGCGGAACGTGTCGGTCATGGTATCGATGTCCCAGCCACAGGCCACGCCGGCGCCGATGATCGCACCGATACTGGTGCCCCCGACGGCATCGAAGACGTGGCCGGCTTCGTGCAGGGCCCGTAATGCCCCCAGGTGCGCCATGCCGCGTGCGCCACCACCGGCCAGCACCAGGCCTCGCGCATGGCCACTGATCATGCGTGCCAGTCGCTCGATGTCGCCCTGGTGGCCGACATGGTGATGGCGCAGCTCACCACTGAAGACGTCACGCCAGCGCCGAGCCGAGCCGAGACTGGGCTGGCGCCCGGGCTGCAACAAGATCAGGTGTCGTGGCCGATGGCGAACTCGGGATGGATGGCCGGGCGCGTTCTCCGGCCACGGTCGCGCAGGCTGGGCCGCCCATGCTGGTAGCAGCAAAGCATCGGCCTGGCGCAGGCAGCGCTCGCGCCATAGCGGGTCGAGCTGGGTATCGAGGTAAATCACGAAGCGTACCTGCGCCTCGCGCTCGGCAAACCAGTCGCTGCCACGCCCGGCGCCCATCGCCGCATCGATCACCAGGCAACTGCCGTAGCGTTCCAACGCCTGGGCCAACTGCATGGCCAGGGCGCGTGCAGGGACGTCGGCGGCCACCGGCAACATGGCGAACGTGCGCGGCGTGAAAGGCACGCTATCGCGCTGCTCGCGCTTGAGCAGCCGATCGATGGCAACCTGCGCGACGCCGAGCATGGCCTTGGGATAACGCGCCACCAGGGATTCGAAGGCCTGGCGGTCCAGCCGCCACAATTGCGAATCGCGCAGGGCGCGCACGGTCCGCCGCCGTGGCTCGCCGCTGATCAGGCTGATTTCGCCCGCGCTGTCACCCGGCCCGATCAGCTCCAGCAGGTCGGTCGGGCCGTCGAACAGGCCCAGGCTGCCACTTTTGACCAGGAACAGCGCATCGGCCGGCTCGCCCGCCTTGAACAGCGGCCGTCCGCCAGGAAGGCTGAACCACACCAATTCGCGTTCCAATGCGGCCAGCGCTTGCGTGTCCAGGTGCCGAAAGACGGCATAGCGCGCGAACCGCCCGGCCAGATCCGTTGAGCTCATGGCTGGCGATGGTACGGTGTGGTTTGTGACAAAACGAAAGCAGTCCGCTTGATTTCGGCCGTGGCGGTCGCCACGCTGGCTTCCCGGACATCAAGGAATACCCATGAGCAAAGACAATCCGCTGCTGGCCGACGCCGCCCTGCCCGCCTTCTCGACGATCCGTCCTGAACACGTAGCCCCGGGCATTGACGCGATCCTGGCCGATTACCGCAGCGGTATCGATGCCATCACCGCGCCCGGCGCACCGCGTGACTTCGCCAGCGTGATGCTCAGCCAGGAGCGCCTGGACCAGCGCTTGGCCAGGGCCTGGGCACCTGTGGGACACCTGCACTCGGTGGCCGACAGCGAGGCCTTGCGCAAGGTCTATGGACCGGCCGAGGAAAAGTTGACCGAGCACTCCATCGAGGTGGGCCAGAACCGCGATCTGTATGCCGCCGTGCAGGCGGTTGCCGATGCGCCTGCCTTTGCCGAACTGGGCCGGCCGGAGCGGGCGCTGGTCGAGCATGCGTTGCGTGACTTTCGTCTGTCCGGCGTGTCACTGGAAGAACCGGCACGCTCGCGCTTCCGCGACATCGGTGTCGAGCTGTCAAGGCTGTCGACCGAGTTTTCCAATGCCGTGCTCGACGCCACCGACGCATGGCACGAGCACCTCACCGATGAGCGTGATGTCGCCGGTATCCCCGAATCGGGTCGTGCCGTGCTGCGCCAGTACGCCAAGGACCAGAAGCTCGATGGATACCTGGTCACGCTCAAGCAGCCCAGCGTGCAGGCGGTGATGACCTATGCGGACAACCGTGGCCTGCGCGAGCGCGTGTACTGGGCCTATCAGACTCGGGCCTCCGACCAGGGGCCGCATGCGGGCAAGTTCGACAACAGCGAACGCATCGAGAAGATCATGGCCTTGCGCCATGAGGCAGCACTGCTGCTGGGCTTTGCCAATGCTGCTGAAGAATCGTTGGCGACCAAGATGGCGCAGTCGCCGCTGGAAGTGATGGAATTCCTGCGCGACCTGGCGACCCGCGCCAAGCCGGTGGCGCAACGCGAGCTCGGCACCCTGCGCGATTTCGCGCGTACCGAACTCAAGCTCGACAACCTCGAACCGTGGGACATCAGCTATGCGGCCGAGAAGTTGCGCCAGCAGCAATACGCGCTCGATGAAGAACAACTCAAGCCGTATTTTCCGTTGCCGTCGGTGATCGAGGGCTTGTTCGGCCTGGTCAATCGCCTGTATGGCATCAACCTGGTGCAGCGTGAAGGCGTCGATGTGTGGCATCCGGATGTGCGTTATTACGATGTCATCGACGCCGATGGCCGCGTGTTCGCTGGCGCATACGTTGACCTCTACGCCCGTACCGGCAAGCGCGGCGGTGCCTGGATGGACGTATGCCGCGCACGCTTCCGGGATGGGGACAGCGAGCAGCTTCCGGTGGCTTTCCTCACCTGCAATTTCGCGCCGCCCACCGAAGGCAAGCCCGCGCTGCTGACGCACGACGACGTGCTCACGTTGTTCCATGAGTTCGGTCATGGCTTCCATCATTTGCTGACCGAGATCACCTTGCCTTCGATTGGTGGCATCGATGGCGTGGAATGGGACGCCGTGGAACTGCCCAGCCAGTTCATGGAGAACTTCGCCTGGAACCGGCAGGCCCTGGATCTTTTCGCCAGGCATTACGAAACCGGCGAACGCCTGCCTGACGAACTCTTCCAGCGCATGCTCGACGCGCGTCATTTCCATGCTGGGCTGTTTCTGGTGCGCCAGCTGGAATTTGCCCTGTTCGATTTCCTGCTGCACCTGGAGTACGACCCCAGCCAAGGTGCCCAGACCATGGCCGTGCTCGAACAAGCACGCAAGGAAGTGGCAGTGCTCCACCCGCCAGCGTGGCAGCGCTTCCCGCACGCGTTCAGCCATATTTTCGCCGGTGGTTACGCGGCCGGTTACTACAGCTATCTGTGGGCGGAGCTTCTCAGCGCCGACGCCTTCGGCGAATTCGAGGCACATGGCGTCATTGATCGCGCTACCGGCGATCGTTTCCGCCGCGAGATCCTGAGCGTGGGTGCCAGCAGGCCGGCGATCGAGAGTTTCATCGCATTCCGTGGTCGCAAGCCGCAGCCGGATGCCCTGCTGCGTAGCCACGGCCTTACCTGACCCACCGGCAAGCGAGCTCCCGGCACGGCAAGTCGTGCCGGCGAGACGGTTCAGTCGGTGGCTGCGAGGGTGTCCGTTATACTCCGATACCCACCAGGTGCCCGCCAGCCCTGGATGAAGGAACTACCTAATGAAATCAAGGCGATGCAAGGCATGCGAATAGCCAGCTGGAACGTCAACTCGCTGAAGGTGCGCCTGCCGCAACTCACCCAATGGCTGGCCGATGCCAAGCCCGATGTGGTCGGTTTGCAGGAGACCAAGCTCGAGGATGGCAAGTTTCCGGTCGATGAAATAGCCGCCGCCGGTTACCGCTGCCTGTTCTCCGGTCAGAAGACCTATAACGGCGTCGCGATCCTGGCGCGCGAGCCATTGACGCTGGAAGACCCGGTCACCGACATCCCCGGACTGATCGACCCACAGCGACGCATCCTTGCCGCCACCGTGGGTGACGTGCGCGTGGTTGACCTGTATGTCGTCAACGGCAAGGCGGTAGGCGACGAGAAGTACACCTACAAGCTCGACTGGCTGACAAAGATGCGCGACTTTCTCGCCGAGGAAATCGTCCGCTATCCCAACCTGGTGGTGCTGGGTGATTTCAACATCGCGCCGGACGATCGTGACGTACACGATCCGGTTGCCTGGGGCGAAGACATCTTGTGTTCGCCGCCTGAGCGCGCCGGCCTGAAAGCCATCACCGACCTCGGCCTGCACGACAGCTTCCGGCTGTTCGAGCCTGAGGGCGGCCACTTCAGCTGGTGGGACTATCGTCAGGCCGCATTCCGGCGCAACATGGGCCTGCGCATCGACCTGATCCTGGTCGCCGATGCGCTCAAGCCCCTGGCCAGGGCGGCCGTTATCGATCGTACGCCAAGGACCTGGGAACGACCCTCCGATCACACGCCGGTAACGTTGGACCTGGATATCTAGGGCACTGGAATCCACACACGCACATGAATACAACCAAGACCGAATGGCCCAGTTCGCTGGATGACAACGAACTGGAAGAGCTGGACCGCTACTTCCGCGCGCACGCCAACGATGGCGACCTGCTGCTCGACGGGGTGCATGGCATGCTGTCGGCGCTGGCCGTCGGTCCGTTGGATGTCATGCCCGACGAATGGCTGCCTGAGGTGTTGCACGACCCGTTTACCGACGAGGATGAAGGCAACCGGGTGCTTGCCCTGCTGGCCAAGCTCAACGATTCCATCCATGCCGAGCTCGACGTGGATGCCTACGAGCCTATTCTGGGCGAAATCGATACGGACGCCGGCCCCATGTTGAGCGCGGCGGGCTGGTGCGAAGGCTTCAGTCGCGCCATCGACCTGCGCGCTGGCCTATGGGAAAAACGCCTGGCCGATGACCCGCAACTGATGGAATTGCTCGGCCCGGTGATGGCGTTGGCCGTGGACGAAGGCATCCTCAGTGCCGAGGCCGACTTCGAGAAGCTCAGCGAGGACGAGTACGACGAGTGCCTGTCGCAGGTGCCGATCGTGCTTGAAGCGGTCAGCCAGTACTGGCAGGAGCACCCCGCTACCGAGGCGGAACTGCAGGCACTGACCCACGACCGCGACGAGTCGAGCAGCACGCCGCCGCGCCAGCGCAGCGGACACTGGGTGCACTGATCGCGTCAGGATCGTGGCGATGCGCCACGATCCCTCCATGGGGAAGGAAAGGATGGCTTACGAATACGGTTCAAGCGCGCAACGCTTGGATTTCCCGAACCCCTATCGGGTAGAAAATATCTTTCGCATGGTGGCCGCGGCGATCCTGATCGTCTGTGGCTTCTATGCGCTGATCCTCGCCCGCTCGGGCCTGGGCGCGCACCTGGATGGCTGGTCGCTGGCACCGATCATCATTGGTGTGGGCATGCTGGCCGGCGGCATCAAGCACGCAGCGACTGCATTCAGCCGGTTGCGCTTCTTTTTCGGTCGCGGCAAGCCTGAAGGCCTGGCCGGCGAACTGGCCGAGGGACAGCTGGGCGAGAAGCCCGACGCGCCGCGCCTCAAGGCGACCATGCGGGGTGGCGCGATTGCCGTGGAAGAGCCGCGTGGCGCGCTCAACGGCCTGCTCTACAGCATGGTGCGGCCGCTGATCTGGGCGCCGCAGCCGATCCAATGGGTGGCGCAGTTGCAGTTCCGCACAGGATTGACCCTGATCGTGGTGTTGCTCGCGCTGCTGGTGACCATGCTCGGTGTGCTTGAGCCGCATGACCTGGCATGGCTGGGCCTGTTCTTTTTCATCTATACCGCTGCGCTGCTGTTCGTGCCGCTCGAGCGTGGTGCGCTGGCGCGCACCTACCTGGGCCCGGCGGGGTTGATCGTGCTGGTGCTGGTGGCGATCCTGGCCCCGGTACTCATCCACTCCATCTCGCCGCACCTGCGTTCGCTGGGCGGCATCGACTTGAGCTGGCAGGCGCTGCTGTTGCTGGTTTGCGCCATCGTCGCGGTGGTCGTGTTCTTCGTGGCCCTGCTGCGTCAGATGGTGGCGCCCCCACCCACGCTGATGGCCTGCGAGATCGCCACCGTCTCGATGAACGCGCCGCCGAATCAGGTCCTGGTGGAACTCGATCGGGAGATGCAACGCGGCTGGGTCGAGCAGATCCCCAACCGTCGTTACGCGCGCCATGTACCGCAGACCATCGGTGCCGCCGGCAGCTTCAGCGGCGAACTGCTGGAAGAAACCCAGCCGATGCCGCGCGACGACATGCGCAAGATTACCTTGCGCGATGCCCTGCGCGAGCCGCGTTACCGCTGGCTCACCCTGCTCAGCGGCCTGGGCGTGGCCTATACGCTGGCCTGCGCGGTGGCCCTGCTGATGTATGCGCACAAGGTCGTGGCGCATGTCACCGAGCCGGTGATCTGGGAATACATCTGTTTCGCCGGGGGCATGTTCTCGCTTGCCACCTTCTGCCTGCGCGCCGGGCATATCCTGTGGTCGCGCTTCGACTTCACCTCGCGCCTGACCTGGGTGGAAGTGGAAGGTAATTTCCAGCGCTCCAATACGGCCATCGGTGCCCAGTTCACCGATCGCGTGCGCACTGAAAAGGAAATCATCAGCGTCAACGACATGACCATGCGCGTGTGGGTGGCCGAGGTCGATTCGGTGACCTTCGGTGCCGACTCGCCGCGTCGCATGATCGGCCTGCGCGGTCGTCCCGACCTTGCCAAGGTGCTGCGCGAGCACTTGCAGGGTTTCGCCGAAGGCCAGAGCAGCGTGGACATGCCCCACTCGCGCGCCGACGTCGAAAAGATCGCCGCCATGAACGCCATGAACCGCGCCAGCGGTGCGGCCGACACCCGTGCCGCCCTGCAAAACGTGGTCGATTCCGTGACCCCGCCGGCGCCCCCCGTCATGCCCCGCCCTCGCCCCACCCACTGCCCGCGCTGCGGGCATGGCGTGACGGAAGGGGCGAAGTTCTGCGGTGAGTGTGGAGCGGCGTTGGCGTAAGGTCGGTGGCCTCACTGGCGGCAAGGCCGCCGACCTCACCCCCAAAGAAACAATCCGTTCACTCCCCGGCCGCTTGGCATCCCGGCGGGCAAGCGCCATCTTTGCGGTCATCTGATTGGAGGGTTCATCAAATGACCGAGCGAAGCATTGTGCGCCGCGTGCGCGGCATGGATACGTCCGATGGTGCCGGGGTGCGATTGAAGCGCGTCATTGGGCAGCCCGGGCTGGATATGGTCGATCCGTTCCTGATGCTGGACGAGTTCCGTTCCGATCAGGCCGGGGATTACATCGCCGGGTTTCCCGAACATCCGCATCGTGGCTTTGAAACGGTGACCTACATGCTGGCCGGCCATATGCAGCACGGTGACAACCAAGGTAACCGAGGTGATCTGGGGCCGGGCAGCGTGCAGTGGATGACCGCCGGGCGCGGCATCGTGCATTCGGAAATGCCGCAACAGGAGAATGGCCTGATGTGGGGATTCCAACTGTGGGTGAACCTGCCTGCGGCAGACAAGATGACCGCGCCCCGCTACCAGGACATCGCGCCCGAGCACATCCCCATCGTGCATCCAGCCGATGGCGTGGAAGTGCGCGTGATCGCCGGCGAGCTCGACGGTGCGATCGGACCGGTCAATGGCATCGCCACTGCGCCAGTCTACTTGGACATCGCCGTGCAGGCCGGTGCGCAGGTGGAGATTCCCCTGCCGGAAGGTCACAGCGGGTTTGCCTATGTGTTCGACGGTAGCGATGCCGCTATCGCCGGTGAACGCCTGGATCGCAGTGAGCTGGCCGTATTGTCCAGGGGTGATCGCGTGCGCGTGGCAGGTCGTGATGCGCCAGCGCGTGTCTTGCTGGTGGCCGGCAAAGCCTTGAACGAGCCGGTAGCGCGTTATGGCCCGTTCGTAATGAATACGCCAGCGCAGATCCACGAAGCGATCGCGGATTTTCGCGCGGGCAAATTCTAAGCCTGCCTCACGCACCACGCGTTCCTCGTCGTAGCCAATGCATTCGCGATGTCATCGGCGATTCAGTCGCCGATGGGGGCTTTGGACTTTCAGGCCGCGCAAGCCCCAAGCCGCGACCCCGTCGCGGCATTGCTTGGCGAATGCATTCGCTCCCACATGGCGAGCCATCGCCACCATCATGACTTTTTTGAATACCCCTCCATACAAAAAAACACCCTGAAATTCAGGGTGTTTTTTTCAACGTGTCCTAAAGACTTTTC
>NZ_DASVMI010000114.1:0-61698 GCF_036384435.1 Dyella sp. | reverse complement strand
TGGAATTTCCGCAAGAACGTTGCCGTCGAGGTGATCGATTTGCGTGTGCAGGCGCTGGAGGTATCAGGTCAGGAGTTGCTGACTCGCGACAAGGTGAGCCTACGTGTCAATCTGGCAGCGACCTTGCGTGTGGTCGATCCGATCGCCGCACGTACTCGTGTGTCCAAGTATCTCGATCATCTGTATCGCGAATTGCAATATGGCTTGCGTAAGGCTGTCTCTGGCAAGACATTGGACGCGTTGCTTGGTGACAAGGCATCACTGGACGCCGACATCTTTGCTTACGTGCGTCCACGCGTGGAGGAGCTTGGTCTCGAGGTGCTTGGCGTGGGCGTCAAAGACGTCATCCTGCCGGGCGAAATGAAAGAGATTCTCAACAGCGTCGTACAGGCCGAAAAGGCTGCGCAGGCCAATGTGATCCGCCGTCGCGAGGAGGCCAATGCCACGCGTTCCTTGCTCAATACGGCGAAGTTGATCGAGTCCAGCCCGGTGCTGATGCGCTTGAAGGAGTTGGAGGCGCTGGAAAAGGTTACTGAGAAAATCGACAAGCTCACTGTGTTCGGCGGCATGGATAGCGTGCTGAATCAGGTAGTGAGCCTGAAGCTGTAACAAGCTTTGCCGCCACAGGGAGCGGGCGACAAAGCAAACTCAAGGAAAGTCTCATGAACACACAACAAGGTTATCGGTTGTTGCACGCCGAGGGGAGTCGCATACCGATCAAGGCATGGGTACGCGGGGTGCCGGTGGAGGACGCCGCGCGCGCTCAATTGCAAAATATGACAGGCCTGCCTTTCGTCGGTCCCTGGATTGCCGTGATGCCGGACGTACATCTAGGCAAGGGCGCCACGGTGGGCTCGGTATTGCCGACCCAGGGCGCTATCGTTCCGGCTGCCGTAGGCGTGGATATCGGCTGTGGCATGGCTGCGGTGCGAACCACCCTGCGTGCCACGGATCTGCCGGACAACCTCGCTTTGCTGCGGTCGTCCATCGAACGTAGCGTACCGGTCGGCAATGGCAACGGCGGCGAGCATCGACGCATGCCCGACAGCATCACCTCGCGCCTGGTTGCCTCGGGCCTGGGGGAGCGCCTGGCCGCGATCAAGGCCAAGCACCGCAAGATTCGCGTGGACAAGCTTGAACGGCAACTGGGCACGCTCGGCGGTGGTAATCACTTCATCGAACTATGCCTGGATCAATCCGACGCGGTATGGGTCATGCTGCATTCGGGCTCCCGTGGCACCGGTAACCTCATTGGCACGTATTTCATCGAGCGTGCCCGCGAGGAACTGGCCCGTCGCGTACTGGGTTTTCACCTGCCGGACAAAGACCTGGCGTTCTTCATGGAAGGCGAAGAACTGTTCGACGACTACGTGGAGGCCGTGTCCTGGGCACAGGATTACGCTCGGCAGAACCGCGAAGCGATGTTGAGCCGGGTGCTGGCGGAAATGCGCCATCGGCTGCCAAAGTTCCAGTTGGAAAAGACGGCAGTCAATTGCCATCACAATTACGTGCAGCGCGAGACACACTTCGGGCAATTACTGCTGGTGACGCGCAAGGGAGCGGTCAGCGCGAGGGAGGGTGAGCTAGGCATCATCCCTGGAAGCATGGGTACGCGCAGCTACATCGTGCGAGGCAAGGGTAACCCTGAAAGCTTTCATAGTTGCAGTCATGGGGCCGGGCGTGTGATGAGCCGTACCCAGGCCCGTCAGACCATTACGTTGGCGCAGCACCGCGACGCGACCGCGCACGTCGAATGCCGCAAGGACAAGGCGGTAATCGACGAATCGCCAGCCGCTTATAAGTCCATCGACTCAGTCATGGCCGCCCAGACGGATCTGGTCGAGGTGGTGCACACGCTACGGCAGGTGCTTTGCGTCAAGGGATGAAACGACGGAGCGGGGAGTTCGGGGGCGGGGGCGCAAGTCCGGGCGCTTGCGGCAGGTGTGAAGGGGTGCAAGGGCCCGATCGCACGCCTGGATGTTTGCGATGCCGTCCATATTGGCGTCCCCGCTACCTATCTGCCATCCCACGCCTTACCATGCCCCCGCTTTGTTCATACCAGGATTCCCATGTCGCCGATCAAGGCATGTTTGCTTGCGCTGGGAGCCATGTTGCTCGCCAGTTGCCAGCGTTCGCATGTCGCGCTGGATGATGACGCCTATATCTGGCAGCGCCAATGGACGCCACGGGTTGTCGATGCCATGCGAGCATCGGCTGCCGACGTGCATGCCTGGCGGGTGCTCGCCGCGCAGACCGATGCGAAGGGGCGGTTGCGTAGCTTTGAGGTCGATCTTGCGGCGCTTGTCATGAGCGGTCACCCGGTGGTGGCCGTCGTGCGCATCGATGGACAGCTCGCACATTGGGATGAAGACGCCCTGCTAGCGCAGGTGCTTGCCCTGCGCGAGGCCTGGCGGGCCGTGCCGCTGGCGGGAATCGAGATCGACCACGATTGCGGAACGGCACGATTGCCTGAGTATGCGCGGTTCCTGGCGCATCTGAAGGCGAAGCTGGGCGGCTTGCCATTGTCCATTACGGCGCTGCCGGCCTGGTTGTCGTCGCCGGCCCTGGATCGGGTACTGGCCCAGGTCGATACCTCGGTCTTGCAGGTGCACGCCGTGCAGTCGCCCCATGCAGGATTGTTCGATGCCCGGTTGGCTGCTGCCTGGGCCAGTGATTTCGCAGGCCATACCACGCGGCCGTTCAGGATTGCGCTGCCGACATATGCCAGCCGGGTCAGCTTTGACGCTGATGGGCGGCTGCTCGGCGTCGAAAGTGAACTGCCCAATCTGGCCGGCGGCGTCGTGTTCAGCGAGTTGGCTGCCTCGCCGCAGGCTATCTCTGCCTTTGCCAGGGGCATGCGTGATGCGCCGCTGCGGCATCTGGCTGGCTTTGTGTGGTTTCGTTTGCCCACCGATGACGATACGCGCGCCTGGAGCTTGTCGACATGGCATGCTGTCATGCGTGGTTTACCGTTATCCTCCCACGTGTCGGTGCAGGTACGGCCGGGGGCGATGGCAGGGGCGCTGGATCTTCTTCTGCGTAATGACGGCGATATCGATGCATCGCTGCCAGTGGCCGTGCACCTGCCGGCCGGTTGCGCGTTGGCGGATGGCGTGAATGGCTATGCCAGGGTTGCCCAGGCCGATGGCGTGATCCTGCGCCGCCGGCTGGATGGCTGGCTGCGTGCACACACCGTGCGGGTCATTGGTTGGGCGCGTTGCACACAGGACGCGCCTGCACCGCGCATTGAAGTTTGAATCATCCATCGAGTTGAATGACAGGGTTGTTATCCATGTACAAACGCAAAGCGATCGCGGCATGTGCCTTGCTGGGCCTGGCCGGTGCCGTGGCCTGGGCCTGCGGCCCCATGTTTCCCAATCAGTTGCTCGATAACCGCCAGGCCACCCTCAAGGCGGTCCCGGTCAACAGCTTTGCCTTCGAGGTGCGGCAGTTGCTGCCTGCCACTGATCAGCTCAAGCCGGTAGAGGCCGATACGTCGATCTATGCCGACGAGAAAAAGATCAAGCCGGATCTGGGCATTACGGACGCGCAACAGGCGATCGTCGATAAAATCCATACGATCGATGACGACGTGGCTGCCTATGCCGCTGGCAAGGATTTACCCGAGGACATACGCCTGTACGCGGTCGGTGCATCGCTCTTCAACCGTGCCATGGATAGCTGCGGTAACACCAAGGGCGAAGGTGGCGAGGACGGTTTCCAGGTCGATGGCAATGCCGCGGATGTTGCCGCTGCCGACAAGGGATTGAACGAGGCCGACACTAACGGCGGCAGGGCACGTTTTTGTACGGATTTCAACACCACCATGCTGGACAAGGCAGTCACCTATTTCGAGAGAGTGCTGGCGTTGCCCGCCGGGCAGGCCAAGTCTCGGTCGGTCTGGGCGGCATACATGCTGGGACGCATCCATGCTGTTCGCGCGTTGGCGTATGCCGGTAGCCCTACGCAGTTCAAGCAGGAGCGTGACGCGGCAGCCAAGTCGTTCGAGCTGGTGCGTACGCGTGCACTTGCCGGAGATTCCGATACCCAGGGTTTGGGTGTCGCCAGCTTTGGTGAAGAAGCCCAATTGTTTCTCTACAACAACGGCAAGCTGTGCAGTTGGAGCGATTTCTACAACGCCAAGGATTGCGCCACGCGCATGGCGCCGTCCGACCTCAAGCATGCTATCGCGCTGTATTCGGCCCAGGCCGGACACCACTCCGATAACGCCATGCGCTCGCTCGAGCAGATCGCCTATGCGATCACCCAGAGTCCCCCCTTGACCCGGCAGATGGTCGATGGTCCGCTGTCCCAGCGCCTGCTCGTGGCTTACGTGCTAGCTCGTCACAGCGACAGCAGCGTGGGTGATTCTCCCGCGACGAGCGACAGTGCGCCTGCCGCGCCGGAGAAAGACTCCAAGGTCGCCACGCTGGTCGATGCCATCGTCGCTGCGGGCGGCGAGCCGGCGGTGGGTGCCGATCGCCTGGCGGCCTTGTGCTACGAAGCTGGTCGCTACGATCTGGCCGCCAAGCTCTTGGACAAGACGCATGGACCGCTGACCAGTTGGCTGCGGGCCAAGCTTGCCCTGCAGAAGGGCGACATGGCCGCCGCTGCGGCCGCCTATGCCGAGGCCGCCAAGGCATTTCCGAAGGCCGATGATCCTCAGGCAAACATTGAGCCCAGCAATACCCAGCTGATCCTGGGCGAGCAGGGCGTGCTGGCGCTGGCTCGCGGTGAATACGTCGAGGCGATGGGGCATCTGTTCGATGCCGCAGTGCGTGTCGGCGGTGATGGTAACCAATACAACGGTGAAGAGGCCGACCCCGACGATGCCGGTACCGGTTACGCCAATGATATGAACTTCGTTGCCGAGCGCGTGTTGACCGTTGACGAGCTGAAGTCCTTCGTCGATGCGCATGCCCCGGCTTCACCTGCCCCCCAGCCGAAAGCTGACAAGAACGCCGAGGGCGGCGGCTATAGCGTGATCCCCGTTGCCGATAGCCTGCGCTGGTTGCTTGCGCGTCGATTGATGCGGGCCGGGCGCTACGATGAGGCCTTGGCGTATTTTCCCGCCAGCGGCGATTCGCGCTTCGGCAATGTGGATCTGCGTGCCAAGGCCAAGGAATATGCGCAGGATCTGCACGACGCCGAGCACCGTTGGACCGACATCGGCAAGGCGCAGGCGGCCTATGCTGCCGCCGCGATCGCACGTGCCAATGGCATGGAGATCCTTGGCTATGAGCAGAATCCGGACTTCACTGACAACGGTGGCTCGTTCCCGGGTGGCAGTGGCCAGGACGAGAAGAGCATGAAGCAGACCTTCGTCACCGATGGCGAGCGCCAGCGTTACGACCAGAGCCAGGCCAAGCCCAACCAGCGTTTCCACTACCGCTATCTTGCGGTGGATCAGGCCTCCCGTGCGGCCGACCTGCTGCCGCCGCGTTCCCAGGCCTTCGCCGCCGTACTTTGCAAGGCCACGGGCTGGATGATGGATGGTCCGGGCGATGACTACTTCGACTATAACGACCAGTCGCCCGCGAAAGACAAGGACGACGAGCGCACCCGCCGCATCGGCGCTCTGTATGGTCGTTACGTCAAGCAGGGGCCTTATGTGGAGTGGGCCGACGACTTTGGTCGCGGCTGTCCCGAGCCCGATTTCGACGCTGCGCGCAAGCTCAAACGGGCTCAGCAGATTCGCGCGATCAAGCATGCCATTCGCCGCCACTGGCCGATGGAACTGGGTGGCCTGGTTGTCGTGGTGGCCGGTGTGGCATTTGCCCTTGGACGCCGCCGCAAGAACAAGCCGCAGGTTTGATCGAATCGTCGTTTATCGGGTGCGCCAGGAGGTGCACCCGACGTCCTCTCGGGTTTGCGCGATAATACCCGTCTGTTGCTGCGGGTATTACCGTGAAAAAGTCTGATTTCGATTTCCAGCTTCCCCCCGAGCTGATCGCCCAGGTGCCATTGGCGGAACGCTCGGCCAGCCGCCTGCTATGGCTCGATCCGGTTGCCGGCTCCCGGCAGGATCGCACGTTTCGCGAGTTGCCCTCGTTTCTGCGACCGGGCGATCTGTTGGTCTTCAACGATACCCGGGTGTTGCCCGCGCGCCTGTACGGTCGCAAGGAGTCCGGGGGAGCGGTCGAGATCCTGATCGAGCGTGTCACCGGCGCGCATGAGGCGATGGCGCAACTGGGCGTGAGCAAGAAGCCCAAGGAGGGCGGGCGGATCGAACTGGCCGATGGCAGCCACGCCACGGTGCTGGGGCGCGAAGGGCCGTTTTTCAGATTGCGCTTCGAATCGCACGACCCGCTTGAAAAACTGCTTGGACGCCTTGGCGAGATGCCGCTGCCGCCCTATATCGAGCGTGGCGCCGACGATAGCGACCTGGAGCGCTATCAAACGGTTTACGCGCGTGAACCGGGTGCGGTGGCCGCACCCACGGCAGGCCTGCATTTCGATGAAGCCATGCTCGCGCTCTTGCGCGAGAAGGACATTGATTTTGGTTATGTCACCCTGCACGTGGGGGCCGGCACGTTTCAGCCGGTGCGTGCCGACAATATCCAGGACCACCAGATGCACCGCGAGTGGTTGAACGTGGGGGCCGGGCTGGTGGAACAGATCCGGCGTACGCGTGCCGCAGGTGGCCGAGTGATCGGCGTGGGCACCACCGTCGTGCGTGCGCTGGAAAGCGCAACTCGCGACGGCCAGGTACAGCCCTTTGCTGGCGAGACACAGATATTCATCTTTCCTGGCTACCGCATCACCAGCATCGATGGCCTGATCACCAACTTCCACTTGCCGCAATCGACGTTGCTCATGCTGGTCTGTGCGCTGGCGGGACAGGATTTCGTGCTGGAGGCGTACCGCCACGCCGTGCAACAGAAGTACCGCTTCTTCTCCTACGGGGATGCGATGCTGATCCTGGCCGGCCAGTGACCGGCCCTTCCGAGCTGGCAAACAAGCGATAATTGCGTGATGAATCCTTTGAATTTTGATATTTCCGCCACCGATGGCGCGGCGCGCCGCGGCCAGCTCACGCTCAATCATGGCGTCGTGGAAACACCTGCCTTCATGCCGGTGGGTACCTATGGTTCGGTCAAGGCGATGACCCCTCGCGATATTCGCGACATCGGTGCGCAGATCATCCTGGGCAATACCTTTCACTTGTTCCTGAGGCCGGGACTGGAGGTGGTGGAGCGTTTCGGTGGCCTGCACCGCTTCATCGGCTGGGACGGCCCAATCCTCACCGACTCCGGCGGCTTCCAGGTATTCTCGCTGGCACACAAGCGCAAGATCACCGAAGAGGGCGTGAACTTCGCCTCGCCGGTGGATGGTTCAAAGGTATTTCTATCGCCGGAAGTGTCGATGCGGATTCAGACCGCGCTGAACTCCGACATTGCGATGATCTTCGACGAGTGCACGCCGTATCCGGCCACGGAGAAAGTGGCGCAGTCGTCCATGGAGCTCAGCTTGCGCTGGGCAGAGCGTTCGCGTCGTGCCTTCGACGAGCTGGGCAACCCCAATGCCCTGTTCGGCATCGTCCAGGGCAGCACGTATGAACACTTGCGTCGCCGTTCGGCCGAAGAACTGGTGCGTATCGGTTTTCATGGCTATGCGGTCGGCGGCCTGGCCGTGGGTGAGCCGGAGGCCGAGCGCAACCATACGCTCGACGTCACGCTGCCGTTGCTGCCGCATAATCAGCCGCGCTATCTGATGGGTGTTGGCCGTCCGGAGGACATCGTCGAGGCGGTGTGCCGTGGCATCGACATGTTCGATTGCGTGATGCCCACTCGCAACGCTCGCAATGGTTTTCTGTTCACCGACCAGGGCACGCTGCGCATCCGCAATGCCAAGTTCATCACCGACACGCGAGTGATCGAGGAGGGCTGCGACTGCTATGCATGCGCCAATGGTTTCTCGCGCGCCTACTTGCGCCACCTGGATCGCTGCAATGAGATCCTTGCCAGCCAGCTCGCGACGATGCACAACCTGCGTCACTACCAGCGCCTGATGGCCGGCCTGCGCCAAGCCATCGCCGAGCAGCGCCTGGACGCTTTCGTGGCCGAGTTCTATGCGGCCCGCAAGGATGGGGTCAGCTAAGCAGCCAGGAGTGAGTGGCTGGAAGCGAGGAGTGAGGAGGCCTTGGCTCGCACAAGGGTGTTGCGACATGGCCTCGCCACGCGGTTGGATCGCGATGGTCTTAAAGCGTGCGCCCTCGCTACTTATTCATCATTCATCACTAAAGCCATCAGTCTGTGCGAGCCTCAGTAGTTGACCTGCAACTGCATGCGCAGCAGGTCGCCTTGCACCCGCCGATAAGGCGCATTGGCCAGATGGGTGCGGCGCATGTTGGCATAGGCGATGGCGATCTCCAGGGCTTTGGATACCTGCCATTCCACGCCTGCCTCGACTTCGTTGAGCAGGAAGCGCGGCGCGTTGGTGTCGAACTTCGATGCACCGCGATACGTCTGCCATTTCACGTACGGCACCAGGGAACCGCCAGCGCCATCGATCTTGTACATCGCCTGCACATAGCCGCCGCGCAGCGAACGTTGGCGGATCGTACGGTTGGCGAGGTCCAGCTCCGGGCCGCGCCCGACGGTCCACTCGGCCTGGAAGCCGAAAGGCTGCGGGTAATAGATGACGTGTGCGGCCACGCGCTGGTCCAGTGCGCCGCGTGCGCCGGTTGAATCGCGCGGCGTGAACGATTGCCCGTCTGCGGTGATGCTGGAGAGCGAGGTGACCTTGAAGCGACCGGTGTAGGCATCGGCGCCTACTTCCAGGAACTGGCCGTTGTCGAAGCGGAAGGGATAGGTCAGGTGCAGCACCGTATGCATGTTGTTGTTCTGCTCGGAGCGGTTGGCGCCCTGGCCGTTGTATACCCCCAGGCCGACGATGCCGTAGTCACCGGAGCCTTTCAGGCCCGACTGCACCAGATACTTGAAGCGATCCGCAGCCACGCGGGGCGTGTAGTAGAGAAACAGGCCCAGGTCGCGCTCGTCGCGCACGCCCGCGTTGAGGGCGTCGGCGCGATCCGGAGCAATGCGGTTTTGGCTCGATTGCAGGTTTTCCCAGCCATACGGTACTTTTGACTGGCCGGCGCGCACGCGCCACTCCTTGCGCGTATCGAGATAGATATCGGCATATGCGTCGCGCAATTGGGCAAAGTTCGACGTGCTCGAACCGGTCGGCGTGCTGGCCAGATCCGGCTGCAGATAGAGTGAGACGCGATCGTTGAGGTCGCCGCTGATCACCAGGCGCGCGCGCCGTATGCCCAGGTTTTGGCGGTCACCAATGAAGCGGTCGCCGGGCGCGCGAAGCAAGGATGCGCTGTCATTTAATTTATGGTTGTAGCGCAACTGCATGTAGCCGCGCAGCCCCAGGCGTTCGTACCAGGCGCGTTCGCGGACCGGCTGGGGAGTGGCGACATCCGCGGTTGTCGCCGGCATCCTGCCGTTTGCTGGGGAAGGGGTGGGCTGGGGCCCGGGAACCACCACGCCCTGGGGCTTGTCATCTATGCGGGCAAAGCGACCGAGCCTTTCGCGTCCTGGACCCGGTTGGGCAAACAACTGCTGGGTCTGGGGGTCCACATAAAGATCCATGGCTGTCGTGGGACTGGATTCGGCCATGACGTCTGCGGCAAGAACCCAAACCAATGATGCAAGAGCTTTTTTCTTCACGCGTACCACGTCCGTATGCAGCTTGGACCGGCTTAAGGCGCCGGTCCCTCCGTCCTGGAATGTTCCATATGACACCCGGATGGGTGCTAGTCCGTAAGAAATTACGATGCGGCGACGATACAACTGGCCTGTGTCCGTTGTGTGACAGCCTGCAAACGGCGTCACAACCGGACCCGCAGGGTTTTCCAGCATCGAGGCCGCGTCATGCAAGCGTTCAGGTCGCATGGCATAATCGGCGATCTTTTTCCAAGGTGCCGGCAAAAAATCCCGCCGACACCGTTACTTGCGAGACAATAAGATGACTTTGCCGATCTCCTTCATGCTGGCCCAGGCCGCTGCTCCCGCCGCTGGCGCCCAGAGCCCGGGCAGCTTGCTGAGCTTCCCGATCCTCATGATCCTGATGTTCGGCGTGATGTACTTCATCATGATCCGCCCGCAGATGAAGCGGCAGAAGGAGCATCGCTCTATGGTCGAAGCCCTGTCCAAGGGCGACGAAGTGGTGACGAACGGCGGTATCGCCGGGCGCGTGGAAGAAGTGGGGGACTCCTTCATAACGGTCGAGATCGCCGCGAACGTGAAGGTCAAGGTGCAGAAGGGGGCCGTGTCGCAGGTGTTGCCCAAGGGCGCGCTGAAGGGCAATTGAGCCGACCGGCGGTAGCCGGTCGACACGGTGCAACGACGTTTTCGCCGCGTGGTCCAGAGGGTTTCGCGGCATTCATGGATTCAAGGCATGAGTGATTTTCCACGCTGGAAATATGCGCTGGTCGCAGTCGTACTGATTCTCGGCATCGTTTATGCGATTCCGAACATATTCCTGCCCATCCAGGCCGTGCAGGTATCGGCCAACCACGAAGCGCCTGTAGACCAGGCCCTTCAGCAGAAGGTCGTGGCGGCGCTGGCGCAACAAAAGATTGCCTATCAGGACATCAATATCCGTGATGGGCGCCTGACGGTCGGTTTTGCCAACGGTGACCTGCAGAAGGCCGCGGCTGACGCGATCAAGCCGGCTGTGGGCGACGACTACACCGTGGCGTTCAACCTCGAATCGAGCGTGCCGTCGTGGTTGCGCGGCATCGGGGCCAACTCCATGCCGCTGGGTCTGGACTTGCAAGGCGGCGTGCATTTCCTCATGGAAGTGGACCAGAGCGATGTGCTGAACAAGCAGGAGACACGTTACGCGGACGATATTCGCGCCTTGCTGCGCGAAAAGAACATTCGCTACGAGTCGGTGGCACGCGATGCCAGCAACCGCGGCCAGGGTGTGAACGTCGTGCTGCGTTCGGCCGACGATCGAACGGCCGCATCCAACGCCATTGCGCTGGCCTATCCTGACCTCAACGTCAAGGATGGTCCGTCCACCGGCGATCGTTTCGTGGTTACCGCGGGTCTCAAGCCGGAAAAGCTACGCGAGATCTCGCAGAACACCATCCGCCAGAACCTCAGCACGCTGCGTAACCGCATCAACCAGCTGGGCGTGTCCGAACCGATCATCCAGCAACAGGGCGATAGCCGCATCGTGGTGGAGCTGGCTGGCGTGCAGGATACAGCCGAAGCCAAGAAACTCATCGGCGCGGTGGCCACACTCGAATACCGTGCAGGTATCGGTTCGGCTGGCGACGCGGCCGCCATGGAAGCGGCTCGCACCGGCAATGTGCCGCCGGACGCGAACCTCTACTACATGCGTGATAGCAAGCTGCCCGTGCTGGTGAGCAAGCGTGCCATCGTCACCGGTGACGAGCTGACCAGCGCCATCGCCACGACCGATACGCAGACCAATGCCCCGGCTGTGTCGGTCACGTTGAACGAGGCTGGCGCGAAGAAGATGCTCGCGTTCACCCAGGACAACCTCTACAAGCCGATGGCGGTGGTGTACGTCGAGCGCGTCTTCGATACCAAGATCGTCGATGGCAAGGAAGTACGCACGCCGACGGTGACCTATTCGGTGATCAACGATGCGCGCATCAATGGCACCTTCGGCAAGCAGTTCCAGACCACCGGCCTGCGCACGAAGGAAGCCAATGACCTGGCGTTGCTGCTGCGCGGCGGTTCGCTGGCCGCGCCGGTCGATATCGTCGAGGAGCGTGTGATCGGTCCGAGCCTGGGTGCCGATAACATCGATAAGGGCATGAAGGCTGTGCTGATCGGGCTTGGCCTGGTGCTGCTAGCCGCGGCTTTCTATTACAAACTCTTTGGCCTGGTGGCCGATATCGCGCTGTTCTTCAACCTGGTGATCCTGGTTGCCGTCATGTCGGCGATCCACGTGACACTGACGATGCCCGGCATCGCCGGCATCGTGCTGACGCTGGGTATGGCAATTGATGCGAACGTGCTGATCTGCGAACGCGTACGCGAAGAATTGCGCAACGGATCGACGCCGCTGGCGGCCATTCGTGCCGGCTATGACAAAGCCTGGGCCACCATTCTCGATGCCAACGTGACCCACCTGATCGCCGCATTGGCACTGACCACGATGGGATCGGGCCCGATCCGCGGTTTCGGTCTGACATTGCTGATCGGTATCCTCACCTCGATGTTCACTTCGGTCACCGTGACGCATGCGATCACCGCATTGATCCACGGCAACCGCAAGCTCAAGACCCTTTCGGTCTAAGGGGCACAGGGACTCATGGAAATCTTCAATCCCAACAGTAACGTCAATTTCCTTGGCATCCGCAAGCTGTCGATCGGCGTGGCCATTGGCCTGCTCATCGCCTCGATCGTGCTGATCGCCACGCGCGGGCTCAATTACGGGCTGGACTTCACCGGCGGTATTTCGATCGTTGCCGATTACGAGCAGCCGGTGGCCATCAACGATGTGCGTAATGCCATGGTGAGCATCCACGTGGAAAATCCAGTCGTCACCAGCCTGGGCGGCACGCGCGAAGTCTCCATTCGCCTGCAACCGACGCAGGCCATGCTCGATGACAAGGGCAAGGTCAACCTGGACAAGGTCGTTGCCGTGGTGCTGCCTGCACTGCAAGCCCAGCGCAAGGACGCCACCATCAAGAGCCGCGACTATGTCGGCTCCCAGGTGGGCGAAGAGCTGCGCAGCGACGGCATTATCGCGGTGATCCTGGTGATCGTGGGCATCATGCTTTACCTGTGGATACGCTTCGAATGGCGTTTCGCCGTCGCCGCATTGCTGACGGAGGTGCATGACGCATTGGTCACGGTCGGCATCTTCGCGCTTACCCAGCGCGAATTCGACCTCACCGTGCTGGCGTCGGTGTTGGCGGTGGTCGGTTACTCGATCAACGACAAGGTGGTGGTGTTCGATCGTATCCGCGAGCTTTTCCGTCTGGCGCGCAAGGCCGAGCCGGAGGAAGTGTTGAATCGTTCGATCAACAGTACGCTCTCGCGAACGATCATCACCTCGTTGTTCACCGGCATTACCATGGCAGCGCTATATTTCTTCGGCGGGCCGGTGGTGCACGGTTTTGCCATCACCATGTTGATCGGTATCGTCGTGGGTACCTTGTCCTCGATTTTCGTGGCGAGTCCGATCCTGCTCTGGTTGGGTGTGTCCAAGCAGGATTTGATGCCCAAGACCCGGGAAAACCCCGAGTTGGCGCGTCGCCCCTGAGCGATATGCAGCAAGCGACAAGAAGCCCGGTTCAGCCGGGCTTCTTCTTTTCAGAAGGGAGATGGAAGGGATGACTGAAGCGATTTGGCATTACCAGAACGGCAACCTGCCGGCCGGACCGGTTTCGGCGGCAGAAATCCGCCAGAAGATCCGTGACGGATATATTCGCCGCGAGACCTTGCTTTGGAAGGAAGGCATGGCCGAGTGGGCGGCGGCGAGTGACACGGAGTTTGGCCCGGATACGGAAACGGCATTGCACAACCCGTTTGCGGTGACGGCCGCCAGTACCCAGCCAGAGCAGGATGTCATCCTGCCAGTGACGCCGGTCAGCGCGGCACCGGCATGGACCATGGCATTGATACCGCTGATACTTATCCCGCTGGCCTATGTGAACTTCAACTTTGTCGGCCTGGCCTTGTACATCAGCACCTCGATCTGGGATCGCAACCAGATCAAGGCGTCCGGTCGCAAACCGTCCATGGCTTTCCTGTGGCCGATTTTGCTGGGTGGTCTGGGGGCGCCGATCTACCTGTTCCTGCGCGCCAATCGCACCGATCGTCAGTGGGCCTACGCCATCGTCAGCATCGTGACCATCATCGTGTTCTTCGTGGCGATCATGGCGCGTTTCGGCGTGTTCTGATGTGGCTCTGGCCGTGAACCGCAGCAGGGCCCCTTCGGGGGCTCTGCTGCGTTCTACGTATCGATGCCGTGCTGCGGAACAGCTCTCAGGATGCCTGCCCAGCCTCGGCCACGGCATCGAGCGGTAAATCCAATGCATGCCCATCGGGCGTATCTTCTGATTGCCGATGGTGACCGACGCCGTGCGCCTCCCATTCGGCTACGGGAATCGGGCGGTAGCCTTCGCCGAAGGCGACCTCGCCCAGCTTCCAGCCGGCGGGGCGTCGCACCGCACCCCAGAAGCGCTTGAGCGCATTCCAGTGCAGGCCGATCAGGCCGTGGTTGTTGTCGTCATCGACCAGGGGATCGCCTACGCCTGTGGGACGCACCGGTTCGCCATACAGCGACGTACCGAAGACGACGTCCCAGATCGAGAGCACCTGCCCAAAATTGCAGTTGTGCAGGTTTGGGCGATCCGGATCCACCAACATATGGTGCAGGCGATGGAAGGTGGGATCGACGAAAATCCTGCCGAATACCCGGCCGAAATGCAGCCGGACATTGGTATGCGAGAAGTTCTGCACCAGCTCGCCGAGCAGCATCAGCCAGGCGAATTCGTCCGGTTCCACACCCATTACGATGCCGACCACTGCAAGAATGATCGACTGGATGAAGCCATCCACCGGACTGCCACGGTCGTTGGTCCAGCAGCTCATCTGGCGCGTGCTGTGATGCATGCTGTGCAGCGCCCACCACCACGGCAGCGCGTGCTGGAGGCGGTGCATCCAGTAGTAAACGAAGTCGTAGACGATGTAGTAGATGAAAAACAACAGATAGGGATGCGCCTTCAGTCCCGGAAACCAGTGCGTAATGGCCAGCGGCGAGGCACTGGCGTCGCTGGGGCCGGTATCGGCACCTCCGAAGTAGTTGGCAAGCGGCGTCAGGATCAGGAAGCTGAAGATCGGGAAGATGCCGACCAGCATCATCACGGTGTACTGGAAATCGGGCCTGGTGAGTTTGCGATCGCTCCATCGCTCGGCAGGGGCCAGGGTTTCCAGCGGGCGAAACACGAAGCCGATGATGCACAACTGCAAGGTGGCAATCAGCAGCGCTGCGGCAATATCCTTCGGATCGCCGGCCAGCCCCTCCAGGTGCAGCACGTGCAGGACAGGCATCACGCCATGCGCGCTGAACCAGTCAACCAGATGAGACCAAAACTCGGACATCACAACACCATCGACGGGGAAATCGGGCCACTTCCTGCAAAAGGATACGCCGACCGGGGCGGGCGATCAGCCGCGCAGGCTTGCGTTCAATGCGGCATCCAGGGTCGCCAGGCGTTCGGGCGTGCCGACATCGGTCCAGGCACCGGCATGGTGGCTGCCCGATATCTCGCCTCGCGCCATGGCGGCACGCAGCACGTCGCGTAGCTTGAACCGCGGCGGTTTCGTTGCGCTTTCAGCGGTTGTCCCGACGGCTTCACGCCACTGGCGCAGGAGTTCGGGTCGATAGATGCCCAGGCCGCTGAAGGTCAGGCGTGGCACATCGGTCATGTTCAGGCGGCCGGTTGTATCGAGGGCGAAATCGCCTTCGGGATGATGGGGCGGGTTGTCGACCATCACGAGATGGGCGAGTCCAGCCGGCTCGCGTGGGAGCGTGCTCAGGTCCACATCCGTCCAGATATCGCCGTTTACGGCGATGAAGGGTTCAGGCCCCAGCAGGGGCAGGGCATTGAGCATGCCGCCGCCGGTTTCCAGCGGCACTGGACCCTCGTACGCGTAACGGATGCGCAGGCCCCAGCGTGCGCCATCTCCCAGCGCTTGAGGTAACTGTTCGGCCAAGTGCGAGCTGTTGATCACTACGTAATGCACGTCAGCGGCGGCTAGTTTTTCCAAGTGCCACACGATCAATGGCTTGCCGCCAGCCACCAGCAGGGGCTTGGGGGTATGGTCGGTCAACGGTCGCATGCGTTCGCCCAGACCGGCGGCAAAGATCAGGGCGTGTCTCATGTGGTCTGCGACTCGCGTAGGTCGCGCGTACCGACATGGCGCTCCAGCAGCGCGGCAACGTCGGCGAGCTCGTGATAACGCCTGGCGACACGCGACACGTAGGCAAAGACGCGTGGCAGGTCATCCAGATAGCCGCGCTTGCCATCGCGATACCAGAGCCGGCAGAACAGGCCCAGTACCTTGATGTGCCGTTGCAATCCAATCAGGTCGAACCATCGCTGGAAACGATCGGTGTCGACCGTGTCGTCGATCAGGCGAGCCTCGCGCAGGCGCATGCGGTAGTTTTCGACCCAGCCCTCCACTCGTTCACGATCCCAGGTGATGTAGCAATCGCGCAGTAGCGACGCCAGGTCGTAGGTGATCGGGCCGATCAGTGCTCCCTGGAAATCGATGATGCCGGGATTGCCGCCCTGATCGACGATCAGCAGGTTGCGGCTGTGGAAATCGCGATGCACGAAACTCAGTGGTTGTTCCTGTGCGCTATGGAGCAGCACTTCGAATGCCTGGCCCAGAACCTCGCGTTCAGCTGTCGTCAGGGTCACGCCAAGATGCCTGCCCAGGAACCACTCTGGCATGATGTCCAGTTCGCGCCGCAGAAACGCCTGGTCATAGGTTTGCATGCCAGCCACATCGACATGCATCTGCATGCGCAGTAATGAATCCATCGCATCGCCATAGAGCTGTTCGACGGTTTCGTCGTTGAGTGCGGGCAGGTACAAGTGCGAGCCAAGGTCTTCGATCAGCAGCAGGCCCTGCTCGACATCGTGAGCATGCACAGCCGGGACGTGCAGTCCTGCCGCGGCCAGGCGAGCGCCGATATCAAGCCATGGACGTGGATCTTCCTGAGCCGGCGGGGAATCCATGATGATCCAACTGGAGTGCGCTGGCCCCGTCACGGCACGCCAGTAGCTGCGGAAACTCGCATCAGCCGATGCTGGCGCCAGTTCCAGCGACGCATCGTCGAGTACTTTTCTCGCCCAGGCGAGGCGAAGCGTGGCGCGATCGTTGTGCATGGAAGTCAGGTGGACTGGAATAGCCTGGGAGCTTAGCGCCGAACGAGCCAGGCGCAAGCGTTGCAATTGTCTAACACCGATGCCACTGGTTAGCATCGAGCCATGATCGGCTCTCCCTTACCTCTGCTGACACGCCTGCGCCCCCATCGTGGCGCATGGCTGCTATTGGCGGTGGCGATCATGTTTAAGTTGGTCAGCAGCAGCATCTGTGTGGGCGATGTACCCGGTTTTGCTGCCGATACCCAGGCCGTGACCCTCCTGGACCAGGCCGGCGATGGCGAGGATGGTTGCCTGCTTGGCGAAGGGGCCGGCTGCCATTGCAATTGTATGCATTCTGTCGCATTGCCAATTCCGACAGCGTTGCATGTAGTACGCGTGGCGCCCGATGCCGCACTTGCCCAGTCTGTCTCATTTGTCGTTGTGTTCCCTGCACCTACACCACTGCGCCCTCCCATCGCCTGAAAAACCGTCATCCGTGGTGTGCCCGGCTTTCAAGGGCGCGACTTGACCGTTTTTCAGGAGCATGACCCATGCTATTTCTACGTGCGGCCCTCTTTGGGGCTGCGTTGTGTTGCCGTGCCTTGCCGGCTTTCGCCCAGGCACCTGCCGCGTCCCCGGCGCTTCGTGAGTCCATAAGACATCTCTGGGAGAACAGCCCCGAGGTCCAGGCTGCCCGGGCCTCCATGGATGCCGCCAGAGCAGGTTCGCGCGCAGCAGCGCAACCGTTTTACAACCCATCGCTATCGATCGATGCGGAAAACGCCGATGTGAATCGCCGCACCGTCGGGGTGAGCTTGCCGCTCGACGTTTCAGGCAAACGCCGGACGCGTGCCGCCGAGGGTGAGGCTGCCCTCCAGGTCGAGGACGCCAGATACGAACTGGCACGCCGTGATGTAGCGGCGCGATGGCTCAAGGCCAGATCGGCAGCGACACTGGCTGCGCAGCAGCGCTTCTGGGGCGAGCGCCGTGTGCTGTTGATGAAACGGTTTGACGAGCTTGCTGGCGAACGCTTGGCAGCTGGCGATATCAGCAGCAGCGAGCGCGACCTCGCAGGGTTGGCACTGGGCGAGGCGCAGTTGCAGCAGGCATCGCTGATCGCAGACGAGGCCGCCGCGCAGGCCCAGATGATGGCCTTGACGGGGCAAGAACAGATGCCGACTTTGTCGTTGCCGCAAACGCTTTCGGCGCCCGAGTCCATCCGGCCGCTGGCGGCCGAAGCGTTGCCGGAATCGCGCATGGCAACGGCGCAACAGGCGCTGGCCGACGCGAGCGTGGCGGTGGCGCAAAGTATGCGCCGGTCCGATCCCACGCTAAGCCTGACCACAGGGCAGGTGCGTGCTGGACGGCAGAGCGATCCGGTCATCGGCTTGAGTCTGTCCATCCCATTGCCGGTGCTCAATACCGGACGCGCCGATGTCGAAGCAGCGCGGGCGCGGGCGAACGCGGTTGCCGTGCAACGGCAGGCCCAGCTGTGGAACTTGCGGGCGCGCCTGAGGGAGGCGCAGGCGCGATACCGCGCGCTCTATGTTGCCCATGAGGCCTTCATCCGGGGGCGCGCCGGGGCTTTCGACGAGCGAGCGGCCTTGCTGGAGAAACTCTGGCGCGCTGGTGAAATCGGTACATCCGAATACCTGCTACAGCTCCGGCAAAGTCTGGATACGGTGCTATCGGGCGTGGATTTGAAATCGCGCGCTTGGCAAAGCTGGTTCGATTACCTCCAGGCCGCCGGCCAGCTTACCGCGTGGATTGATGGCGACGACAAGGAGCTGCAGCGATGAAGACACGCATTTACCCATGGGTCTGGAGTGCTTTGATGGTGTCGCTGGTTATGGGTATCGCCAGTGCCCAGGACGCCCCCCTGTCGCGAGCCTGGGATGCCGCATCCATCAAGGAGGCCGGCATCGTTATTCAGACCGTCGAGCGCAAATCGCTGGCGCAGGCATTGCGCGCGCCAGGCGAGGTCAAGGCAGACGCGTACTCGACGGAGCTGGTGACCCCCAGGGTCGAGTCGATCGTACTGGAACGCAAGGTTCGGCTTGGCGACATGGTAAAAGCAGGGCAGCCATTGATGGTGCTGTCCAGCGTGCAGGTGGCTGAAAGCCAAGGTGCGCTGATCGTTGCCGAGCAGGAGTGGCGCCGTGTTACCGCGTTGGGACCCCAGGCTGTGTCCGGGCGCCGCTATGCCGAAGTGCAGGTGCAACGCGATCAAGCCCGTGCGCGCCTGAAAGCCTTTGGTTTGTCCGATGCACAAATTGGCCGCGTATTGCAGGGCGGCTCGGCCCGAGCCGATGGTAGTTATGCCTTGCTCGCGCCTACCGCGGGCCGCGTGACGACCGATCAGTTTCTGGTTGGAGAGCGAGTGGAGCCCGGGCGCACGCTGTTCACGCTAGTCAAGGAAGATACCGTATGGGTTGAAGCGCAGCTGCCTCCTGCCGACGTGCGTGGGATCGCCGCAGAGGCGGGCGCAAGGATTCTGGCGCACGGCATAGAGCTGGGCGGTCATGTGGTGCAAGTGGGGCATCAACTCGATGAGCGCACACGCACCGTGCCGGTGCGCGTGCGCGTGGATAATCGTCGGGATCTGCTGCATCCGGGCGACTTGGTGGACGTGCGGTTGCAATTGCCCGGACATGTCGAAGAACTGGCGGTGCCCGTCGAGGCGGTCGTGTGGCTGAAAGGGCAGTCAGTCGTGTTTGTCGCCGAAGACGATCATGCATTCGATCCGGTACCGGTGACCACCGGAGAGACACGCAATGGCTGGGTCGTGATTCGCGAAGGACTGTCCGCCGGGCAGCGTTACGTGAGTGCGGGCACCTTTGCCATCAAGGCGCGGCTGCTGCGTTCACAGCTGGGAGAAGAATGATGCTGGCGCGCCTTGTCGAATTATCGCTTCGCTATCGATGGCTTGTGCTTATCGTGTTCGCTGGCATCGCCTTGGCTGGTTACCGCGCGGTGAGTCGTTTGCCGATCGATGCGTTTCCAGATGTCACGCCCGTACAGGTCAATGTCTACACCGAAGCGCCCGGACTGGCAGCCGAGGACGTGGAGCAGATGCTTACCGTGTCCGTGGAGTCGGCACTTGGCGGACTGCCGAAAGTCCAGCAGATCCGTTCGGTCAGTCTGTTCGGCCTGTCCTATGTGTCGGTGTATTTCGATGACGACATGGACATCTACTTCGCGCGACAGCTGGTGAATGAACGCCTGCAACAGGTCGCCGACCAGTTACCGCAGGGTTACGGCAAACCGGAAATGGGGCCCAATACATCAGGGCTTGGGCAGGTTTTCTGGTACACGGTCGAACGCGATGCGGGAGATGGTGGCGACACGGAAATGCGCACCTTGCAGGACTGGAACATTCGCATGGCTTTGCGTACCGCCCCCGGCGTCGATGACATTGTGTCGTGGGGCGGCAAGGAGCGCCAGTTCCAGGTGCGCGTCGATCCGCTCAAGCTGATTGCGCACGGACTAGGCTTCAAAGACATCGTGCAGGCATTGCAAGCGAACAATGCGCAGGCTGGAGGCAATTTCATCGACCTTGGTCGTGAGCAGTACCTCGTTCGCGGCCTGGGCCGTCTGGGCTCGCTCCAGGACATCGAGCGAATCGTACTCAGGACACAAGACGGTACACCGGTATACCTGCGCGATGTTGCCACGGTGGTCGAGGGAAGTGCATCGCGCACTGGCGCAGTCACACGCGATGGCAAGGAAGTGGTGATGGGGCAGGCGCTCGCGCGAATTGGCGAGAACGCCAAGACAGTCGTCGATGCGGTCAAGGGGAGGCTGGAGACCCTCAAGCGTTCCTTGCCCGATGGCGTTACGGTTCGTTCCGTGTACGAGCGGACCGATCTGGTCAACGAAGCGGTGGGTACGGCTGTACGTGCGCTGGTGGAAGGCTCCTTGCTGGTGGCACTGGTGCTGTTCTTCTTTCTGGGTGAAGTGCGTAGCGCGGCAGTGGTTATCGTGGCCTTGCCATTGGCGATGTTGATCGCTTTCATCTGTATGTCGCAGCTGGGGATGTCGGCCAACCTGATGTCGCTGGCTGGCTTGGCGATCGGTATCGGCATGATGGTCGACGGTGCAGTGGTGATGGTGGAAAACGCCTTTCGCATCATGGCCGAACGCCGCGCCGAGGGGCGCGAAGTCGATCGTGGCGCGGCGGTCATCCAGGCGGCGCGAGAAGTAGCGAGCCCGATGGCATTCGCTATCTTGATCATCATGGTAGTGTTCCTGCCGCTATTGAGCCTGCAGGGCCTGGAGGGCAAGATGTTCAAGCCCATGGCCTTCAACATCAGTTTCGCCATGGGCGGTTCGCTGCTGCTGGCGCTAACGTTGATTCCGGTGCTTGCGGCATGGCTGCTTCGGCCCGGAGAAGAAAAGGATACGCGCCTGGTTGGCTGGCTCAAGCGTGGTTATGCGCAACTGCTGGGGTGGGCCTTGCGCCGGCGTGTGGTGGTGGTCACGGTAGCGATGCTTGCCCTGGTGGCGAGTCTTGCGTTGTTCCCGTTTCTGGGCAAGGAGTTCATGCCCAGCCTCAAGGAAGGCGCCATCATGTGGCGGGTAACATCCATTCCCTCGGCATCACTGCAGGAATCGATTGCCATCTCCCAGCGCATATCCAGCCGAATCGCAGAGAAGTTTCCTGAGGTGGAAACCACGCTGGCAATGATTGGGCGCGCCGAAAAGGGCGAGACCGCAGACGTGAACTACATGGAGGTGTATACGCCGCTGAAGCCGGCCTCACAGTGGCGCAAGGGACAGACGCTTGAAAGTATCGAGCAAGGGATGCAGGCCGAACTCATCGATGCATTGCCCACCGCCGTGGTCAGTTATACCCAGCCTATCCAGATGCGCGTGGAAGAATTGATTTCCGGTGTGCGCGCCACGCTGGCGCTCAAACTCTACGGCCAGGATCTTGCCGAGCTGGATAGGCTCAGTGCCCGGTTACGCGATATCCTGGCCGAAGTTCCTGGCGTGGCCGACTTGTCGCTGGAGGCCAACGTCGGTAAGCCGCAGATACGTATCGTGGCCGATCGCGATGCCCTGTCGCGTTACGGGCTCAACGTCGACGATGTGCTGGACGTGGTCAGGCATGGTATCGGCGCGGAGCCAGTGGGCAGCCTGATCGATGGAGTGCGTCGTTTCGATATTGCGGTGAGTCTGGACAACGCAGATCGCGCATCCATCGAGACGATCAGGCGCATCCCGATTCACGCGCCCTCGGGCGCGATCGTTCAGTTGTCACAGGTGGCCAGCGTGGAGGTGCAGGAAGGCTATTCATTTATCCGTCGCGAACAGTTGCAGCGCCAGGCCGTGATCCAGATGGATGTGCGTGGACGCGACATCGATGGTTTCGTGCGAGACGCCAATGCCGCGATCGCGCAGAAGCTAAAATTGCCGACGGGGTACTACACTGAGTGGGGCGGCGCTTTCGAGAACCAGCAGCGTGCATTGCAGCGCCTGGCGATCATCGTGCCGATGACGATCCTGTTCATTTTCATATTGCTCTACACCGCGTTCAATTCGGTGCGCCACGCATTGCTCATTCTTGCCAACGTTCCGTTTGCCACCATCGGTGGCGTGCTGGGCCTGGCCATGACCGGCCAGTATCTCTCGGTGCCATCCGCCATCGGCTTCATCGCCGTATTCGGCGTGGCGATGCTCAACGGTATCGTGCTGGTCAGTTTTCTCAATGCGCAGCGCGCGGCCGGGCTGAGTGTTCGCGAGGCCGTATGGCGCGGGGCATCATTGCGATTGCGTCCGGTCTTGATGACGGCCACCGTTGCGATACTCGGCCTGCTGCCGATGCTGTTGTCGTCCGGCGTGGGTGCACAGACGCAACGCCCTCTCGCCACCGTGGTGGTTGGTGGACTAATCACCGCGACATTGCTGACACTGGTGGTGTTGCCGGTGATCTATGACTGGCTGGAAAGCCGGTCCACGGATCAATGAAAAAGGCGGCCGGGACAAGTGCGTCCCGGCCGTTGTTCTACAGGCGAACCATGGCGATGCGTGTCAGAGGTTGTAGGCTTTTTCCTCGTGCAGCGAGATATCCAGGCCGACCATCTCCTGTTCGTCGTCGACGCGCAGGCCCAGGGTCAGATCCAACGCCTTGAGGATCACGTAGCTGGTGAGGGCACTCCAGCCGACGGTTAACAGAACGCCCTTGGTCTGTATCCACAGCTGGGCGCCAAGGTCGGTAACTGTGCCAAAACCACCGAGTGAGGGCGCCGCCAGAGGGCCTGTAAGAACGCCGCCGATGATGCCGGCCACCGCGTGCACGCCGAATACATCCAGCGAGTCGTCGTAACCAAGCTTGTGCTTGAGCCTGGTCGCGGTGAAGAAACACACCACGCCTGCAACGGCACCAAGCACGAGGGCGCCACCAGGGCCCACGGTACCGGCGGCGGGTGTGACGGCCACCAGGCCGGCTACCGCACCTGAGACAATGCCCAGCACGCTCGGGCGACCATGACTGACCCACTCGGCCACCAGCCAGCCCAGTGCGGCGGCAGCCGTGGCGATCTGGGTGACCAGCATGGCCATGCCCGCGCTGCCATTGGCGGCTACGGCCGAGCCGGCGTTGAAGCCGAACCATCCCAGCCACAACAGACTTGCGCCGACGACGGTGTAACCGAGATTGTGCGGCGGCATCGGCGTATGCGGGTAACCGCGTCGCTTGCCGATGACCAGGCAGGCAACTAAGCCGGCAATGCCTGCGTTGATGTGCACGACCGTACCGCCGGCAAAATCGAGCACGCCCAGGTCACCCAACAGCGATCCTGGACCACTCCACACCATGTGCGCCATCGGTAGATAGGCGATGGTCAGCCACAACCCGCTGAACCATAGCAACGCACTGAACTTCATGCGTTCGGCAAAAGCGCCGATGATCAGCGCGGGAGTGATGATCGCGAAGGTCAACTGGAACATCACGAAGACTGCTTCGGGCACAGTCTGGTACAGCGAATCGGGTTTGAGCCCGGCCAGCATCGTCCTGTCCAGGCCACCGATGATCGAATGCAGGTTGGTGACGTGTGCCTGCATGCCTTGCGTGCTGAAGGCCAGCGAATAGCCATAGACCATCCAGAGCACGGTGACCAGCGCGGTGATGGCAAAGCATTGCATCAGCACCGATAGCAGATTCTTGGCGCGCACCATGCCGCCGTAGAACAGCGCCAGGCCGGGAATGGTCATCAACAGTACCAGCATCGTGGACGTGAGCATCCACGCCGTATCGCCACTGTTGAGCACAGGGGTGGGCGCCACGGCTTGGGCGAGGGCCGGAGAGGCCGCGCATGTCAGTCCCAGTGCCAGCAAGCCTTGTATCAACGTCTTCGTCTGCATGTCAGAGCGCATCGGCGTCGACCTCCTGCGTGCGGATGCGGATCGCCTGTTCCAGTTCGCTGACGAAGATCTTGCCGTCTCCGATTTTGCCGGTGCGTGCCGCACCGCTGATCGCCTCGATCGCCTGTTCGAGTTGCTCGTCCGTTACAGCGATCTCCACCTTCAGCTTAGGCAGGAAATCCACCACGTATTCGGCACCCCGGTAGAGCTCGGTGTGCCCATGCTGCCTGCCGAAGCCTTTGACCTCGGTCACGGTCATTCCCGTGATGCCCACATCGGTCAGCGCCTGGCGAACATCATCCAGGGTGAACGGCTTGATGACTGCTGTAATCCACTTCATGCCTGCTATCCCCAGCAGTGGCTTTGTGGCGGTGCAGCAGGATGCGTGCCAATTCATCAAGGCATGCCATGATGATTAAAATCAGTGGGTTAAGATTTGCCTTAGGGGGCTCTTGCGCGATTGTGGGGCAATCGGGATGCACGAAGGCGCCCGTGCGGTGCAATGCGTCAGATTGACCGAGTGAGGGTAAATCAGTACCATTTTAGTCCCGATTCCACCGGCCATCCTTTCGCCCCATGCTTCGCGTCAGCCGCCTAACCGATTACGCCACGGTGGTGATGACCTGCATGGCCGGTCACCCGGACGAGGTGCTCAGCACGGCGCAGATCGCCGATGAGACCCGTTTGGAGTTGCCTACCGTAAGCAAGCTGCTCAAAGCGCTGGGGCATGCCGGCCTGGTGGAATCGTTTCGCGGCGTCAATGGCGGCTATCGCCTGGCCAGGGTGGCCAGCGACATTTCGCTCGCGCAGATCGTCGAAGCCATGGAAGGGCCGATTGGCATGACCGAATGCAGCATGGTCGACGGCCAGTGCGAACGCGCATCGCAATGTTCTGTGCGCGGTAGCTGGCAACAGGTGAGTCTGGCCGTCGAGCGCGCGCTCAAGGCCATGAGCCTGGCCGACATGCTGGCACCACCGCAGACCATCGCACTTCCCACCGGCCGCGCCGGTGAAATGAAAGGCACAACTGCATCATGAGCATCGAAATCAGCGAAAACGCCACCGTGCTCCGGGACAACGCCGAGGTCGCCTCGGCGCTTGGTCGTCGCTACGAGGCCGGTTTCGTGACCGACATCGAAACCGACAGCCTGCCGCCGGGCCTGTCCGAAGACATCGTGCGCCAGCTTTCCGCGCTCAAGCATGAGCCGGATTGGATGACCGAGTGGCGACTGAAAGCGTATCGCCACTGGTTGACCATGGCCGAACCGCATTGGGCCAAGTTGAAGATCGGTGCGATCGATTTCCAGGCGATCAGTTACTACGCCTCGCCGAAGAACCGGCCCAAGTCGCTCGATGAGGTCGATCCCAAACTGTTGGAAACCTACGACAAGCTCGGCGTGCCGCTGCATGAGCGGGCCAAGCTCGCAGGTGTAGCGGTCGATGCGGTATTCGATTCGGTATCGGTCGGCACCACCTTCCGCAAGGAACTGGCCGAGGCCGGCGTGATCTTCTGCTCGATGAGTGAAGCCATCCGCGAGCATCCCGAATTGGTAAAGAAGTACCTGGGCTCGGTAGTGCCCGTGGGCGATAACTATTTCGCAGCCCTCAATTCGGCGGTGTTTTCCGATGGTTCGTTCGTCTTCATCCCCAAGGGTGTGCGTTGCCCGATGGAATTGTCGACGTACTTCCGCATTAATGCCGGGCACACGGGCCAGTTCGAGCGCACCTTGATCATCGCTGAGGACGCCGCTTACGTGTCCTACCTGGAAGGCTGTACGGCGCCGATGCGCGACGAGAACCAGCTACATGCGGCAGTCGTGGAACTGGTGGCGCTGGAAAAAGCGCAGATCAAATATTCCACCGTGCAGAACTGGTATCCGGGCGACGAAGAAGGGCGTGGCGGCATCTACAACTTCGTTACCAAGCGCGGCGACTGCCGCGGTAACGATTCGAAGATTTCCTGGACGCAGGTGGAGACCGGCTCGGCGATAACCTGGAAGTACCCCAGTTGCGTGTTGCGCGGCGATCGCTCGGTGGGCGAGTTCTACTCGGTTGCGCTGACGCACCATCGCCAGCAGGCTGATACGGGCACCAAGATGATCCATATCGGCAAGGACACCAAGTCCAAGATCGTTTCCAAGGGCATCAGTGCCGGTCGCAGCTCAAACGCGTATCGTGGCCTGGTGCGTGTGGAAAAGGGCGCCGAGGGCGCGCGCAACTATACCCAGTGCGACTCGCTGCTGATCGGCAAGCGCTGCGGCGCGCATACGTTCCCGTACATGGAAGTGAAGAATCCCACGGCCATCGTCGAGCATGAGGCAACCACCTCGAAGATCTCCGATGACCAGCTGTTCTATTGCCGCGCGCGTGGCATTGGCGAGGAAGACGCCGTCTCGATGATCGTCGATGGCTTCTGCAAGCAGGTATTCCGTGAGCTGCCGATGGAATTTGCCGTCGAGGCCAAGAAGCTGCTGGAGATCTCGCTGGAAGGCGCGGTCGGTTAATCACTTTCGGATAGAAACACCATGTTGAAGATCGAAAACCTGCATGCCCGCGTGGAGGGCAAGGAAATCCTCAAGGGACTTAGCCTTACCGTGAACCCGGGTGAGGTGCATGCCATCATGGGCCCCAATGGCGCGGGCAAGTCCACGCTGGGTAATGTGCTGTCCGGGCGCGATGGCTATGAAGTGACCGAAGGGTCGGTGATCTTTGAAGGTCGCGACCTGCTGGCTCTGGAGCCGGAAGAGCGTGCTGCCGCCGGCATGTTCCTGGCCTTCCAGTACCCGGTGGAAATCCCCGGCGTCAACAACACCTATTTCCTGCGTGCCGCGCTCAACGCGCAGCGCAAGCAGCGCGGTGAGGGCGAGTTGGATTCCATGCAGTTTCTCAAGCTTGTGCGCGAGAAGCTCAAGATCATGCAGATCTCCGATGAGTTGCTGCATCGCGCCGTGAACGAAGGGTTTTCCGGCGGTGAGAAGAAGCGCAACGAAATTTTCCAGATGGCTGTGCTCGAACCGAAGCTGGCCGTGCTCGACGAGACCGACTCAGGCCTGGACATCGATGCGCTCAAGCAGGTCTCGCAAGGTGTCAATGCGTTGCGCTCATCCGAACGTGCATTCCTGGTGATCACCCACTACCAGCGCCTGCTCGACTATATCGAGCCCGACTTCGTGCACGTGCTGGCCGACGGCCGTATCGTCGAAAGTGGCGACAAGGCGCTGGCATTGAAGCTTGAGCGGCTCGGTTATGCCTGGGTCGGCGAACGCGAACCGGCTGGAGCACAGGCATGAGCCAGCAGCCGGCCTCATCGCCGATGCTCGAATCGCTGCTGGAAGCGCCGCTGCCACAAGGCGCTGCCTGGCTCGACGTGATTCGTCGCGAAAACCTCGATGCGCTGGCTGCCCATGGTTTGCCGGATAGTCGCCATGAAGCCTGGAAGTACACCGCACTGCGTGGGCTCGCCCAACGGCGCTTCCATCAGGGCGACGCACTTGCTTTGACGCGTGAGGTCGATGCGGGCTTATTGCAACTGCCTGGTATTGATGGTCCGCGCCTGGTGTTCGTCAATGGGGCATTCCGAGCCGATCTTTCGCGCTTGGACGACTTGCCCGATGGCCTGGAAGTGCTGCCGCTGTCGCGGGCCCTGGCGCAGGACGACGAGCCGCTGCGTTTCGCGTTGAGCCAGCGTTACCGGGACGTGGCCGATGCCTTCGCGCAACTCAATATCGCCTACGCTACCGATGGCGTCGTGCTGCGGGTAGCCGCTGGCGCCAGGATCGATGCTCCCTTGCAGTTGAGTTTCCTGGGCGCCGAAGCTGGTGAGCTGGCCTGGCACTTGCGCCACGTGATTGCCTTGGGTGACGGGGCGCAACTGAGCTTGGTCGAGCATCATGCTGGGCTATCCAATTCGCCGCAGTTGGTCACTTCGATGGCCGATATCGTGCTTGGCGAGGGAGCGCGGTTGCAGATGACCGTGTTGCAGCAGGCCGCGTCAGAGGCCGCGCTGGTGCGTCGTACCGGGTTGCAGTTGGGCGTTGCGGCGCACGCTACCATGCATGTGGCCGAACTTGGCGGCGGGCTGGTTCGCCATGACCTGTATGGCGAGTTGAAGGGTGATGGTGCGCGCCTGGATACGCGCGGAGTGTTCGCGCTGCGTGGTCGCCAGCATGTCGATACGCAGTTGGCATTGCGCCATGACGCACTCGCTACCGCATCCGAGTCGTTGTGGCGAGGTGTGGCCGACCAGCGAGCGCGTGGTGTATTCCGTGGCGCCATCGTCGTGGCCGAAGGTGCCGATGGCAGCGATGCGAGCTTGAGCAACAAGAACCTGCTGTTGTCGGCACAGGCCGAGATCGACACCAAGCCGGAACTGGAAATCTACGCCGACGAGGTCAAGGCAGCCCACGGCGCCACGGTCGGCCAGTTGGACGAGCGAGCCCTGTTTTATCTACGTTCGCGTGGCATTGCGTTGGCCCAAGCGCGCACGTTACTGACCGCCGCGTTCTGTCGCGCCGTGCTGGCCGATATTCCGCACGAACCCCTGCGCGATCACATATCGGACCTGCTATTGGCGCAGCTGCCCGCCGACGTGTCCGCCTGAAGCGATTCGAGTTCCTTCCCATGAATGCACAGCCGCAGTCCCCGGTTTTCGACGTCGAGCGTATCCGTGCCGACTTTCCCCTGTTGTCGCGCACCGTTCACGGCAAGCCGTTGGTGTACCTGGACAATGCCAATACCAGCCAGAAGCCGGCTGTCGTGATCGATGCCGTGGATCGGCACTATCGCGAGCACAATGCCAATGTGGCGCGTGCTGTGCATCTGCTGGGCGAAGAGGCGACGGCAGCCTATGAAAGTGCTCGCGATGGCCTGGCTCGGTTCATTCATGCCGAATCGCGCGACGACATCGTGCTTACCTCGGGTACCACGCAATCGATCAACCTGGTGGCCTACAGCTACGCGCTGCCGCGATTGAAGGAAGGCGACAGCATCCTGACCACGGTCATGGAGCACCATGCCAACATCGTGCCGTGGCAACTGGTCGCCGCGCGAAGCGGGGCCAAGGTCAAGGCTGCGCCGATCGACGAGCGCGGTGAGCTGATCGTCGAGAAGTTCTTCGACATGCTCACCCCCGAGGTAAAGCTGGCTTGCGTCACCCACGTCTCCAATGTGCTCGGTACCGTCAATCCCGTGCGCGAGATTGCGCGCGAGTGTCGCAAGCGTGGCATTGCCTTGCTGGTGGATGGCTCGCAGGCGGTACCGCATCGCCCGGTGGACGTGAAGGCCCTGGGATGCGATTTCTATGCGCTGACCGGACACAAGATGCTCGGTCCCACAGGGACCGGTGCTTTGTGGGCCAGGCGCGAGCACCTGCAATCCATGCCGCCGTTCTTTGGCGGCGGCGAGATGATTCGCGAGGTGCGTTTCGACGGCACGGTCTTCGCCGATGCGCCGCACAAGTTCGAGGCAGGCACGCCGAATATCGCCGGTTTCGCCGGCCTGGCCCAGGCCATTGGCTACTACGAGGAACTTGGTTTCGAGGCCACCCACGCTTGGGAGCAGACATTGCTTACCTACGCGACCGAGCGCCTGTCCGAGATCCCCGGCGTGCGTATCTTCGGCCAGGCGAAGGACAAGGAGCCGGTGATCTCGTTCCTGTTGGAAGGTGCTCAGGCGACCGACCTGGCGACGCTGCTGGACCTGGAAGGTATAGCGGTCCGTTCGGGCCATCATTGCGCCCATCCCTTGATGCAATTCTTCGGGGTGCCGGCAACCTTGCGTGCGTCGCTGGCCTTCTACAACACCAGGGCTGAAATAGACGCCTTTGTCGCGGCCATACTCAAGGTACGCAAGTTGCTGCTCTGACCGCACGCGCGTGCGGTCGGCCTGATGGGTTACATTGGGCCGGATCGACAGGATGATCGAAGGGAGAGAGCATCATGCCGAAGGGGAAGGGGCGCGTGGTCGCGCTTGGCAGGTGGCTGACACTGTGGCTGCTTTGCATCGGACTGGCCTCGCTGGCCATGGCCGACGAATTGCCTTCCCTGGAAGGGCGTGTCAATGACTATGCCAAGGTGCTTGGCGATACGTCCGTGCTGGAGCAGAAGCTGGCCGCCGAGGAGGCTCGGTCCGGCGACCAGGTCGTGGTGCTGACGGTGCCCGATCTGAAAGGGCGGGATATCGAAAGCTTCTCCAACGACACCTTCCACAGGTGGCGGCTTGGCCACAAAGGCGTGGATAACGGCGTCTTGATCGTTCTAGCCATCAATGATCGCCGGGCACGCATCGAGGTCGGCTATGGATTGGAAGGCGACCTGACCGATGCAACGACTGCGATGATCCTGCGCGATCACATGCATCCATTCTTCACACGCGGCGATTACGCCCGCGGCGTCAATGAAGGCGTGGATGCGGTGCTCGATGTGCTTGCCCATGCCGAACCCGTCGCCACTCCCGAACCGCATGAGCAACATACGTCGAATGTACCCGGCTGGGTGGCGGTGTTCGCGTTTGTCCTTACCCTGATCTTCGCCTTGATGGCGTCCACGGGGGGCGGCCTGTACACACTGTGGACACCGTTCGCGTGCAGTATCTTCGTGTTCATTGCGGCGCCCTGGATGCTTGCGCTCGGCATCCTGGTGCTGGCTTTGGTGAGCGTTTACCTGTTGCGTCGGCGTGACATGCGCAAAGCCTTCAGGCGTGATGGCCGCGTTCGCAAGGCGTATGTCGATCGAGGGCTGACGGCTTGGCCGCCGTCGCTGTGGCAGATCATGCTTTGGACCGGAACGTGGACGGTTGCGACATCATCGCGTTCGACAGGCTGGTCCAGTAGCGACAGCGCTACGTCCTGGAGTAGCGATTCGAGTTCATCCAGTGACTGGTCTTCGTCATCGGACAGCTCGGATTTTTCCGGTGGCGGTGGTGATTCGGGCGGTGGTGGTTCATCCGACAGCTGGTGATCGCCCCCTCAGGAGAGGGGGCGATACCATCGATTACCAGATCTTTACCTGCTCATCGCCGGATCGGACCATCTTCGAGCCGGCCTTGCACTGGAACGCCTGCGCAAATGCCGGCATGTTCGAGGGCGCACCGATCGCGCGGAACTGCGCCGGGGCATGCGGATCGGTATTGAGCGAGGTCAGTTGCGCTTCCGGGCGGATATTGCCACGCCATACGCGCGCCCAGTTGAGGAAGAAGCGCTGATCCTGGGTGTAGCCGTCGATCTTGCGGCTGGCTTCCTGCGGGTTGTTCTTCAGTGCCATCTGCAACGCGTCGTAGGCGGCATTCAGGCCACCCAGGTCACCGATATTCTCGCCCATGGTCAATTGACCATTCACGTGCTTGCCCGGAAGCGGCTCGTAGCTGTCGAACTGTGCGGCAAGCTTGGCCGTGCGAGCCTCGAATGCCTTACGATCGGCATCGGTCCACCAGTTGACGTTGTTGCCCTGGGCGTCGAACTTGCTGCCCTGGTCGTCATAGCCATGGCCCATTTCGTGGCCGATGACCGCGCCGATACCGCCGTAATTGAGCGCGTCGTCCGCGTCGGCGGAGAAGAAGGGCGGTTGCAGGATGGCCGCGGGGAAAACGATCTCGTTCTTCTGCGAATTGTAATAGGCGTTGACGGTCTGGGGTGTCATGCCCCATTCGGTGCGATCGACCGGCTTGCCGATCTTGTCGACCATGTATTGGTAGTTGAATTTCCGGGCGGCTCGCACGTTGGCAAAGTAGTTGTCCGGGCTCAGCTCCAGCGCGCTCCAGTCGCGCCATTTATCGGGATAGCCGATCTTCGGTACGAAGCTCGCCCATTTCTCCAGCGCTTTGCGCTTGGTGGAGGCGCTCATCCAGTCAAGGTTCTCGATGCGCGTCTTGTAGGCTGCGCGCAGGTTGTTGACCAATTCGAGTGCGCGCTGCTTGGACTGCGCCGAGAAGGTGCGATCGACGTACAACTGGCCCAGCGCCATGCCCATGCTTTCGTTGACTGTGTCGAGCGCGATCTTCCAGCGAACTTTCATTTCCTTCTGGCCATTGAGCGTCTTCTCGTTGAAGGCGAAGTCTTCCTGTTGGAACGGCTTGGACAGGAAGGGGGCGGCTTGATCGATCGCATGGACGCGCAGGTATGCTTGCCATTGCGCTACCGGTACGTCACCGAGCATCTTGTCGATCTCGGCGAAATATTTCGGTTGCGACAGCGAGAACCCGTCTGTGACATCGGCGTGCTGCGCCTTGAAGAACGCCGCCCATTCCAGATGGGGCGTGATCTTGTCTGCTTCCGCGATACTCATGTAGTTGTAACGATTTTCCGGCTTGCGCATCTCCGTGGGTACCAGCGATGCCGCGGCGAGGCGTGTCTCGAACTTCATCACCGCGTCGGCCTGTGTTTTCGCATCGGCACTTGCTATGCCTGTCAGTTCAAGCAGCCTGGCCAGGTGCGCAACATAGGCGATGCGGATCTTTTCGTAATCGGGCTTGGTGTAGTAGTCGGGCGTGGGCAATCCCAGGCCACCTTGTCCGGCGAAGGCGATCTGCTTGTTGGAATCCTTGAAGTCAGGGCTGCCGCCGAAGCGGAACAGCACGGGCGTGCCTTGTGCGTAGGTGCTGGTGATGTAGGCGACCACGTCGGTTGGCGACTTGATCGCGTCGATGCTCGCCAGCTGTGGCTTGATCGGGTCGAAGCCAGCTTTTTCGATTGCCGCCTCATTCATGCCGGTGGCATAGAGATAGCCGATCTTCTGTTCGATGGAGCCGGCCTGGGCATGGCCGGCGCTGCTCGACGCGGCTTCCACGATCTGGCGCTGCACATTCAGACTGTCCTCGCGCAGGGCGTCGAACGAGCCCCAGCGTGTGCGATCGGCGGGAATCGGATTGGCGGCGACCCATTTGGCATTGACGAAGCCATTGAAGTCGTTACAAGGATCGATCTTCTTATCCAGGTCCTGGATATTGAAAAGATGCTTGGGCGAAGCGTCGGCGGCCATCGCGCCGACGCTGCAAAGGCTCAGGCTCACCGCCAGGGCCAGCGGCTTGAAAAGATGCTTACTCATGGTTACTCCACGCACGATCCGGATACCCGCGCCCCACGCGCAGGTCAATCGATCCAGGCTAGGCAGGGCAGCAACCAGGCCGACAGTGTCGAAGGTCATTGTCGTTGCGATGCCGCCGACAGATCTTCCGCGGCAGCAGCCTCTTCGCGCGGCTTGCTCGGGACATCGCCGATATCGGGCGAACGCATTATCATGCGTGGCATGTCCCAGTCCCCGTCTCTTCGTTTTCGCGCGGCCGCCGTGGCCGATATTCCTGCCATCGTGGCCCTGGTCGAATCGGCGTACCGCGGCGACTCCGGTCGCCTGGGCTGGACTACCGAATCGGACCTGCTCGACGGACAGCGCACCGATGTCGAGGGTGTTGCCGCGCTGATCGGCGTAGACGGCAGCCAGGTGCTGCTGGCCGAACATGATGGTGCATTGCTTGCCTGTTGCCACGTGGCGGTCAAGCAAGGCGACGGCTATTTCGGCATGTTTGCCGTCAATCCGTTATCGCAGAAGGCGGGCCTGGGCAAGGCGCTGCTTGGCGAGGCCGAGAGGATCGCGGCGCAGGAGTGGCGTTGTCCGGTGATGCGCATGACGGTGATCGAGCAGCGTGCCGACCTGATCGCCTGGTACGAGCGCCGCGGATATCGCCGCACTGGCCAGTTCGAGCCGTTTCCCTATGGCGACGAACGTTTTGGTATACCACGACGTGACGACCTGCGTTTCGAATGGCTTGCCAAGAACCTTGCGCAGGTGTCCGCATGAGCGAGGACATGAAGGACTGGGTGTTCGTCGGCACACGCAGCGAACTGCTGCCTGGCGAATTCAAGGTCGTGTGGGATGGCGACACTGCGATCGCGGTGTACAACATCGATGGCGATCTTTATGCCGTCGAGGACGTGTGCAGCCATGACGGTGGCGAGTTGGCTGGTGGGCCGGTGCACGGATTCGAAGTGGAATGCCCGCGCCATGGCGCACGCTTCGACTTGCGCAACGGGGAGGTGACTTGTCCGCCGGCTTATGAGCCAGTGGCATGCTTCCCGGTGCGCGAGGCTTTTGGTGGCATCTGGACCCGCGATGATCGCTAGTCCTTGCGGTTGCTAGAATCGGTACACGAGTCCCAGTGATGTCGAAATCTGGTTGGCCGAACCGAAGTGCCTCACCAGTGGGCTGTCGGCTGCATCGCCAAGCAGTCGCGCATAATCGAGCGCAAAGAGAATGCCGGTACGACGAGTGACCGGAACCATCGCGTCGTACTCCAGCTCGATTTGCTGGCCGCCCGCGCCTGGGCGCCATGCCTGGGTACCCAGCAACGCGGCCTGGTCGTAGGTCACGCCGAAAAAGCGACGCATGGCTGCCTGGTTCATCGCCTGCCACTGGATCTGCACCGAGTGCTCGATGCCCCAGATCGGCGGCAGCCCGCTATCGAGATAGAGGTTGAAATAGGCACCGGCGCCCTGGGTGTCGTGGCTGAGGGTAGCGCCGAAGTTCATCGCTTCGTTGGGGTGATACTCGATGTAGCCGCCACCATTGAGCCGTGGCGATAGCGAGTCGATCTTGCCGGCCAGACGCGCACCCAGGTCATCGTGGCTGCGCCCCCACATGTAGTTTCCGTACAGTCCGCCCTGCCACCCATCATGGTGGATGAAATCCACGGTGAGCCCGTCGGAGGTGGACAGGGTGATCACCTTGTCCACCGTGACCTGCACGAAGGGCGCCCATTGATCACGATGGTTGTTCGATCCGAGCCAACCGGGCATGCGAATCACGCCCGCACCGATATAATTGGTCAGGTCCGGCGCGGCGGGAGCGTCTTCACCGTGTGCCTGAGAGGCACCAAGGGCCGCGATACCCCATAGCAGCGCCAGCGGCGCATGCCTGCGACGCCTCACGAAGAACGCACCGTGGCAGGCGTGCCGTTGGCGCCGGGAAAGCGCACCAATACACGTTGTCCGATGCGCATCGATAGCGGCGGGGGCTGGTCGAAGACCAGCACGCATTCCACGGATCGGGTCGTCGAGCGCACCATGGGATCTTCTTCAAGAGTACTGGGGCCAAACACTGCACCAATGCGCAACACGCGCGCGTGAAGAGGGTGGGCAGCGCTTCCGCTATCGTCCAGTACCTCGGCCTCCATGCCCTCATGCACGACGCCGACGAAGGATTCGTTGAGCTCCGCGCGTACGATGCGCGGTACATCCGGCAGGAGGGTAAATACCGGTGTGTTAACGCTGGCGGAGGCGCCGGGCTGGATGTTGCGATTCACCACCACTCCGTCGATGGGGGCAATCAGGCTGCGTTGTGCCAATTCGTATCGCGCCGAGGCCACTTTTTGTGCTGCCATGGCGGTCGTGGCGCGCGTGCTCTCAAGTTCACCTTGTAATTGCATGGCAGCCTGTTTCGCGTCGTCAGCGGTCTGGCCGTCGCTGGCACCCGCCGCAGCGGCATTGGCAAGTCGCTGGGCGCGTTGCTGGGCTGCCTTGATGCGGGATTCCAGCAGGGTTGCCTGGACCTGTAACTGCTTTTGTTCGGCCAGTGCCGTATCCAGCGCCAGCTGCGCTGGCTGCGTGTCCAGGCGCGCCAGCAATTGTCCCTTATGCACCTGGTCGCCCTCATGAGCCTTCACCTCGGCGACCACTCCATCGCGCGGCATCGCCAGACGCAACAGGCCGCCCTCGATATCGATGCGGCCGCGTGCCATGGCCTGGTAGGCAGAGGTGGCCGATGTGCCCGGTTTGTCCTTGGCATGGGTGTCATTGTTGTTCGAGCAGCCGGCGAGGCAGGCGAGCGCGATCAGCACAGACGGATAGATCAGGCGCGAGGTCATGCGAGGGGTTCCTTGAAATCATCGCCAGTGGGGCTGGAAGCGATGGTGGGGCGATGATCGCTCAGGATGCGACCATCCTCCATGTTGAGTACACGATCAGCGTGGCTGACCAGGCGCGGATCATGTGTCACGCACAGCACCGTGGTGCCGTGCGCGCGCGCGATGCGATGAAGGATGTCGATGACGATCTGGCCGTTGGCAGCGTCGAGCGCGCTGGTCGGCTCGTCGGCGAACAGCAGCTCGGGCTCCTTGGCCAGCGCGCGGGCGATCGCTACGCGCTGTTTTTCGCCACCGGACAGCTCCGAGGGGCGAAGCGTCATGCGTGGACCCAGGCCCACTTCCTCCAGTGAGGTGGTCGCACGCTTGCGTGCCTGCGTATCGGACAGGCCCAGGTAGCTCAGCGGCAACGCGACCTGTTCGAGCGCATTGAGCGCCGGGAAGAGGTTGAAGCCCTGGAATACGAAGCCGGTGTGATGCAAGCGGAAACGTTCCAGCGCATGCGTGTCCAGTTCGGCCAAGTCCTGGCCTAGTGCGCAAACCTGGCCACTGTCTGGACGCTGCAAACCGCTGAGGATCGCCAAGAGGGTGCTTTTGCCGCAGCCGGATGGGCCAGAGATCAGCGTAAGCTCTCCGCTCCTGACATCCAGCGTGAGGTCCTGCAGCACGGTGCTGCGCAGCTTGCCGGTCGTGAACGCCTTGCTGATCTGGCGTGCCTGCAACGATGTCGATGGGAAGTAAGGCTTTTGCAACGTCGTCTATCTCAGCAAGGTGGCGGGATCAGCGCGGCGCAGGCTGCGCATGGCCGCCAGGCCCGACACCACGGCAAGCCCGAGGATCAGCACGATGCAGGCAATGATCGCCACCGGCGACAGTGCCACCGGCACGCTGTAGCTGCGCGCTATGACGAATAGCAGCGTGCCTAGCGCCAAGCTGCCGAGCAGGCCGAGTGCGCCAACCCAGAAGGCCTGTTCCAGCACGACCTTGCGTAAGGCGCCGACACCGACACCGAGCGCGTTGAGCGTAGCGTATTCGCGCACCGATCCCACCACGGCGGCAACCAATGTCTGGCTGGTGATTACCGCCCCGACCAGGAACACAATGCCGGCCAGGAACAGCACGGCCGCGCCGGCGCCCGTGTCTAGCATCCAGTACATTTGCGAGCGGCGTGCGAATGCCTTGGCCGCCCAGATGTCGTAGGGACCGAAGCTGGTCGCGCCGCGCAGGCGCTTGACCACCGCATGCGGCCTGATGCCGTCGCGCAGCTTGGCCACGAAGTAGGTCATGCGCCCGGCGTTGCCCGGATCGGTGTCCAGGTCATGCGCGGTGGCAAGCGAGGCCAGGATGTTGACCCCGCCGAGTGCACGCAATCCATGGCCCACGCCCACGACCCGCACGCGTTGGCCGTTGATGATGGCACTGTCGCCCACGTTTACGCCCAGGCTGTCCAGGTCGGCGCGATCGACCACGACGGCATGCGGCTGGTTGAGCAGGGCACGCAGCTCAGGAGCTAGCACGCGAGAGAACATCAGGCCATCCGGTCGCGTGTCGATCCCCGAAACGAAGACCGAAACACCGCCGTTGTCGCCCGGGCCGCGCCAGTCCGCATCCACCCAATGAAACGGCTCGACCTTGCTGACAGCAGGATCCATCAGCAACCGCATTTCCACGTCGGCATCGATCGAGCGGCCCAGGTTGACGCTTTGCGTGCCAGGATAGCCCGCCCACAGATCGGCGGATGAACCGGTGATGTAGACACTGGCACTTCCGAAAATGCCCAGCACAAGTGCCGCTTGCAGCAGTTGCAATAGACCAGCGAATCCCACGGCCAGGATGGCTGGGAGGAAACGGCGCCACTCGTAGACAAGGGTCTTGCGTGCAAGAGCGATCATTTCTTCGCAGCCCCGTGCTTGGTATCCGCATCGATGGGTGCGCCGCCAAGTGCCTTGTAGAGCGATACATAGGCCAGATCTCTTGCGGCACGTGCTTCGATAAGCTGCAAGCGCGCACGCTGCCGATCAAGCTGGCTGTCTTGCACTTCCTGGCCGCTGGCCAGATTGAATTCATGACGCTTGCGGGTGGCTTCCATGGCAAGGCTCAAGGCATCCATGGCTTGCTGGGAGGACGTTTCGCGCATATGTGACTGCTGCAGTTCTCCCATAGCCGATTCGACCTCCGCCACGCCTTGCAGGACCGCCTGGCGATACGCGTAAACGGCGGCCGTAAGCTGATGGTTCTTTGCGCTGGCCTCGGCCTTGCGTTTTCCCCAATCGAACAGCGGCACATCAATCACCGGGCCGATCGAGAAGATTCCGTCGCTTGTACGGACCCTGCGATTGCGTACCAGATTGGCCGACCATTGCAGCGATGTGCCGATTCCCAGGTGGGGGTAGATATCGGCCTTGCTCAAGCCGGCTTCGCCGGCGGCGCGTAGCACCTCAGCCTCTGCTGCGTTGATTTCCGGCCGCGTGCGCAGCAGATCCCCGGGTGCCTGGGTGACCTGGTAGTTGCCTAGTTGCGGTTGCGGGCCGGGTTCCAGCCAGGCTGCATCGGGTTCGCTCTGACCCAGCAGTACAGCCAGTTGTTGGGCCTTGCTGGTGATCTGCTGCTGGGGAGCGGCCAGGTCGGCGTTTGCCCGGGCCAGTTCCGCACGAGCCCGCTGTGTTTCAAGCGAAGCGCCCAAGTGAAGATTCTCGCGGACTTCGGCCAGGCGCAGCTTTTCGCTCTGCGCGTCACGAATGTCTGAAAGCGCGGCCCATTGCTGTTGCGCCGAACGCAGTTCGATCCATGTGCGCACGACTTCCGCCACCAGCGAGACGCGCGCCCCCTGCATCGCTGCCTGTGCTTGATCCTCCTGTGCCTGACCAACGCGTTTGGCATTGGTCCAGGCGCCGAAGAGCGGAAGCTCCCAGATCGCATCGAAACCGACGATGAAAAATGACGCGGTCGCATCCGGATCGATGACGTCGTTGGTGCGCAAATTCAACGAAGGCAGATAGTTGTCATGACTATGGCCGTTCAGTGTGCGCGCGGCGCGTAGACGCTCGGCGGCCTGGGCCAGTTCAAGATTATCCTGCAAGGCCCGTTCGACCAGGGCGTTGAGCTGGGGATCTTCAAGGGCCTTCCACCAGTCGCGCAAGTCTGCCTGGACCGGACGTGCATCGTTGGGCATGTTGCGCCAAGCATCGGGTACCGAGGGCTTCAATTCGGGCAAGGGCGCCGCCGAGCAACCCGCCAGCGTGACCAGCACTGCGGTCCATACCAGAGGGGCGAGGTGCCAGCGGCCACCTCGTGCGGACCAAGCATGTAGGAATTTCGACATAAACGAAGACAGGGTGAAACTCCCGGGGCCGCGGAAACTGAAATGCTCGGAGGTCAGGAACGGCCGGGAAGTTCCCGCCCCTACGTACACCGTGCAAAAACCTGTCGGACCCGTCCTAATTTCCCGGGTTGCCGAAGAGGCCGTCTGACTGTGCGAAGCATACCTCCTGCAGCCATTGAATGGCCCCGTGCGCAGCCTTTTGTCGTCATCTTCATGAATAAAAGCCGCTTTCTTCACCCCGGAAAGGGGGCCGAAAGGGGGGCGTCCCAAGATGCGCCCAACTGAAGATGCCGGAGCGGCGTGCGTGACTGCTTGGAAAATCCTCTGCGACTTTGATGGCACCATTTCCGTCGAGGACGTGATCGACTCATTGCTGGACCGGTTCGGACGTCCGGGCTGGGAGGCGCTGGAGCGCGATTGGCGTGCAGGTAAGATTGGCTCGCGTGAGTGCATGACCGGGCAGGTGAGCCTGTTGGACATGACTCAGACCGATCTGGACAAGCATCTGTCCACGTTGTGGATCGACCACGCCTTTCCCGATTTCGTCGCCAAGGCCCAGGAGCTGAACACGCCCATCCGCGTGGTGAGCGATGGCCTGGACTATGCCATTCACCAGATCCTTGGCCGCTACGGCCTGGATAACCTGCCGTTGGCCGCCAATCACCTGGCGCCAGCCATGCCACCACGCCAGTGGCAGCTCACTTCGCCTTTCCAGGCCGAGGGTTGTCGCAGCGGCACATGCAAGTGCGCTTGCGTGTCGCAGGCGCGCCAGGGTGGTTACAAGACGTTACTGATCGGCGATGGCGCTTCGGATTTCTGCGCTGCCGATCGGGTCGATTTCGTGTTCGCCAAGCATCGCCTGATCGAGCACTGCCGCCATGCCGGCATTTCCTACGTGCCGATCACCGGCTTCGAAGACGCCCTGGAACTGCTGCCGCGCCTGCTCGATGGCAGCCTGACCGAATATGTTGCACCCGCAGTGGCTGCCTCGGCTGCCGCGCGCTGAATCTCCTGCCAGACCCCACATCCGGATTTCCCCCATGAATGCTTACGACAAGAACGCAGGCGTCGTCATTGACGACGCGCAACTGCTGGCCGATGAGGCGCAGTACAGCTCGTTTGGCGATACCGTGCACTACGTCGATCCGCCCAAGATCTTCCGCCACGGCCAGGGCAGCTACATGTACGACACGGCCGGTGTGCCGTTCCTGGACCTGCAGATGTGGTATTCGGCGGTCAACTTCGGCTACGGCAACAAGCGCCTGAACGACACGCTCAAGCGCCAGATCGATGTGCTGCCGCAGGTTGCCAGCCAGTATCTGCACCAGACGCGCATCGAGCTGGCCAAGACCATCGCGGTCGATGCCCAGGAGAAATTCGGCCTCAAGGGCCGCGTGCACTTCAACGTCGGCGGCGCTCAGGCGGTTGAGGATTCGCTCAAGCTGGTGCGTAATTACAGCAACGGCAAGAGCCTGATGTTCGCCTTCGAGGGCGGTTACCATGGCCGTACCCTGGGTGCTTCGTCGATTACCTCCAGCTATCGCTATCGCCGCCGCTTCGGCCACTTCGGCGAGCGCGCGATGTTCATTCCGTTCCCGTATCCGTTCCGTCGCCCCAAGGGCATGACGCCAGAAGAATATTCCGATGCCTGTGTGCGTCAGTTCGAGCGTCTGTTCGAGACCGAATACAACGGCGTGTGGGATCCGAAGGTCAATCAGGCCGAATACGCCGCTTTCTACGTCGAGCCGATCCAGGGCACCGGTGGCTACGTCGTGCCGCCGCGCAACTTCTTCAAGGATCTCAAGAAGGTGCTGGACAAGTACGGCATCCTGATGGTCGTCGACGAAATCCAGATGGGTTTCTGGCGTACCGGCAAGCTGTGGTCGATCGAGCATTTCGGCGTCACACCGGACGCGATCGTATTCGGCAAGGCGCTGACCAATGGTCTCAATCCGCTGTCGGGCCTGTGGGCGCGCGAGGAGCTGATCAACCCGACCATCTTCCCGCCGGGCTCCACCCACTCCACCTTCAACTCCAATCCGCTGGGTACGTCGCTGGGACTGGAAGTGATCAAGATGGGCTATGAGCTCGATTACGAGACCAGCGTGGCAAAGAAGGGCGCGCACTTCCTGGACGGCCTGAAGGATCTTCAGAAGCGTCACAAGGAAATCGGCGACGTCGATGGCCTTGGCTTGGCGCTGCGCGCGGAAATCTGCACCGACGACGGCTTCTCGCCCAACAAGGCGTTGCTCGACAAGATGGTCGATATCGGTCTGGCCGGTGACCTTGAGCACAATGGCAAGAAGATTGGCCTCGTGCTGGATGTCGGTGGCTGGTACAAGAATGTGATCACCTTCGCGCCGTCGCTGGACATCAGCCATGAAGAGATCGACTTGGCGATCGCCTTGCTCGACCAATTGCTGACCAAGGCGAAGAAAGCCATGTAATGCATCGGTGCGGGCCGTATGGCCCGTGCCTGCTATTTTATGTCCGTGATTTCCCGTGCAGGGGAAGTGTGACAGCGGCGACGCCCTTGGGCGTCGCCGTTTTTTTCAGGCCCGCGTGGCATGCGGCGGGACGGTCTTAAGGTTTTCATAAGAGGCCCTCCTGATAATGGAGCCCGGCCCAAACCTGAAAGAACCATGCATATCCTCGTCGTTGAAGACGATGTTCCCCTGGGCTCGGCGATCGAGCGAGCCCTGTCGCGTCTGAGTTATACGGTCAGCTGGTTTCGCGATGGCCGCGAGGCTGCAGCGGCGATACGTGACGGTTCGGCCGATCTCGTACTGCTTGACCTGGGCTTGCCTGGCAAGGATGGTCTGGACGTGCTGGTGGAGGCGCGCAAGCACCAGGTACGTACCCCGGTCATCGTGATGACCGCCCGCGATGGCCTGGATGCGCGCGTGCGCGGCCTGGATGCAGGCGCCGATGACTACCTCACCAAGCCTTTCCATCTGGAAGAACTGGCCGCGCGTATCCGATCGTTGTCGCGACGCGCGCAAGGGCTGGCCGCCAACACGATCCACGCAGGCGCATTGAGCATGGACCTGGGGGACATGAGCGTGAGCTTCCGTGGGGAGGCAGTGGAACTGACCCGCCGTGAATTTGCCCTGCTGCAGATCCTGATGGAACGTGCCGGCCGCATCGTGCGCCGCGAAAGCCTGGAGAATTCGCTCTACGGCCTGGAAACCGACGTAGGTACAGGGGCGCTGGACGTACTCGTGCATGCCCTGCGGCGCAAGCTCAGTTTCGACACGATCAAGACAGTGCGTGGCTTTGGCTACATGATTGCGCTGGAACCGCAATGAGCGCGCCCAGCCTGGGCCGGCGCCTGCGCTGGACGATTATCGCGGTGCTTATTGCCGTATTGCTGCCCTTGGGCTTGCTCAGTTTCCAGCGTACGGTCTCGGAAGTGGACGAACTGTCCGATGGCCGGCTGGCACAGGCGGCACGCACCCTGGATGTGTTGATTGCACATGCGGGCATCGACGTGCTGCGCGGCAAGGACGACAACATGGTGCAGGTGCCGATAAAGGCCGCCGCCGATGGCGCAGTAACGCTGTATGGGCACACTTACGAATCGGAAGTCGGGTTCCAGGTGTTCGATACCACCGGCCGCGTGGTGCTTGCGACCGCAAATCTGGCGAACATGCTGCCTCCCGGTCCTCATGAAGCGGGCTTCCGGGATATGCGCCATGCTGGCTACCGCTGGCGTGTCTTTACCCTGGCCCGGGACCCCAAGGGTGTGGTGATCAGGGCGGCCGAGCGTTACGACAGCCGGCATGACATCACACAGGCGTTATGGATCGAGCACGGCGTACCGCTGGTGATCGGCATTCCGCTCCTGGCGCTGCTGGTGGGTTTGGCGGTGCGGCGCGGCCTGGAGCCGTTGGCACGACTGGCGACGCTATTGTCCGCGCGTGAGATGGGCGGCCACGAGCCGGTTGTGCTGCATCACGCACCGATCGAACTACGGCCGGTGATCGATGCGCTCAACATGCAGTTCGCCCGCATGGACGATGCCCTGGAACGCGAGCGCAGTTTCAGTGCCGATGTCGCGCACGAACTGCGCACGCCGTTGGCCTCGGCCATGATCAACCTGGAAAGCGCGATGGCCGAGAGCCATCTTTCCGCCCCGGACCCGGCATTGGTGGGCGCCCATGAATGCCTGGTGGCGTTGGCACGACGTGCCGAGCAGTTGCTCGCGCTGGCACGGCTGGAATCGAGCGCCGGCCGGACGCGACGTGAGCCGGTGGACCTGGGGAGCGTAGTCACCGATGTGATCGATGAAATGGCGTCCGCCATTGCACAAAGCGGCGCGGAGCTGAGCCTTGCACCGTTGGACGACGACCTGTGGGTGCCTGGCGACGAAGTGGCCTTGCGTGCACTGCTGCGTAACCTGGTCGAAAATGCCCTGCGCCATGTGCCTACAGGCGGACAGGTACAGCTTGTGCTGACTCGCACCGCGCTGGATGTATGGATCGACGTGATCGATAACGGCCCGGGCATTCCCCCCGAGCGACGCGCCGATGTCTTCACGCGCTTTCATCGCGAGAAGGACAGTCGCGGCGAAGGGTATGGTCTGGGTCTGTCGATCGTGCAGCGCGCCGCGCAATTGCATGGTGCATCCATCCAATTGCTCGATTCGCCGCTGGGACGTGGCTTGCAGGTGCGCGTGGCAATTCCACGTCAAGGATGATGAAGGGCTGGGGGGCGGTAGTGGGGGCGTAAATCCTTATTTTCAAAGTTGGCACTAAGACGGCCTCGCTACGGTGCATGCATCGAATGCATCGAAGGTCGCTAGCCTTGAAGAGGTCTTTCACGCGCTTGCTGTCGTTGTCATGGATGGCTGTCCTGGCCGGTTGCGCCACTTACCGGCCGATGCCATTGCCCGACCAGCCGCCTGCGCCAGCTTCATTTTCCACGGAAGGACCGCTTTCGCTTGCCGATATCGATCGGCGCGTTCTGCTGTCTGACCCTGAACTGGTTTCCGTGCGCGCACAACGCCGTGTAGCCCGAGCACAACTATTGCAGGCGGGTTTGCTGCCGAACCCGGTCGTAGGCGGCAACCTGGGATACCTGATGTCCGGTACCGGTGACGCGACGGCATGGACGGCATCGATCAGCCAGGACGTCCAGGCCCTGGTGACTTGGCGGCCCCGGCATGAGGCAGCGCGCGCCCAGGCCGAACAGGTCGATGCCAGCTTGCTCTGGCAGGAATGGCAGACGCTGGGCAAAGCGCACCTGCTGGCCGTGGACATCAGCGAAGGCCAGCGTGAATTATCGGTGCGACAGGCGATGCTGGCGCTTTCGCAAGCGCTTGATGCCAAGCTTGGCGACAGCCTCGCGCAGGGTGATGTCGAACTTGCCGTGGCGGGCACGAGCCGAGCGGCGACACGTGACGCCCAGGCGACTGTCGATGATCTGCGGCGCCAGTTGCTTTCACAACGGCGACAACTGGCAGCCATGATGGGTCTGGCGCCGGATACGGTGCTGTGGTTGCGCATGTCCACGCAAGGAGATGCGCACGATTGCAGTGGGGTCGATGGGCAACTGGAGCGGCTACAGGATCGCCGTCCCGATCTGGTGGCCTTGCAGTTGGGCTATCACGCGCAGGAGGCGCAGTTGCGGGCAGCTGTGCTTGCGCAATTCCCAACGCTGTCGTTCGGTGTTGCCGAGGCACAGGACAATAGCCGTGTACGCAATGGCGGCCCGTCGATCAGCCTGTCGCTACCCCTGTTCGACCGCAACCAGGGGCATGTCGCCATTGAGCGCGCCACGCGGCAGCAACTGTATGACGAATATGTAGCGCGGCTACGGCAGGCCAGGGATGAGGTAGCGCTGCTGCGTTCACAATGCATGCTGGCGCGGGCGCAACGCGATGCGCTGGAGCCTGAGCGCTTGCAGGCGCGCCAGCAGGCAGACACCGCGCTCGCTGCCTGGCAGGCCGGCCTGCTTGATCGCCGCGCTTATGTTGACTTGATGACCACGGCGACCGCACGTGAGATCGCGGCGATCGCGCTGGATCGCACGATGCTTGAACAGCACGCAGCTCTGGAAACTCTTCTTGGTTCCGGTATGCCGGAGACCTTGCCGGAAATGGCGGAAATCCCATGAATCGATGCACTTTCACTGGCGTGATATGCCTGTTGCTTGTTGCCTGTCACGCGCCGGACGATGCGCCATCGGTTTCACCGCAGGCCCAGGTCCATACCGTGCCTGTGGCTATGGGCGACCTGGTGTTGAAAGAAGACATCTATGGCGTGGCGCAGGTCAATGTCGCCCAGGTTCAGTCGGTCACGACGCAGGCTTCCGGTGTCATCGCGCAATGGGAGGTCGTGCCGGGCATGCAGGTACGGCGTGGCGCTCCCTTGTTGACGATCGCCGTCACGCCGGCTGCCCGTGCGGCCTGGCGCCAGGCTCGCAGTGCTGTGGCAGCGGCAAGGGTCGACCGTGATCACGTGGCTGCATTGCTTGCGCGACAGCTTGCGACACGCGATCAGTTGAGCCACGCGGACAAGGCGCTCGATGATGCGCAGACCACCTGGGATGCCTTGCGCGAACAACAGGGTGATGCATCCAGGCTGGTCGTCAAGGCACCATGTGATGGTGTGATCGATGCCTTACGTGTGGCGCGTGGGGACAATGTCTCGCCGGGGACCTCATTATTATCGATGTCCCCGTCCGACCAGCAGGTCGTTCATGCTGGCGCCGAAGCGTACAGCCGTATCCAGCAGGGTGATGTGGTGTCGCTGGTGGCATTCGATGGCGCAGCCTCCATGCATGGCAAGGTGAGGTATATCGCGCGTGCGCTGGATACGCGGACACATCAGCTCGATGTGGATATCGCTGCTGATCAACCGTTACTGGTCGGGCAGGGGTACCGAGCCCGGATAGAGGTTGCCACGCAGCATGGCTGGATCGTGCCTGACCAGGCCTTGGTTGGCGAAGCGTCAGACCGGCATGTTTTTCAGCTCGCAGCAGGCAAGGCGGTAGCGGTGCCAGTGACTATCCTGGCCGAGCAGGATGGCTTGAGCGCGGTAAAGGCCAACCTGGATGCGGCACGCCCCCTGGTCACCATGGGTGCTACGCAGCTCCAGGACGGCATGGCCGCCTCGGAGTCGGCTCGATGACGTGGACCGATCGACTGGTGCGCCATGGCCGTACATTCGCCCTCATGGTGCTGGTTCTGGCAGTGGCGGGCCTGGTCGCGGGATGGGACATGCCGATGGGCTTGTTTCCGCAGGTATCGTTTCCGCGTGTGGTGGTGGATCTGGACGCCGGTGACCGGCCTGCCGACCAGACGGCCCTGCTGTTGACGCGCCCGGTCGAGGAGGCGATTCGCACGGTGCCTGGTGTAGCGGGTGTGCGCTCGGAAACCACGCGTGGCTCGGCTCAGGTATCGGTGGATTTTGGCTGGGGGCGCGACATGCTCGCAGCGACATTGATGGTGGACGCGGCTATCGCCAAGGTCCTGCCGCAATTGCCGACCGGCAGTAGCTACGGTGTGCGGCGCATGGACCCGACCGTGTTTCCGATCATCTCCTATGCACTGCGTTCGGACACGATGTCTCCGGAGGCACTGCGCGATCTCGCGCAATATCGCATCGTGCCCCTGCTGGCCTCCGTGCCGGGCCTGGCGCGGGTGGATGTCCAGGGCGGCGAGACTGCCGAGATCGAAGTCGAGGCGAATCCGCACCGGCTGGCGTTGTATGGATTGAGCATGTCCGATCTGGCGAGCAGCGTGGCCAAGGCCAACGCCTTGCAGGCCGTGGGGAGATTGCAGGACGACCACAAGCTGTACCTGGTGGTGGTCAACCAGGGCTGGCGCGATGCATCGGCCTTGCACGATGTGGTCTTGCGGTCCCAGTCTGGCCGCGAAGTGAAGCTGGGTGACGTGGCCGATATTCATCCCGGTCACGTGCCGCAATGGATCAAGGTTGCCGAGGATGGCAAGCCGGCCGTGCTGTTCAACGTCTACGAGCAGCCCGACGGCAACGCCGTGCAGATAGCCGCGCAGGTGCGTACGCGATTGGCGCAATGGAATATGCCGCCTGGCGTGACCCTGGTGAACTGGTATGACCAGAGCGAACTGGTGTTGCAGTCGGCGCATGGCGTGCGCGATGCAATCGCGATCGGGTTGCTGCTCGCCGCGGTGGTGTTGCTGGTATTCCTGCGCAGTGTGCGCATCGTGGCTATTGCGATGCTAGTGGTGCCGGCGACCCTCGCCATCACGGTGCTCTTGCTGCGTGGCCTGGGCATGAGTTTCAACATCATGACGCTCGGGGGCATGGCAGCAGCTGTGGGACTGGTCGTCGATGATGCGATTGTGATGATCGAGCATATCGCGCGGCGTGCCGGTGCGCATGAAGGGGCGAAGGCCGTCTGGCAGGCAGCCGCGGAATTTGTGCAACCTTTGTCTGGTTCGAGTCTGGCCACGTTGATCGTATTTGTGCCGTTGGGGCTGCTGCAGGGCGTTACCGGCGCATTTTCCAGGGCGCTTTCCATCACCATGGCCTGCGCGCTGACGGTGTCATGGCTGCTGACTGTCTCGATCGTGCCGTTGCTGGCTGGGCGGCTGATCGATTTCACGCGCTGGCGTGATCCTGGACATTCGCGACATCGGCTGGATCGGATCCACACCTGGCTTTATCTGCGCCTGGCGCGCCGGCCTGTGTGGCTGGGCGTCATGCTGGCGGGCGTCGTGGCCGTCGGCATCATGGCAGGCCTGCATGTGGGCACCGGTTTCATGCCTGCCGTCGATGAAAGTGGTTTCGTCATGGATTATTTCACCGCGCCAGGCACCTCGATCGACGAAAGCGTGCGTCAAGTGGGGCAGGTTGAGGACATCCTGCGCGCCACACCGGAGGTAGCGACATTCTCACGCCGCCTGGGGACCGGCCTGGGTGGCGACCTGGGGCAGGCGCATCACGGCGATTTCTTCGTACGACTCAAGCCGGGGCATGCGCGAAGTACCGACGAGGTGATGGGCGACGTGCGTGAGCGCATCGAGAAAGGCGTGCCGGGTGTGGAGATCGAACTGGCGCAGCTGATGGAAGATCTCATCGGTGATCTCACCGCAGTGCCGCAACCTATCGAAATCAAGTTGTATGCCGTCGATCCATCCGTGCTGCCCGCGCAGGCGGACAAAGTTGCCTCTGCCTTAGCCGGTATCGCGGGTGTAGTGGATGTGCGCAGCGGCCTGCAACTGGCAGGCGATGCGATCGATATCCACGTCGATCCGGATCGGGCAGCGTTCGAAGGCATGGGAGTGGATGAAGTCACGTCGCAACTGGATCAGGCCATGAATGGCACGATCGCCACGCAATGGCTTGCCGCAAACAAGAGTGTGGGTGTGCGTGTGCGTATGCCCGGGATCGACCGTGCACACATCACCGATCTCCTGGCCTTGCCCTTGCGTGCCTCCGACGGGCATGTCTTTCCGTTGCGCCGCATCGCCTCCCTGGAGACGGTCAGTGGGCAGCCCCAGATCAGCCGCGAAAACCTGCAACCCATGCTGGCGGTGACGGCGCGTATCGAGGGTCGCGGCATCGGTGCGGCGGTGGCAGATGTACAGCGGCGATTGGCACGCGCTGGCGTGATGGAGCCAGGGGTGCGATACGAGTTGGGCGGCCTTTACCAGCAACAACAGATCGCCTTCGGCGGGCTGGTGCGTGTCTTCGTCATGGCCCTGATGGCCGAATTCGTGCTGCTGATGTTCCTCTATCGCCGTATCGTGCTGGCCGCCTGGGTAATGGGGAGCTCGTTGCTGTCGGTCATGGCGGTTTTCGTGGCGCTATGGTTGAGCGGAGTCGATCTCAACGTCACGGCCATGATGGGCATGACGATGATCATCGGCATGGGGACGGAGATGGCGATCTTCTACGTATCCGAATATGTGTCGTTGGCGGCGCGCATGGCACCGGCGCGCGCCTTGCGTCGTGCCAGCCGTGATCGGCTGCGGCCCATCACCATGACCACTCTGGCCGCGGTGCTGGCGCTCGTGCCGCTGGCACTCGCGTTGGGGCCGGGAGCCGGAATCGAGCAGCCCCTGGCGATCGCGATCGTGGCGGGCCTATTGCTGCAATACCCGATGGTGCTGCTGGTGTTGCCGATTCTGATTGGATTTACCGACCGCCGTCACCCGACCCTAGTCGGGTAACCACGTGCATGCCTAGCGCTCGCGGCGCTCGGTGCGTGCACCAGGGAACACGATCTCCACACGTAACCCGCCTTCATTGCCGCGCAAGAAGAACACTTGCGCGGCGTGGCGTTCGGCGATGCGCTGCACGATCGCCAGGCCCAGGCCAGTACCTTCCTCACCACTGCCGGGAACGCGAAAGAATCGCTCGCCCAGGCGCGCCAGGAATTCCGGTGGCACGCCAGGGCCATTGTCCTCGATGGTCAGGCGTGGACGGTGATCGAGCTGGTCGACCGTGACCGTGACGATGCTGCGGCGACCGGCATAACGCAGGGCGTTATCGATCAGGTTATCTAGCATTTCCTGCAAGGTGTTGCGGTCGCCATCGATCCAGGCCGGCTTGTCGCAGCCATCGTAACCAAGGTCCACGCCCGCGGCCAACGCTTCATGCACGCGCAGGCTGAGCATTTCCGGCACTACGCGATTGAGGTCGATCAGGTCCGGCACACGGCTTTCGTGTTCGGGCGATTGCGCGCGTGTCAGTGCCAGCAATTGGGTGGACGTGCGACTGGCACGATGCGTCAGCCGTCCGATATGTTCGAACGCATCGTGTACCGTGGCGGGAGTCGGATCGCTTTGCGCGCGTTCCAGATGGACCCGCAACCCCGCCAGTGGCGTACGCAATTGGTGAGCTGCGTCGGCGATGAACCGATCCTGCAGTGCCAGCATGCCGCGCAAGCGGGCGAATAGCCCGTCGATGGTCCGGGTCAGTGGCAGGATCTCCACCGGCACGTCAGCGTCGCCGATCGGTGCCAGGTCATGTTCGCGCGTGGCCAGTCGTTCGGTGAGTGGATCGAGCACGCGCAGGCCGATGCGTACGCCATACCAGACCAACGCAAAGACACCGGCGATCAGCATTGCCTGGGCGGGAATACTCAGCAGCAGGATTTCCTTGGCGCGCTCGTGGCGGTCGTGCAGGGTCTCGGCAATCGTCAACGTGAGCTCATCGCCTGGATCGTGACTGCTGGGGATGCGCGCGGTAGCGGCACGTACCGGGCGGCGGTCGATGACCAGGTCGTACAAGCGCGGCGCGGTGTCGACGGTGAGTGTCAGGCTTGCGGGAGGACGCAGTTCGCTCGTGCCGGCCAGCAGGCCACGCTTGTCGCTGCTGACACTGAAGTAGTTATGACCTTGCGGATCGAATTCGAGCAGGAAACGCGCCTGCGGAGAGATCTGGTCTCCCATGTCCTGCTTACTGAGCATCTCGGCCAGGGTGACGACGCTGTCGGCCAGGTCGCTATCGTGCACATGATTGGAGTACACCAGTGCGCCCGTATAGGTCACCAGGCTCTCGATCAACAGCATCAGCATCAGCGGTACAAGCAGGAACGACAGCAGGCGCCGATGCAGGCTTTGCCGTCCGTCGGGAGTCAGCTTGCGGTATAGCCAGGGTTGCGAAGGCCGGTCGCGGCTCATGCGGCGCCCGCGTCAGAGTCGTCCTTGACCTGTTCGAGCAAGTAGCCCAAGCCTCGGATGGTGCGCACCTGGGTTCCTGAATCGGCCAATTTGCGGCGCAAGCGATAGATGGCGATATCCAGGCCGTTGTCGGTGAGTTCTTCGTCCCAACTGCATAACGCTTCGACAAGTTGCGCGCGGCTGGTGACCCGGTCAGGACGCGCCGCAAGGGCTTCGAGCAGGCCGAATTCGCGCGCGGTCAGTTCCAGCGGGATGTTGTCGACCCAGGCGCGATGGCCGGGGAGATCCAGACGCAGCCGGCCGATACTCAATTCCGGCGCGCCTTGAGAGGTGTACCGGCGCAGCAGGGCGCGCACGCGTGCCTCGAACTCGGCCAGGGCGAATGGCTTGACCAGATAGTCGTCGGCGCCCAGGTCGAGCACGCGTACCCGTTCGCGCAGGCCCTCGCGCGCCGTGATCACAAGCACCGGGGTACCTGATCCGCGACGGCGCAGTCGTTGCAGCACGTCGCTGCCGTCCAGGGCAGGCAGGCCCAGGTCAAGCACCAGCAAATCATAGGGCGTATCACGCAGCGCGCTGTCGGCACGGGCACCGTCGGTGACGTGGTCCACCGCATGGCCCCCCTGGCGCAGCGAGGCACAGACGCCTGCGGCAATGGCCGGGTCATCCTCGGCAATCAGGATACGCATGCTTTTTCTCCTTCCACGTTAGGGCTTGCACCGACGAGTTAAAATTGCGAGTGATTCTCATTTATGAGATCATGCCGAACTCATCAGCGGTAATGCGATGGCACGACAGCGAGCTTAAGGGGGTGCAGCCCGCGCGGCAAAGATCTGGGGCCTGTGGGCCTGCTTTTCAGATCGGTCGTTGCATTCCCTTCAGCTCCCGCCCGGTTTTTGACGAGGATCCTGTAGTTGTCGACACAGCCTATCCAGCGCAGTGCCGGGCGCGCCTTCTGGCTCAGGCAACTGCACCAGTGGCACTGGATCAGCTCGGCGCTGTGCCTGATTGGCATGCTGGCATTCGCCATCACCGGCTTCACGCTCAATCATGCCGGTCAGATCGAGGCCAGCCCGCATACGACCCATCGAAGTGCGTCATTGCCCGCACCGCTATTGCGCGCCTTGGCCGGTCAGGCTGAGCGCAAGAGCATGGCGGTGCCGACGGTGATCGTCGACTGGGTGCGCGAAACGCTTGATGTCGATGTTTCCGGCTACTCGGGCGACCTTTCTGATGATGAGTTCTACGTCTCGCTGCCGCGCCCAGGCGGCGATGCATGGCTCAGCATAGACCGCCAGACCGGCAAGGTGGACTTCGAGCGCACCGATCGCGGCTGGATCTCCTATCTCAATGATCTTCACAAGGGTCGCAATGCCGGCGCAGCCTGGGGATGGTTCATCGATGTGTTCGCCCTGGCTTGCGTGATCTTCTCGGTCACCGGGCTGCTGTTGCTCAAGATGCACGCCGCGCAGCGTGGTGCCACCTGGCCCCTGGTGGCCATGGGCCTGCTGTTGCCGTTGCTGCTTGCCCTGATTTTCATCCACTGACGAGGTTGCCGATGCGTCGCCTGCTGATTTCCATACCCGCCGTTGCCCTCGTTGCCCCCGCCTGGGCGGCCGACATGAATGTCACCGTGAACATTCCGCGGCTCAACGTGGCCGAATACCACCGCCCTTATGTCTCGGTGTGGATCGAGCGCGCGGACAAGAGCATCGCCTCGCAACTGGCGGTGTGGTACGCGCAGAAGGACAGCAAGGAAGGGGCTGGCACCAAATGGCTGCCGGAGTTGCGCCTGTGGTGGCGCCATGGTGGGCGCGAGCAACAACTGCCGGTCGATGGTGTATCCGGCGCCACGCGCCCGGTGGGCGATCAGGTGCTGAAATTCCAGGGTGGCAAGGCGCCGCTCGGCGACCTGCCCGCTGGCAAGTACGAACTGGTGGTGGAGGCCGCGCGTGAGACAGGTGGACGCGAAGTGGTGCACGTGCCGTTCGAGTGGCCGGTCACCAGCGCCCAGCACATCGACCAGAGCGGCAGTGTGGAACTGGGCGCGGTCAAGCTCGACCTCGCACCGTAAGACTTCAAGGAGCTACCGATATGAATCGTTCCGTATTCAAGATGGCCGCACTGTCCATGGTGCTTGCGCTACCCCTGACCGCGCATGCGCACAAGATGTGGTTATTGCCTTCGGCCACGTCCGTGGCCGGCGCCGATCCGTGGGTGACCGTCGATGCGGCCGTTTCCAATGACCTGTTTTTTCCCGATCACTTTCCCGGTTCGCTCGACCGCCTGGTGATCACCGGACCGGACGGCCAGCCGGTCAAGCCGGATAACGCCTCGACCGGAAAGTACCGCAGCACCTTCGATGTTCATCTGGTCCAGCAGGGCACCTACAAGATCGCCATGGTCAACGCTGGCGTATTCGCCAGCTACGAACTCAACGGCGAGAAGAAACGTTGGCGCGGCAACGCGGCAGACATGGCGAAAGAGCTGCCAGCCGGCGCAAAAAATGTCGAAGTCACCGAGTCGCTCAATCGCGTGGAGACCTTCGTCAGCAATGGCAAGCCGAACGATGTCGCCTTGAAGACCACCGGCGACGGTATCGAGCTGGTACCGGTCACCAAGGTCAATGACCTGGTCTCCGGAGAAGCGGCAACGTTCCAGTTGCTGCTCGATGGCCAGCCGGCGGCCGACCTGAAAGTCACCGCCATCGCCGGTGGCGTGCGCTATCGCAATGCACCGGAAGAAGTCGAAGCCACCACGGGGGCTGATGGCAAGTTCACGCTTCGCTGGCCGCATCCGGGCATGTACTGGGTCAATGCCAATACCCAGGACGCCAAGACGCAGGTCAAGCAGGCCTCGCAGCGCCGCGTGGCGTACTCGGCAACGCTGGAAGTGCTGCCCGAGTAAGTCGCAGCGCATGTCGACGATCGAGGCCGTCATGCCCGTGTCGCAACTGCACGGGCGTACCATGGGAACTTCCTGGGCCGTGCGGGCTGTGCTGCCTGTCGACATGGCACTGGAGCCTGTCCAGGCTGGCGTGCAGGCCTGCCTCGATCGCATCGATGGCTCCATGAGCACGTATAAACCCGAATCGGAGCTTTCGCGCTTCAATCGCGCCCAGGCGGGAACGTGGCATGTCTTGTCGCCAGCGTGCTTTGAGGTAATCACGCATGCGTTCGCGCTTGCACGTGAAACTGGGGGTATCTACGACCCGACGGTCGGGCCGGCGGTGAACCTATGGGGATTTGGCCCGGATGCGACGCGGCAGGAACCCGTAGCGGAGCATGCGGTGCTTGCTGCGCGCGAACGAATCGGTTGGCAACGAATTGAACTGGATCAGGCCACACTCGCCATGCGCCAACCCGGCGGTGCCTATGTCGACCTCTCCTCGATCGCCAAGGGATACGCTGTCGACGTGGTCGGTGACTGGCTCCGTGCCCATGGCGTGACATCCTGGCTGGTCGAAGTGGGCGGCGAGATGAAGGCCCATGGATGCAAGCCCGATGGCTCTGCGTGGCGTGTCGGTATCGAGATGCCCGATGCCCAGGGCCGCTATTTCTGTTCGCTGGCATTGAACGCGATGGCCATTGCGACATCCGGCGACTACCGTCGTCGGTTCGCCAGCGCCGGCGAGGTCTACTCACACCATATCGATCCGCGCACGGGACGACCCGTGTCGCAGGCGGTGGCCTCCGTCAGCGTACTGGCGTCGCGTGCCTTGCATGCCGACCCGCTGGGGACCGCCATGACCCTGCTGGGCCCCGAGCGGGGGCTTGCATTTGCCCAGGCTCGCGACATCGCTGTGCTGTTCGTGCTGCGCACCCCAGATGGCCTGGAACCCCGTTTGACCACGGCATTTGCGGCGGCCTTGCAGGCATGAGTCGGAGCGTGTCCGGAGCGCCCGTGGCGCGCGGCAATATTGTGCTGCTTTTTCTGTTGGCTGTGACCTGGGTGGTGCTGGCGGCATGGCACGCGCGTGACATGAGCTGGAGCATGCCGCGTCCGGCGCGCGTTCTGGCGGCTGCGGCAGCCGTGACGGCCTGGGGCTGCTTGTGCCTGCTGGTTTTCCTGCGGCGACGTATACCGCCGGTGCAACACGCCGGTAGCGAGTCATGGCTGGTGGCTTTCGCCAGCCAGACCGGGTTTGCCGAGGAAGTGGCCTTGCATACGGTACAAAGCCTGCAAGCCGCTGGTACGCACGCGCATGCGCTTGCGCTGGGTGGACTCGACGCCGCATCGCTACATGGCATGACGCGTGTCTTGTTCATAGTCAGCACCACCGGCGAGGGCGATGCACCCGATAGCGCTGCGGGATTTGTTGGCCGTTGCATGACTGCTTCCATAGACCTCGGCGGTTTGCGCTTTGGTCTGCTTGCCCTGGGCGATCGCCAATACGCACATTTCTGTGGCTTCGGCCGACGACTCGGGCATTGGTTGCGCGAAAATGGCGCGCAGATGCTTTTTGATCCGGTGGAAGTGGACAACGGCGATCCGGCAGCCTTGCGCCATTGGCAACATCATCTTTCATTACTTGCCGGTGTCCAGGACATGCCTGACTGGCACGCCCCCCGCTATCAGCCGTGGACCTTGGTGGAGCGTCGACTGATGAACCACGGCAGCCAGGGCGGCGCCTGCTTTCATCTGGTGCTGCAATGCCAGCAAGAGAGCGCAACCTGGCAGGCGGGCGACCTAGTTGAAATCGGGCCACGACAAGCGCCTGATGATGTGACCGACTGGCTGCACGACGCGGGTTTCGACGGTAGCGTGCGTGTCATGGTCCAGGGTGAGGTGACTACCCTGGCCGATGCCTTGGCACATGCCCACTTGCCACTGATCGATGACGTACGCGATTCGTCCCCGCAGGACGTCGCCGACGCCTTACTCGCCCTGCCGCATCGTGAATATTCGATTGCCTCTACGCCTGCGGATGGCGCGATTCATTTGCTCGTTCGTTGCAAGCATCGTGCTGACGGACGTCCGGGTCTGGCATCTTCTTGGTTGACACGGCATGCCCCGGTGGGGGCAACGATCGCACTGCGCATTCGCAACAACGCTAATTTCCACCTGCCAGACGATGATCGACCCCTGATCCTCATGGGTAACGGCACCGGACTGGCCGGACTGCGCAGCCTGCTAAAGACACGCATTGCGGCCGGTCATCGACGCCATTGGTTACTGTTCGGCGAACGCCAGGTGGCACATGATTTCTTTCATCGTGCCGATGTCGAATCCTGGGCTGCTGAAGGTAGCATCGAAAGGCTGGATCTGGCCTGGTCGCGCGACAGTACGCAGAAGGTCTACGTGCAGCATCGTTTGCGCGAAGCGTCGGACACCCTCAGAGCCTGGGTCGAGGAGGGTGCGGCTATTTACGTCTGCGGCAGCCTTGAGGGCATGGCTCCGGGCGTTGATGCGGTGCTTGCCGAGGTGCTGGGCACGGCCACGATCGAACGCTTGCGCATGGAAGGCCGCTATCGTCGCGACGTGTATTGAGCGCAAGCGTTGCCCGTTACCGGGTCAGGCGTAGGACACCCTGCGCGGCTGACAGGGGGCGTAATAGGCAAAGACATGGCTTGTATTGCCGTGGAAATCCATGTCATCGATATGCTCGCCACCCAGTCGTTCTGCGACTCGGTCGGATGCTTCGTTGCCAATGCGGACCAGGCTGATCACGCGCTGGAGGCGCAGCGAGGTCCATGCGAAATCCAGGATCGCCCGGCCAGCTTCCGTGGCGTATCCATGATGGCGATGTTCGGGCTTGAGCATCCAGCCCAGCTCGGTGTCCGGCCATCCTTCCGGGTGCATCAGTCCGGCGCGACCGATGAATTCGTTGCCTTCTTTCAACTCCAGCGCCCACATGCCGTACCCGAGCAACTGCCAATGACCAAGCAGCATCGCCAGTGAGCGCCACGCGGTAGTGCGGTCGAGCGGCTCACCGTCGCCAAGCCAGCGCGTGTTCGCCGGGTCGGCCAGCATCTGGGCATAGGCGTCGAAATGGCGCTCGGTGAGTGGCGCAAGACGCAGGCGCGCGGTTTCAAGGGTGGGGATATCGAACATCACGGATCAACGACAGTGGCGGAAGACAGAAGCCGCGAAAGCGCCTGTGTACTCAGCGACAGGCTTTCGTGCCAGGACCAGCCGATTATTTTCTCACCAGTGGCCGTGTCGATAAAGTCCTCCTCCTGGCCCGGAGGTAGCAGGTGTCGGTAATCGACCGTAATCTCTGTGCCTGGAGCCAAGTCATTGAGCGCGAAGACAAAACCGAGGTGCCACAGACCGCTGGGGGAAAAACTGTGGTTGATGTAGCACTCGTCGGGCCAGTCAGGGGACAAGGTATAGCGGTCTTCGAACCAGCGTGCCGCCGAATACATTTCGTTTCCAAGCAGGGGGTCGCTTTCCAGTTCGGTCTGGCGCCAGGTTTGGTGGATGGCGTCAGGCGCGGTGATGATCTGGCCCGCCGAGACTTTTTCATTCAGAAACAGCCCCTTGCCAGCGCCACTGATGGTCGAGGCGGCTATGCGATATCGCGGCAGGATCATGAGGGTGCCGTTGGCTGAAAGTGCGGCGAGTGTAATGCAACCGGTGCAGTTGACCAGATGCCGTTGAGAAGGCCCGCGGCGGTCATGGGAATGTCGGTCCAGAAGGGAGATGGGCCTAGATCGCCATGCCGCCGCGGATAAACGTGGTCGGTCAGGTGTCGGGTGAGTCGGCTCGTTTGCTGTTGGAGGCCCTGCTTTTCTTGGCGGTGGGCTTTTCCGGCTCGGTATCGAACGTGATGGCTTGGCGATTGCGCTCCACGACTGCGCTGCCAATGCCCTTTATTTGTGTCAGCTCATCTGCACTCTTGAACAAGCCATGGGCCTGTCGGTGTTCGACGATGGCCTGGGCCCGCGCCAGCCCGATGCCGTCAAGGGATTCGGCGATGGTCTTGGCATCGGCCGTGTTGATGTTGACCGACGTGGCGGCCATGGCATATCCGGTCCAGAGGCTAAACGTGACCAAGGCAAGGCTGGTGACACGCAAGGAAAATTGCCGCATGCAGTAGCTCCGTGGGAGGGACTCTCACTATCCCCGGCCAGACTGGAAAAGGCAGTCGGCGCATGCGATTGCCGGTTGCCGCATGCAAGGATTAGCTACGTAGTCTTAAGCCCTGATGGCCTGTCGCCGAGGATACGAGGCATCGCGGTACACTAATCATTTCCGCTTTTCGAGGACCCGCCATGGACACTGCTCGCCTTTCGAGCTTCATCAGCGGCCTGTGGGACGACGAGATCGTGCCGCAATTGGTCGAATACATCCGCATTCCGAACAAGTCGCCGATGTTCGACAGCAAGTGGGTAGAGCACGGCTACATGGATGCTGCGGTGAAGCTGATGGAGACCTGGGCAAGGTCCAAGCTTTCCTCCCTGCCGGGAGCCACGCTGGAAGTGGTTCGCCTGGAAGGCCGCACCCCGCTGATCTACATCGAAGTTCCCGGTCAGAACGAAGACACTGTGGTGCTCTACGGTCACCTGGACAAGCAGCCAGAGATGACCGGCTGGGCCGAAGGGCTGGGACCGTGGATGCCGGTACTGAAGGGCGACAAGCTCTATGGCCGTGGTGGCGCGGACGATGGCTATGCGATCTTCGGCTCGCTTGCCGCGCTGTTGGCTTTGCATGAGCAGGGCATCCCGCATGCCCGTTGCGTGATCCTGATCGAGGCCTGCGAGGAATCGGGCAGTTATGACCTGCCGTACTACGTCGATCACCTGGCGTCGCGCATCGGCAACCCATCGCTGGTGGTGTGCCTGGATTCGGGTTGCGGCAACTATGACCAGTTGTGGCTGACTACTTCACTGCGCGGCATGACTGGCGGTGAGCTGAGCGTCCAGGTACTCGAAGAAGGCGTGCACTCGGGCGACGCCTCCGGCGTGGTGCCATCGAGTTTCCGTATCCTGCGCGAGCTTTTGAGCCGTCTGGAAGATCCGCAGACAGGCAAGATCAAGCCCGAGGAACTCTACGTGGAGATTCCCTCGCAGCGTGTCGACCAGGCCCGGCGCTCGGCCGACGTCCTGGGCACGGCGATCTACGACAAGTTTCCCTTCGTCGCGGGCATGAAGCCGGTCACCGAAGATCTGACCGAACTGGTACTCAACCGCACCTGGCGTCCGCAACTGGCGGTGACGGGTGTGGATGGCATGCCGCCGCTGGAGAGCGCAGGTAACGTGCTGCGTCCGCGTACTGCCGTGAAGCTGAGCTTGCGCGTACCGCCCACGCTCTCGGGCGCGAAGGCCGGTCAGTTCGTCAAGGAACTGCTTGAGAAAGACCCGCCGTATGGCGCGAAGGTCACCTTCAAGCTGGAGAAGGATGGCAGTGGCTGGAATGCCCCACAGCTGTCGCCCTGGCTGGAGCAGGCGGTGGCCGAGGCTTCGGAGCACTTCTTTGGTGCGCCGGCAGCTTATATGGGGGAGGGTGGCAGTATCCCGTTCATGGGCATGCTGGGCGAGAAATTCCCGCAGGCGCAGTTCCTGATCACCGGTGTGCTTGGCCCGCATTCCAATGCGCATGGCCCGAACGAATTCCTGCACATTCCCACCGGCAAGCGGGTCAGCATGGTCGTGGCCGAGGTCGTGGCGCGCCACTTCGCACAAGGCGCCGCCTGAGCAACAGGCCGGCGGGGCGGTCCCGCCGGCCATCCTGAGGAGCCATGCCATGCCTGCCGATATCTCCGGAGATTTTTCGTATATCGCCGGCCAGTGGTCGGCAGTGTGCGAGCGCGTCGCCGCAGCCTGCCGCGATGCGGGCCGTGATCCCTCGGAAGTGTCGATACTTCCGGTCAGCAAGACCTTTCCCGTCGATGCCATCCGCGAGGCCTCCCGGCTGGGCCTGCGTCGCTTTGGCGAAAACAAGGTGCAGGAGATCCGTGACAAGGCCGGCCCCCTGGCCGATTGCGCGATCAACTGGGTGGTCATTGGCCATTTGCAAACCAACAAGGCCAAGGATGTCGCCAGGCTTGCCTCGGAGGTGCAGTCGCTTGATCGGCTGGACCTGGCTCAGGCTCTACAACGACGCCTGGAACAGGAAGGGCGTTCGCTGGATGTGCTTGTCCAGGTGAAGACCTCGCCCGAGGAGAGCAAATCTGGGCTCGCCCCCGCGCAATTGCCCGGGTTCCTGGATGCACTTGAACCGTTGACGGCGCTGCGAGTGCAAGGCTTGATGACGATGGCGGTCCATTCGCTGGACACGGAGGCAGTACGTGCCTGCTTTCGTGAACTGCGCTTGCTGCGGGAGGACGAAGCCCGGCGCGGCCGGGTATTGCCGCGCCTTTCCATGGGCATGAGCGGTGATTTTCCATCGGCCATCGCCGAGGGGGCGAGTGAGATTCGGATAGGTACCGCGATCTTCGGTCGGCGCCAGCCTACAGTCATAGATTAATGAACCTTACAATCTAAAGAGTTTATTTATCTGGCCTGCACCTGGCGATAACAAAAGAAAATTCATTAATTTCAATTGTTTGCATATGTCCCGATCGCTTTCGGGAATTTTGGAACGATGGAGTTCAGTTAACCTCGATCGAACAAACGGCCTATGCCTCTTTGCTAACTTCACTACTTCGTCACGGTCGCCGGTCAGTCCGGCGGCCAATCTCGTGAATAGCTACAGGGGATGTTCCTGCATGCCGCTCAAGCGATTGACCGCCAGTGCCTTGGCTAGCGCTTTGTTTCTGTCCGCACCGTTATTTGCCCAGGACGCCGCACCCGAAGCCTCTTCGAACCTGGCGTCCTTCTCGTCCACAGCCTCCCTGTTGATGACGCAGCTGCCGGCCTTCAGCCCGGCGCCCGGTCTCGCGCAGTCCGTGGTCCCCAGTGCTGACGCCCTGGTCGCGACGCAGGCTGACAAGTCCGCCACCAGCAGCGCGGCCGATAACGTGGCCGATGCCGACGATGAGGGTAATCTGGACAGCGCCAACGGCCTGGACCTGCGCAACGCGCTGATCGGTCTGGCGATGAAGCTGCGCGACATCCGCTACACCCGTGGCGGCCACGATCCGTCCACCGGTTTCGATTGCAGCGGCTTTGTTCGATACGTGTTCGCGCATGCCGTGGGCCTGGAACTGCCGACCAACTCCGCGTCGCAGTTCGTCGCTGGCCTGGCGGTCAAGCGTGCGGACATGCGGCCGGGTGACTTGGTGTTCTTCCGCACGGCGGGCCGTGGTGGCCGCGGCCGCATCTCCCACGTCGGTATCTACATCGACAACGGGCAGTTCATCCATTCGCCCTCGCGCGGCAAGACCGTGCGGGTGGATAACCTCTCCGAAGCCTACTGGGCCAAGCGTTTTGCCGGTGCCAAGCGCCCGGAAGGCATCGCCCAGAACGGCTGATTCACCGCTTCACATGTGTTCCACAGTTCAAAGCCGCCCTCATGGGCGGCTTTTTTTAGGTTCATCGCGGCGTGCTGTGGAGCCCTTTTGCAACCCGGCATGCTCTTGAGGCTCGATTAGGTGGCATCGATGCTGGACCGCAAGATGATCGAGAAGTTGGGCCGGTGGCATCTACCCCACACGGACGGCGGCAGCCTCGGACGTATTCGATTACATCGAGATGTTCTACAACCCGATTCGCCGGCACAGTTTCGCCGGCGACCTGTCACCGGTAGAGTTTGAACGGCGCTATGCGCAAAGCGGCTCGT
>NZ_DASVMI010000113.1:0-13508 GCF_036384435.1 Dyella sp. | reverse complement strand
CTGACCTCGCGGGCGGGCTGCCATCCACCTGCCCGGCATACCCTCTACAATGCCGCGTCCGGTCGCCGGCCTGGACGGCCTTTGATTTGCCCGTAGCCACCCCCACTGTGGGTGGCTGCCCCGACGAGGAATCGCCTGTGTCCATCCCGAGTGCCGTGAAGAGCACGCCCATCGCCAGTCGCCAGCAACTGGCCGACTACCTCGCCGCCGGCGAAAAGCCTCGCGACGCCTGGCGTATCGGCACCGAGCATGAGAAGTTCGGCTTTCGCAACGACGACCTGCGCCCGCCCACCTTCGAAGGCGAGCGCGGCATACGCGTGTTGCTGGAGACACTGGCTTCACGCTACGGCTGGGATGTCGCCCGCGAAGGCGAAACCCCGGTGGCACTGTCTCGCGACAAGGCATCGATCACCCTGGAGCCGGCCGGCCAGCTCGAATTGTCAGGCGCGCCGCTGGAATCGATCCATGAGACCTGCCGCGAGGTCAACACGCACCTGGATGAAGTCCGTTCCGTCGCCGACGAACTGGGGCTCGGCTTCCTTGGCATGGGTTTCCAGCCCAAGTGGCACCGCGGAGAAATGCCATGGATGCCCAAGGGTCGCTACAAGATCATGCGCGAATACATGCCCAAGGTCGGCTCGCTGGGCCTGGACATGATGACGCGCACGTGCACCGTGCAGGTCAACCTGGATTTTTCCAGCGAAGCGGACATGATCAAGAAGTTTCGCGCAAGCCTGGCGTTGCAGCCGATCGCCACCGCGCTGTTCGCCGATTCGCCATTCACGGATGGACGTCCAAACGGCTATCTGTCCTACCGCTCGCACGTATGGACCGACACCGATGCCGATCGTACCGGCATGCTCGATTTCGTATTCGAGAATGGTTTCGGTTACGAACGATACGTCGATTACATACTCGATGTGCCGATGTACTTCAGCTACCAGGACGGTCGTTACATCGACCTCTCCGGCCAGGACTTCAAGCGCTTCATGGCCGGCAAGCTCGATGCCGTCCCTGGAACCCATGCCACGATGCGCGACTGGGCCGATCACCTGACCACCGCATTCCCGGAAGTTCGGCTCAAGCAGTACCTGGAAATGCGTGGCGCCGATGGCGGCCCGTGGGGGCGCCTTTGTGCGCTGCCGGCCTTGTGGGTCGGCCTGCTGTACGACGACGACGCCCTGGATGCGGCATGGGACCTGGTCAAGGATTTCAGCCGCGAGGAGCGCCACGCGCTACGCGACGGCGTGCCCAAGGAGGCACTCAAACTGAAGTTCCGCAACCATAGCGTGCGTGAACTGGCCCAGGAAACCCTCAAGATCGCCGTGCACGGCCTCAAGCGTCGCCATCGCCTCAACGCACATGGCGCCGACGAAAGCACGTTCCTCGAACCGTTGATCGAAATCGCCGATGCCAACCAGACGCCCGCCGAACGCAAGCTGGAGCTTTTCCATGGCGCGTGGGGCGGCAGCGTGGATCCGGTGTTCAAGCAGTTTGCTTATTGAGCGATGTCGCCTTACCGCGACATGGCCGCGCAGTCATGCGGAAAGTCAAACACGAAAAAGCCGGCCATATGGCCGGCTTTTTCGTGAGCCATGGACTCAGCTGCCGCGATAAGTGGAATAACCGTAAGGGCTGAGCAACAACGGCACGTGATAATGCTGCGCGCTGCCATCGATCTCGATCACCACCGGCACCTCAGGAAACAGCGTCTTCTGCCCACGCCCGGCATACCAATTGCCGGTTTCGAAGGTGATGCGATAGATACCGACCGCAAGTGCATCGCCGGGAGCGAGCGCCCGAATACGCCCATCCTTGTCAGTACGATCTTCTTTCAGCGTCTTCCAGCTTTCACCGTCCCTGCGTTCCAGTCGCACCTTCATATCGGCCGAAGGCAGACCGCGTTGCTGGTCGAGCACGTGCACGCTCAGCGGATTTTCCGCTGCCATCGCGCTAAGCGGCAACACGCTAAATAACAGTATCCGGGCAAGTCCCTTCATGCATGGCTCCTTGTGTTCAATCGTGGGTACGGATCCCCAGCCAACGCGCGACCAAGGTATCCAGGCTGATTTTGCCCGGGCCAGCCATCAACAGCCAGAAGAAGATCAGGATGTAGACGGTTTCGTCCGCCTCGACGAATTCGTCGATACCCTGGAAATTGGCCGAAACCACCAACACGATCGCCACTACCATGTTGATGATCATGGGAATGCTGATCAGGCGCGTGAACAGCCCGAGCATGATCAATGCGCCACCGACCAGCTCGGTCCAGGCCGAAAGGGCCGCATTGAATGCAGGAAACGGGATGCCCCAACCGATGAAGCGCTGGGTAAAGCCATCCAGGTTCTGCACCTTGGCGATACCCGTCTCCAGCCAGAAATAACCAAAGGACAACCGGGCCACCAACGGACCCAGCCAACGAGCCTTATAGAGCAGGTCGAGCAACCGGGAAGATGTGTGAGCAATCAATTGACGCATGGCAGCAGATCCGGGAGGGTGGAAGTGAACGCATGATGCGGGTGCACAATGCATCGCCGCCATGTTCGGTCGTCCGGCCTTTCTTGCCACGCGTCCGCACCTTGCCCCAAGTCCGGCACGGCCGGACGATCAGGCACAAATTGAAGATGCCCGGTGACAGTCACAGCCTGATAACAGGCACACAATGACCATCGTCGGGCACGGCCAGCCTTCTCACGGAGGCGCCTGCGCGACAATCCCGATTCATTCCGCACTACGTCCACTTAAGGAGAGATCCTAATGAAGCTCAACAAGATCAATGGCGGCGCAATGGCTCTGGCCGTGGCTGGCCTGTTTGCCGTGTCCTCGATGAATGCCGCTGCCGCCGATCACGCCAAGGGCGACAGCGCGCAGGTCAAGTGCGAACATTCCTCGTCCTGCAAGGGCCACGGCGCCTGCAAGCAGGCCAGCAATGCATGCAAGGGCCAGAACGCATGCAAGGGCCAAGGCTTCACCATGCAGAAGACCCAGGCCGACTGCGAAGCCGCCCAGGCTTCGGCCAAGTAAGACCGGCGCGTGGCGTCCGCCATGCGGACGCCACGCTCCTTTCGCTGACTGCACTTAAGGCTTGGCCATGACGACTCACGATCACGGCAAATACCTGCCCTATCTCGGCTTCGGCCTCGGCCTGCGCGTCGAACACTACGAAACGCTGTTGCAGGACGCCGGCCACGTGGAGTGGCTGGAGATCATCTCGGAAAACTACATGGTCCCAGGGGGGCGTCCGCTGGCATGGCTGGAGAAATTCCGCGAACGCTTTCCACTGGTCATGCATGGCGTATCGCTGTCGATCGGCAGCACCGATCCGCTCGATGAAGGCTACCTGCAACGCCTGGCAGCGCTGGCTCGCCACATTGAGCCGCAGTGGGTGTCGGACCATCTATGCTGGACCGGCGCGCATGGTGTCAACCTGCACGACCTCATGCCAATGCCATACACCGAGGAAGCCATCGCGCATGTCGTGGAGCGCGTACAACGCGTGCAGGATGCCCTGGGGCGCCGCATCCTGCTGGAGAACGTATCCAGCTACATCACCTATGCCCAGTCCCAGCTCACCGAATGGGAATTCCTGGCCGAGATCGCCGAGCGTGCCGACTGCCTTATTCTGCTGGACATCAACAACATTCATGTAAGCGCGCACAACCACGGTTTCTCGCCCCTGGATTATCTGGCTGGCATACCCGGCAAGCGCGTGCAGCAATTTCACCTGGCCGGGCACGAGCACGGCGATCAACTGCTGATCGACACCCACGACGCACCCGTGATCGGACCGGTCTGGGACCTTTACGAGGAAGCAGTTCGTCGCTTCGGGCCGGTGTCGACCATGATCGAGCGCGATGATCACATCCCGCCCCTCGCTGAACTGATGACCGAGCTCGAACACGCACGCAAGCTCGCCCTGCCCCTGCTCAAGGCCGCGGCATGAGCAGTCTGGCGCAGATCCAGCAGCACGTGTTGCAGGCCGTACTCGCTGATACGGTGACCGCGCCCGGCGCGCTCAAGGGCGATGATCGCGCCACGGCGGGAACCCGGCTGGCGATCTATCACCACGCTTATCGCGCGCGACTACGCGAAGCCCTGGCCATTGAGTATCCAGGCCTTGCGCTGATGGCCGGCAAGTCGTTCGCCACCTTGGCGGCCGGATACATCGAGGCGCATCCATCGGGCCACTACAACATCCGCTGGCATGGCGCGGGACTGGCCGCCTTTCTCGACTACGGCCTACCCTGGCGCGAACGTCCTGCCCTGGGCGACATGGCCCGGCTGGACTGGGCCATCTCCACGGTATTCGATGCCGTGGACGAACCGGCGCTGCTTGCGCAGGACCTGGCGTCGCTGGCGCCCGAGGACTGGGCCACCCTGCAACTGCATCCGCAGGACAAGCTGCAAATCCTGGTGACACCCTATAACGTGGCCGCGTTTCGCAAGGCCGCCGACCTGGGACAAGCCAGGCCCCGATTGCGACGCCACCGGCAACCGGTGTCACTGTTGATCTGGCGCGATGGCATGGAGGTGCGCTACCGGGCCCTGGATACCGACGAACTGGCCGTGCTGGAAGCGGCCATCGCTGGCGCCAACTTCACCGAACTATGCGATCGCCTGGGCCAGTTCCACGGTCAGGAGCAGGCGCCGGCTCGCATGGTGCAGTTGCTGCAAGGTTGGCTGGCCGGCGGTTTGCTGCGAACGCACACCTGAATCCTTCTCCGGCAGGCCAATCGTCGACCCGATGATCGGGCCGGACAGGTGTAACCTGCCCCGGCCTGGCTGCGAAAGCCTTTCATCGGCACTGACACCGGAGGCCCGCTGTGAACGTCGCATTCGACGCCCAGAAGGATACGCACGTATACATCGAACCCAATCCCCGCCTGCGGGAGGGTCAGCCTTCGTCCGTCCTGATCGAACCGGCGCTGGAATCGGTACTGAGCCAGTCGATGTTTCGCGTGGACGTGATCGCGGAGCTGCATCGCTGCGGCACCTGGTACGAAGACGAACCGCGCTATCACTGCGGCCTGTTCCACCTGGTGGGCTCCGGACAATGCCGGGTCGAGAGCAAGGTCCTGGAAGGGGCCATGACCCTGGAAGCGGGCGACCTGCTGGTGCTGCCGCATGGTCACGCGCATTCCTTGCGCTCACCGGAACACGATGGCCGGGAAGCGGGCGAGATCACCAGCCTGATCTGCGGCGAACTGAAATTTTCCGGCAGCAGCAATCATCCGCTCAACCATGCCCTGCCTTCGTGCTTCATCGTGCGCTCGAAGGAAGCCGGCGAAACCTTTCAGCAGTTGTCGAGCATGATGGTCAGCGTCGTCAACTCCGGCATGAGCGGGCGGCAGGTGCTGCTCAACAAACTGGCCGATGCCTTGTTCACCTTGGCTGTATGCGACTACGCGCGCCGCGCCGAGGATCGCCGGGGCTTGTTCGCCGCATTGGGCGACACGCGCATCTGCAAGGTGCTGCAAGCCGTGCATGAGGCTCCCGGCCATGCCTGGACCATGCAAAACCTGGCTGCCACCGCCTGCATGTCGCGCTCGGCATTTGCCGAGCGATTCACCCAGCTCATGAAGATCCCGCCGATGCAGTACGTGACGCAATGGCGGGTGACCCTGGCCGAGCAATGGCTGCGCGATCGCCAGCAATCGGTGGCCGCGATTGCCCAGCAACTGGGCTACAGCAGCGAAGCGGCCTTCCGTCGCCTGTTCAAGCGAGTCAGCGGCGTCAGTCCCGGGCGTATTCGTGCCGAATGCGACGAAGACGATTCGCACGACACGCAACCGCCGACTCCAGCCCCCATCACACCCCATCTGCTCATCAACTGAGCCAGGCTGGCAAAGGATACGGATCCGTGCGTCGTCGCTGGTTGTTCCTGCCATGGCTATTGCTGGTTGCCGCCGGCCTGCATGCCAATCCTTTTCGCTGCACGACGCCGACAAGCTGGCAGGTGTTGGGGAGTGGCGGCCCCGAACTCAATGCCCGGGCGCAAAGCGGTCATGTGCTCTGGATCGATGGCAAGGCACGCGCCGTGTTCGATGCCGGAGCCGGCACGGCGGTTAATTTCGGCAAATCCGGTGCCCGCATCGAGGATCTGGACCTCATCGCACTGACCCACCTGCACAGCGATCACAGCCAGGACGTGCCGGCCTACATCAAGGCGTCGTTCTTCGGCGAGCGCGACCGCCCGCTGCCCATCCTTGGCCCGGCCGCAGGCCATGGCTTTCCTTCCATCAGGACATTCCTGGAAGCGCTGTTCGCTGGCGACCACGCCGCCTACGGTTACCTCGGTGGGTTCCTGCGCGACGGTGACGAAAGTTATCGAATCGAACCGATCGTCGTGGCGCCAGACAAGGAAAGCATCGTCACTGTCTTCGAAAATGCACGATTGAAAATCCGCGCAATCACCGTGCGTCACGGCCCGGTACCCGCGCTGGCTTATCGCATCGACGCCGGCAACCACGCCGTCGTCTACCTGGGCGATACGGATGCTCGCGCGCCCGCCCTGGTCGAGCTGGCCAGGGGAGCGGACCTGATGGTTGCCAACATGGCCATTCCCGAGGACAACAACGACGCCGTCGCGGCTGCCCTGCATGCACCGCCCTCGCGTATCGCCGCGCTCGCGCAGCAGGCAGGCGTCAAGCGCCTGTTGCTGTCGCACTGGATGCACCGGTCCGAGCAGGCCATGCCGGCAATACTGCGCACCATCGCCGCGGAATACCGCGGCAAGGTAGACGTAGCGCGTGACGGGGAATGCATCGCGCTTCCCAGGAATTGATACACAAAAAAGCCGGCTTGCGCCGGCTTTTCTGCGTCACACGTAAAGCACGATCACTTCTGCTTCAGGCCACGATCGATGAGCATCGGCTCAACGCTCGGATCCTTGCCGCGCCAGGTCTTGTACAGCGTGGACAGGTCCTGCGTATTGCCCTGCGACAACACCATCTTGCGGAAGCGGTCGCCGTTCTCGCGAGTCAGGCCACCGTGCTCCTTGAACCATTCGAAGCCGTCGTCGGCCAGCATCTGCGTCCACAGGTAAGCGTAGTAGCCGGCTGCATAGCCGTTACCCCAGATGTGCTGGAAGTAGCTCGAACGATAACGCGGCGGCACGAAGCTGAGGTCGATCTTGTTCTTCTTCAGCGACTCGACCTCGAACTTGTCGGCGTCCTGCTTGGGCGCATCGGCACCAAGCGTATGCCAGTCCATGTCCAGCAGGGCGGCAGCGACCAGTTCGGTCATGTCATAGCCCTTGTTGAAGGTGGCGGCCTTCTTGATCTTCTCCACCAGCTCCTTGGGCATCGGCTCGCCAGTCTTGTAGTTCTTGGCGAAGTTGGCGAACACCTTCGGATCCGACGCCCAGTGCTCGTTGAACTGTGACGGGAACTCGACGAAGTCGCGCGCCGTGGCAGCCCCCGACAGCGACGGATATTGCGAGTCGGCGAAAATGCCATGCAGGCCATGGCCGAACTCGTGGAACATGGTGATCACGTCATCCCACGACAGCAGCGCCGGCTGGCCCGCCGCCGGCTTGGTGAAGTTGGCCACGTTGTAGATCACCGGCTTGGTGCCCAGCAACTTGGACTGGTCGACCAGGTTGCTCATCCAGGCGCCGCCGTTCTTGTTGTCGCGCTTGAAGTAGTCGCAGTAGAACAACGCCAGCGACTTGCCATCGGCATCAAACACCTCGAACACGCGCACGTCCGGCTGCCAGACGGGGATGTCCTTGCGCTCCTTGAAGGTCAGGCCGTAAAGCTGGTTGGCTGCATAGAACACGCCGTTCTGCAAAACGTTATCCAGCTCGAAGTAGGGCTTGATCTGGCTCTCGTCCAAGTCGTACTTGGCCTTGCGCACCTGCTCGGAGTAATGCTGCCAATCCCATGCCGCAACCTTGAAGCCACCCTTCTGCTGGTCGATGACAGCCTGGATGTCCTTGGCTTCACTGTTGGCGCGCGCGGTGGCGGCCGGCACCAGGTCCTGCATGAACTTGATCGCAGCCTCCGGCTTCTTGGCCATCTGGTCTTCCAGCTTCCAGGCCGCGTAATTGGGATAGCCGAGCAGCTTGGCCTGCTGGGCACGGATCTGCGCGATACGTTCGATCAGGTCACGCGTGTCATTGGCATCGTTCTTCTCGGCGCGGCCCCAGGAGGCTTTGAACAGCGACTCGCGCGTGTCGCGGTCGCTGAGGTCCTGCAACGCCGGCTGCTGGGTAGTGTTCTGCAACACGATGACATACTTGCCATCCTGCTTGCGGTCCTTGGCCGCGCCTTCGGCCGCGGCAATCTCTGCATCGGACAAGCCGGCGAGCTTGGCCTTGTCGTCCACGACCAGCGCGCCGTCCTTGGTGGCGGCCAGCAGCTTGTTGGTGAACTGCGTGCTCAGCGTGGACTCTTCCTTGTTGAGGTCCTTGAGCTTGGCCTTGTCGGCATCGGACAGCTTGGCGCCGCCACGCACGAAGTTCTTGTAGGTCACCTCCAGCAGGCGCTCGGATTCGGGGTCGAGCTTGAGCGAATCACGCTGGTTGTAGAGTGTCTCGATACGCGCGAAAAGCTTGCCGTTGAGGGTGATCGCATCCTGGTGCTCGGCCAGCTTGGGGGCTTCTTCTTCCTGCACCTTTTGCAGCACGTCGCTGGTGTTGGCACCGGTCACCGCACTGAACGCCTGCAACACGCGGGTCAGCATGGCACCGGATTTTTCCATCGCCACAATCGTGTTCTCGAAGGTCGGCGCTTCGGGGTTGTTGGCGATCTTGTCAATCTCGGCCAGATGCTGGCGCATGCCTTCCTCGGCTGCCGGCTGGTAATCGGTTTCCTTGATCTTGTCGAAAGGCGGCGCCATGAACGGCAACGTGCTGGCGTTGTAGAACGGATTGTTCTGGATGGAGCTGGCAGCGGCAGGCGCGGCGGCCGTGCTGGCGCTAGCGGCAGCCGTGGCGGGCGCAGCAGGCTGGGCGGTCTTGGCGGCATCGGAGGACTGCTGCGAGCAGGCGCCAAGCGCAAGGGAAGTAGCGATAACGAGCAAACGAAGACGAAGCATGGAGGCTCCCCGGCAAATCAAAGGTAACGCCCGCGGTGCGCAGGCGAGGTTCTGCAAAAAAGGTTTTCGACTCTAACCATAGCAACGGCCAACTTCCAAGGGCCGAAAGCCATGATCGTGATGCACGAGACTCAACGCATGTCGCGCAACTGCCAGGCCGGCCCGATCAACAAGTTCAGCCGATGGCGCAGGATGCTCATGGGCAGCACGGTGCGCACCTCCACGTCGGTATTGAGGCCGGCAGCCAGCTTGCCGGTGACAGCGGCATTGGCATCGGTGCCGCCCAGCCCCGGATCGACGTCGTCGGGTTCGTCCTGCTTGTTGCGCCAGCGCTCGAACAGCATGGGGCTGCGCAGGGCTTCCTGGAGCGCGGCGGCGAAATCGTTGGGTCCGGCGCCGTCGTAGCTGAGGTCCGGATCGCTGCCTCGGGCCTGAGCCAGGTCGGCAATGGAAAGAAAATAGTGATGAACGGTGGCCATGTCGCCTCCTGCAAGGTAAACCATGGAATACCTGCCTTCCGGGCAGGGGGCTCAGGATAGCAAAGCCATCTCCAGCAGTGCCGCCGCCTGTGCCGGGGGCACGCCGTGCGGCAACACGCCCAGACACGGTGCCGGCAATAGTTCCCGCAAGGTCGTGAGATTCTCGTCGACCGCATCCATGGCCGGATCGATCCGATTACCCACCCAGCCGACCAGTTGGCAACCATCGGCCTCGATCGCGCGTGCACTCAACAGTGCGTGGCTCAGGCACCCCAGGCGCAATCCCACCACCAGGATGACCGGCAGCCGCCAGGCCTTGGCAATATCCGAGGCAAAGACTCCGGGTGCTAGCGGCACCAGCCAGCCGCCCACGCCCTCCACCACGACGGCATCGTGGTCACCACGCAAGCGGTCGTACGCCGAGCGCAACGGATCGAGTGTGATGTGCACGCCGTCATGCTGCGCTGCCAGATGCGGAGAGAGCGGGTCGCGCAACGCGATGGGATTGACCAGGCCATAAGCGGGGGCAGGCTGGCTGGCGGCCGCCTGCAAGGCCAGGGCATCCTCGTTGCGCAATCCTTCGGCCGTGGCCAGGCATCCACTGGCCACGGGCTTCATGCCGCATGCACGATGACCGGCCAGTTGCAGCGCATGCAGCAACGTGCAACTGACATGGGTCTTGCCGATCCCGGTATCCGTGCCGGCGACGAACCATGCGAGCGTCATGCCGCTGCCTCCAGCGTGCGACGCGCCCAGCGACCGGCGAGCGAATACACCAACGTCAGCAGGCCATAGGCCAATCCGGGCAACATGATCCACAAGCCACCCTCGGGCAGCAGCCATGCCAGCACGATCGACAGCAGCGCCACACCCGCCGCCCCAAGCTGGGTATACAGCGACTCACGCGCCTCGATCCTTTCCTCGCGCGACGCATTGTGCATATGCCGCACGCTATGGCGGTACAACGCGGCAAGACACAGCGTCATGCACATATAGGCCAGCCCGTAGCACGAGTAGAGCAGGTTCATGTCGTGAACGGTGCCGATGACAAGGGTCTCGGCCAGCAAGCGGCCAGTGAAGCCTGAATAGATCGCGTTGAACATGGCCGAGAACACCATGTTGAGCGGATAGACAAAGATCAGCGCGAAGAACACCAGCATCAGGCTGTACACCACGCTGGTCTGGTCGTGCACACGGCAACGTTCACGCCAGCGCACGTGGCGGTACCAGAAAACTAGCAAGGTGGCGAAGCTGCATGCATACGCTGGGATGCGATTGAGCACGTTGAGCATGTGGTGCAGATCGTGTGGTACCTCGGTGCCGGCGATGGCCAATATGCTGACGGCAAAGGCGAAGGCGGCGTCGAAAAAACCATCCAGGCGATGCGCCTCGATCAGGCCGGCGCGATGCTCGCGCTGGGTGTTGTCCATGCTGTGCTCCCCTATCGGTGGCGGCAGTCTACGCGATCGCATGGCGCCGCTCACCCCTATCGAAAGGCCGAGCGCACCCGCATGCGCCGCTGCCCTTGTACTTGCCGTGGGAACATCCCATCTTCCCAACCTGAAGACCTTCGGGGCCATCTTAATGTTCGATATCAAACCCACCGTCGCCGACAAGCGCCAGCACTACGCCGAACTATGCGAACAGGCACGCGGCATGCTGGCCGGTGAGCCCAGCATGATCGCCAATGCCGCCAACTTCGCCGCACTGGTGTATCACAGCCTGCCCGACTTCAACTGGGCCGGCTTCTATCTCTACGATGGCAAGGAACTGGTCGTAGGTCCGTTTCAGGGCAAGCCGGCCTGCATACGCATCGCCCTGGGCCGTGGCGTTTGCGGCACCGCCGCACAGACCCGCCAGACCCAACTCGTTCATGACGTACACGCCTTTGACGGCCACATCGCTTGCGACGCGGCCTCCGCCTCGGAAATCGTCGTGCCCCTGGTTCACGCCGACGGAAGCCTGTTCGGCGTCTGGGACGTGGACAGCCCGCTGGTGGGGCGGTTCGATGACGACGATCGCGCCGGTATGGAGGCGCTGTGCGGCGTCTTCATGGAGACGGTGAGGTAGTGGAGCCATAGGAGCCTACGCTGGGGCGCCTGTAAAGAGTAAAGAGCCATGGCAGCCTGGCTGCAGCCATCACTCGCTTTCCTCTTTACCCTTTTACAAGCGCGACGCGTCGGCTTCTTTCACAAGGCAGTGTCAGCACGCAATAGCGCGACCACAGCCTCGCGACCGGCCTCCACGCCCGTTCCATCCTGGGAGGAGAATATCTGGGCGGTGGCATGCAGGCCGTTGGGAAAGCTCTTGCGCATCGCAGCCAGGGCCTGGGCGGCCTGATTGCGTGAAAGCTTGTCAGCCTTCGTCAACAGCATGTGGCAGCGCAGGCCGCTGTGAAAGCAAAAATCCAGCATCATCCGGTCGAATTCCTTCAGCGGATGTCGGATATCGGCGATCAGCACGACGCCGCGAAGACTCTGGCGATGCTTCAGATAAGCATCGATTTCGAGTTTCCAGTGCTCACGCAGCGGCTCGGGCACCTTGGCATAGCCATAGCCGGGAAGGTCGATCAGCCGCGCCTCAAGTGGCGCCTGGCCGTCACCCTGGGTCAGCGGCGGTAGCGAAAAGGCCACCATCTGCTGGGTTCGTCCCGGGGTCTTGGAGGTTCGCGCCAATCCGCGATGTCCGGTCAACGCATTGAGTGCGCTGGATTTACCGGCATTGGAGCGGCCAGCAAAGGCCACCTCCGCGCCGCTGTCGGCGGGCAGTTGGCTGATGCGATGGGCGGCGAGCACGAACTGCGCGCCCTGAAGTGGGTTGCTAGTCATGGAATGATGGTTTGACCGACTACTGTGGCGCAGAGATAATCCCGAGGTTTCTGCCAGTTGCGGCCCAGCAAATTTTGCACGCCGTGCAGCCAAAGCAGTTCTTCGGGAGACAAGTGTATGAGTTTTCGGCCTGTCGGTTTTCGGCCTGCTGTACTTGGAGTTGTCTTTGCCCTCGCTTGCACCCTCGCCCCAGGCGCGGTCACTGCGCAGGACGCCAAGCCGGCCAGCGGCTCCACCGTTGCCAAGCCGGCCTCCGCCGCCAGTGCAGCACCAGCGGGCGCCCAGCCCGCCGAGGGCGCTGCCGCGACCGCCGCGGTCAAACCCGGTGACGCTACCGCCGGCCAGGGCAAGGCCGCTGCCTGCGGCGCCTGCCACGGCATGGATGGCAACTCCAGTGACGCCCAGTACCCGAAGCTTGCCGGGCAGCATGAGACCTACATCGTCCGCCAGCTTGAGAACTTCAAGAGCGGCAAACGTCAGAACCCGATCATGTCGGGCATGGCCGCTCCGCTGTCCGAACAAGACATGCACGATATCGGCGCCTACTTCGCCAGCAAGGAAGCCCTACCTGGCGTGGCGGACGAAGCCCTGGTCGCACAAGGCCAGAAGCTGTTCCGCGAAGGCGACACCACACGCGGCATTCCCGCCTGCATGGCGTGCCACAGCATCGACGGGCGCGGCAACCCCGGCGCCGGCTATGCGGAGCTGACCAGCCAGCACGCCCAGTACATCCAGGCCACGCTCAAGGCATGGCACGACGGCACCACCTGGGGTGACGACGCCAAGGCCAAGATCATGCCTGGCATCGCGCAGAAGCTTGACGACAAGGACATGGCCGCCGTGGCCACCTACATCGAAGGCCTGCATGCGGCAGAAAGCACCACACCCGCCAGCAAATAATTTGCCTACACTACGTATCGCCGGCCACGAGCCGGCGATATCGTTTTAAGTCCCCCCATTTTCCCTGTTTTCCGTTCCAAAGAGGTTTTCCATGTTCAAGCGCCTGCCGTTCCTGTTTGCCGCCGCCTTGGCGGTTGCCGCCTGCAGCCACAACAGCGACAACGCCAGCGCGCCGCAATCGCCGGCTCCTGCCGCCAGCGCGCCGGCCGCGACTCCGGCAGCCTCCGCCGCGGTTCCCGCTGCCAGCAGCGCACCGGCCCCG
>NZ_DASVMI010000112.1:0-63205 GCF_036384435.1 Dyella sp. | reverse complement strand
GCACCAGCATGTCGGCGATTTCCAGCGCCTGCTCGCCGGTATCGGGCTGGGAAACCAGCAGGTCGGCCACATTCACGCCCAGTTTCTCGGCGTAGGTCGGGTCGAGCGCGTGCTCGGCATCAACGAAGGCTGCCGTGCCGCCGTTCTTCTGGCAATTGGCGATCACCTGCAAAGTCAGCGTGGTCTTACCGGAGGATACCTGACCATAGATCTCAATGACGCGGCCACGCGGCAAGCCACCCACGCCCAGCGCGATGTCCAGGCCCAGCGAGCCGGTGGAGACGGTCTCGATGGCGTCATCGGTACGGTCGCCCAGGCGCATCACGGCACCCTTGCCGAACTGCTTCTCGATCTGGCCGAGGGCGGAAGTGAGCGCCTTGCGCTTGTTGTCATCCATCGTCTGAATCCCGGTTGGTCTGTGAATGAGTTGCATCATGCCCGCGTCATGTCTCACGGGCTGCGATCTGATTGATCAAAGGAGGAGTATCCCACACCGGTCAAGCCGGTCAGGCGCGCAGGCCACCCGAAGCCAGCATATGCAGCATGCCCACCAGGGCTGCGGCGACAGTCTGACGGCGCACCGCCTCACGGTCGCCAGGGAAGTGGAACATCTGCGCACGAGGGTCGCCGCCACGTACCTTCCAGGCGATCCAGACCGTACCGACGGGTTTGTCCGGGGTGCCCCCGCTGGGACCGGCGATGCCGGTAACGGCCACCGCAATACCGGCACCAAAGCGTGATAGCGCACCGGAGACCATTTCCAGCGAGGTTTCCTCACTGACCGCGCCGGTGCGTTCAAGCGTCCGCGGGTGCACCCCCAATAGAGCCTGCTTGGCTTCATAGCTGTAGGTGACCACGCCTGCGTCGAACCAGGCAGAACTGCCGGGCAGATCGGTCAGGGTCTTGGCGATCCAGCCGCCTGTACAGGACTCTGCGGTCACGGCCATGATGCGGCGCAGTTGTACAGCGGCGGCCACCTCGCGGGCGAGGCGGTTGAGTTCGGCATCGGTCGGGCCGTAGTGTGTTTGGTCAGGGGCATCCATCAGTGAATTTTTTACTCTCTCGCCCGCACGCCGCCAAGTCTTGACGGCGACGCGATTGCCCCCATGCGAGCTTCCGCCAGAATTTCACTTATTGCGGAAAAGCCCTTTCACCCACCGCAATCGCCAGTTGCTCCTGGGATGATCGAATCGAACCGGACAGCCGATCCACAGACCCGCCTGGTCGCCAGCCGGAGCGCACACCGAACAGGGCGCCTGCCTAGATCGCAGGCACGGTATTGTCCCAGAAGCGCAGGTCATCGGTGAGATGGTCTGGCTCCAACTGGTTGGCGATCCAGTACACCGCGCGCTGATAGTTGAGGATGTCCGCCATCATCGGCGAACAGGCATCGGGAGCAACAAGACCGGATTCGCCTTGGCGATGCCCATGGAACCAGCGCGGTCCATAGAACCGCATGCTGGCGTGCAGGATGTGTACATCGAGCGAGAGACTGCCATTAAGCGCGCAACCACGCATCCAGTCAGCCGCACCCAGCGACTGAAAGGGCGGCCATGCCTCGCGGATCATTTTCCAGTTCTGCTTGAAGATGCCAAAGTTGGCGGCGTCGCCTCTCTTGGCGACGCCAAGCCCGTCCACGTCGCCCAGCAGATAACCTCGCGGACTGGGTAGCATTGTGGTGGTTTCCATCATGGCGATCGCCATGTCCAGGATTCCGCCACCTGCGCAGGTCAACGCTCGCTTGCGTTCCCCCAGGCCAGGGATGGTTTCATTGCCGGTAGCCATGCGCGCGCCCTCCTGTTCCGTGGTCTGGCGATTGAATCACTCACCGGCGTAGCGCGACATCGACCATCCGCCGTAGCCCCATCAGCCGACAAGTCAGCTATGCCGCGACGCAGAGGCGAGCCCGCCCATGACGTTGCCGCATGCGTGCCATCCCGGCGCCATAACCCTGATGGCCGGTACAATGGCAGGTCGGGTAGCCACGGGACTGCCCCTCGACAGCGCGCCGACCGCCTCACACCACCAAGACGCAGAAGCAGCATAAATGGATGATTTGAAAACCAATTCCGAATCCTCGGCCGCGCTGAGCGGGCATACGCCCTTCATGCGCCAGTACCTAAGCGCCAAGGCTGAACATCCTGATGTGTTGCTGTTCTTTCGCATGGGGGATTTCTACGAGCTGTTCTACGACGATGCGCGCAAAGCCGCGCGCCTGCTGGACATCACCTTGACCCAACGTGGCCAATCGGCGGGACAGCCGATTCCCATGGCTGGCGTGCCCTACCACGCGGCGGAAAATTATCTCGCTCGCCTGGTGAAACTGGGCGAATCGGTGGCAATCTGCGAGCAGATCGGCGACCCGGCCTCGTCCAAGGGGCCAGTGGAACGCAAGGTGGTACGTATCGTTACGCCAGGTACGGTGACCGATGCCGCCCTGCTCGAAGAGCGCCGCGACAACCTCTTGCTGGCAATCGCCGCCGGTGCCCATGGCGCCTATGGCCTGGCCTGGGCGGATCTGTCCTCCGGGCGGTTCCTATTGAGTGAGGTCCCTTCGGCCGAAGGGCTGGCGGCGGAGTTGGCGCGCCTGCAACCGGCTGAGACGCTGGTAAGCGAGGACATAGCCTGGCCACGGCTGGTCAGCGCCCTGCCGGGCCTACGCAAGCGACCACCGTGGCACTTCGACGGCGATGCCGCTCGACGCGAATTGAATCGCTTCTTCGGCACACGCGGGCTCGATGGCTTCGGCGTGGACGGCCTGCCGCTGGCGATCGCCGCTGCCGGCTGCCTGCTTGGCTATGTCGAGGAGACCCAGAAGAGCGCCCTGCCCCATCTATCGGGCATGGCGGTGGAAAGCGCCAGCGAAACCATCGCACTCGATGCAGCCACACGCCGTAACTTGGAACTGGACACCCATCCAAGCGGCCGCATCGAACATACGCTGCTTGGTGTGCTGGACGAGACGGTGACACCGATGGGCGCACGCCTGCTGCGGCGCTGGCTCAACCGGCCGCTGCGTTCACAGGATGCCTTGCGCCGCCGCCATCAGGCAGTTGGCATGTTGATCGAAAATCGGGGCTACGAAAACCTGCGCGAACCTTTGCAAGGTATCGGTGACCTGGAACGCATCCTGGCACGCGTAGCACTGCGTTCGGCACGTCCGCGCGATCTTTCCACCTTGCGTGACGGTCTTGCCGCCGCGCCGGTGCTGCGCGAACGCATCGCCACCCTGGATAGCCCACTATTGCATGCGCTGGTGGAAAGTATTGGCGACCACGCCGATACCGCTGCCTTGCTGGCACGCGCCGTCGTCGAACAGCCACCCGTCTTGCAGCGCGATGGCGGGGTGGTGGCTGACGGTTACGACGCCGAGTTGGATGAATTGCGCCGGCTTGCCACCAACGCCGATCAGTTCCTGGTTGAACTGGAAGAGCGCGAAAAGGCCGCCAGCGGCATCACCACGCTTAAGGTCGGCTACAACCGCGTGCATGGCTACTACATCGAAATCAGTAAAGGACAGGCGGACAAGGCGCCCACGCACTACACACGACGCCAGACCACCAAGAACGCCGAACGCTACATCACCGAGGAACTGAAAACCTTCGAGGACAAGGTGCTCTCGGCCAAGGAACGCTCGTTGATGCGTGAGCGCGCCCTTTACGAGGAGCTGCTCGACACGCTGACCGCCAAGCTTGAACCGCTTAAAGCTGCAGCGTCGGCCATCGCCGCGCTGGATGTCCTGGCCACGCTCGCCGAGCGCGCATCGGCCTTGGACTGGAGCGAGCCGGAACTGTGTGACATAGCGGGCGTCGTGATAGAGCGCGGCCGCCACCCGGTGGTGGAGAAAGTCCGCGACGAGCCGTTCGAACCCAACGACCTGCGACTGGGCGAACAACGCCGCATGTTGGTGATTACCGGGCCGAACATGGGCGGTAAATCCACCTATATGCGCCAGAACGCATTGATCGTGCTGCTGGCTCACATCGGCAGCTATGTGCCGGCGTCGCGTGCATCGATCGGCCCGATCGACCGCATCTTCACCCGCATTGGCGCAGGCGATGACCTGTCGCGTGGCCAGTCCACCTTCATGGTGGAAATGAGCGAAACAGCCAATATCCTGCACAACGCGACCGAGCACAGCCTGGTCCTGATGGATGAAGTGGGTCGCGGCACGAGCACTTATGACGGCCTGGCACTGGCACGCGCCGCTGCCGTGCATCTGGCGGCGACCAGCCGTGCCTATACGCTGTTCGCTACGCACTATTTCGAGCTGACCGAACTGGCGAGCGAGTATCCGGCGATCGCCAATGTGCATCTGGATGCCGTTGAATATGGCGAACAACTGGTGTTCATGCATGCGGTCAAGGACGGTCCGGCCAACCGGAGCTTCGGTCTGCAGGTCGCCGCCCTGGCAGGCTTACCGCGTAGCGTGATCGCCGACGCGCGGCGCACGCTGGCCGAACTCGAACGTGGCATGCACGCGCATGTCGCCAGGCCGGCTGCGGTAGCCGATGCATCGCCTCAGTTGGGGCTGTTTGCCGCTGCGCCGTCGGCGGTGGAACGCGCGCTTGAGGAAATCGATCCCGATGCACTGTCTCCACGTGAAGCACTTGAGGCGCTATACCGGCTCAAACACCTCAAAGTGTGATTGACGGATGGCAGCGGGTGAGGATGCTCTACACATCGTTGCCAATGAATTGAAAACTTATTGTTTTCAGTAAGTTGCAAATAACATACTCATGGCCGGCATCCACATCAGGCTCTCAATGACGCGCGTTGATTGATTTTTCCTATCAAAATTATCAAACAAATCGAATTCACTTTCCGACGCCTGCCCCGTAAATTCATACCCACGCTGATCGATGGCTCAGCCGAGGCCATGCAGGGCCAAGGCCGTTTGTCACCGGCTCAGCGATTTGACCAGGCTAGCTCAACCCTGGATCGACTGTGTCTTGCACCTGAAGCCAAAGAGAAACCCGCGTACCGTGAGTCAGCAGCCCACGGTACGCGGGATTATGCATACGCTGGACTGGGCAAAAAGGCCGTGATTCGCGAACTCACGGCTGACCATTTCGCGTAGAGACGAATTGGAGGAAGTCTCTAAAAACCCTGCCTATCCATCGTCGCGGTGTAGGCCAGGCCTAAGCGACTTGGCTTCGATGGAGCTGGCGGCGCTGGATTCCGGCCTTCGCCGAATGACGACCTCGATGAAAAGTTCTTTGGAGGCGCCATTCAGTCGCAAATCGTCGCTTTTCATACCTTCAGGCCACGACCAGCATCGCGGCTTGCCTTGTGATTGAGATTGCTCCCATAAAGGCAGGCGGGTCACCGATCCGAAGAGGGAAAACCGCGTCAACTTTGGTCTTTCAGTCGCAATAGCAAACGTCGCGACTGCTTATCCGGGCGTGTCAAAGGCGCGGGCGCCCTACCTTGAAGACGCCGCTGCTCGCGCATCGCGGCCCGTGCAACCAGACTGGCTTCGCTCTCGCGATAGAGCTTCTGTGCCGCCGATGACGGTCCGCGTTGCCCGGATATACCCAGTACTTCGACCTCGAAGCGTTCATCTCCTCGGGCGATATTCAACGTATCGCCCACATGGATCGCCCTCGATGGCTTGCAACTGGCCTGGTTGACCTCGACCTTACCGCCTTCTATGGCCTGTTTGGCGATGCTGCGCGTCTTGAAGAAGCGCGCAGCCCATAGCCAGACGTCGGCACGGACATGGAGGGGAGTGGATGCATCGATGGACATGTGGGCATTATCTACCGTTCTTCTGTCGAAGCGAGGCGCCCATGAATCCGTACGTGCAAACCTACGTGATTTACGCCCTCCTGCTGGTGATCGGGTTCGTGCTGGGGCGACTCACCGCGCGCCAGCGCCCGGAGTCAGGTCAGCAAACACGCCCGACCTCTGCTTTGTATTCCACGCCGCTCTCTCAGCTACCCAGGCCACTGGATCACGACGCCGAAGAGCGCATCGTGGAACTGTTGCGCCAGGGCAAGATGATCGAGGCGATCAAGCGATATCGCGAGGCGACCGGTAGCAACCTGAAGCAATCCAAGGAAGCGGTCGAAGCCATCGTCGCAAGACGCAGCCTCGATCTAGGCGGCCATCAATAGCCAGTTACCCAGCGGAATCGTGAAAAGTGAAATCACGATGCCTGCACCCAACACCGTATTGGCCAGAGTTGGTTCCAGCGCGTAATCATCGGCAAGGATCGCCGCTGAGATCATCGGTGCCATCGCCGCTTGCAGCACACCCACGGTAAGCGTCAACCCTTCAATACCCGTGGCCCGGCCGAGGAACCAACACGCCAACGGCGCAAGGGCCAGTTTCCATGCCAAGCCGAGCACGGCGGCCGGAAGCTGGCCCGATTGCGGGCGCAACGTGAACTGTAAGCCCACGGAGAACAGCGCCAGTGGTGTCAAGGTCGCACCAAGTGAGGACAGCATGCTATCCACCACGTCAGGCCAGCCACCGATTGCCCCCACGGCAAGGCCCACGAGCAGGGCAAGAAAGGCTGGAAACGTGAGAATTCGCCGCACGATCAGGGCCGGCTGCGGCTTGCGTCCGGCGTAGAGCGAGGCCACCAGCACACCCGCCGAGGCCAGCAAGGGAAAGCAGCCCAATTGATCGGCCACGACGGCGACAGCGAGACCTTCCTTGCCATGCAAGGCCTGCATCATGGGATAGCCCATGAACGAGGTATTGCCCAATCCGCACACGAGGGTCAGCGCACCGATACGTTCGCGCGGCCACTGCCGCCACCTGCCCACCAGCGCCATCAGCACCCACGCGCCAACGAAGGTGAGCAGCATCGCAGCGACTGGAAACCATAGCTGTGGATCGACGTGAATACGCGGAATCATCGCCAATACGAGCGCCGGCAACGCGATGTTGATCACCCACCAATTGATGCCAGGCACGATGCCTGGCGGCGGCGATGCGAAACGCCTGACCACGATGCCCAGCGCCAGACAGGTAAACAGAAGCAGCAAGGCTGACATTGGGCGCTTCGTAGCGGAGATGCGTGCAGGGTAACCCAATGGGGATCGCTGGAGGTGGCCGCTGGTGAGGTCGGCTACTGCGTGGCCGGTGAGTGCGCGAACGCTGAAGGAGTGAAGAGGAAATCAAAAAGAGCCGCGCTTGGCTGCATGAGGCTTTGAAAAAGGAAAAAGCCCGCAAGATTGCGGGCTCTCTCTTTCCTGTTTACAGGCTGCATTAGCAGCCGGCCTCATCATTTACCAGGCGAGCGGCTAACCGAGCAGAACGCGGTTCATGCGCTGCACGAATGCGGCCGGATCGGGCAGTTGGGCGCCAGCGGCGATCTCTGCCTGTTCCAGAAGCAGATTGGCTAGGTCCGACGCCTTGGCCGTATCCGATTCGGCCTCGACACGCTTGAGCAGGGCATGCTGCGGATTGATCTCAAGTGTTGGCTTGCTCTCGGGCATGTCGTGGCCGGCTTCGCGCAGCAGGCGTGCGAGATGCGGAGCCATTTCGAAATCGCTCAGTGCAAGGCACGAAGGAGATTCGGTCAGGCGGGCAGAGACGCGCACGTCGCCGACGCGATCGCCCAACAACTCCCTGAGCTTGGCAACCAACGGTTCGGCGGCCTTGCTGGCCTCTTCCTGTTGCTTCTTGTCTGCCTCGTCCAGCGGCAACTCGCCCTTGGCGACATTCTTGAGCTTCTTGCCGGCGTATTCGTTAAGGCTACCGAGCATCCACTCGTCAACGCGATCGAACATCAACAGCACTTCGATGTTCTTGGCTTTGAAGGCCTCCAACTGCGGGCTGCCCGACGCCGCAGCGAAACTGTCGGCCGTGATGTACCAGATGGTGTCCTGGCCTACCGGGGCGCGCGCGATGTAGTCGTCGAAGGAGACCTTCTGCGTCGCACCCTCCCCTTGCGTGGAGGCAAACCGCAGCAGCTTGGCGATGCGCTCCTTGTTCGAGTGATCCTCGGCAACGCCCTCCTTGAGCGTGTTGCCAAACGCCTTGTAGAACGTGGTGAACTTTTCAGGCTCGTCACGCGCGAGCTTTTCGATCAGGTCGAGCACACGCTTGACACACGCAGCCTTGATACGCTCAAGCTGGCGATTCTGTTGCAGGATCTCGCGGCTGACATTGAGCGGGAGATCGTCGGCATCGACCACGCCGCGCACGAAGCGCAGGTAATTGGGTAGCAGTTCCTCGGCCGCATCCATGATGAAGACGCGCTTGATGTAAAGCTTCAACCCTTTGCGCTCATCGCGACCACCCATCATCAGATCAAATGGCGGTTGCGACGGAAGGTAAAGCAACGTGGTGAAGCTCTGGCTACCCTCGACGCGATTGTGCGTCCAGGCCAGCGCGTCATTGAAGTCGTGGCCGAGCGACTTGTAGAAACCCTGGTAGTCCTCGTCGCTGATCTCGGATTTCGGCTTGGTCCACAGTGCGGACGCCGCGTTGATGGTGTCCCACTGGCTGCCGGGCTTGCCGTCTTCCTCGACGGGCATGCGGATGGGGAACGCTACGTGATCCGAATAACGCGTGATCAGGGACTTCAGCGTCCAAGGCTTGAGGAATTCGTCTTCCTCGGATTTCAGGTGCAGAATGATCTGGGTGCCACGCTCAGGCAGGTCCACCGATTCCAGGGTGTACTCACCCTTGCCGTCGCTCTCCCATTTCACTCCCTCGCCTGCCGCAGCCCCCGCCCGGCGCGTCAGCACCGTGACGCGCTCAGCCACCACGAAAGCGGAGTAGAAACCCACACCAAACTGACCGATCAGGCGAGCATCGTTTTTTTGCTCCGAAGACATGGCTTCGAGAAACCGGCGAGTCCCGGAGCTGGCGATCGTGCCTATATTGGCAACCACTTCGTCACGGCTCATGCCGATGCCATTATCGCTGACGGTCACTGTTCGCGCGTCGGCATCCCAGCGCACATCGATGTGTAGTTCACCGTCGCCAGCCAGCAATTCGGGCTGGGCAAGGGATTCGAAGCGAAGCTTGTCGCAGGCGTCGGATGCGTTGGAGATCAGTTCGCGCAGGAAGATTTCCTTATGCGAATAGAGCGAGTGCGTGACCAGGTGCAGGACCTGGGCCACTTCGGCCTGGAACTTGTGGGTTTCGGGAGAAGCAGTCGTGGTCATGGACGTCAATTGAAAGGCTGAAGGGAAAGGACGCTATTATTGACGGAGCGCACGCGCCCCGTCATGGGGGACCAGGCCCGCCAACACCATGGCGATCGGCCAGCCTGGAATTCCTTAGCCGCGCTGCAAGGCGGCAATGCGCTCATCCAGCGGCGGATGGCTCATGAACAGGCGTTGGAATCCCTGCGCCAGGTGGCCGGAGATACCAAAAGCAGCCATGGTCTTGGGTAAGGTGCTCTCGCCATGATTGGCCTGCAGGCGCTGTAAGGCAGAGATCATCGAGGCACGCCCGGCAAGGTTGGCGCCAGCGGTGTCCGCGCGGAATTCGCGCCAGCGTGAGAACGCCATCACGATCATCGAGGCGAACAGGCCAAATACGAGTTGCAGCACCATCACCGACACGAAATAGCCTATGCCGCCGCCGTCGCGGCTGTCACGCCCGCCCGACAGCCAGCTGTCGACGGCACGCCCGACTACGCGCGCGGCCAGAATGACCAGGGTATTGAGCACACCCTGGATGAGAGTCAATGTGACCATGTCGCCGTTGGCAACATGACCAATCTCATGCCCGAGCACCGCCGACACCTGATCGCGGTCCATCTGCTGCAAGAGCCCGGTGCTGACAGCCACCAGCGAGCTGTTCTTGGTCATGCCCGTTGCGAATGCGTTCATTTCCGGCGCATCGTAGATGGCCACTTCGGGCATGCCGATACCCGCTGCCTGGGCATGGCGGCGCACGGTATCGACCAGCCAACGCTCGCCCTCGTTCTGCGGCTCGGTGATGACCCGGGCCCCTGTGGACATCTTGGCCATCCATTTGGACATGGCCAGGGAGATGAAGGAGCCGCCCATGCCGAAAATGGCGGCATAGATCAGCAGGCCAGTGGTTCCGCCCAAGCCATGACTATAGGCCCAGCGGTCCACGCCAAGCAGGCGGCAGACGATGCTCAGCAGCAGCAGGACGGCGATATTGGTAAGCAAGAATAATGCGATGCGACGCATGGCTGTCTCTCGGGCAGTCATGAAAAGGAGGTTATTGGCAAAGAGTCGTGGTTGCCCAGCCCGGTTTCAAGGGTGCCTGCGCCGTGAACGGCATGGCCGTTCAAAAAGCGTTGCCAAGGCCTAGAATCCCACTGATGAGTTATCGCGGACGCTTTGCCCCTTCTCCGACCGGCCAATTGCATTTCGGTTCCCTCGTGGCAGCCGTGGGGAGTTGGCTGTGCGCCCGCCAGGCGTCAGGCCAATGGCTGGTGCGTGTGGAGGACATCGATCCGCCTCGTGAAGTGCCTGGCTCTGCTGAAAGCATTCTCGCCGCCCTGCCCGCGTTCGGACTCGTTGCCGACGAACCGATCGTCCGGCAATCGCAGCGGCAAGCCGCCTACGAGGCCGCGTTCGAGCGACTACGTGACGCCGATCTGGTATTTCCTTGTTGGTGCAGCCGCAGCGATCTAGTTGCTAGCGGTGGTCTGCACCGCCACGGTTTTTGCATTGCAACATCCGATGCGACACGACTTCCGGCATGGCGCTTGCGAGTACCCGACGTGGAAATCGTCTTTGACGATGGATTGCAAGGCCTGCAACGCCAGCGGCTTATCGATACCGCTGGCGACTTCGTGATCAAACGCGTGGAGGGCCTGTACGCATACCAACTGGCATGCGTGGTCGACGATGCCGATCAAGGTATTACAGAAGTGGTACGCGGTAACGACCTGCTCGATTCAACGCCGCGACAGATCTGGCTGCAACGTTGCCTGGGCCTGCCAACACCCACCTACAGACATCTCCCCCTGGCCTTGGATGAGCAGGGACGCAAGCTGTCCAAATCCGCAGGAGCGTTTCCTGTCGATCCGACTCGACCAGCATCCATGTTGCAGCGCGCTCTGGATTTTCTCAATGTGCGCCTGCGACATCGCGACATCGATGACGCGCACGCCATGCTGCAAGACGCGCTGTCGAGCTTCGACCCGCGGCAATTACCGCGTAGCAACAGCCGCCTTGCCTGATGTCCGAAGGCTTGAACTTCAGCACGAACTTTCACTCTCAACAGCGTTCCCCGATGGTCCGCGTTCTGCCATGATCCATCGTTAAGCTGTTTGCATGAGTCTTCCCGCCATGTGAACGGCATCAAGGGAAATGGACATCCAAACACATCAGGAGAAAAGGTAATGACGCAACGCACGGCATTGGTCACCGGTGGCACCGGCGGTATCGGTACCGCGATCATTCGCTACCTCGCCCGCCAGGGGCATCGCGTCGCCACCAACTACCGCGACCAGTCCAAGGCGGATGCCTGGCAGAAGAAGATGTCCGATGAAGGCATCGAGGTGCTGCTGGTGCCTGGCGACGTTTCCGATCCGGCCTCGTCGCAGTCGATGGTCGAGGCAATCAACAGCAAGCTCGGTCCCGTGGATATCCTGGTCAACAACGCGGGCATTACCCGTGATACCACGTTCCACAAGATGACCTACGAGCAGTGGAACGACGTAGTCAATACCAACCTCAATGCCTGCTTCAACGTCACCCGGCCCGTGATCGACAACATGCGCAACAAGCGCTGGGGCCGTATCGTGCAGATCAGTTCGATCAACGGCCAGAAGGGCCAGTATGGCCAGGCCAACTACGCCGCTGCCAAGGCAGGCATGCACGGCTTCACGATTTCGCTAGCCCAAGAAAACGCCCGCTTCGGCATCACGGTCAATACAGTGTCACCCGGCTACGTCGCCACCGACATGGTGATGGCGGTACCTGAAGAAGTGCGCGAGAAGATCGTCGCGCAGATCCCTGTCGGTCGTCTGGGTAAACCGGAAGAAATCGCCCACGCGGTAGCCTTCTTCACCGGGGATGACGCCAGTTGGATCACCGGGGCGAACCTGGCGATCAATGGTGGGCATTACATGGGTTGGTGAGTGGCGCCGGTGCGTGACGCACCGGCAAACGGTAAAGCCGGCGGCGCCGGCGCCTGTAAATAGGCAGCGCTTTTTCCATTTACAGGCGACGACGCTACCGGCTTTACAGATCACACAGTGATCGACTTTACAGGCTCCTTGCGGGACCTTGTCGGCCGGGCTCAAGTAATCTCTCCACCACCCTGCTCACGGCAGCGAACGCAAACGCGCCGGTCACGTGAGTCGCGGCGCCCAGGCCGCCGCCGCAGGCCAGGTTCAAGGCATCGCCACCGGGAGGGCGAGTGCCGCAGACGCTACCGTCTGGCTGTGGGTATTGCACGTTCTGCAATGAATAAACCGCCGACACCCCGAAGTATCGATCCGGATTACGCGGAAAACCGAAATCCTGGCGCAGTTTCTTCCGGATCAGGCTGAACATCGCGTCATGCTCGGTACGCGAGAGATCGCGCACACGTACCTGCGTGGGATCGGTGCGACCACCGGCGGAACCCACCGTCACCATCGGCAATTTGCGACGACGGCACCAGGCGATGGCTTCCAGTTTCACCCGGAAAGCGTCGCAAGCATCCAAGACCACGTCATAGCCTCGATCGAGCAGGTCATCCAAGGTGCTCGGCGTCAGGAAGCGCTCGATAGCCTCCAGCCGTATCGCGGGATTGATGGCCTGGGCGCGCTGCGCGATGACCCCTACCTTGGGCTTGCCGAATTCGCCATCAAGGGCATGAAGTTGGCGATTGGTATTGGAGACACAGACTTCGTCGGCATCGATCAAGGTGAGGCTGCCCACGCCCGTGCGCGCCAGTGCTTCGGCGGCCCAGGAGCCTACCCCGCCAACACCAATCACAGCCACGTGAGCCTGAGCGAAGCGCTCCAGGCTGCCCACCCCATAAAGACGCTCGACACCGGCGAATCGTTCGGTTTGCAGGGCGGCAGTCATCGGCCGGCCAACGTGCAGGAGAGGTAGCGCATGTCACGTATTCCTTGAAATCAGGGGGTATTTTATCCGGTAAGCGGTCATGAAGCCTGTGCTACCCTGCGCCGCGTCCTTCCCAACCCTTAAGGAACTGCGTCGATGCGAGCCGCCCTGTTGATCCTGCTTGGCCTGGCCATAGGCATCGTCGGCACGGTGTTCGCCATGAACGCCCTGAAAGATCGCAATCCCATGCCGCACGCGGTAATGACCGTGATGGCTCATCACTTTGGGGGTCTGCGCAACGCGGTCAAGACGCAACAGTGCGATGCCGGCAAATCGCGCGCCCAGTTGGGTACGCTGCTGGCCATCTCCGAGGATATCGGCCCTGCTTTTCCCGGTGCCGACAAGGCTTTCCTGGATGCGGCCGACAAGCTGCACAGCGCAGTGCAGTCCGCCGCAGTCGCTGCACCCGCCGAATGCGGCTCGCTTGCCGCCGCGATCAAGCCGATCGGCGAAGCCTGCGAATCCTGCCACCATCAATACCGTTGAGTAGCGCTACCGACAGCCGCTTCAGAGCTTGACCCGACCACGCAGCACATCCCAATACATCACCCAGTCGCCCATCAGGCTATATAGCGGATGTCGGAAGGTGGCCGGCCGGTTCTTCTCGAAGAAAAAATGCCCGACCCAGGCAAAGCCATAGCCGGCGATCGGCAGCAGCCATAGCCAAGCCAGGGCACCGCTGAAAACGGAGGCCAGCACGATCAACAACACCAGGGTGCTGCCGGCAAAATGCATGCGACGGCATTGCACATTGCTGTGCTCACCCAGGTAATAGGGATAGAACTCGCGGAAATTGGCGAAGCCGGACATGCAATGACCTCCGCTTTACGGTACTGGCAATCTTGAATCTTTACACAGCAGGCCGGTCAGCGCTCAGGCAACGGGATGAATTCGTCCTCGTCACCTGGCACTTTCGCAAAACGCTGCTCGACCCAGTCGCGCTTGGCCTGCTCGATGCGCTCTCGCGTGCTGGCGACGAAATTCCACCACAGATGTCGCTCTCCATCGAGCGGCGCGCCACCGAATAGCATCACATGGCTATCGCGCTGCGCGTGGAGCGGGGCTGCGGTCGCGCCTGCCTGCACCGCCATCTGGCGTGCGCCAAGCGTCACCCCTGCCCACTCGATGTCGCCATCGATCACGTGAACGCCACGCTCGCAGTGTTCTTCAGGCCAATCCAGGCTGGCCCCTGCAGCCAGATGAGCTTGCATGAAAAACATCGGTGCAAATACCTTGACCGGCGATGCTTCGCCGTACGCCGTGCCGGCGATCAGGACCAACTCGACACCCTCACGTCGTATGCGCGGTAACTGGCTGGCATCATGATGATGGAAGTCGGGCGCGACCTCCGCATCGGCCTGTGGCAGTGCCACCCAAACCTGCACGCCGTGCAAGGTCTGGCCGTCGCGGCGTTCGGTAGGCGGCGTGCGCTCGGAATGTACGATGCCCTGGCCAGATGTCATCCAGTTCACTTCACCCGGCCGGATGTCGGCCAGACTTCCCAGGCTGTCCCGATGCCGGATGGCACCATCAAACAACCACGTCACTGTGGCCAAGCCAATGTGCGGATGCGGACGCACATCCATGCCCTTGCCGGGTGCAAATTGCGCCGGCCCCATGTGATCGTAGAACACGAATGGCCCTACATGCCGGGCTTGCAGCACTGGCAGCAGACGACGAACGACAAAACTGTCACCAAGATCGTGCTCGCGCCCCTCGATACGCAAAGGCTGTTGTTCCACGGCTGGCTCCATTGATGGGACAGCCTTGGATTTTGCGTCAGCTTGAGCGCTTTCGCACCCCCGTCATGATCGTTCACCGATCCAGCGCAGCATGTGCGCAGCCACTGACCGAGGCCGTCTCATCCAACTGAAATGATCGGCGCGTGTACCCAGTTCTTCGTCCCCGAGCACCACCTGCGTGTGCGCGGCGGCCGGCATCTTACCGAGCAACCAATCCAGCGATGCCTGAGGCACCATCCAGTCATCACGCATGCGCAAGGCCAGAACAGGCCAACGGGCGCAAGCCATGCGGGCGTCGAGGTCATGATCCATGCCTCGCGCGCTGTAGCGCCCTGTACGGCCGGTCCGTGCCCAATCATCAATCACGCCGCGTGCCTCGTTACCGCCGAAACCGAGGCGTCGTCCCGGGAAGTACCCGGCAAGTCGAGCCAGCCAGGGCGCAGCGATATAAGAGAGCCCGATCGCCCAACCATGAGGGTACTGTCGCCAGTATGGTGCTCCGCTGGCGGCCAGCAACAGGCCCGAGAACCTCTCCGTATGAAGCCCTCCGTAAATCGCTGCCAACTGACCGCCCAAGCTGTGCCCGCCCAGCCAAAGCCTTGCTGATGGCCATTGTCGGCCGGTCGCGGCAAGACCGGCCGGCATATCCAGCGTCAGGAGTTCCTTGTAGCGCCAATCCACCCGCCGACCGGCGCGCTGGTCACTGGACCCGATACCACGCCACTCGTGAATGACCATGGCAACCCCTTGCTCAGCCAAAGCATCGGCCAAGGGCAAATAGTGCTTGGCCGCCACGCCTAGTGCAGGCATCCAGTAGATCAGGTCATGAGCGTCCGCACGGCATCGGGACAATAGCTCGAACTTCGATCCATCGTGCGCTGTTACCGGCAGACCTGACTCATGAACGGCGGTATCGACCTCTTCCCCTGGCTGCACGCGTGCCTCACAAAGCAAAGCGAAAATGTTCAAAACAAATAAAAGGCCGGCAATGCCGGCCTTTTAAAAGGTACCTGGGTATGCCAGCAACACCTCAGAGGGGGTGAACGTCCTCAGCCTGGTCACCCTTTTGGCCCTGCACCACCTTGAATTTGACTTTCTGCCCCTCTTTCAGGGACTTGAAGCCAGTGCCTTGGATGGCGCGGAAATGGACGAAAACGTCAGGACCACTTGCCCGACTGATGAATCCAAACCCCTTGGCGTCGTTGAACCACTTGACGGTGCCTTCTTCCTCACGTTCCGACATGACTCACTCACTCCGACTCTTCTCGATACTGAGACAAGTCAGCCTCCCCACGGGCCGACGACTTACTGGGCATGCAGGAATCGGGTGGGGCGATGCGGGAATCAGTGAAACCGAACATCGGGGCACGCACGTGACCTGACAAACACAGTGGAACCAGCATAACGGATTTTCGGAGCCTGGATAGTGATTTGGCGATTATTTTGCCGATTATCTACGTTCACATAGGTGTAAAAAAAAAGTCGGACCCGAAGGCCCGACTTTTTCTTAATGCCTTTGAGCTAGATCAGGCCACGTTGACTTCGTCGGCCTGCAGGCCCTTCTGGCCTTGCACGACCTTGAAGCTGACCTGCTGGCCTTCGGCCAGGCTCTTAAAGCCGTTGCCCTGGATGGCACGGAAATGCACGAAGACATCCGGGCCATTGTCGCGGCTGATGAAGCCGAAACCCTTGGCATCGTTGAACCATTTTACAGTACCGACCTGACGATCTGACGGACTACCAGACATGCGAAACACTCCTAAAGGGATAGAGACTTAGCCCGGAACCCAAGATTGGGCCCGGACGACTTACTGGTGTGCAAAGGAAACCCTAGGGGTGATGCGATGAGGCAGATCAAGATCAGCGGCATCGGGTCACAAAACTCTGGTGAACCCTGACAACTCAGTATGCGTATGATAGCGGACTTGCGATCAATTGCGTATTTCCATTTTTCGTAGCGAGACGTGGTTCATCCTACGGCAGCCTTGGATCGGTCCAAACCGGCGTAAATTCCTGCCGCCGCCTTCAGTTTTCCTTTACCGGCATCAGTGTCTAGTGTGCAGGTGTGACAGACAACCCTGTCGTACCAAAGGCCTGTCGTACCAAAGGCTTCCACCGCGACACCAGGAGCGCTCATGTTCATTCCCAAGGCCCGACCTGCCCTGCTGGCACTCTCGGCCGCCCTGCTGATGGCAGGCTGCGCAGATAAACCCACGCATCGAAGCACCGGCACAGCAACCCGCAGCGCGAGCAGCTCACCCGCGTCCCGTACGGTAGCGTCTGCCCAGCGCCCCGCAGCGCCGACGGTGCACATGGCGACCGTCACCGACAGCACCCGGACCGGCATACCCGCGTGTGACAGCTACCTCGATAGCTACGTGGCATGTCATCGCGCTGCGGGGATTTTCTCCGACGAGCAGATCCAGAGCCGATACGACCAGATGCGCCGTAGCCTGATCGAGGATGCGAATGATCCGGACATGCGATCCCAACTCGGTTCGCGCTGCGCCGCGCTGAGCAGCGAGTTGCGCAACGTGCTCAAGGGCAAATCCTGTGATACAGGCGCCGGTACGGCCGCGTCCAGCGGTCGATGAACCTAATCGATGAACCAAAAAACGGTGTCAGAGACCAGTGGCCAGGGCCGGTCGCATGCAGCGATCGGGCCGCCTTTGGCAGCAGCAAATTCTCGGGCAAATGCAATCTTGCTCCCTTCAAAAGCAGCTGATTCCAGACCCCTGAACCGATATCCCGGCATATCGGCCGGGATCCTTTGCTCGGTGCGTGGCTTCTCTTGTCCAGGATCGGGACGGCCTGGCTTTGTGGCCTGATCACCCTTTGGACGGTACTTTGCCGATCGACAAGATGGCCCGGCGTAGCATCGGTGCCAGGCTGACGGGGCGTGATCGGGCGACTTTCACGCGTGGCGTGCCGTGCCAAACCGCGGTATCGACGATGGCCGCCGCCAGGTCTTCGGTCATGCGCCCCGTTTCCTCGACCCCCGGTTCCAGGAAGATCGCCTTGATCTCGAAAATGCCCTCGGCTCGATGGGCCTTGGCATCGAGCCGGCCAACCAGCCGGCCGCGGTGCAGAATCGGCAGCACGTAGTAGCCATAAGCACGCTTGGCCGGCGGTAGGTAGCATTCGATGGTGTATTCGAAATCGAACATCGCCAACGCGCGGGCACGATCCCAGACCAGGGGGTCGAAGGGCGACAACAACGCCGTGCGTGTGGCTCGAAGGCGACCCAGCGCGGCCTGATCGAGCAGGTCGGCATGGTCGCGATGAACATAGCCCGGTACCGACCAACCCTCGACGGACACCTCGACCAATTCGCCTTCCGCGCACAATGGCGCCAGCTCACGATCAGTCACCGAAGGCCGCAGGCGGTAGTAATCAGCGATCCAACGCGCCTGCGCAACGCCCAGTGCGCGAACCGTGTCGATGATGAAACGTCGGCGCAGGACAGAGTGATCGCGCGCCGCCAAGGTCGTGTCGAAGGGAGGATCGAGCTTTTCCAACACGCGTTCGGCCAGATCATAGACGCGCTGAAATCGCTCGCGCCGCGTCACCATCAGGTCGCCCAATGCGAACCAGGCTTCCAGCCAACGCTTCTGCGGCTTCCATGACCACCACCCGGACGCGCCTGGCGGACGTTCGCCCTCGGTGAAATCCGCGGTACGTACGGCTCCGTGCTCGCGAACGTGAACGAGTATGTCGTCCATACCCTCGCGATGCTCGCGCTGCATGCGCGCGGCGTTTTTATGCGCCCAATGTCCCTGGCGCTGGGTACGCCAACCATGATGCAAACCAAAATCGGCCGCAGGGACGAAGCACGCTTCATGGGCCCAGCATTCGGCGATACGCCCTTGAGCTAATGCGTCATCCAGCCACTGCCGATCGTATTGACCCAGCCGCGAATACAACACCATATAAGGACTGCGGGCGATCACATGAATGCTGTCGATCTGTAGCAGACGCATTCGCTCGATCGCGACAACTACATCGTCGCGCCGCGCGCGCCGCCGGGGAGACCGAAGCAACCCTTGGGCGGCCAGTTGCAGATAACGCGCCTGGACGCGGCCGATCGATCGGCACGCTTTAGATGAAGGCTGACGCAATGCTAACAAGGACTTCACATGACCTCGATGCGTTTGTTGTGCTGACGTTTATTCCGGGCATTAGTCCATACATGGCATCCACTCGCCATCGGTCAGCATGATCACACTAATTCCGCTAGAGCCAGTCATTCTGGCATGGAGTGACCACGATGAAACGTTCCAAGATGCTCTTGTCCATGGTGGCCATCAGTTCGCTGCAACTAGCCGGCGCTGCCTGGGCGCAAGATTCGAGCATGCCACCGCAGCCGGCCTCGCCACCGCAGCCCCAGTCGCAGCCCTTGATGCCGCCGCCTCCGCCGCCGCAGGGACAGTCGGTCAATCCGCCTGCGCCCCCGCCGGGCTCCACCGATCCGCAGCAGATGCAGACACAGGCAACCCCGCCACCACAACCGGGCCAATCAACCGCGCAGACGACGACCAACCAGGGCGTGCAGGTACAGGTCAATTCGACAATGCCGCAAGTCCCGTCCGGCCCCGCCCCTAGCTTCGAGCAGCTAGCCAATGGCGGCAAGTCGATCAGCGAGTCTCAGGCTTCGGCCTACCCGCTGCTTGCCAACGACTTCAAGTACGCCGACACGAACCGCGATGGGCGCATCAGTAAAAGCGAATATGAAGCTTGGGTAAAGAAATCCTGAGATCAGGTGCACACAAGCGCCGGCACAAGAGCCGGCGCTTTTTTTTGTGAGCGCAAGCGACGACGGGTAAACTCCGAAATGGCGCCCCGAGGGGATATCAAGGAATTCAATAATGAAGCGATCGACCGCTCTCGCATCGGCCGGCATGCTGGCATGCTCTGCCCTGGCGCACGCGCAAAACCCCAACCCGCTCGATATCCGTGCCTGCACGGCAATCGAGAGCGATTCACAGCGGCTGGCCTGCTATGACCATGCCACAGGGCACGACCATCTCCCCGCCGCCCAGAAGCATCAGGACGAAACCACGCGAATACCGGGCATCTTCACCAAGGACAACAACCAGCACACGGCCACGATCACGGCCTCGCCGTCCGGCGATAGCGAGGTTGCCAAGCCGCTATCGCTGCTTGACTCTCGTTGGGAGCTGTCGCCTAACACAAAACTAGGCACCTTCAATATTCGCGGTTATAAGCCGGTTTACATCATGCCGGTGTTCGCCACGAGCAACCAGAACGACCAGCCTCGTAGTCCCAATCCCGACAATAACGTGGGTACGCCACAACAATTACAGAACATCGAAGCGAAATTCCAGCTCAGCCTCAAGACCAAGGTCTGGCAGGACATCTTCGGCGACAACGGCGACCTTTGGGTCGGTTACACGCAGTCCTCCCGCTGGCAGGTCTACAACTCGCAGATCTCGCGTCCGTTCCGCGAAACCAACTACGAGCCCGAAGCGATGCTGATGTTCGACACCCATTACTCGCTGTTCGGTTGGGACGGCCGCTTGGCCGGCATCGGACTCAATCACGAGTCGAACGGCCGCTCCAATCCGCTATCGCGCAGTTGGAACCGCGTCATCGCCAATGTTGGTTTCGAGCGTGGCGACTGGGTCGTCATGCTGCGCCCGTGGTGGCGCATTCCCGAAGACCGCAAAACCGACGACAATCCTAACATCAGCGACTACATGGGCCGCATGGACATGCAGATCATCCGAGAATGGAACGGACAGGAATTTGGCCTGATGCTACGGCATTCGCTACGTGGTGGCAGCCGCAGCCATGGCGCCGGACAGTTCACCTGGAGCTTTCCCATCGTCGGCAATCTGCGGGGCTACGCCGAGTTGTTCAAGGGCTATGGCGAAAGCATGATCGACTACAACCACAACGCCACGTATCTGGGGTTGGGTATTTCGTTGCTCGATTGGTACTGACTGGTCAGGAGTGAGAGATCAGCGCGAGAAGTGAGTAAAAGCACAAAGCGAAGTATCGCCACCCGGCTCTTGTCTCACTCCTCACTCCTGACCTCTCACTCCTCGCTCTTGTGCCCTATCGTCCCGGTGAGCACACGCAGCATCGATTGGCGGCTCAGAGGGAACCGGCCCAAGGGGCCGAACGTGAGGTCACGCCAGGGCGAAAGCACGCTGTAGTTGGACTGGAACCACGGGGTCAACCAGCGGCTGAGACGTTGATAGATCGCCAGATGCCTGCGGCGCCGGCGGTGATAGTGCCCGAGGGCCAAGGCCAGCGAGGTGCACGTCGCCAGACCATGGGCGAGCGCCTGGGCATCGAGCAGGGCCATGTTCACGCCCTGCCCCAATTGCGGACTCATCGCATGGGCGGCGTCTCCCACGAACACCACATTGCCTTGATGCGGTTTGCGCAGCACCACGTCACGGTAGCGTGCGCGATGGATCTGTTCTGGTGATGTGATGGTTGCCAGTGTGGGCGTGACCTCCGGCCAGATGGCATCCACGCGCTCACGCATGCGCGCCAGTGCCTGTTCGTCGAAGCGATCCAGCTGATCGCCCGGGGCGCTGAAATAAAACGTCAGCCAACGTCCTTGATGGCCGCTGCGCTGCCCCACGGGCAACACGCCGATCATTTCACGGGTGCCGGCGTAACGCTGCTGCAGTTGGTCGGGATAAGGCCAGCCCTCTGCCGGCAACAAGCACCACAGTGCGCCCCAGGGATAAAGCTTCTGGCGATGCAGGATGTCCGCATATCCCTCGCGCAGATACGAGTGCGCACCGTCGGCCACTACGATCAGATCGAATGGCCCATGAAGACGGCCCGATACATCGCGTAGCTCGCGTCCGCCCTCGATGGATTCGATGCGCGTACCGGTGGCAATGCGATCCACGTCGGTGTAGGCATCACGCAACACGTCGAACAGGCTGCCGCGCGTAAGCCCCAGACCGAAACAACCCGGCGCATGGTCGCCATAACTCATGTCCATGACGCGCCTGCCACCAGGAGTGCTACCGAAAAGGCGGTCCACGCGCTGACCACGTTCGAGCACGAGGTCTCCCAGGCCCAAGCGATCCAGCACACCCAACCCCGTGGGCTGCAGCAGGAAGCCTGCGCCGACCGGTCCAAGTACAGGAGCCTGCTCGAAGATACTCAGTTCATGACCCTGATCGGCCAGGAACAAGGCAGCGGCCTGCCCAGCCGTGCCGTAACCGACAATCGCGATGCGCAGGCATCCCTGCATGAAGCAATCCCCCGGAAAAGAGGCGCCCGGTACCTTCCGGGCGCCCTACGACGGCATCAGTGGTGGTGACCGCCTTCACCGTGCACGTGGCCATGCTCACGCTCTTCTTGCGTAGCCTCGCGAACGTTGGTGATCTCGATGGCGAAATGCAGGGTCTTGCCCGCCAACGGATGGTTACCGTCGATGTGTACCGTGTCACCCTCGATCTTGGTCACGGTCACGTTGATCACGCCTTGCGGGCCACGGCCCTGGAACTGCATGCCGGGCTGGATATCATCCACGCCCTGGAAAGCTTCGCGCGGGACTTCCTGCGCCAGTTCCTCTTGGCGCTCGCCATAACCTTCAGCGGCGGCCACGTCGACCTTGAACTGGTCGCCGGCCTGGCGGCCTTCCATCGCCTTCTCCAGGCCGGGCACGATCTGACCGGCGCCTTGCAGGTACGTCAGCGGCTCGCGACCTTCGGAGCTGTCGACGACCTGGCCCTGGTCATCCGTGAGGGTGTAATGGAAGGAAACAACGGAATGGGGGGCAATCTGCATGATGATCTCGTTGATTGAGCGTCGGTAGGGAGCCGACCCTGGGGCCGACACGAAACCCATAGGGTAACAGACCCCATCTGCACGGCCGGTTCGCGCCCTTCCCAAGGCGGCTCATGGAATACTCAGACCATGACGCTATCCCTACATGCCATGAGCCGTACCATCGCCCTGTTCCTGCTCGGACTGCTGCCCAACTTGAGCGCCGCACAGGCGGTGTCCGGCGGCACCACCGCGCCAGCCACGCTTGCCGCGCGCATCGACGGTTTCCTCGACCAGCCACGCTTTGCATCGGCCCAATGGGGCATCGCGGTGGTTTCGCTGGACAACGGCCGCCTGCTCTATAGCCACCGTGCCGACCAGTTGATGTTGCCGGCCTCGACCACCAAGCTGTTCACTACGGCGCTGGCATTGAGCACCCTGGGCCCGGATTACCGGATTCCCACCCAGGTACTGGCCAAAGGCGATATCAAGGCCGGCAAGCTCGATGGGCCGTTGGTGCTCTATGGCATGGGCGATCCGACGCTGGGTGCCGATTCGAGCACTGCGGACTGGGCCGATCAGCTCGCCACGCAATTGGCTGAGCGTGGCCTGCACAAGGTCGATGGCGGTATCGTGGCCGACGACACTTATTTCCAGACACCGTCGATGGGCTCAGGCTGGGAGGCTATCGACCTGCAAAGCTGGTTCGGCATGCCCACCAGCGCGCTGAGCGTCGACGACAACCTGGTTGGCATCCAGATCGAGCCCGGAACAGGCAGCGGCCAATCTGCCAGGGTGACCTTCGACCCGGAGGACGCAGCGCCCGCCATGAGCAACACCATGGTTACCGGCGAGCCGCGCAGCCGCAACGACATCAATCTCTATCGTGCGCCGGGCAGCGACACGATGCATGTGTTCGGTAGCATCGCCGCACGCTCATCCGCGCTCAACTACAAGCTGGCCATGACAGATCCGGCTCGTGTTGCCGGACAGCGCCTGCGCGACGCCCTTGAACGGCACGGAATCCTTGTCCAAGGCAGTCTACGTACCGTGCACTGGCCCGACAGTGACGCGGCAGATCGCGATGGCACGACAGTATGGGCCCAAGTACTCTCGCCGTCGGTCGCACAAATCCTGCACCAGGGCCTGAAACGCTCGCAGAACCTGTACATGCAAAACCTGTTGCTGGCTGCCGGTGCGAAAGCCCAGGCGGAGGCGATGCAGCAAAATGTGCCGCCTACCGGTTTCATTACCACCGAAGCCTGGGGCACGCGCACACTGCGCAGCCTACTGGATCGAATCGGCGTACCCCGTGAAGCCAGCCTGATCGAAGAAGGATCTGGCCTGTCGCGGCGCGACCTGGCCACCCCCTTGGCACTCGTTCGCGTGCTCAGCTTCCTGGCCGCCCAGCCTTACGCGGGCGTGGTCTACGATGCCGTGCCACATGCGGGCGTGGATGGCACCTTGCAGTGGCGCATGCGCAATACACCAGCCGCCAACAATCTTCAAGCCAAGACCGGCAGCATGACCCTGGTGCACTGCCTGGCAGGCTACGTACGGTCGGCCTCGGGCGAGCGCCTGGCCTTCGCCATCATGCTCAACAACTACGAACCCCCACAGGGCTCGCCCAGTGCGAGCAAGGACGTGGACGCGATTGCGGTGATGTTGGCCGAATCGCGCAATGAAGCCGCTGGGAGCACGGAAAGTCGCTGAGCCGGAGATTGTGATTGAGGGCGGGAAAGGCGAACCTGCCCCGCAAGCCGGTCATCGGGCTTTTGCCAACTTTCACGAAGGCGAGCGCTTTTTTAAAAGCTCATCATCCCCCACGTGCAGCTATATCCTCACCGATCTTCTCCGGCGTGTCCGTCGGCGCATACCGCTTGATCACCTGTCCATCGCGGTCGATCAGGAACTTGGTGAAGTTCCACTTGATCGATTCGCTGCCGAGAATGCCTTTGCCCTCCTTCTTCAGCCATTTGTAGAGCGGATGGGCATGATCGCCGTTGACATTGATCTTGGCGAACATAGGGAAGCTGACGTCGTAGTTGAGCGAGCAGAAATTCTTGATCTCATCCTCGTTACCCGGCTCCTGGTGGCCAAACTGGTCGCAGGGAAAACCAAGCACCACCACGTCTTTGTCCTGGTGCTGGCGCCACAGGGCCTCCAGGCCCTTATACTGCGGCGTGAAGCCACACTTGGAGGCGACATTGACCACCACCAGGGTCTTGCCTCGCCATTCGGCCATCGACCGCTCGTTGCCGTCGATGTCCTTCACGGAGAAGTCATAGATCGAAGTCATGGCTCAAGGCTCCTGGGTGGAAACAGGCAGTCTACGCCAGCCGGGCATCCCTGGCACCGGCATACCAGCTCCCCCTGGGGCTGGCATAATGCCGCCCCGGTCACTTTTCCAGGATCTGCCGTGATCCGCTTTGTCGATGTTCACAAGTCCTACCGTGTCGACGGCAAGGACATCTCCGCCTTGCAGCCGTTCAACCTGGACATCGCCGATGGCGAGGTCTTTGGCATCATCGGCCACTCCGGCGCGGGCAAATCGACGCTTATACGGTTGATCAACCTGCTGGAGCGGCCCAGCGGTGGCAGCGTGCTAATCGACGAGGTAGACCTGACCCGACTCGACGATCGTGCGCTGCGGGACCAGCGTCGCCACATCGGCATGATCTTCCAGCACTTCAACCTGCTGTCGTCGCAGACCGTGGCCGCCAACATCGCTTTCCCGCTGCGCCTGGCCGGATCACACGACGAGGAAGCCATCGCCAGCCGTGTCGCCGAACTGCTCGAACGCGTCGGGTTGTCCGCACATCGCGACAAATATCCCTCACAGCTCTCAGGCGGCCAGAAACAGCGCGTGGGCATCGCACGGGCGCTGGCTAACCGGCCTTCCATCCTGTTGTGCGACGAAGCCACCAGCGCCTTGGACCCACAGACCACTGCATCGGTGCTGGAGTTGCTTGCACAGATCAATCGCGACCTCAAACTGACTATCGTGCTGATCACCCACGAAATGGACGTGGTGCGTCGCGTTTGCGACCGCGTAGCCGTGTTGGATGCCGGACGTATTGTCGAGCATGGCTCGGTTGCCGACGTCTTCCTGCATCCCAAGCATGAGACAACACGCCGTTTCGTCGACGAAGCGCTACCGGAAGAAGCCGCAGGAGGCGCGGCCCTGTATGCCCATGTGCCCGGGCGCATCCTGCGCCTGTCCTTTCGTGGCGAGGCGACATGGTCGCCCACGCTCGGGCGTGTCACACGCGAAACCGGCGTGGATTTCAACATCCTTGCTGGCCGTATCGACCGCATCAAGGATCTACCCTATGGCCAGCTCACGTTGGCCATGCAGGGCGAAGGCACCGATCGCGCGCTGGGGGCCTTGCGCGCAGCGGGTATCGAAGTGGAGGAAATGACCCGATGATCGCTGTGCTTGCATCTGCGCTTTCCTCACTGTTCCCCAACATTGATGATTGGGGTGAACTGGGTAAGGCCTGCATCGATACCTTGCTGATGCTGAGCGGCTCACTCGCACTGACGATCGTGCTGGGCTTGCCGCTTGGCATACTCTTGTACCTGACCGGCAAAGGGCAACTTCGACAGATGCCCATCTTCTATGCCGCGCTCTCACTACTGGTGAATATTCTTCGCTCGATTCCGTTCATCATTCTGATGATCGTGCTGATGCCGCTCACGTACGTGCTGGTCGGCACGAAGCTCGGCATACGCGGCGCTATTCCTCCACTGGTCATCGGGGCCGCGCCGTTCTTCGCGCGCCTGGTGGAAACAGCGTTGCGAGAGGTCGAACAAGGTGTCATCGAAGCCAGTCAGGCGATGGGCGCCACGACGTGGCAAATCGTCCGTCACGTGCTATTGCCCGAAGCGCGGCCCGGGCTGATTGCCGGCGTCACGGTGACAGCCATCGCCCTGGTGGGTTATACGGCCATGGGAGGCGCAATCGGCGCCGGGGGCCTGGGTGACCTTGCCTACCGTTACGGCTATCTGAGCTACAAGTCGGATTACATGGTAGTCACGGTGTTCCTGCTGATCGTGCTGGTGCAATTGCTGCAGATGATCGGTGATCGCGTCGTGGCGCATTTCAGCCGCCACTGACCTGGCAGGCGTCAATGGCAGGCTTTTTGCCTTTGGCGGTATGGACGGCTATTCTGATGCAACGCACAAAGGCTGACATCATGAACAAGCTATTCGCCCCCCTGGCCGCCCTGCTCCTGCTGGCGGGCTGCTCATCCGGTGGCAACACCGACAGCAAGAAGCTTACCGTGGCCGCTACAGCCGTACCGCACGCTGAGATCCTCAAACAAGCCAAGCCGATCCTGGCCAAGGAAGGGATCGACCTGGATATCAAGGTCTTTGCCGATTACGTACAGCCCAATACGCAAGTCCTGGAGAAAGCGGTCGACGCTAATTATTTCCAGTCCAAACCTTACCTGGATGACTTCAACCAGCGCCATAACACGCACCTGACTGTGGTGACCGGTGTGCATATCGAGCCGTTCGGCGCCTACTCTCGCAAGATCAAGACCATCGACCAGTTGCCTGACGGTGCCGTCGTGAGCCTGCCCAACGACCCGAGCAATGGTGGACGTGCCCTATTGCTGCTGGCCCGGCACGGGCTGATCACGCTCAAGGATCCCAATAGCCCGGTGTCGTCGCCCAAGGACATCACCGCCAATCCGAAGAACCTCAAGTTCCGCGAACTGGAGGCGGCCGTACTTCCGCGCACCCTGGACGAAGTGGACCTGGCACTCATCAACACCAATTATGCATTGGCTGCCGGCCTCAACCCGACCAAGGATGCGTTGCTGATCGAGGATAAGGATTCCCCTTATGTCAACGTGCTGGTAAGCCGCGATGACAACAAGGATGACCCTCGCGTGCAAGCCCTGGCCAAGGCATTGACCAGCCCGGAAATCAAAACCTATATCCAGCAGCAATACCACGGCGCGGTATTGCCGGCGTTCTGATTCGACGCGGCGCTCGCGCCTACCGCGCGAGAACCCATTCATTTCATTCGCGGTGCAAGCGGCGACATCGTCACGGCTTGGAGGTTTTAAAACCTTCAAGCCGTGACTGAAGTCGCTCTTACGCGATAACAAGGGGGATGTCGAATACTTGCCTGAGATAGGTGACGTAGGCCTCGTCCTCGCACATGTTCTTGCCTGGCGAGTCGCTGAGCTTGGCTACCGGCTGGCCATTGCAGCGAATCATTTTCATCACGATGTTCAGAGGGCTCGGGCCAACATCGTTCGTGAGGTTGGTGCCCACGCCGAACGCCAGTTGGCAGCGACCGCGAAAATGCGCATAAAGCTGCATGACCTTCGGTATGTCCAGGCCGTCGCTGAAGACCAGAACCTTGCTGGTCGGGTCCACGCGATTGGCACGGTAATGCGCCAACACACGCTCGCCCCAGTCGAAGGGGTCGCCCGAGTCATGACGGGTGCCATCGAACAACTTGCAGAAGTACATGTCGAAGTCGCGCAGGAAGGCATTCAAGCCGTAGACATCCGATAGCGCGATGCCAAGATCCCCACGATATTCCCTGGCCCACGTTTCCAGTGCTGCCACCTGTGAATCGCGCAAGCGCGGCCCCAGCGCCTGATGCGCCTGCAAATACTCGTGGGCCAAGGTACCCAATGGACGTAATCCCAACTTCCACGCGAGCCATACATTGCTGGTACCAGTCAGTTGATCACCCAGCTCGTCGCGCAGTGTGGTAACCACTTCTTGCTGCCAGTCACGCGAAAAGCGGCGGCGGGTGCCGTAGTCGGCGATCCGGCAGGCTTCGTAACCACGGGTGTCACGCAACATCACGATCTTGTCGCGCAGCCGTCGACGTCCGTCGGCCAGGCTGAGCGCTGGTTGCGTGTTACGGAAATACACCTGGTTGACGATCGCCAGCAAAGGCACCTCGAACAGAATCGTATGCAGCCAGGGCCCCACGATCCGGATCTCGATTTCGCCATTGGCTTGAGCGGCCGGCTCGATGCTCACGTATTTCGTATTGAGGTGGAACAACGCCAGGAAATCAATGAAGTCGCTCTTGATGAAACGCCAGCTACGCAGGTAATCGAGCTCTTCGGCGGAGAAGCGCAAGCTGCAAAGCGCCTCGATCTCGGCACGAATCTCCTCGATGTAGGGAACAAGATCCACACCCGGATTACGGCATTTGAATTTGTACTCCACCTGGGCAGCGGGGTAATGGTGCAACACGACCTGCATCATCGAGAACTTGTACAGATCAGTATCTAGCAGCGAGCTGATGATCATCGGTAACTCTGGCACAAGGGACGGGCAATTATGGTCCCTGCGGCGGCATCATGCGACGCCGTAGACGCCCTTCCTGCCTGACAACAGGCAAAATAAAACCCCGAGGGCCAGGGGAGGGGCCGTCGGGGTTTGTCAGGCCGGGATCCTTGGGGAAGGATGGACCAGCCCCTCAGTGGTCGGGCAAAGCCGGTTCCACTTCGGGTCGCCTCACGGCGATCATGATGCTTAGATGGGTTCGCCTCGTAAAAGTTCAAGCGCACCTGACTGAATATTCATTCACGCGCGAGAACCGGCCGTTGCTACCCTTGAAACATTCGGTTATCCCATGCTTTTTCAATGGGTGGCGAAATCAACTGAAGTTTTCGCCTTGTCCGATGGGTCCATGATGGAAGAGGAAATGTCGATGCGCCGTCTGTGGCTGATGCTCTGTTTGGGATGGTTAAGTTTCGCCGCCCACGCTGCCGATCTGAACATCGACCTGGGCCACGGGGTTCAGACTTACCACACATCCCAATTGCTGGACCGGCATGATGCGCGGCAGATCGATATTCCCGCCGATGTCTCCTATAAAAAACCGATGCGCTATCGCGCCGTTCCCCTCCTTGCGCTGCTCGACGGCCTTGGCCCGGATGACCACCTGCAGTTCATCGCCAGCGACGGGTTCACCGCTGAAATTCCCGCATCGCTCCTGCTCGATCGACGCGGAAGCCAGGCATGGCTAGCAATCGAACCGGCCAACCAGCCCTGGCCGGCCTTGGCGGCAGGCAAGCCCAGTGCCGGACCGTTTTACGTCGTCTGGACGCGACCGGAAGCGGCGCACGTGGGCCAGGAACAATGGCCGTATGAATTGGCCACCATCCGTAAGCTGGCCGACGTCTCAGCACGCTTTCCCGCGATGCGCCCGAACTCCGCCCTGCCCGCCGATAGCCCGGCCCGTCGCGGATTCGCCGTCTTCCAACGCACGTGCATGGCCTGCCACAAGCTCAATGGGGGCGGCGATTCGCAGAAGGGCCCTGATCTGAATATCCCTCACAACCCTACCGAATATATCCGCGCGGACCTGCTCCGGGCCTTCGTGCGCGATCCCAAATCGCTGCGCTGGTGGCCCGCGGCACAAATGCCAGGGTTCTCACGTGACCAGTTATCCGATGCGGACCTGAATGACCTTCTCGCCTACCTCAAGCACATGGCCGGCCGCAAAGCGGTGCCATGACAAAGCTGTAGCCATCCTCACGGCATGGGGTTACCTGCCTCGGCCGCGCCGCCCGTCAGTAGGGCTTGCAGGGACGCATCACGCTGCACGCGCGGCTGGTGCGCCAGTTCTCGCACAGCCTGGTAGAAGGCTGGCCATCGCGCACCGCTGCGCCGGTACAACTGCTCGAACGCGGCCAGCCAGTGATCGTAGATACCAAACGGCAGCAGGCGCGCATTGTTGATAGGCGCGGCAACCCAGGCATCATAATCGTGACGCCCAGGCCACTGGCCATCACGCCATTGCGCATAGCGTTGGCGAAACGCAGCAATCTCCTGCTGTTTGCCTGCCTCCAGGTGAGCCGTGTCACCACCTTGCGCGTATACCACTCGCAAGCGTTTACGCAAGTCCAGGACCAACTGCGTAAAGCTGTCGTCCATCGCTTCGCTGCGTCCCTGGCTGGCCGGTAACCCACGAGACAGCCGCCATTGCCGCAGCCCCTCAGCCTGCACAAAACTGGCAAAGGACTCATTAAAGCTGCTGTCATCCTTTACATAGATCAGTTGGTGCGCCAGCTCATGGAAAATCGTGCTTGCCAGTTCGTCGTCGTCCCAGCGCATCATGCTGCTCAAGATTGGATCGGCGAACCAACCCAAGGTCGAATACGCCGCCACACCACCGACATAGACATCATCGCCGCCGGCCTTCAGCTCGCTCGCATGGTGATCTGCCTTGGCCTGGGAAAAATATCCCCGATACGCCACACAGCCGGCAAAGGGGAAACATTGTCTCACCGCATCGACGGAATAAGGCGGCGTGGCGAACACATTCCACACCACATAAGGACGATCCAGCGCGACGTAGCTGGTGTAACTGCGGTTATCGGGTAGGTACAGTGCGCGGGAAGCAAACCGACGCGCCTGCTGGGCCAATCGCAGACGAGCCTTCAGGTGAGGATCGGTGCCAGGTGCCTCAAGCACCTTGGTAATAGGCTGGCGATGAAGCACCAACTCCGACTGGCCGTGGGCGACGTGCGCGTAATAGCCCATCGTCTGGCACCCGGTAAACAAAAGGCTCGCGGCACCTAGTGACGCGAGCCTGATGTATCTCTTAAGAAACGGTAGCAAATGGGCAATGACTGGCATGCCGCCTATTGTGCCCTCTACTCAGCGCCAATGGCCGCCTCCACCACCATGGCCGCCACCACCCCAATGTCCACCACCGCCGTGACCGCCGCTCCAATGGCCGCCGCCATGCCAGTTACCCCCACCATGGCCGTACCAGCCGCCTCGACCACCGTGCCAGTATCCAGGGCCACCGCCGCGATAACCGCGGTAATAGGTGTGCCCATACCAGACATTGATGCCAGGACCGTAACAACACCCGCCATAACCGTACGAGGGGTACCAATATCCCGGATAATAACCGCCATCGTCGTATACCACCGAGCCGCCGCTGCCGTAATACGCGTCACCGGCAGAACTGCCGCCGCGTACGTAACTGTAGCCAGGGTCGTAGTAGCAACCGGAAAGCCCCGCTGTCGCGGCGACAAGCAACAGACCGGCAAGTAAGCGTTTCATGACAGACCTCCTGTTCCTGGCGATTTCCACGCTAGGTCCAGCCCATTGAATGGGTACTGAGCTGCCGGAAAACAAGCCACCGGGCATTTACCTGTCAGCCATCAAGACAACGCGCGTCCTTGCGCGTGGCACCACCGATTCAATCAGATCTTGCTACGGCGGTTGAGATCGCCCTGCAATTGAACCGGCTGCCCCAGTCCCGAATCATGATTGGCATGCTCGCCACCATGTTGGGGCGGATGACTCTGCTCGGTCGGATGCGCCTGTTGCTCGGCGCCAGGCCAGTTCGGTCCTTGTTTGATGCGCTCTTGCTTGGCGTCCAGCAAGGCCTGGATATGCGCGACAGCCTCTTCGGGGCTGATATGCGGCTTGGGCTCATCCGATACCGGCTGTGGCCGCACCTTGGGTCGCGTCGGACGGGCGACGGTCGGTTTCGATGCAGGCTTGCTGGCCGCTGCCGGCTTGGTGGGAGTGGCCTTCTTTACAGCAGGCTCCTTTTTCGCCACGACAGCCACGGATGTCTTTTTCTCGACAGGCACCTTCACCGCGACCTTGCTAGCGGGAGCCTTGCGCGTCGCCGGCTTGTTGGCGGGCTTACTGGTCGCCTTCACTGGCGCCTTAGGAGCAGCGACAGCCTTGCCAGGAGTCTTGCGAACCGCGGTCTTGGCGGTAGCCCTGGTCGCGGCCTTCGGGGCGGCCTTGCGAGTCCCCCCCTTTTTTGCCGGTGCCTTGCGAGCCCCAGACTTGCCGACGACCTTCCTGGTTGCCTTCTTCACGGTTTTCTTTGCGGCTTTCTTCACAGCCCTCTTCGCCGCGACCTTCTTGGTGGCGACCTTCTTGGTAGCCGCCTTTTTCGTCGCTACTTTCTTGGCCGGCGCGCTGGAACTGGCCGTCTTGCCAGAAGCGGCTTTCTTTGCCCGACTCTTGCGCGCGGCGGCCTTTTTGGTCGCTTTTTTAGCCGCGGATTTCTTCGCGGCCGACTTGCGGGTCGTTGCCATGCGTCTTTACTCCTGCGGTGGTCAAAACGCTCCGACGCATGTTCTGTGCGCCAGGCAAGTGAGCATTAACACCGGCAAGATGTATCTGGAGTGAGCAAAACCGGTGATTCCGATGCCATGCCACGGTAGATGTTTTACATCATAAAGTGTGGTCGTTGCAGCTGCGCGAGGAAAATGGACAGCATTTCTGGCCGCACGATCAAGGTAAATGCCACGCCATATGCCGCGCCCCACAAATGTGCACTGTGATTGACATTGCCCTCGCCACGCTTGTCCATGTAGATCGAGTAGCCCACATACAGCACGGCATAGATGATCGCGGGGATGGGCAAGGCGAAATACAACCTTACCGTCGCCCATGGCTGGAACAGGATGACCGCGAACAGCACCGCCGACACCGCTCCCGAAGCACCCAGGCTGCGGTAGCTGGCGTTGCCCCGATTGGCGAAGTAGGTAGGCAGGATCGATACGATCAGGCCACCGAGGTAGAAGAGCGCAAACCCGAACATACCCAGCGTGTGCGTGTAGAACTGCTCTACGTATCGGGCGAAGAAGAACAACGTCAGCATGTTCAGCAGCAGGTGCATGAAATCGGCATGGATCAGCCCGTAGCTGACCAGGCGGTAGTACTCACGCTGCCGCTCGATGGCCGGTGGCCAGAAGATGAGGTCATTGAGCAGGCGACTGTTGTTGAAAGCGGCGAACGACACCACGCAGGTGATGGCGATGATGATCAAGGTGACCGGCATGCGGGAGCGATCCTTCAGGAACCCAGGAGAGACGCGGCATCTTGACGAGGCCGCTTGTGCTTGTCGACCGGTCAGTCATGGCAAAGTTTCGCTGCACTGCCACAAATCGGCCATGGAGGACTATCATTTGGCGCTTTGGTGCGGCCCGTTGCCGCCATGACACACCCCATGCATCCGATTCGATACCTGCATCTGGACGTCTTCAACGCCACACTCGGCGGCGGCAATCATCTGGGCGTCGTCACCGATGCACGCGGCTGGAACGATGCCCAGATGCAACGTTTCGCGCGCTGGACCAATCTGGTCGAGACCACATTCCTGCTGCCACCGAGCACGCCTGAAGCCAGTTACCGTGTGCGTATCTTCACGCCGCACAAGGAAATTCCCTTCGCCGGCCATCCCAGCATCGGCAGTGCCCACGCCGTGCTGGAAGCCGGGATCGCCGAGCCCGTCGACGGCATGCTATGGCAAGAATGCCTGGCCGGCCTGCTGCCGATCCGCGTTGAAGGCCAGGGGCCGTCGCGCCAATTGCTGCTCAAGTCACCGCCGGCAAGGGTGGTCTCGCAAGGCATGCATGCCCATCCGCTGATCGCGGACGCCCTCGCAGGTATTGAATCGGGACGCTTGCCACCGGCGCTGGTGGAGGGCGGTCGCCATTGGTGGGTGGCCGAGTGCGCCGATGAAGCGAGCCTGCGAGGCTGGCAGCCAGACCATGCAGCCATCGGGAAACTGGCTGAGGCCACAGACAGCCTGGGCATTTGTGTCTTCGCCCGCGCCCGCCATCCCGACTACCAATTGGTGGTGCGTGCCCTGCCCGCGGGAGTCGGCATCGTCGAGGATCCAGCCTCGGGGGCCGCCAACGGGTTGATCGGTGCCTATCTGGCCCACGCCGAACCCGAAGGGGAACTGGCCCAGGGTTACACGGTGAGCCAGGGACGCGAAATCGGCTACGACGCACAGTTGCGGGTGCGTATCGATGGCGCGATCTGGGTGGGTGGCAAGACCAACACCGTCATCGACGGACACCTGTACTGGAACGCTGCCGAGTGAGCGAAGGCCCGCAGATATGGGTGGACGGCGATGCCTGCCCGGGCGTGATCAAGGAGATCCTGTTTCGCGCCGCCGAGCGCGAACAGGTCCATGTGACGCTGGTCGCCAACCAATGGTTGCGCACGCCACCTTCGCGCTTCGTGCGTGCTGTACAGGTGCCCTCCGGACTGGATGTCGCGGACAACGAAATCGTTCAGCGCACGCAGCCCGATGACCTCGTGGTGACCCAAGACATCCCGCTTGCCGCCGCGGTGATCGCCAAGGGGGCGCTCGCCGTGAATCCCCGGGGCGAGCTCTATACCACCGAAACCATCGCGCAACGCCTGTCGATGCGCAATTTCATGGACGAGCTGCGCGGTGCCGGCATCAATACCGGTGGACCGTCCTCATTCCATCAGCGCGATCGTCAGGCCTTCGCCAATCAGTTGGATAGCTGGCTGATGCGTCGCCGCCGCAAACTAGGCTGATTTTGTTGCTCGTCCCCCGGGCGCCATTCAAGTTGCATCCTGTACCAGCCCCCCTTCATGCATCGGGAAGGTTGGCGCGACGCGCAGCCACTTGCGACAACGCGGAGATATCCAGATCTTCATCCCCTTGCGCCAATGCCTCGAGCACGGTGTCACGCAGGACGCCGGCAAATGGCAACGGTACCCGCCTGGCAGCACCAGCCTCCAAGGCAAGATTCACGTCCTTGTACACCAGCGGCAAGGTAAACCCTGCGGGCTTGAACTTCTGCTCGACGATGAGCTTGCCATAGCCTTGATAAACAGGTGAGGCGAACAACGTCTGGGTCATGATGTCCAGGAAATCCTGGGCGCTGACCCCGTGGGCACGCGTCAGCGTGCTGGCCTCGGCCATGCTTTCGATCGCGGTCACCAGCATGAAGTTGCCAGCAATCTTGACGATATTGGCGCGTACCGGATCATCTCCCATGGGCCACACCTTGGCGGACATGGCATCCAGCAGCGGCTGCGCTTTTTGCAACGCCGACGCTTTGCCTGCGGCGATGATATTGAGTTTGCCCGCGGCAGCTACATCGGGCCGCCCGAACACGGGGGCGGCGACATAACCCAAGCCACGCTTGGCGTGCTCCTCGGCCAGCTCGTGCGCCAGTTCCACAGAGATGGTGGCGTGATTGACGTGAACCGCGCCTTCATCCATGGCATCGAGCAAGCCACCGTGCAGGATAACCTCGCGCACAGCGTTGTCATTGGCCAGCATGCTGAGCAATACATCGCCCTGCGCGGCCCGATCAGGGGTGCTGGCGGCCTTCGCGCCCAGCGAAACCAACGGCGCGGTGGCCGCCTCCGAGCGATTCCACACGGTCACCGCGTGACCTGCCTTGATCAGGTTGCTGGCCATGGCCGTGCCCATGGCACCCAGGCCTATAAATCCAACTTTCATGTCATGTTCCTTCGCACCATTTGAACAGGCAGTGGAACATGGAGCGTGTTCAGGTAAAGCAAAAGCCTTGTCTACCTAGGCCACCTGCCCTGCCGCCGTGCCCGAGGCCCAGGCCCATTGGAAGTTGTAACCGCCGAGCCAGCCGGTGACATCCACGACTTCGCCAATAAAGTACAGGCCTGCTACTTTCTTCGACTGCATGGTACTGGATGAAAGACCATCGGTATCCACGCCACCGAGCGTCACTTCTGCCGTGCGATAACCTTCCGTGCCGCTGGCCACGATCGGCCAGTCATGCAGGCGCTGCGCCATCGCGCGAAGCTCATGTTCCTGCCATTGCCGCATCGGCCGGTTGCCCAGCCAATGCTCGCAAAGGCGCTGTGCCAAGCGTTTTGGCAACAGATCGCCCAAGACGTTCTTCAGCTCGGCCGCCGGACGCGCGGCCCGCTGCGCGACCAGCCAGTCACCCGCTTGCAGCTCGGGCGAAAGGTCGACACGCAAGTCATCGCCAGTATGCCAATACGAGGAAATCTGTAAAATCGCCGGGCCACTGATACCCCGGTGCGTGAACAGCATGCCCGCGCGAAATGCATGCTTGCCCACGCTTACCGACACCTGTGGCAACGCCACGCCGGCAAGGTCCTGGTAGTGCTCCTGATGCTTGCCGCTGAGTGTGAGCGGCACCAGTCCGGCGCGTGTGGGAAGCACGTCATGGCCGAATTGCCGGGCCAGCTCGTAGCCCCATCCCGTAGCGCCCATGCTCGGAATGGAAAGCCCGCCGGTGGCGACCACCAGCGACTGGGCATGCACCTCGCCTCGCGTGGTCTTCACGGTAAAGCCTGATTGACCATGCGTGACGCGGTCGACCGCGCAACTCGTCTCGATGCGCACGCCGGCCACCTCACATTCGTCCAGTAGCATGCGCACGATCTGCTTGGACGACTCATCGCAAAATAGTTGCCCCAGCTCCTTCTCGTGATAGGCGATGCGGTGCCTTTCCACCAGCTCGATGAAATCACCCGGTGTGTAACGGGCCAGGGCGGATTTGGCAAAATGCGGATTGGATGAAAGATATTGCGCTGGCGTTACGCCGAGATTGGTGAAATTGCAGCGACCACCGCCGGACATGAGGATCTTCTTGCCAACCTTGTTGGCATGATCGACCACCAGCACACTTCGACCGCGATAGCCCGCCGTCATGGCGCACATCAGCCCTGCCGCGCCTGCACCAACGATCAATACATCCACTTTCACAGCACTACCGCCATTCACCTGAGTCTGGACCGCCATTATCCGCCAGCGCGCCGCCGATCGCTTACACTGTTTTTTTGTCCGCCCTCAAGGAACCCTGCCATGCCTTCTTTCGACGTCGTCTCCGAAGTGGACAAGCACGAACTGACCAATGCGGTCGACCAAGCCAATCGCGAGCTGGCCAATCGCTTCGATTTCAAGGGCACGGACGCCAAGTTCGAGCTGGACAAATTCGTCATTACCCAATCGGGACCTAGCGAATTCCAGTTGCAGCAGATGCTGGAAATCCTGCGCAACCGCCTGAGTAGCCGCAAGATCGACATCCGCGCCCTGGATCTGGCCGACCCGGAAACCAACCTGGCCGGCTCACGCCAGAAAATCACCGTCAAGCAGGGAATCGAGCAAGCCGATGCGAAGAAGCTCATCGCCGCGCTCAAGGAGGCCAAGCTGAAGGTGGAAGCCCAGATCAACGGCGACAAGCTGCGCGTCACCGGCAAGAAACGCGATGACCTGCAACTGGCCATGGCAGTGCTCAAGCAGGCCAAGATCGACGTGCCGCTGCAGTTCGATAATTTCCGCGATTGAGGCGGACAGGCAGCGGTCAGTTCGGCTGCAGGGCCGCTTGCGAGGAGTCAGCAGTGAGGAAATAGAGCCCCGTGCCTTCGCGCCTGACCTCTAACTCCTCACAGCCGGCCATGCTCCATTCATCACGCCTGGCCCGCCACCACATTCACCGTCAGCGCGATGATGAATACGTTGAAGAAAAACGCGATCACGCTGTGCAACAGGGCGACGCGGCGCAGGTAACGGCTGGTGATCTGTACGTCGGAGACCTGGAAGGTCATGCCGATGACGATGGCGAAGTAGGCAAAATCCCAGTAATCGGGCTGCGGCGTCTCGGGGAATTGCAGACCTTCATGCTTCTTGCCGAAATTACCATAGTAGCCATGGGCGTAGTGCATGGCGAACATGGTATTCATGAAAAGCCAGCTAAGTATCACGCTCATCGACGACAACACGATAGAGCCCACGCTGCCGTCTTTGGATGCGTGCAATTCCGTTCCCAGCGCCACCATCACCACGCCACTCAGCAGGATACCGCTCCAAAGGAAGCCCCACCGGCCACTGTCCTGCGCTCGCGACTGCAAGCGCATTTGCTGGGGGCCTGCCTTGGTGAAGAGCCATGCGACCATGCTCAGGAAGACCAGCGCAGCCAGGTCGAAGCCGAGTAGCACCGCCAAGGTCAACCGCACGCCAGCGGCATACAGCACAGCGCTGACCACGAGAAAGATCAACGCCGAGAGCATCATGCGCGGACGGGCGCGCATGGCGTGGAAGGGGCGCCAGCGCCATGCGCGCTTGCTGCGGGTATTCATGCCTGACTCCCTTGCCATGCAGGCATGGACAACGTTTGTGAATTCAAAGCCGGCTGCCCTTTATCCGCCGCCATGGCGGGCTCGGCAGATCATAACGATCAAGCGCGCAAGTCGGCATACTCGGGGTGGCGCCGCATCCACGCTTCAGCGTAGGAACAAGCGGGTACCACCTTCCAACCTTCCTGACGCGCCGTGTCCATGGCCATACGCGTGAGATTGGCGGCAATGCCCCGGCCGGCCACCGCTTCGGGAACCACGGTATGGATAACCGTCATGACCCGCTCACTCAATTGGTAATCGAGGACACAGGCCACGCCATCCACGCGCGTCTCGAAGCGATGACGATGGCGATCGTGCTGGATGTCCGGCGACATGCGAGCTCCCTTGGCATGTTGGCAAGGTGGCGAGCATAGGACAGCACGACGATAACCCTTCGTGAAGAATACCCTTGCACGGTCAACCGTTGGCTACCCGCCTTTCTTGACGGGTGCGGCGTGCGCGTACAGCGGCCGCCAGGCGATCGAGTAAAGCCACCGAACGCTCCCAGTCCAGGCAACCATCGGTGATGCTCTGGCCATAGACCAGCGCCCTGCCCGCCTGTAACGACTGTTGGCCACCCACGAGATGACTCTCCACCATGACGCCCATGATGCGATGCTCGCCCGCTTCGATCTGGCTGGCGATATCCTCGGCGACTTGTGGCTGATTATCCGGTTGCTTGCCACTATTGGCATGGCTGGCATCGATCATGATGCGCGGCATCAGTCCGCCCTTTTCCATCGCGGCACACGCTGCCTGCACACTTTGCGCATCGTAATTGGGCGCATGCCCGCCTCGCAGGATCACATGGCAGTCCTCGTTGCCCGAGGTCGCAGCGATGGCGACATTGCCTTGCTTGGTCACGGCCAGGAAATGATGCGGCTGCGAGGATGCCTGCACCGCGTCGATAGCGATCTTTACGTTGCCATCGGTGCCATTCTTGAAACCCACCGGGCAGGACAGACCCGATGCCAGCTCTCGATGCACCTGGCTTTCGGTCGTACGCGCGCCGATGGCTCCCCAGGCGACCAGGTCGGCGGTGTATTGCGGGGTAATCATGTCCAGAAATTCGCAGCCAGCCGGCAGGCCCAGGGCGTTGATATCCAGCAGCACGCCACGCGCCATGCGCAAACCCTTGTCGATGCGGAAACTGCCATCCAGATCCGGGTCGTTGATCAGGCCTTTCCAACCCACTGTGGTACGCGGCTTTTCGAAATACACGCGCATCACGATCTCCAGCGCATCGCCCAATCGATCGCGCTGCTGGCGCAGGCGTCGCGCATAGTCCAGCGCAGCCTGGGGGTCGTGAATCGAACAGGGGCCGATCACCACGGCCAGGCGATCGTCCTGGCCGGCAAGAATGCGATGCAAGGCCACGCGGGCGCTGCTGACGGTTCGTGATGCCTCATGACGCAGTGGATATTCACCGATGACCTGCTCGGGAGTGCTCAGGGGCTCGATGCTGCGAATACGTAAATCGTCGGTGTGGCTGCTCACGGTGCGGTTCCTTGGGTTGGAGCTCCGTGGCGGCAAGAAAAAACCGCCAGTGGAGGCTGGCGGTTTGGTCTGGGATTCTTGCTTGATCTTCGTTTACGACGATCGCACCCATGCCTCCGCCCGTGGCTTCGGATAGCCGTAAAACCAAAAATACAGGGCGGGTACGTGGCGGGTCATGTGGCTAGTGATAACACAACTTTTTGCTGGTGCAAAGCATCATGCGGGCTGCGGTGACAAAGTGGGACGACGACGAATGGCAATCGCCAGGAAAGATGCCACGATGCCCAGGCATCCGGCGATCACGAGTGATTCGAAATAGTTTCCTGTGTAAGTACGCATCGAGCCGGCAAAGAACGCCGCCGTCGCCGCCCCCATTTGATGACCGGCCGCGACCCAGCCAAATACAACGGGCGCATCGTTGTCGCCAAAAGTTTCCGCGGCGATCTTCAGCGTCGGGGGAACAGTGGCGATCCAGTCCAGGCCATAGAACACGCCGAATATCGACAAGCTGGAAAACGAGAAATCCGAGTATGGCAACCAGATCAGCGATGCCCCACGCAGGCCGTAGTACATGAACAGCAATTTGCGCGAATCAAAACGATCAGTCAGCCAGCCTGACAATGTCGTTCCGATCAAGTCGCAAAAGCCCATCATCGCCAGCAATCCAGCCGCGCGTACCTCGGGGATGCCATGGTCGCCGCACATGGCGATGAAGTGTGTACCGATCAGGCCATTAGTGGTGAAGCCGCAGATGAAGAACGTGCCGACCAGGCACCAGAACGTACCATGCCGCGACGCTCGCGCCAGGGTACCCAGCGCAATACCGAGCAGGTTGCGGCGCGGGGCATCAGTCCTTGCCAGGGCTGGATCGGCGCCGTAAGGCAACAGTCCCGCATCGGCCGGACGCTCGGGCAACAACCACCATACCAGCGGCACCAGGACCGCACAGACCGCCGACACGGTCCAGACCACCGGCCGCCAGCCCCCATGCTCGGCAATCGCTGCCAAGGCAGGCAGGAATGCCAAGGTGCCTGTTGCAGTGCTGGCGGTCAGCAGGCCGAGCATTAGTCCGCGATGGCGGACGAACCATCGATTGACCACGGTCGCGCCCAGCACGATGGCCACGCAGCCCGACCCCAACCCGGAGAACACACCCCAGCTCAGCAGCAGGTGCCATGGCTGGGTCATCCAGTGGCTCGCCGCAATGGATACCGCCATCAACGAAAGCGCGGCAATCAGGGTGCGTCGGATGCCGACCGCCTGCATCAGGGCCGCGGCAAAAGGCCCAACCAACCCGTACAAGAAGATGCCCACGGCGGCGGCGAGCGAAATGCTGTCGCGGCTCCAGCCGAACGCCTGCCCCAATGGCAGGATCAGCACGCCAGGGGCGGCGCGCACGCCCGCCGCCGCCAGCAAGGCCAGGAAGATCACGCCAGCCACCACGAATGCGTAGTTCTGGCCCCAGGGGCGGCGCTGGATTATAGTCATGTTACCGATCGGTACGGGCCTGCTCCCGATCATACGTACCGATCGGTAACATCGTCAATGCCAGTGCCCCCATGACCGCCAAAGATGCCCCGCCCAAAGCGCCTTCCAAGCTCCGCGCCGCCGAGCGTATCCGGCAGACCGCAAGCGAGCTGTTCTATCGCCAGGGCATCCGCGCGGTCGGGGTGGATGAGATCGTCACCAGCGCCGGCGTTACCAAGCCAAGCTTGTATCGCAGCTACGCCTCAAAAGACGACCTGGCCGCGCAATACCTGCGCGATTACGAAACCGATTTCTGGGCGATTTTCGAAGCACCGCGCGCAGAGCACCCAACCGATGCGCGAGCGCAATTGATCGCCTACATGACGGGACTTGCCCAGCGCGCCACGCACGATCATTACCGAGGTTGCGGACTGACCAATGCCGTCGTGGAGTACCCGCATGGCGACCATCCCGCGCTGGAAGTCGCACGGGCCAACAAACGCGCATTGCGTGCGCGCCTGGTCGATATGAGCCAGGCCATGGGAGCGCGTGATCCAGATCAGTTGGCCGATGGCCTGCTGCTCTTGCTGGAAGGTACTTATGCCTCAGGCCAGATGTTCGGCAAGGGCGGACCGGCCGGCTCGCTGGTAGCGGTCGCCCAGGCGCTGATCGACGCCCAGGTCAACTGAGCGAAAAACATCGAATCAGGCTTTGGCGTGATCCAGCCATACGCCAAGGCCCTGGGCGTTGAGCTCCACGTCCATGCCCAACAGCACCAGCAACTCGTCACGCGAGCCCTGCCAGCCATGCAGATGTGCGCGCTCCAGGTACAGGGCAGTAAGCCCCTCCTTGATGAACCCATGGCGATCGGGTGCATCCTTCGCGCCCTGCGCGATGGCCACCATGGCATCGATCTGCTCGTGCAGGTCCTGGGCGAGCTTCTCCACCGGATCCACGCGACCGTAATGGGTCAAGTACATCGCCACGGGTTCCAGCGCCACCAGGCGCCTGATGGAGGCATGCAAAGCTTGCGGATCGAATTGCACCGGCGTGGTGGTCGGTACGATGAACGGGCCGGCCGCGTTGTCGAAATCGCGATACGACAGCCCGAACGTATCACCCGTGAAGATCACGTTCGCCTTGTGATCATGGATGGCCTGGTGATGCCGGGCGTGCCCCGGTGTCTCCAGGCACTCCAGCGTGCGGCCAGCCAGGTCGATCCGGTATCCATCGGCTGATTCGATGACCCGCTCGACCGGGACCGGACGCAGGCGACCGTACTCGCGTTGCATGGTCTGTTCGCCGTATACCGCACTGGCACCGGCCCACAACTGCGACGGATCTATCATGTGGCGCGCACCGCGCGGATGCACGACCAGTCTGGCATGGGGCAATTGCGCCATCAGCTCGCCCGCGCCACCGGCATGATCCAGGTGCACGTGGGTAAGAATCAGCCAGTCGACGTCCTCAGGCTGAAGGCCTGCGTTTTCCAGCGCAGCAAGCAGCCTGGGCAGCGAATGGTTGGTGCCGCAGTCGATGAATGCTGCGCGGTTGCCTTCCACGACAAGATACGCGGCGTCGAAGTGTGTCCGGACAAAGCCGGTATCAATGGTGTGGATGCCCAGGGGATGCATGGTCTCACGGCGTGGGTGACGAACCCAGAGCGTAGCAAGATACGTGTCGCCGACGCGTAAGCGCCCTGGCTCACTGACCCGGCGGCTCGGTGGGCGAACTCATCACCCGGTTGCGCCCTGCCCGCTTGGCGGCATAGAGCGCCTGGTCGGCGCGGCGCAACACCGTCTCGAAATCGCTGTCCTGGGCACGCGACAGCGTGACGCCGATGGATACGGTCAGCGACTGCACCTCGCCTTCGATCCACAACTGCGCATGCTCGACCGCGACACGAATGCGCTCGGCCAGCTCCTGGGCAGCTTTCAGCGTAGTCTGCGGTGACAACACGACAAACTCCTCGCCGCCAACGCGACCAATCACTTCCTTGCGTCCAAGACACGCCCGGATGCTGTCGACCAGGGTCAGCAGCACCTTGTCTCCACCGTCGTGCCCGAAGCGATCGTTGATGCGCTTGAAATGATCGGCATCGAGCATCAGCACCGCGAATGGTTCGTCGCCTCGCGCGGCACGATCGAACACGCCCCTGGCCAGTTCGGCCAGAGCCAGCCGATTGGCCACACCGGTAAGGGGGTCGATTCGCGCGACCCGTTTGAGATCGGCCTGCATCGCCTCGTTGTACATCAGCAGGAAACCGATGCTTGTGAAAGTCGGCTGCATCGAGGTCAGCATCATGTAGACCGTGTTGACGAACGTGCGGTCCAGGATATTGCCGGGAGGCGCCCGGCCGAACAGCAGGTCGACGATGCGCCATGCCAGCAGGCTGGCCGACATCAGCAAGACACCCAGCATGATCCGCTCGGCAATGGAGCCCTTCGCTCGCAGGCATCTGGCCAGCGGTCGAATCAGCAGTGCCACGTCCAGGGCGACCACGATGGATGCCCACAGCACGCGAGCCAGGTAATCGGGCTGGACCATGGCGTACCAGAGGATCACTAGCCAGCAGGTAAGACTGACCACCACGATGATGCGTTGGCGCGAGGGCGCGCCCAACAACATGCGCATGGCTCGCACTGTCATGGCATAGGACACGATGACCAGGCCATTGGCCAGGCCAATCGCCCACCAGTCGCCCAGCATGCCTCGCATGCCCAGCAGCCACCAGCCGGCGGCTTCCAGCAGTGATGCCCAGCCACGAATGCGCAAGCTGGCCTGGGCGACCCCCGCATAGCTGCGCGTCGCCACCAACAGCAGCACGGCCAGGAAACTGGCTTGTAATGCGCCCAGGATGGCAACGGACGCCAGGTCGATGGACATAGCTTTTGATTTTTACCCGGCGGGTCTCGTGTGATATGGACCCTTGTGGCGCTATCGGCCGCCGTCGCAGGAACTTTAAGTAGACGCCACCCTGGCCGCCGGACTACTCCAAGCCCCGCACAGGCTCTAAGATCGACCAGACACGGCCGACAAGGTTCCGCGAGAGGCACGGATGGCAAAACTGATACCTAGCCGAAATAGCTGCCTGTCGCGGATGACCGGAGGCGAAAAGCGCTTTTCCGAGCGCCTGGAGCAGAAACTCGAGGACGACTACCTCATCTGGTACGACGTACCGATCGGCTTGAAACAACGCCAGCCTGACTTCGTCGTGTTCCATCCGCGCCGCGGCCTGCTGGTGCTGGAAGTGAAGGATTGGAAAGCCGATACCGTGCGGCATGCCGATCGCACCCAGTTCACCCTGGTGACTGATCGCGGCATGACCAAGGTGGCCAATCCCCTGTTGCAGGCCAGGGCCTATGCCCTGGAAGTGGGCGTGGTGCTTGAACGTGACCCCGCCTTACGCCACCCGCCCGGCCATCGTCACGAAGGCAAACTGGTGATGCCGTGGGCCTGGGGCATGGTGTTGTCCAACATCAGCCGCAAGCAGTTTGACGAAGCCCTGCTGGGTGAGGTCATTCCTTCGCACCTGGCCATCTGCCGCGACGAGATGTATGAGACGGCCGACGTCGAAGCGTTCCAGGAACAGCTCTGGGCGATGTTCCAGCAGGTGTTCCCCGTGGCCCTGACGTTGCCGCAGATCGACCGCGTGCGCTGGCACCTGTTTCCCGAATTGCGGGTGGAGCCGGGCGAGGGGCAGTTCGGCCTGTTCGCCCAGTCGGCGGGCGGAGAGAGTTCACTGCCGGTGCGCATTCCCGACCTGATCAAGGTCATGGACCAGCAGCAGGAGCAATTGGCGCGCTCGATCGGCGACGAACATCGCATCATTCATGGCGTGGCCGGCTCGGGCAAGACCATGATCCTGGGCTATCGGGCCGTGCACCTGGCGCGCACCCTGGGCAAGCCCATCCTGGTGCTTTGCTATAACAAGACGCTGGCCGCGCGGCTGGATCAGTTGATGGGCGAGCGTGGCCTGGGCGACAAGGTGCAGGTGTACAACTTCCACAAGTGGTGCCGGAAGATGCTCACCGCCTATCATGTGGAACTCCCTTCACGCCACGACGACTTCGAAGGCATGATCGAACGCGTCATGGCCGGCGTCGAACGCGGACAGATTCCACGCTTCCAGTACGGTGCCGTGCTGATCGACGAAGGGCACGACTTCGAACCGGAGTGGTACCGGTTGATCGTGCAGATGGTCGATCCGGATACCAATTCGTTGCTGGTGCTCTACGACGATGCGCAGAATATCTACGGCAAGATCGATCGACCCAAGTTCACCTGGAAGAGCGTCGGCGTGCAGGCCCAGGGGCGCACCACGATCCTGCGCATCAACTACCGCAACACGATGGAGATCCTCTCCGTCGCCCGCCGTTTCGCGCATGAATTGCTCGATGAGCACGTGGGCGAAGAAGATGGCGTGCCGTTGATCGCCCCGGAGAGTGCCGGCCGGCGCGGCCCCATCCCCGAGCTCATTCGCGTCGAGCGCGCGGCCGATCAGCTCGATGCCATCATTGCCCAGTTACGCGAAGAACACGAACAGGGACGCGGTTATTCGGACATGGCCGTCATCTTCCGCAATATGTGGGAAGGCGAAAAGCTGCACGAAGCATTGAAAAGGGCCCAGATCCCCTCACGCCTGGCCGACAGCAATGGCAAGAGCTCTCTGTTCCTGGTCGAGGACAGCGTCAAGCTGGTCACCATGCACTCGAGCAAGGGCCTGGAATTCCCGCTCGTGATCATCCCCGGGCTCGGTTCGTTGCCTAAGCCCGGCAAGAGCGAGGCGGAGGAGGCGCGCCTGCTGTATGTCGCCATGACGCGCGCCACCGATCGACTGGTGCTGATCCACCATGAGGACTCGGTGTTCTCGGCGCGCATCCGTGCCTCGATCAACGAAGTACAGCAACAACTGACACAACCTGCATTGGAGCAGGAGCGCGTGGCTTTTTAGCGGGCTTGCAAGGTGCACGGGTCAGGATCAAAGTGATCGTAGATATCTGGTCTCGACCCTCGTCATGGGAGCCGTCCGATGAAACGCGTTGCCGGAGTGTTGCTTGCCTTCTTGATCGCCATGCCGGTGCTGGCCCGGGCCGCCGAAGGCGTCGTGGTCGCCAACGTCAACCTGCGGGCCGGCCCGGACACCGCCTATCCGCGCATCAACACCGTGCCGGCCGGCATGCGCGTAGACATCCAGGGGTGTACCGAGGGCTACGGATGGTGCGACGTGATCGTCGGGCCGGATCGCGGCTGGATCGCGGCAGGCTACCTGCAATACACCTACCAGCAGCAGACAGTGGTGGTGGAGGACTATGGCCCGCGCATCGGACTGCCGATCGTCAGCTTCGTGATCGGCACCTATTGGGGCAACTACTACGCCAACCGCCCGTTCTATCGCGAACGCAATTACTGGTATCACCGGCCTATCGCCCCCCGGCCGCCGCCGCGCCCTCCGATCCACCGGCCGCCGCCGCGCCCTCCGATCCACCGGCCGCCGCCACGCCCTCAGCCCGGCTGGGGACATCGTCCACCACCACGCCCGCCCGGTGGCGACCATCGTCCACCGCCGGGACGCCCCAATCCTGGCAACGGGCCACGCCCCAACCCCGGCAACGGGCCACGGCCTAATCCAGGTGGCGGCGATCATCGCCCGCCGCCGGGCGGCAATCGCCCTGGACCGGGGCAAGGCCCGGGAGGCAATCGTCCATCGCCGGGGCAGGGTGGCCCCCAGGGTGGCGGGCGTCCATCGCGCCCGCAGCCACAATCGTCCGGTCAGTAACCCCTCGCAAACGCCGCCTCACGGCGGTGTTTGTCGTTCCGTGCTCCACGGCCACCAGCCGCGCCCGGTCAGGGCGTAACGATCGGCTGCACGCTCGAAGCGATTGCGCACGCTGACGCCGCCACAGAGGAAATACAAAGGCAGGAATAGCGGGCCGAGCAGCAGATACTGATAGACGTGCGCACGCTCATGCAGCCCCAACGAGATAACCGGATCCCGCGCCAGGCCCGCGCGGTGGCGATAGGTATGACACGGCGTGTCGAGCTCCTCGCCCGTGTAGAGAATCACGTTGCCAAGCGTGATCGCGCCACCAGCGCCCCAGGGAACGCGACGAAAGACCCAGGCATGGTGTGCCGGCTGCCATTGCACCCGCGCACCTAGCGCCAGCGATACGATACCCGCCAGACCGCCCAGCAAGGTGTTGGGCGCAGTCCACAACACGCCAGGCAACAACAGCCATCGCATCAAACTGCACCTGTGGCATCGGCGCTGTCGCGCGGTGCCATCACGCTGGCTGTCATGAACTGCACGACAACATCGAGCAACCTGCCCTTACCCGTGCCCACTCCGGGCGGCGCCGCGCAAACCGTTCCATGCCAGGCTGGTCGTCATAGGGACGACGCAACACGTCGAGCAGGGTGTCGATTCCGGATGCGTCGCCCCGCTCAGCCAGATCGATCGCTTCCTGTGCGAGGTAATTGCGTAAGACATAACGCGGATTCGCTGCACGCATCCGATCCCGTCGCAAGGCGCCAGGCAAGTCATCCAGGCCGACGCGCGCGGCATATTGCGCCAGCCAGTCAAGGAACGCCGGTTCAAACGCCGCCAGCTTGCCTTCGTCATAGAAGGCCTCGCGCACCGCATCTAGCGAAGGCGCCTGCAGGTCGATCTCCGACAGGCCACGAAAGAACAGCGTCATATCCACCTCGGCCTGGTGCAGCAACGTGTGCAACGACTGCACCATGGCAGTATCTTCGTCGCGATACGTCGCCAGCCCCAGCTTGGCCGCCATATGCTCGCGGTCGCATGAATGGAATACAGCGACATACTGATCGAGGCCCGCCTGCAAGGCCTCGGTGCCATCGAACAGGGGCGAGAGCGCACCAGCCAGCCGACTCAGGTTCCACCAGGCGACATTCGGTTGCCGGCCGTAACGATAACGGCGTCGCGACGCATCCGTGGTATTGGGCGTCCAGTCCGGATCGAAATCTTCGAGCCAACCGTACGGGCCGTAGTCGATCGTCAAGCCGAGGATCGACATGTTGTCGGTATTCATCACGCCATGCACGAAGCCCACGCGCATCCAGTGCGCCATCAACAGCGCCGTGCGCTCGCAAACCTGCCGGAACCATTGGGCATAACGCGCCTGGCCCTCACCCTCGATGCTCGGAAAATCACGTCGAATGGTGAAATCCACCAGTTGCCGCAACAGTGCCACGTCACCGCGCGACGCAGGGAGCTCGAAATGCCCGAACCGGATGAACGAAGGAGCCACACGGCACACGATCGCACCCGGTTCATCGCGCGGGTGGCCGTCGTAGAACATATCGCGCTCTACCGTATCGCCTGTTGCAACCAGGCTGAGCGCACGCGTGGTCGGTACACCCAGGTGATGCATGGCCTCGCTGCACAGGAATTCGCGCACCGATGATCGCAACACGGCACGACCATCGGCACCTCGCGAGTACGGGGTACGCCCGGCTCCCTTGAGCTGTAATTCCCAGCGACCAGAATCGGCGATGACTTCGCCCAGCGAAATGGCTCGTCCGTCGCCAAGCTGCCCGGCCCATACACCGAACTGATGCCCGCCGTAATTGGTAGCCCAGGCCTGCATGCCCGGCAGCAACGCATTACCTCCGAACACTTCGGCGAACGACGCGCTGGCGACGTCTCCGGGTGCCAGCCCCAGCGTTGTGGCCACCTCGCGCGACCAAGCCACGACGCGCGGTGCACTGGCAGCAGTTGGCGTAACGGCCGAATGCAGCGCGCGTTCGACCTGGCGTGCACGTGGACCTGCCTCGGCGTCGCCGGGCAGGTCACGGATGAAACTGTTATCGAAGACCAGGGTTTGCATGGATAAGGATATAAGGCCGCCCGGTGCACTCCCAAGGCGTCACAGCGTGGGCGAATCGTCATGCAGCATGGCGCGGCGCACGATCTTGATCGGCGCAAAGCCCTGCTTCATGAAATCGTCGTGGAACTGCTGGAGATTGAACGCCTTACCCTGCCGGGCCATGACGTCCTGACGCAGTTTCAGGATCTGCAACTTGCCCAAGGTGTAGTAGAGATAGGTCGGATCGGAGGTACCACGCTTGGCTTCGACCACGCCAACCGCATGCGACTGGTAGCCTTCCTTGACGAAGAAATCTACCGCCTGGTCGAAACTCATCTGCCCGGTATGCATCTTGATGCCGACGATGAAACGGGCATTGCGCAGCAAGGCATCCTGCAATTGCCCCAGCTTGAGCTTCTTCTGTTGCGTCACGTCGTCCGGGTACATGGCCTGGGCCAGACCCTCATCAAGCATCATCTGCTCGCTGTAATGAGCCCAACCCTCCGCATTGCTGGACGAACCCAGCAACTGGCGCACACGATCATGGATGTCGTGCATCCACAGGAACTGCACGTAATGCCCCGGGTAGGCCTCATGCACGGCCACATTGTTGATCACCGGATAGCTGAACTGCGCCATGAACTCGTCGGTCTGCTGTTTGCTCCATGACGGCTCGGGCAGCGTGACGTTGAAATAGGCTTCCTTGGCAACCTTCTCGAATGGCCCGGGTGTATCCATGGACGCGAACGTGGTCGCGCGCATGAACGGCGGCGTTTCCTCGAGAATCGGCTGTACCTGCGAGGGAATCGTCACGATGTGATGCGACTGGATGAAATCGAGCAGCTTGGCGAAGGTACCGCGAAACGTGTCGAGCAGGTGCGCGCGGTCCGGATGATCGGCCCCCAGGTCGGCCAACACCTGCTCCGGCGTCTTCTTCGGATCGAGCTCCCTGGCGACCCTGGCAAACTCACGTTGGTTGGCACGCATGTCTTCCATGTCGATAGCCACCAGTTTATCCAGTGGCGTGTCGACCATTTCGTCATAGGCCAACTTCTTGCGGAACGCATCGGCACCAATCGGGAAACTGCCGTGCGAACGCGGCAATAGATCATTCCTGAGCCATTGCTCATAATCTTTCAGAGACTGGATCACCGCGCCATTGGTCTTGGCAAACTCGTCTTTCAATCCGGTATCGGTAACATCCGCAAACGCCGAGGGTACGTCCTTGGCGAAAAAATCCTCCAGTCCAGGCAATTGCTCCAACGCGATCTCGGTATAGATCTTCGGCGGATTCTTCAGGTTCTTGCGCGCTTCGACCAGTACGTGCGGCATGGCCTTCTCGCGCGCCACCAACGCTTTCAATCGCTCATCGGACGATGCGAACTTGCGCGCCATCAACGTGAAGGCGCTGCCGGTGATGCCGCTGGAGTAATTATCTGCATTGGTTTCCCACCAACGCACCTGTTCGAGCATCAACAAACGGCCACGGATGTTGGCCAGCACCAGCTCCAGGTCACCGCGTTCGGTTTCGCCAAGCGTGGCGGCGTCGATCGCGGCGAATTTTGCCTCCCACCCTTTCAGCGCCTTGACGGTGTCCTGCACACCCTTGCGCGAATAGTCCTCCAACTTGCCGTCGTATTGATGCAAGCCCGCAGATGTGGCCGCGCTGGGCTGGTTGGGGAAATAGAAATCGTCGAAGTAATGATCGGCCAGTTGCACGAAAGCGCCATTGGCGGATGGTTTGTCGGCCGCAGTGGCCGATACGGCCAATCCGGCCAGCACCAGGCCAAGAGCGAGCGAAAGTGACGTGTAACGCTTGGTCATGCGAACGAACCCCTGGGCATTGAGGCGCCGAGTGTAGCGCCAACGATGAATCAGCCGGTTGCCGTACCCTGGAAAATCCGTGCGACATCCGCGGCGTCCAGAGGCTGCCACGCCCCGGGCGACAAAGCCTCCAGGGTCAGGCTGCCCATGGCCACCCGATGCAGGCTCTCCACATGGTTTCCGGTGGCCGCGAACATGCGCCGTACCTGGTGATAGCGCCCTTCGGTCACGGTCAGCCGCGCGTGCCTGGGTCCGAGAACTTCCAACTGCGCCGGTGCCAGCGGCGTGGTCTCCGATTCGAGCATCATGTGACCGCCGGCGAACAGTTCGCCCTCGTCGCCGCGCAGGTCCTGCGCCAACATCGCCTCATAGACCTTGGTCACTTCGGCGCGAGGCGAAATGATCCGGTGCAGCAGGCTCCCGTCATCGGTGAACAGCAACAGGCCCGAGGTGTCGCGGTCCAGTCGCCCCACTGTCGACAATGCGGGCTCGCGTACACGATATCGTGGTGGCAACAGGTCATACACCACCCGCCCTGGATCCTTGCGCGAACAGGTGGCACCCAAGGGCTTGTTCATCATCAATACCAATCCGGCCGGCGGATCCAGCGGCTCGCCATCGATACGAATATGCGCATGCTCGACTTTGTCATCGGCATACAGCACATCGCCATCGGCATCGGTGATGCGTCCTTCGCGAAACATCCAGGCCACTTCCTTGCGGCTACCGTAGCCGAGATTGGCAATCAGCTTGACCAGTTTCATCGGCGTACCCCGCGCGCTTCGATCACCTTGAATCCATCCTGCAACACGACCTGCCGTACCTCGCTGAATCGATCGGCCAATGCGGCCTCATAGGGAAGATGGCGATTGGCAACCATCCAGAAACACCCTGCCGGCTCCAGGGCACCGGCAGCAGCATGGATGAACGCGCGGCCCAGCTCCGGCAGGTCCGCCCTGCCCTGGTGGAATGGCGGATTGCTGACAATCACGTCATAGCGCCCTGGCAGGCCCTCGGTCACGTCATGCCAATGCCAACGTACCGCCGGAGCGTCATCGCGCGCCTGTAACGCGGCATCCAGGTTGCCTTGCGCCGGCTCTCGTGCACGCAGCTCGGCCTCGAACGCATCGAGCGACACCAGCCCTGGGCACCGTCGCAGCAATTGCGCGGAAAGGTATCCATACCCGGCTCCCAGGTCAGCCGCGCGACCTGTCAGGTCCGCAGGCAGGTGCGACGCGAGCAATGCCGATGCCACATCGATGCGATCCCAGGCAAACAGCCCGGGCCGGCTGAGATAGCCGGCATCGTTGAGGCGCGGCGAATCCAGTGACAACCAGCGCATACATGTCGAAGCATCGGTGGTCATCGCTTCGGGCACGGTCCAGAAGACCCGGCACTTATGCTTGGACAAGCTCCCCACGGTACCAGCCAGGCTCTCGAGATCCGCCTGGCTGGAGCGTGCGCCCTCGGCATTGGGGACGCTGGCGACGATGCGCCCTCCTGGCGCCAGCAGACTCAGCGCACGCGCGAATAAGGCACGCGCTTCCTCGCGCTGACGCGGCGGCAATATCAGCACCAGCGCGAAGCGATCCTGCGCATCGACCATGCCCATACGCAGGCCGCTGCGCTCCAGCGCCATGGCGAAAGGTTTGAAGCTCTGCTCGGCACGCCAGCCTGGCCTCATATTCTCGCGCAACGCGAAACCATCACGTGCGCGCAGGAACATCACCCCCCCATCAACTGGCATGCGCAACACGCCAGCTTGGAAGGGAACAAACAGGGCTTCCAGCGCGACATCGGTGATGGGAAAGGCAGCAGCGGTCACGCCACAAGTCCAGGCAGGAGAAAAACCGTCATTTTAGCGGCGCCAATAACGCAGTGGGGATTTTGGCGCCCAGCACACCCCGCCGATCACGACATGTCATGCTAGGCACGCACATAGGATCACATCCCCTCAAGGCCCCAAGGATGCGTTTGCGTTTCGCCTTTCCATGCCTGCTCGCAGCCACGCTGTTGGGCGGCTGCCATCCCGACAGCCCGACCGCGCCGGCCATGCCACCCGATCCGGCGGGATTTACCGGCATGTATCGCCTCCAGGACCAATGGCTGGATGTCGGGCTGCGAGGGGATGGCTACTGGATCGCCGTGGAAAGCCTGGATCGACGCGGGGGCTGCCGTTTCACCGCACAGGCCCAGCGGGACGGCCAGGACCTGAAGGTTCCACTGGACGCATGGAGCGCCGGCGCCAGCCTGCGACTGAGCCACGCGGGACGGGGACAGCTGGAGCTGCGTCCCGGTGACGATGACAACCGCCTGGACCTGAGCTATTTCTGTCGCGGCGGTCATACTCTTGCCGGGACGTATAGCCCGATCACCCCGCCAGCCTACCGCGACGGCCATGTCACCAACGAGAATGGCGTGCCAGTGTTTCACCCTTGCGATTCACGCATGGCCTATGCGCTGGACTGGCCGGCAGGGTTGGTGCGCCCGGCGCCGGGACAGACGGTCACCCTTGAAGTGCTGCCAGCGACCGTGACCATACCCGATGGGCGATCCGGGCGTTATACGGTGCGCCAGGTCTCCGTCGGCGGTCCGGCATCGAACTGTTCTGGGCCCTGATCGGCGCAGATTTTCGCGACGTCATGCCGGGACGGATGGGCTATCCCCGCCGGACGCCAGCTTGGCTACACTCGGCGCCGGGCAACATGCCCACGAGAATCATTCGCTGCTTTTTTCTTAGGGGACAAGGAACGATGAAGCAGGCAGGCAAAGGGTTGGCGCGCCGGATTGCGCCATGGATGGGTCTTGCGCTGGCCATGGGTGTCCATGCGCATGCGGCGACGTTGGATCCGGCGGTATTGCCCAAGGTGCAGGCGGCCACTTTCGAAGTGGTTATCCCCAAGCCAGTCAATGACCCCCTCACATACGAAAAGCCGTTGCCACTGGACCAATTGCCATTCCAGTTTCGCAACGACAAGTTCTATTCCATTGGCACGGCCTTTGCGCTGGGCAATCATCGCTATGCCACGGCCGCTCATGTGTTCGACGCCGGCATGGGCAGTCTGATGGGTGAACCGGCCCTGCGCGATGCCAACGGCAAAGTCTATGCCCTCGACAAGATCGTGAAATTCTCTCGCGAGAAGGATTTCGTCGTATTCACGCTCAAGGACGCACCCGATACGGCACCGCTAGAGGCAAACACATCACCCGATCTCAACGACGTGGTGTATGCGGTGGGCAATGCCCTGGGCACCGGCGTAGTGATCCGCGATGGCCTGTACACCTCCAACACACCCGAGGAACAGGACGGTCGCTGGAAATGGATGCGCTTTTCCGCAGCCGCATCACCGGGCAACAGCGGCGGGCCGCTGCTGGACAAGAACGGCAAGCTTATCGGCATCGTGCTGATGAAGTCGCCCGGCGAGAACCTCAATTACGCGTTGCCCATCGACTTCATCCTCAAGGCGGCAGATAACGTCGCCGAAGCCGACACGCGCGTGACCTATCAGCTTGACGTACTCGACAGTACGCACACAGGTAACTTCAAGACGCAATTTGCCCTGCCCCAGAGCTTCAAGGATTTCACGGCCACCTACCAAGCACGATTCAATACATTCGCCGACGGGCAGCTTGACGCCTTGCTCAAGGACAATAGTGACAACCTGTTTCCCAACGGCAATGGCTCCAATGAGCTGCTGCACAGCAGCTCCGACGTCGATCCGTTTCCGTCGCTGATCGTTCGCGGCAGCAACGGCGTATGGTCCGTGGCCAAGCGCAATATTCGCAAGGAAACACTGAGCAACAATGGCTTCATCACCAGCGCCGTACTTGGCAACGAGGCGCTGGTACACGTGCGCAAGCCCGACGACGTGGCGCTAGGCCAGCTCTACGCCGATCCGAAGCTGATGATGGACCTGGTACTCAAGGGCATGCCCATGCGGCGCAGCGTCGGCTCGGACAAGGTCAAGATCACCTCCCTGGGCAAGCCCACGGAGGATTCACGCTTTGTCGATAGCTACCAGCGCACCTGGCAAGTCCGTATTTGGCCGCTGGCTTATCAGGATGCGCAACTAGTGACGTTCGCGCTGCCGGTACCCGATGGCTACGTGCTGATGATCCGGTCGTCGCATCCCAACGAATTGCATACCAACATCCAGGACCTGCGCAAGATCACCGACTTCTTCGATGTGTCCTACTCGGGCACCCTGGCCCAATGGAAGGATTACCTGCAACAGAAGCCGCTCCTGCCTGCCCCGCTGGAGCACATCGACATCGGCTTCGACTACGCCCACGACTTCAAATACCACTCGCGACGCGTGAGCTTCGGTTACACGCCGGACCTTCAGAAGATTGACAAGGACAGCCAGTTGCTGCTGGGCTTCTCGTATTTCAAGGATGCCGGCAAGGTGGTATGGGACGTATCCGATGTCATGGTCAAGGCCAATGTCGACAATGATGAAATCGTACGCGTGAACCGCCACGTCGCACCTTCCGAGGATCTGGACAACAGCTACCAGAACTACTGGAAGAAAGTGCTGCACCGCAATCACCCCTCCGATGGCTCTGCGTACAATGAAGACGACATGACTTACATCAGCATGGTCGGCGGCACGCCCGAGCAGACTTCAGCCGAGGCAAAGCCTTCCGTGTTGTATACCGCCTCTTATGGCGCTGAAGGCTCGCGTGGGCAGGATGCGATGAAGACCAAGCTCGATCTCCTTATGCACAACCTCCAGGTCAACGAACATTGATGGCATCAGGCGGGGCGCCCGTTAACCGCCTCGCCTGATGGACTGGCAAGCGCGATAATCGGTGGCCCAGCGACCCATCGTACCCTTCATGTCCGTCATCCCCCCCAAGCTCGCCGTGATCGGCGCAGGTCCCGCCGGCCTGATGGCTGCCGAAGCAGCGTGCGCGGCAGGCGTGCAGGTGGACATATTCGAGGGTAAAGGCTCCGTGGGAAGAAAATTCCTGCTGGCCGGCAAGGGCGGCATGAACATCACCCACGGTGAGCCCAAGCCCGATTTCATCAGGCGTTACGGTCCTCGTGCGCGGGAGATCGCCCGGTGGCTGGAGCACTTCGATGCCGACGCCCTGCGTGCCTGGGTGCATGGACTGGGCATCGACACCTTCGTGGGCAGTTCCGGACGCGTGTTTCCTGCGGATATGAAAGCCGCGCCCTTGCTTCGCAGTTGGGTGCATCGCCTGCGCGAACAGGGGGTTCGCTTTCATGTGCATCATCGCTGGGTTGGCTGGGACAGCCAGGACCGGCTGCGCATGATCACGCCCGAAGGCGAACAGGCCATCGCCGCCGATGCCACGGTGCTCGCACTCGGCGGCGGCAGTTGGCCGCAACTGGGTTCCGATGGCGCGTGGCAGCCCTGGCTGGCCGAACGTGGCGTGGACATGACCCCGCTCAAGCCAGCCAATTGTGGTTTTGACATCGGCTGGAGCACTTACTTGTCCGGCCGATATGCCGGCTCGCCGCTCAAGCCGGTTGTTGCCCACTGGCAGGATCTCCACGGCATGGCGCATGCACGCCAGGGCGAGTGTGTCATCACAGCGACCGGCATCGAAGGCAGCCTGATCTATACCCTTGCTCCGGACCTGCGCGATCGTATCGCCCGCGATGGCCATGCCATGCTGATGCTGGACCTGGCACCGGATCGATCACAGGAACGTCTGACTGGCGACCTGTCACGGCCGCGTGCCAAGCGCAGCCTTGCCGAGCACTTGCGCCGCCAGGCGGGCATCGATGGTGCCAAAGCGGCGCTATTGCATGAAGTGCTGGAAAAATCCCGGCTCGGCGACGCTGGGCAACTGGCGGCAACGATCAAGCGCCTGCCCTTGCGCCTGTTGCAACCGCGCCCGCTGGCCGAAACGATCAGCAGCGCAGGCGGCATTCGGCTGGAGGCACAGGACGCGCAACTTATGTTGGACCGCTTGCCGGGTGTCTTTTGCGCTGGCGAAATGCTTGACTGGGAGGCCCCCACGGGCGGTTACCTGCTGACGGCCTGCCTGGCCAGTGGCCTGATGGCCGGTCAGGGCGCTGCGCAGTGGCTGTTGCAACGCAGCGCAAAAATGTGATGAAACCTACATTTTCTCGCGCTCCAGCCGATACATCGGGGAACTGAAGAGGGTGTGGCGATGGGGTTCTGGGCAAGTCTATTCGGAAGCAGGCAGGCGACAACGCCTGCGCGGCCACGGCCAACAACCGCCGTCACCGCGCATCCGGCCCTCCCCGTGACCGAACCTGGCGAGCCATCCGATGCCGTATCGGCCAGTTACGTCGAGGACAAATTCTTTCGCTTCGTCTTCAGCCTGCCCTCATCGGCCGACGTCGCACCGAGCCCCCAGGAACAACAGGCCTTGCAGCGCCTGGACGACATCTGCGGCGGGGACCGCTACGACGTGCGCACACTGCCGCGCATGCCCACTGTGTTGCCCCAGTTGTTGCGTGCCCTGAAGAATGACGACATCAATGGTGCCAAACTGGCCGAGCTGATTGGCCGCGATCCGGTGCTGGTCGGCGAAGTGATGCGCGTCATCGGCAGCGTCGCGTATCGCGCGGTGCAGCCGATCACCAGCCTCCAGCACGCTATCGTCCTGCTCGGACAGGTCGGGCTGCGTCAGGTCGTATCCATGCACGTCATGAAGCCCATCCTCCTGGCCAGTGCTGGCATGTTCGGCCAGGTCGCCGGGCAGCGACTGTGGGATCACGCCGAGCGCTGCGCACATGCAGCGGCTTATTTGAGCAAGGGCCTGTGTGATCCGTTCGAAGCGCATTTGGCCGGCCTGGTCAGCAATACAGGCATTGGCGCGGTGGCACGCGCGCTGGATAAGGAGCTGAGCGGCTCACTCAATAGTTATACCCCGCAATTCATCGCCAGTGCGGCACGCATTGCCTCTGAACTCACCCTGCAAGCGGCTCGTTATTGGGACCTGCCTCCCCATGTGCTTGAGGCACTAGCCGAACGCGGCAGTGCCACGCTGCCGATGAGCCAGGTGCTCCATGCTGCCAACCTGTCAGCCATGATCACCCTGATGGGCGAAAGCCACTTCATCGATCCCCAGATCGTGATTGAAAACGAAGGCGCCGGCCGCTTCACCCCTCCCCAGTTGGCCCGATGCCGTCAGGACCTGCATCGGCACTTCGCGCCGCCGGAGCCGATCTACATATAGCGTCCATCGGCCGCCTGGATGGTCACCGGGTTGCCGTGCTCGTCCTCCACGTGAAGGCCGAACGCGAGCAGGCGAAGAAACTTGAACGACAGTGCGATGGCCTTCTCGTCACTATCGGCGAAGACCTGCTCCTCCTCGTCGATCAACGGCTTGAACGACACATTGCAATAAAAGCAACCACCGGGTGTCCCGTGGGCTTCGGAGATACGCAGCTTGCAGGCCTTCCGCGCCTGGTCTTCGTATATATATGCTTCCATGGCGTAAACGCTTCTTTCCAAGATCTCGCCCTCCCTTCCAAAACATGGATATGAAAGGCAAAAAATGCATACAACTATAGGAAGTATTGCAAAATTGCCGGTCCCATTTAGCAATGTGACGCGGCATTCACCATGCTTGTGATGGTCATCAAGAACATAATGAGGCGATCATGGTGGAGACCGCTCAGCTACGTGGCAACCTAAACCGGCCAGCCAGTGCTGGCTATTCATCAGGCCAGATTACGGTCGATATCCTCCCTGGATACCAACCGGCCAACGTTCCTTTTAAAAGCTATCACGAGATAGCCATAAAATCCTTCACGAATCAGGGCATTCGCCCATTGAATCTCATTGGGCTAACACGTCTCTCACGCGCGCCGCGATCTCATAGGATCGGCAACGCTCCGCGTGGTCGAATATATTGGTCGTGATCATCAACTCATCCGGTTGGTGGCGCGAAATAAACGCTGACAAGCCCTCGCGCACGGTCGCTTCGCTACCCACGACCGCGCAGGCCAGGGCATGCTCCACACCAAACTTTTCGGTCGGAGTCCAATATGACTCGATATCGTCGATAGGCGCGGGAATCAGGCCAGGGTTTCCGCGACGCAGGTTGATGAAACTCTGCTGCTGGGTGGTAAACAGGCGCTGCGCCTGCGCGTCGCTTTGCGCGGCAACCACGTTGATGCCGAGCATCGCATGCGGCTGCGCCAGGCGCTGGGAGGGACGAAAATCGCGGCGGTAGATCGCTAACGCTTCGTCCATGGCATCCGGTGCGAAATGCGAGGCAAAGGCAAACGGCAGGCCCAGGGCCGCCGACAGACGGGCGCTGAACAGGCTCGACCCCAGCAGCCAGACCGGCACCTGCACACCAGCTCCAGGCACCGCACGCACCGGCTGGCCGGGCGTGGCGGGTTCGAAATACGCCAATAGCTCGCCTACATCCTGGGGAAACTGATCAGCGCTATCAAAATAGCGCCGTAAGGCCCGTGCCGTCGCATGATCCGTGCCGGGCGCGCGTCCCAGCCCAAGATCGATACGTCCCGGGTAGATCGACGCAAGCGTGCCAAACTGCTCAGCCACCTGTAATGGCGAGTGATTGGGCAGCATGATGCCGCCGGCACCGACCCTGATCGAAGAAGTGCCGCCTGCTATGTAGCCGATCAGCACCGATGTCGCCGCGCTGGCTATACCCGGCATGTTGTGGTGCTCGGCCAGCCAGTAACGCCGGTAACCCAAACGTTCGGCCAGCCGTGCCAGGTCCAGGCTGCGTGAAAAAGCCTCGGTGGCGTTGCTACCCTCGGTGATCGGGGCCAGGTCCAGTACGGAAAAAGCAATCATGCGACGTCCTCGAACGTGAGGACCCCGACATGGGGCCTTTCTCAAGGATTGCCAGTACCGGCATCATGCGCTCCTTCGCGATCCGGGTGGCGCCGCCGCCATCGTGACAGGTCACGGCGATAGGCGACCAGCGCGTCTTCGTAAATATCGAAGATGCAAGGTACGCATCCCTCGCCGCAGCAATCGCCGGCATCAGGCTCGACCGGCGCGAGCGGACGGGGATCACCAATCAGATTGTCAGCACGATCATGGGTCACGAATACATGGCCTGGAAAAGTCGCCGCTCCTGCGATCCGGCGGCGACATGACGCCTCAGGCGGGCTTACGGAAACGATAAATGAACTGATCGGTATGACCGCGTATGGATTTATCGAACACCTTTAAAGTGTGCTTGTCGTCAAGATTACGCAACGCACCGCTCTGGCCGTCGAAGATGAAACCAGCCGCTTCCACTTGCTTGCGCACGATCGCCGGATCGATGCGATGCAACGTATCGGTATCTTGCATGCCCGAGCCTGCCGGCGCGGCATGATCAATGATCACGAACAGACCACCAGGCTTGAGCGCGGCAAACACCTGCTTATTGAACTTGGCCAGGTCGACCTTGCCCATGAAGGGGTCTGGATAATCGTGGTAGTTTTGCGAGGTGAACACGAGATCGACCAGTTCGGGACTGCTCAACTGAGCGGCCGGCTGGTTCAATACGCTGACGTTGCCATAGTGCGTATCGGTCAGCAGGCTACGCGATGCCGCGAGGCCCTCGGCATCTTCCTTGGCATATTCGTCAGGCCATACCAGGTACACATGCCCGGTCACCCCCACTACGGCACTGAACACGCGCGTGAAATACCCTTTGCCAGGTATCAGCTCCATGATCTTCTGACCAGGCCGGACCTGCGCGAAAGCCATGATATCGGCGATCTTGCGCCGATCATCATCGGCTCGGTCAGTGCCACGCGCCGGGTCGTTGAGCGCATCGGCCAACGAAGAGGGCGTGGTGGGCGGGAGCGCCGTGGGTGTCTGGGCGTAAAGCGGCGCTGCCAGGCATGAGAAGGCCAGCGCGAACAACAGGGAAGAACGCATAAGACACTCCGGGTATGGTCTCAGCGCGATTGTGCACCTGCATCAACAAGCCCGCCAGAAGCGGAAACGTTTACTTCTTTAATGAATGCTGGATTTTGTCGACAACGTCTTTGTCAGGCGTGAGAGAGCAGGAATGAGAAGTGAGAGAAAGGCCGATGGCACGGCCTTTCGGACACGGCAAGCTCACTGCTCAATCGCGCCCCATCGGCCCAGCACACGGTACTCATGTTCGCCGACGATGCTGTGGATCAATGCATAGCCCTTCACGCGCCAAAGTATCGGCTCGATCTGTGCGATGTCGGGAACGGTGCCATGGCTGTAGCCGAGCGTGACATGCGGCGTAAAATTGCCGCCCCCAATGTGACTGCCGGCTCCGGCACGAATCAGTGCCTCGCGCAAATCCTGCCAAAGGCGAACCAGGTCGACCGGCACCTCGGTACCGCGAAGCACACATGGCGGCTGCCGCCCCCGGAAGCCGGCCAGATAGTCGAGTGTCCAGTCGAAGCTGCGAGGACCGACCTTATCGGCCGCCGCTTTGGCCGCATCGGCGACATCCTGCCGCCACTGCGGGAAGTCACCGAGAAAGTGCAAGGTGGCGTGATAGCGTGCCGGCACTACCCAACGGGCGCGGATCGTCTGGTCGCCACGCAGTACATCAGCAGCCCTGGCAAAGCGCTGGCGCAACACGTCGTCCGGCACCAGTGCGAAGAACAGGCGATGAATCTGCGCGGGCTCACCACCGGAACCACCCAGAAGATCCATCTGTTGAAACGGTCGTGCGTTGCGCTGTGTCGCCATGAGTCCCAGGGTAAATCGTCGAGGAAAGCCACGAGGCTCCCCATAGGCAAAGGTGAACTATAAGCGACAGCAACTGCCGTGCCACCTGGGAATCGCCCGGTCGTGCATCCTGATCACAAAACCTGGAGCCGCTGCCCGCATCGACCCATGGCTACCAAAAAGCTGGCCAGACCTCGTCGATCTCGCCCCTCCCCGTTCGTCGTCCCTTTGAGGCGGGCACAAAAGGCTCGCTCCCACCGCCATCCAGAGGACAGGACATGCGCTTCATGCTGATGATCAAGGCCGACGCCCGGACCGAGGCCGGGGTATTGCCAAGCCAGGCCTTGTTGGCCGATATGAATCGGTACAACGAGGAACTTGTGCGCGCTGGCGTGCTACTCGCCGCCGAAGGTCTCAAGCCCAGCGCCCAGGGCGCACGCGTGCGCTTGCATGCAACGCAGCGCACCGTCCTGGATGGGCCGTTCGCCGAGATCAGGGAATTGATCGCTGGATTCTGGCTGATCCAGGCCAGTTCCCTCGAGGAAGCCATCGAATGGGTCAAGCGCTGCCCCCACCCACTTGAAGGCGAACCAGAAATCGAGATTCGGCCGGTCTACGAGGCCGGTGACTTCGGCGCGGCATCCACCCCGGAACTGCGCGAACGGGAACTACGCCTGCGCGCGCGGATCGCCAACCAGCCATGACAACGAAGGAGACCACCATGATCGTCAACAGCTATGTGATGTTCGATGGCAACTGCGAAGAAGCATTCCAGTTCTATGCGCGTTGCCTGGACGGCAAGATCGAGGCACTGATCCGCTACGCCGACATGCCCGAATGCGCCGGTATCGACGAGATCAACGGCAGGCGAGTCGCCCATGTGCGCCTGAAGGTGGGCGATTGCCTGCTGATGGGTTCGGACGTTGGCGGCCCCTATACGTTCGAAGGTTATAAAGGCTTCTCGATCTGTATCAATACCGCTGACGTGGCCCAGGCCGAAAAGCTGTTCGACGCGCTCTCGGAGCAGGCCACGGCCATCCCGATGCCCCTGGCCAAGACCTCCTGGTCCGAACGCTATGGCCAGATCGATGATCGCTACGGCGTGTCGTGGATGGTCAACTGCGATACCCGAGCCTGACCCTGTGGACCTGGCGTCGCCATGGATGGCCTTGCGTCATCCATGGCGACCTGCTGTGATCGTTCGCCATGAGCGCATCGACGGACATCCATCGCAGCCTCGATGCGCTATGGCGTATCGAATCGCCCCGGCTCATCGCCACCCTCGCGCGCATGACGGGCGACGTCAGCTTGGCCGAGGAACTGGCGCATGACGCGATGGTCACTGCACTCGAGCAGTGGCCGACCACGGGTATTCCCGAGCAACCCGGGGCCTGGCTGATGACGACCGCCAAACGCCGCGCCATCGACCAGTTGCGTCGCAAGTCGCTGCACCTGCGAAAGGAAGGCGATCTCACCCGCGAGATCGAAGGCCAGTT
>NZ_DASVMI010000111.1:0-7214 GCF_036384435.1 Dyella sp. | reverse complement strand
TGTTGGCGTAGGCCAACCTACCTTGCGCGTGGATGGCATGACCGTCGGCGGTACAGCCTCTTCGTAGCGAATTTAATCGCGAAGCAAGTCGCCACTTGCGGGTTCAGGGGGCTAAGCCAGCTTGCCCCCAAACCCGCATAAACATAGAGCACAAAGTCATTTCGCTTTGGCCGGTTCTTACCGGACAGTCAGGCTGATCCGGTGCGCAAGGGGTGACGCCGGCACTGATGGCAAGGGTGCGGTATGACCGAGGCGATTTCGACTTTATCCAAGCCCGCGAGCGAGCGGCAGGCAGAGCGTCTGCCGACCGGGCGACGCGGGCTTTTTTCGAATGAGGACTGGTGGTCGGTGTGGCTGGGCCTGGCCCTGATCCTTGCCGCCTGGGCCTTGTTCGCCAACGGCTCCAGCATCAAGTGGCTAGCGGTCGCGCCAGCCAAATGGACCCAGTGGAGCCAGGTCGTCAGCGATCTTCAAGCCCACCTCCCCAATTACCTGGCCCTGTTTGCCCTGTTCGCGTTGCTCTTTGGCACGGGCCTGGCGGTGCTGGGGCAGAAACTGGCGCATTTCCTGCCATCTTTTCTGATCCTGTTCATCGCTGCCACGGCGATTTTCGTCGTCGGTGCCTGGACCCAGGCATCGCATTACAACCTCGAACCCCCGCTGGTGGCCTTGGTACTGGGCCTGCTGGTCTCCAACCTGACCCGGCTGCCGGACTGGTTCCTCGCCGGCCTGCGTGTGGAGTTCTATATCAAGCTCGGTATCGTGCTGCTGGGCGCCACGTTGCCGCTGACCCTGCTCGTGTGGGCCGGCCCGGTGGCCGTAGGGCAGGCAACCATTGTCTCACTCGTCACTTTTTTTGCGATCTTCCTGGCGGGCAAGGCCTTGGGCCTGGATAAGCGATTTGCCGCGGTGCTTGGGGTTGGTGGCGCGGTGTGTGGTGTCTCGGCCGCGATTGCCATTGCCGGTGCCGTGCGCGCCAAGCGTGAGCAGGCCTCGGTGGCGATCACGCTGGTGATCGCCTGGGCCATCGTAATGATCTTCGTCCTGCCTTTTGCATCCAAGGCCCTGGGACTATCTACCGGCGTGGCCGGTGCGTGGATCGGCACCTCGGAGTTTGCCGATGCGGCGGGTATTGCCGCCGCCCAGGCTTATGGCGACGTGGCACGCAACGCTGGTGGCGCGATCGCCGGTGCACCGGATGCCTCCGTGCAGGCGTTCACGCTGATGAAGGTGGTCGGTCGCGATATCTGGATCGGTATCTGGGCTTTCGTGTTGGCCTGGGTCGCCACCACGCGCTGGGATATCGCGGCTACTGGCATCAAGGCCAAGGCCGATTTCCGTGACATCTGGGCGCGGTTCCCCAAATTCGTGTTCGGTTTCGTACTGGCGTCGGCCTTGGTGACCTGGATCGCCAGTCACTACTCGCTGGCCGACTACCGCAAGGTGGTCACGCCCGATCTGGTAGCGCCCATCACGGCACTGCGTACCTGGGCCTTCATTTTCTGCTTCCTGAGCATAGGCCTCACCACGCGGCTGCGTTCATTGAGCGCGACGGGATGGAAGCCCCTGGCGGCTTTCGCAGTGGGTGTGGCGATCAACATCGTGCTCGGTTACGTGCTGTCGGCACACGTATTTGCCGGTTATTGGAACGGGCTGGGTTCATGAGTGCGGAAGCCGCGGTTTCGCCACGCTGCCTCGCCTGTCGCTTCCGTGAGAACAACAGGCATGATCTTGAGCGCAGCGTGGCGGGGCTTGCGGTGTTTGGTTCGGCCTTCGGCGCCAGTATCGGTACGAGCGCGCTATGCCGCCTGCACGATTGCCTGGTTTCACCTGACGATAGTTGCGCGCAGTTTCGCGCGCACCACGATCATTCGGCCGAATCATCCCCGTCGGTGAGGCCTGCATCATCGGCATCCTCGTCAGCGGATGCCAGTTCCTTGAGCAACTGAAAGATTTCCCGGTAGGCACGCGGCGGCTTGTTACCGTCGCGCTCACTGCGCGCCTGGCGAATCAACGAACGCAGATGCTGGCGATCGATGCCGGGATGCTGATCGATCAACTGGCCCATGGCCGCATCGCTGTCGTCGCCAAGCAGCCGGTCGCGCATGGCCTCCATGCGATGCATCGCGGCGGTTTCCTGCCGCTGGCGCTCCTTGTTTTCGCCCAGGGCCGCGCGTGCGTCGGCGAAGGCATCATCACCATGGCGGCGCATCACCTTGGCCAGGAATGCCAACTGCCGCTTGCGTGCAATGTGCGATGTGATGCGGCGCGTGTTGTCGATCTCACGCAACACGTCGTCGGGGAGATTCAAGCGTCCGATCTTGGAAATCGGCAGCTCCATCAGTTGCGTGGCGAATGCCAGTACGGCCAGCGCATCGCGACGCTGCTGCGAGCGGCTGGGGCCATAATCGTGTTCGGGGTCGTCGGTGTAGGTACGGTTCACGGCAAATCCTTCAGGTCGTGCGACAGCTCATCCAGTGGCGAGGCCATGGCGCGCTCCAGGGCGAACCGGGGTATCTGCTCTCCGCCGATGGTCACCGTTTCGGCGAACATCGCGGCCGGTCGCACCCACAGGCCAAATTCGCCATACAGCGCCTGGTAAACCACCAGCGAATCTTCCGTTTCGCTGTGGCGCGCGGTGCCCAACACGCGATAACGCGGGCCTTTGTAGTGGCGATAGATGCCGGGGATGACGGACATGGATGGCTCTTTGCATCGGGAGCGGCCGTCCCCATATTGATCGGTCGGCACGCTAAAGTGCACATTCTAGCCGTTTACGCTCAAGGAACCCGCACGTGACCCAACTTGCCCATCCGCAGGACCAAAGCCTCCAGGAGCTGGACCGTCTGGCCGAGCTTGCCGCGGATGTCGTCCACCAGGCACGCCAGGCTGGCGCCAGCCATGCCGAGGTCGCTGCCAGCGTGGATATTGGCTTGAGCGTGAACGTGCGCCTGGGCGAGGTGGAAACCGTCGAACACACGCGTGATCGCGGGTTCGGCTTGACCGTCTACTTCGGCCAGCGCAAGGGATCGGCCAGCACGGCCGATCTCAGGCCCGAATCGATCCAGGCCACCCTTGAGCAGGCCTGCGCTATCGCGCGGTATACCGAGGAAGACCCCGCTGCGGGCCTGGCCGATCCCGATCGCATGGCCACTTCGTTCCCTGACCTGGACCTGTGGCATCCGTGGGCCGTCGATACGCCCGAGGCGATCGCGCTGGGCATCGAGATCGAGGCGGCTGGCCTGGCACAGGCAGGCATTACCAACTCCGATGGAGCTGGTGTGCAGATGGGCCAGAGCCTGTCGGTCTACGCCAATTCCCATGGTTTCGTCGGGCGCGAGCGCGGTACGCGGCACTCCCTGTCGGTATCCCTTATCGCCGGCGGCGATGAGGGCATGCAGCGCGATTACTGGTACGACACGCAGCGCAATGCCAGCCGTTTCGCCAGCGCGAGCTCACTCGGTGAAAAAGCGGCCGAGCGCACCTTGGCTCGCCTCAACGCACGGCGCCTGAGCACGCGGCAGTGCCCGGTGATGTTCGCGCCAGAAGTCGCTCGCGGGCTGATCGGCCACCTCATCGGTGCCATCAGTGGTGGTGCGCTCTATCGCCGTGCGAGTTTCCTGCTCGATCATGCCGGCAGGCAGATCATGCCTTCCTGGATGAACATCGTGGAGCGGCCTCGACTGCCCGGTGCGCATGGTTCGTCCGTCTACGATGCTGAGGGCGTGGCCACGACCGACAGCAGCCTGGTCGAAGGTGGCATCTTGCAGCGCTATGTGCTGGGTAGCTATTCCGCACGCAAGCTTGGCCTGGTATCCACTGCCAATGCCGGTGGCGTGCATAACCTGATCGTCCAGGCGGGCGGCGTCGATGGCGGTGCCAGCGACTTCGCCGGTATGCTGGCGCGCATGGGCACCGGTCTGCTGGTGACCGAGCTGATGGGGCAGGGCGTTTCCACCATTACCGGTGACTATTCGCGCGGTGCAGCCGGTTTCTGGGTCGAGAACGGCCACATTGCCTATCCGGTGGAGGAAATCACCATCGCGGCCAACCTGCGCGACATGTTCGCCAACATCGTGGCGGTTGGCAGCGATGTGGATCCCCGTTCTCACGTGCTGACCGGGTCCATCCTGCTGCAAAACATGACCGTTGCGGGGGAGTGACTTCTGGTCGGGTGCCGGAAGCGCTATTAAAAACGCCGAGGGGGCTTGCTAGCATCGAGCCGCCGGCAGGCCATCCATGCAGGAGCATCCCATGAGCGTCCCTCCCGAAACCGGCGCAACGTCGCCGCAACCGCCCTACGAGGCCGTCCACGTCGGCCCGGGCAGCCAGGAGCGTCAATGGGCGCTCTTCGCGCATCTATCGGCCCTGGCAGGCTGCATCATCACGGGCCCCTGGGCCGGTTGGGGCTGCTTCCTGGGGCCGCTGATCATCTGGTTGATCAAGAAGGACACCATGCCCTTCGTGGACGACCAGGGCAAGGAAGCGCTCAATTTCAATATCACCATGGCGATCCTGTGCGTGGCGCTGGTGATCATTACGGTGATCACCTTTGGCCTGGGCATTTTCGTTACCGCACCGATCGGTTTTATCGCCGGTATCGCCTGGCTGGTTCTCACCATCGTGGCCGCGATCAAGGCGAACGAAGGTGTGCGCTATCGTTACCCATTCACGCTCAGACTGATCAAGTAACGCATCGCCTGCCCCGGCGGTTCGCCGGGGCAGGGCAGGTTTTTCAGCCTAGTGCCACGTAAGTGCGCTTGTAGAAAACCGGCTGCTGCAAGCCGATCGGTTTCCACTGTTCATGCACCGTCAGCGTGTGCTTGTCGGCGGACATCTCCCATGTCTGCTGCAAGGTGGAGCCGTCGGCGAACTGGAACTCCATGACCAGCTTGCCGCCCTCGTTATGGCTGCGCACGATCGCCGCGCCATTGAGCGACTGCTGGCTGCCGCCATCCAGGCGGCCGTTGAGCGTATCGCCGCTGCTCAGTCGAACCTGCACACTCTTGCTGTCTTGCTGAACCAGCAACACCGAATCGATCTTCAGCAACTGCGGCAACGGATATGCGTGGGGCTTGGCCGGTTCGTCATCGGTCTTCTTGTCGTCCTTGTCCTTCTTGTGGCCCGCGCCGCCGCGACGGCCATGCAGGCCGGCATGCTCGGTGGCTGAGGGTAAGCTGCCTGACGTTGGCTGCTGGGCGTTGTTGCTGGCAGCCTGCTCGGCACGGCTCTCGTCTTGCAGCTTCTTGGTCACCGTCGCGTCGTTGTCGCTATTGGCGTCATCCAGGCGCCAGGCGCCAGAGAAGTCGGTCAACGGCACGGCATCGGCTGCGTGCAGGGAGGAAAGCGGGCCGTCCGCCGCCAGGAGCGCGGCGAAGGCAAGGGCAAGGTAGCGCTGTTTCATCGATGAACCCTGTGTGACGTCTTTGCATCAGGACGCACCAGGCAGCGGCGGATTGACCGATGCGCGAAGCGTCCCGTCAGTGGTGGCGGGCAGCGGCGTAGCGAGCCAGTTCCTCAAGCAGCACCGCGCGCTCCCCCAGCGGCTTGATGGAGGCGATCGCGTCGTTAATCAACGTCTGCAAACGCTCGCCGGACGCTTCCAGGCCGATGATCGAAGGAAAAGTCGGCTTGGCGGCCGCGGCATCCTTACCTGCCGTCTTGCCGATCACCGCCGATTCGCCTTCGACATCCAGGATATCGTCACGGACCTGGAAGGCCAGTCCGACTGCCTGCGCATAGCGGTCGAGCGCGTCGAGCGTAGCCTGGTCGGCACCGCCGGCCAGGGCGCCCAATTGGACGGAGGCGCGAATCAGTGCGCCAGTCTTGCAGGCGTGCATGTGTTCCAGTTCGGTCAGCGAGAGTCGGCGACCCACGGCCGAGAGATCCAGTGCCTGGCCACCGGCCATGCCTTCCGCGCCGCAGGCGCGTCCCAGCACCCGCAGCATCTCGATGCCATGGGGCGCATGCCGATCATGGGCCAGCAACTCGAACGCCAGGGCTTGCAGGGCGTCGCCCGCGAGAATCGCCATCGCCTCGCCAAACGCGATGTGACAGGTGGGGCGGCCGCGACGCATGTCATCGTCATCCATCGCCGGCAGGTCATCGTGGACCAACGAATAAGCGTGTATCAGTTCGACCGCGCAGGCTGGCGCATCCAGCACTGCGCCGGATTCGCCAAGCGCTGCCCCGGCAGCATAAACGAGCAGGGGACGCAGCCGCTTGCCGCCACCGAGTACGGCGTAGCGCATGGCGCGATGCAGGGTTTGGGGTGGCAATGCCTCGGCGGGCAGCGCCAGGGCCAGGGCCGCATCGGCACGACGGATCAGTGCCTGCAGGGCGGGGCCGAGCTCAGAGTTCGGGTTCAAACGGTTCTGCGTGGTCGGGAGCTTCGGGATCCAGCAGCAGGCGCACGCGCAGTTCGGCCTTTTCAAGGGCCTGCTGGCAATGGCGATACAAACCGATGCCGCGCTCGAATGAGGAAAGGGAATCGTCCAGGCTCATGTCGCCACCTTCCATACGCGCGACCAGTTTTTCGAGCTCATCCAGTGATTGCTCGAAGTCGACGGGCGTGGTGTTTTCCGAGGTGGCGGGGGCAGGCTTGGCCATGGGCGGGAAAGCTAACGCAGCAAGGTGATGGAGTAAAGAGTGAAGTCGGCTGCCGCGCAGCCTGGAAGGCGGAAAGCCGCGATGGGTGCCGCTCTTGGCGCGGGTGAAAGATCCTGCCTGCGTCACCGCCCCGCAGCTTGAAGGTGTAAAGCCCTCGGCGACCGAATCGCCCCCACGCCTTAGGTCTCGATTCTCTCCAGGTCAACGGGGAGAATCGGCCGACTGATCATCGGTGGAACGGGGTGATGCGGTGTCGCTCCTTCGGCTTCGAGCCTGTTCTGTAGATTCGCAGCCCCGTTCGGTTTCTCGCATGAGCTTGGACGGTATCTTCGGCCCGCCTTTGGCCTGAGCCTGCACATCTACAAGGTGAGGCGTCGCCACCACCATGACTTTTTTGAATACCCCTCCATACAAAAAAACACCCTGAAATTCAGGGTGTTTTTTTCCAACGCGTCCTAAAGACTTTTCGCGCCAAATATGCGATGTTCGGCATGTCGCTCGTGCTTCATCGAAGACAGGTGTTCACGAGCGACACTGCAAGAAGCAGTAAGCGCGAGCCGAATGGGTGGCAGCCCAGACGACTCGCTGACCACAACCAACTAACG
>NZ_DASVMI010000110.1:0-21846 GCF_036384435.1 Dyella sp. | reverse complement strand
GCTAGCAGCGGCTTGCCGTGGCGCAAGACATATTCGGTGGCGCCCCGGCCATGCGCGCGTGGCAACCTTACGCTGTCCAACTCGTCGACCGAATACGGAAAGGTCAGTTGCTTGCGTTCTTCATCCAGCAGCGCGATATAGAAGTTGCGCGCATACAGCAGGCCGCCGATCACGCGATGCACGGCGGCGTAGAAGTTGTCCAGGCTCTCGGTGGCATTGGCCAGTTCAGCAATGCGGAACAAGGCCGCTTGCAGGCGTTCGCCGCGCTGGCGTTGTAGCACCTGTTGCCGCAACACGCGGTTGGCTTCACGCAGCGCGGCCGTGCGTGAGGCAACGCGCCGCTCCAGCTCGGCGTGGGCCTCACGGCGCTCCAGCGCCGTCTGCACATGCTGGGCGACATAGCTGAGCAGTTCGCGATCGTGCTGGGTGTAATGCGTGTCTTCGCGATAGCTTTGCATCACGATGCCGCCCACCACACGGTTGTCACGCAGCAGTGGTACGCCGAGCCAGTGCTCGCAGTTGGGACCGACCGGGCTCAGGTGCTCGCCTAACTGGTGGGTCAGTTCCTCGATCGAGCCCATGATGGGCTGGCCACCGTGCAGCAAATGCCAGGTCAGGCTGTCACGCATGTCCTGCAAGGGCTGGCTCTGGTCAGGCAGCGGCGGGTCCTTGTCCATCGTGTCGACGTAGTACGGGAAGCGCACGTTTCCCGTCGCGGCGTCGTAGAGCACGATATAGAAATTCTCCGCGTACATGAGGCTGCCGAGGATGGCGTGCAGTGAGCGCATCATCTCGGTCATGTTGTGCTCGGCGCCAGCCTGTTCTGCAATGGCATACAACGCCCGTTGCAGGCGTTCGGCCAGGGCCAGCCGGGAAATCGCCTCATACAGGCGGGATGTCTCGGCCAGCTGCCGCAGCCGTGCCGCGGCCATGCGACCAAGCCAGGCAAGCAAATCGCGCCCGGGGCCCGATAGGGATGCATCGGTAAGGGGTATGTCAAGCACCAGGGTGCGCATGCCTTGTGGATCGTCGGCCAGCTCGATGTGTTCATCGGCTAGCGGCAGAGGCGCTTCCGCCGCGGGTTGCCAGTGCAGGTGGCCGACCACGCCCAGGGCTTTCAAGGCGGTGTCACAGATATCCAGTACGGTGGCGGCATCAGGGGCGCGGAACAGTCGCTCGGCGGCATCGCGCAGTACGGCGACATCCCCTTCGTTGCGGGGCAGCGATGCACTGCTGTTTGGCGCGAGATTCATCGGGCGCGACCGGGCTCGAAGGTGATGGTTTAGGCGACTTTATAGCGTGTTGGTTCAGCTTTGTCGCCCATTTGGCGCAGCTGCGGCCTCCCTGGAGCGGCAGTGTGGCATGGTCTAAGGAATTGGAGCCTAAGTTGCTGTTGCAAAACAAGAAAAATTTCCACGAAAACCGCTTCGAGTGGGTTGTTATTAAAAAGTAAAATATGCTAATCTCAACCCCGAAAAGTCCCTCGGGGGAGGGATGTATACCGGACTGTAAACGATCGTCATGCGCCGCCTTCTGCTCTCACTGCCGTTTCTGCTGACGCCGCTTGCTGCGGTCGGGCAGGTTGCGTCCAGTGGGCAGGCGTCGCAGCCGACGCTGTTCATCCAGCAAGACCAGTTCCCGGCGAACCCAGATAGCATAAACAATGGCTTCAACCGTGGTGATGGCGCGGCTCAGCGAGGCGCGGCGCCGCTGGTGCTGCGACCGGATGCGCGCACTCGTACGGCTGACAGCCAGTACGGTCTGACGCCCAATCTTCAGGCACATGCCTCGGTCAGCGAGCATAGCTGGGTCAATAGCGGCGCTCCGCGTGTCATTGGTAGCGAACTGGGTGTCACCTACAACACCGGGCGCTACAGCCTTGGCCTCAGTGCCGGCGCGACGAGTGTGCCCAACAGTTCGACCTTGCCGCGTTTGCTGCCGGGTGGGGCGTTGGGTAGCGTCAACGGGCTTTCCAGTTTCGATAGCAGCGCACAGCTCAACGCGCGTGGCCGTCTGGCTTTGGACAGCAAGAGTGGCATCGATCTTGGCGCCAGCGTGGGTCGGGTCCGGCTGTTGCCAGGCAATCTGCTGGGTATCAGCACCCTCGACCAGAAAGCCCTCAGTTTTGGCGTCGATCGTGGTCCGTTGAGCGGCTCGATCGTGGGGCGTACTTTGCAGCCGCAGGCTGGCATCCCGGGCGCTTATAACGCCGACCGCCACTGGAACAGCATCGACCTGGGTGTGACCCTGCGTCTGCCGTGGCAGGGCGAGTTGAGCATCGGCGCGCAGAACGTATGGTCTTCGGGCAATGGTGCCAACACACCCGCCGGCCCTGAGCCCGATCAATCGCGCACGCCCTACGTGCAGTATCACCAGGATTTGTGAGGTCGTGCGCCTGCGGCGCGCTGTGAGCTCGGCCACTGCGTGGCCTGTAAGTAAAGAAAAAAAGCCGGTCTCTTGACCGGCTTCTGCTTATCTGCTTCTGCTTTCCGCCGTTGATCGTTGCTCTTACGAGCGTCAGCGAGCGGCTTCACAGGCCACGCAGGGGTCGACTTCACAGTCAGCGGCAGCGCGGCCACTCACTCCCCCCGCTTGATCCTCAAATCACCGCTGAACGTCTCCACCGTCACCTTCGCCGAGCCGCTGCCTGCGGTTGCATTCAACTCGCTGCCTGGGCCGTGTTCGTTCTTCTTTGGCGTGCCGAAGTCGCTGCGCAAGTCACCGCTGAAGCTGGTGGCATGGATGGCGGCCGACAAGTCGCTGGGGAAGGCCAGTTGCACGTCGCCACTCATGCTGTCGATGCTGTAGCTGCCATTCGCGTTGACTCCGCCACCCAACTGCACGTCGCCGGAAACGGTACTCAGGTTGAGCTTCTGCCACGGGCCGCCGTTGACGCGGATGCGTCCGGATACCGTCTGCAATTGTGCTTGCGAACCCACGCTGGGAGCGAGAATGTCGCCGCTGACTGTTTGCAGGTTGACTGCTTCGGCATGGCCGGCCAGTTCGATGCTGCCACTGACGCTGTTGGCGGTGACCGAGGGTGAGCGAGCGCTGATGCGGATCTTGCCGCTCACGCTGTTGACCTTGATGTCGCCACCATCGATGCCATCGATGCCAAGTGGAGCGCTGATCACGCCCACGTTCAATGACGCGGCCTTGGGTACTCGTATCTCAAGCGTGCTCGATGACATGCGGGTGTCGCTATTCCAGTTGAACCAACCGGATTTACTTCCCAGCGGTTCGACCTTGATCGACAGATTGTTGTTGCTGCCCGTGATCTCCAGTGGTTTGGCACCTTCACCTAGGCTGCCCGACACCTGCACTTGGTTGCGATCCCAGGCGGTGATGGTGACGTTGCCCTTGATATTGGTGATGTCGATATGCGCGTCGGCGGATGCGTCGTGACTGATGTTGATCGGCGTATCGGCCAGGGCCTGGCCAATGACCAGGCAGAGCAGCACAGGGGTATAGCGTAATGTTTTCATGGTGGGTTCCTGCGGCTCAGCTTGCCTGGTTTTCCATATGGCGCAACTGCGCCTGTTGTTGTTCGGTGCGATCGAGCAGGCGTTGCAGCGCCACGGAATCGGGTGCCTGCTTGAGAGCCTGCCGAAGTTCCATCTGGGCGGCATCCAGTTCGACGGCGGCGCCAGCCAGGCGCGGATCGTTGGGTTTCCAACGCGTCACGTCCGATGGGGTGGACGACGGCGTCGTGTTCGCCACCGTCGTGGGAACCTGGGCCTGTTCGCGTTGCCATTGAAAGGCCAGCCCTCCTGCGAGCAGGGCCAGGCCGGCCACGCTGGCGGCCAACAACCATGCCCTTGGCCGGCGGCGTGCGGAAGGTGTCGAGGCTTCGGGCCGCGCTGCATCCAGGGCCGCATCGATCTGCGTCCACAGGTCGCGTTGCGGGGCGACCGGTTCACGCAAGGTGCGCATCTGACGGTGCCATTCGAATTCATTCATGAGCTTTCTCCCAACACTTTCCGCAGCAGGCCGCGAGCGCGGTGCAATTGTGCTTTGGACGAACCTACTGCCATACCTAATTCTTCACCGATTTCCTCATGGCGCCAGCCTTCCACATCGTGCAATACCAGTACGGCGCGTGCACGAGGCGGTAACGTGGCGATGGCGCGTTCGAGTTCTTCGCGTTCGGCGGCACAGAACGGTGTCTGACCATGATCGGGAATGTCGTCCTCGTCCATCATGTGCACAGGATCGGCGCCGCGTGAGCGTATATCCATCAGGGCAACATTCACCGCCAACCGATACAACCACGTGCTGAAGGCGCTTTCGTGACGGAAGCCAGCCAACTTCTGCCAGCATCGTACAAAGGCTTCCTGCGTCAGATCCTCGGCGCGCGCGTGGTCATAGCCCGCCAGGCGGTAGATCGCGCCGTAGATGCGATCGACATGCTGGCGGTACAACCGATGGAACGCCTGGCGATCACCGCCTGCCGCAGCCTTGATGTCATCGGCGTCTTCACCCTCCGCACGGAGGGCGGGGGGCGGGACGCTTCCTGGTGTGGGGCTGGCGGCAATCATGATCATCTTGCTGGCTTTGATGCATCCGGCCCGTGCAGGGTTTAGATCCTGGTGTAAAAAGGGCAGCCAGCGCTGCCCTGGGACCGCACGATGCATGACACCGGCGCCTGCGTCCAGCGCCGGCGTGGCTCAGGACACCGCCGCGCGATTGCGCTGCTGGGGCAGCGCTGCTTCGATGGCTTGCGCCACACGGCGTCGTTCGGCGGCCAGTGGAGGCGGCAACCGGGGTTGGAAGCTCGCCAGGTATTGATCGATCTCGGCCAGTTCCGTGCGCCAGTCTTCGAGATTCACGTCAAGGAGCGCCTCAAGCGCTTCGGGTTGCAAGCGAAGATCCGCCGTACGAAGGTCTTGTGGCGTGGGTAGCGTGCCGATCGGGGTGGCGTGGCCCTGAGCCGTACCCTCGATTCGCGCAATCATCCATTCAAGAACGCGCAGGTTCTCGCCGAATCCTGGCCACAGAAACGTGCCGTCGTTGCCCTTACGGAACCAATTGACGTGGAAGATTTTCGGAAGCTGCTTGCCAGGTCGGTCGAAAGACAGCCAGTGTGCGAAGTAGTCGCCATAGTGATAGCCGCAAAAAGGCTTCATGGCCATCGGGTCACGGCGCAGCACACCTACCGCGCCGGTTGCGGCTGCCGTGGTTTCCGAGCCCATGGCGGCACCCAGCAGCACGCCATGAGCCCAATCGTTGGCCTCGAGCACGAGGGGCAGCAGGGACGGACGGCGCCCGCCGAAGACGATCGCGCTGATCGGTACTCCCTGGGCATCGTCGGCCTTGGGCGACCAGGTTGGGCATTGCCGGGCACTGACCGTGAATCGCGCATTGGGATGCGCGGCCGGTCCGTTGGCCCGATCGTAAGGACGCCCTTGCCAGTCGGTGACCGGCGCACCGGGCAGACCTTCCCACCAGGGCTGGTTGTCAGCAGTCAGTGCGACATTGGTGAAGATGGTGTCGCGTGCGATCGTGCGCAGTGCATTGGGGTTGCTGTCCGCGCTGGTGCCGGGCGCGACGCCGAAGAAACCCGCTTCCGGATTGATCGCATATAAGCGGCCGTCCTCGCCGGGGCGCATCCAGCAGATGTCATCGCCTACCGTCCAGATCTTCCAGCCGTCGCGTCGATAGGCTTCTGGTGGAATCAGCATGGCCAGGTTGGTCTTGCCGCAGGCGGAAGGGAAGGCTGCGGCGATGTAGTGCGTCTGGCCTTGGGGACTTTCGACACCAACGATCAACATGTGCTCGGCCAGCCAACCTTCGCTGCGTGCCTGCCAGCTGGCAATGCGCAACGCGTGGCATTTCTTGCCCAGCAGCGCATTGCCGCCATAGCCTGAGCCATAGGACTTGATCGCCAGTTCCTCGGGGAAGTGCATGATGAAGCGGCGTTCGGGATCGAGCTCGCCGATCGAATGCAGGCCGCGCACGAAATGCCCCTCCCGCTCGATGCGGGTCTGGGCCGCCACGCCCATGCGCGTCATGATGCGCATATTGGCGACCACGTAGGGACTGTCGGTGATCTCCACGCCGCAACGCGCCAACGGCGAATCGATCGGCCCCATGCAATACGGAATCACGTACATCGTGCGCCCCTGCATGCAGCCTTCGAACAGAGCGTCCATCTTTGCATGTGCCTGCCCCGGGTCCATCCAATGATTGTTGGGACCGGCAGCCTGTTGTTCGCGTGTGCATACGAAGGTGAGGTGTTCTACGCGCGCCACGTCAGAGGGATGGGATCGATGCAGGTAGCAGCCTGGATGGGTGGACTGGTTCAGTTCCACCAGATCGCCGGAGGCGAGCATCTGCCGCACCAGTGCCTGGTACTCGGCGTCCGAGCCGTCACACCAGTGAATCTGCGATGGTCGGGTCAAGGCTGCGACGTCATCGACCCAGTGCTGCAACGCATCCATCGAACTTGCCATCGTTTCCCTCTCTGGTCTTGCGGCAAAAGAGAGTGAAAACGCTAGTTTAGGCAAAGTGGCCTGGCAAGGAGCGGTGCAGCAATATAAATCGCGCCCGTGCGGACGAGCCCGCAGAGGCAGGCGTCACGGAATCAATGTCGCGATCATGTGTTCGACGTAGGCGTCGAACTCCTCATGACTGATTCGTGGAAGACCGAGCGTGAAATTGAGCTGCAGGAAGCCCACGTAGGCAGCATAGGTAAGGCGTGCGCGGTTGAGTGCTTCGACCGGCTCCATGCCTGCCTGTTTGTAGGCGGTATGCAGGAAATCCACACGGCGCTGCGAAACGCGGGCCATCACCGGGACCACCTGCGGATGATCCAAGGCCTTCAACAGCGCGGCATAGACGCGATGCGGCTGGATCTCATGGGCCACTCGCCGGAACAATTCAGGCAGGCGCTCGCGCGGGTTGGGAATGGATTCGATCTGGATGATGACCTCGCGCTCACCATACTGCTCCCAGCGCTCGAGAGAGGCTTGCAACAGGGCTTCGCGGGTGCGGAAGTGCCAATAGAAGCTCCCTTTGGTCACTCCCAACTGGCGAGCAAGTGCTTCGACGGCCACTGCGCCAACGCCTTGCTCGGCGATCAGCGCCAGCGCCGCGTCTTCCCAATCCTCTGCCGACAGACGGCTACGTTCGGTTTTGTTGCTGGCATTCATCCGAGCATGTTAGCCCCAGTCCTTGGCTTTGCAAGGCCAGTGCCGGCTAAGTAGTTGAAATCGGGGGTGTCGCTGTATCTCGTGAGAAAGGCATCGCAGGGTGTTGACGTCCCCCTTTTTGCGATCCATACTCATCCGTATGGTAATGCGAGCCGACACCCACCTCCAGAACGAACTGATTGCCATGCGCGATGGCTTGCCGCTGTGCGTAGAGACTTTCAATCCATCAGGCTCGCCGAGCTTGTTGTTTGCACATGGATTCGGCCAGACGCGTGGCGCATGGGGTAGTACCGCGCGTGCGCTGGCGGCTGAAGGATGCCGTTGCGTCACGTTCGACGCGCGTGGGCATGGCGAGAGTGGCAGGGTGGCGGATGGCGCATACCACATGCAGTCCTTTGTCGAAGACCTCGCCGCGTTAGCTCGCTGTCAGCCCGAGCCGCCTGTGCTTGTCGGTGCCTCGATGGGCGGCTTGCTAGGCATGGTGGTGGCGGGCGAGTTCGACCCTGGCGCGTTCCGTGCCCTGGTGCTGGTGGATATCACGCCGCGTTGGGAATCGTCTGGCGTGGAACGCATCCTGGCTTTCATGAAGGCACACCCTGACGGCTTCGCCAGCTACGACGAGGCGGCCGAGCAGATTGCCCTTTACATGCCGCAACGGCGCGAGCGCAAGACGGAGGAGCAACTTCGCCCCTTGCTGCGCAAGGGTGACGATGGCCGTTTGCGCTGGCATTGGGATCCGGCCCTGCTCGATGGATTGGTCAGCGAAAGCGAGCGCTATCAGCCGCAGTTGTTCGCGGCGGCGGCCAAGTTGCGCCTGCCGTTGCTGTTGCTATCGGGGGGGCGCAGTGACGTGGTATCGCGCGATACTGTCAATGAATTCCTGCTGCTGGTGCCGCACGCGCGGCATGTCGAGCTCAAGCAGGCCACGCACATGCTTGCCGGGGATGCGAACGACGCATTCACACGTGAAATCACAGGCTTTGTGCGCGATCTGGGTACCACCGGCGTCCGGCATAGCGCCGGCGTCGTGTAACTGAAGGAGTGAGGTGTAGAAATGTCCGTATTACTGACCCTGCTGGCGGCGTTGATAGCGACCGGCGCCTGCGCATATCACCGCAGCAGCTTGCGGACCTGGGCGATCGTGACCACGCTTGCGACCCTGGTCGTGGGCATACTTGCGAACGCGCCCTGGACCACGATGGTGCTGTTGATCATCGAGGCCCTGATTGCAGTGCCGCTACTGATGGTCAACTTTCGTCGCAAGAAGATCAGCGCGCCGCTGCTGAAGATGTTCGCCAAGGTGACCCCAAAGCTGTCTGCCACCGAGCAGACCGCACTGGAGGCAGGCACGGTCGGTTTCGAGGGTGAACTGTTCTCAGGCAAGCCGGACTGGCACGAGTTGCTCAAGCAGCCCAAGCCGGAGCTGAGCATCGAGGAGCAGGCCTTCATGGATGGCCCGGTGGAACAATTGTGCGCCATGATCGACGACTGGCAGATCACCCACGAGCTGGGCGATCTGCCGCCAAACGTGTGGGACTTCATCAAGAAGAACAAGTTCTTCGGCATGATCATTCCCAAGCAATACGGTGGCCTGGGTTTCTCGGCGCTGGCGCACTCGGCGGTGTTGCAGAAGCTATCGACGATCTCCGCGACGGTGTCTTCCACAGTGGCGGTGCCCAATTCGCTGGGACCGGCCGAATTGCTACTGCACTACGGCAGTGACGAGCAGAAGAACTATTACCTGCCGCGTCTAGCGGTGGGAGAGGAGATTCCCTGCTTCGCGCTGACCGGCCCCTACGCCGGTTCCGACGCGACCTCGATTCCCGACTACGGCATTGTCTGTAAGCAGGTAGTCGATGGTGTCGAAACGCTTGGCGTGCGGCTGACCTTCGACAAGCGTTACATCACATTGGCACCAATCGCCACGGTGGTCGGCTTGGCCTTCCGTCTGTATGACCCAGACAAGCTGCTGGGTGATCAGGAAGATCTCGGCATCACGCTTGCCTTGCTGCCTCGCAGTACCCCGGGCCTTGAGATCGGCCGACGCCATTACCCGTTGAATATTCCGTTCCAGAACGGTCCGGTGCACGGCAAGGATGTCTTTGCGCCGATGAGCACCCTGATCGGTGGCTCGAAGATGGCGGGTCACGGCTGGCGTATGCTGGTGGAATGTCTTTCGGTGGGACGCGCGATTTCGTTGCCGTCCAACGCCACGGGCGCCATCCGTATGTCGGCGGCGGCGACTGGCGCCTATGCGCGCATGCGTAAGCAGTTCGGCCTGGCCGTGGCGCGCTTCGAGGGCGTCGAGGAGGCCCTGGCGCGTATCGGTGGCCTGGCTTACGCCACAGCGGCCTTGTCGCGTGCCACGGCGGCGGCCGTAGATCGCGGTGAGAAGCCGGCCGTGCCGTCGGCAATCGCCAAATACCACGCCACGGAATGGGCACGTATCGTTGCTGGCGACACGATGGATGTGCACGGTGGCAAGGGCGTGCAGTTGGGCCCGAAGAACTATGCCGGTCGCGGCTGGCAATGCGTGCCGATCGCCATCACGGTCGAAGGTGCCAACATCATGACGCGCAGCCTCATGATCTTCGGCCAGGGCGCTATCCGTTGCCACCCCTATGTGCTCAAGGAAATGCAGGCACTGTCGATCGCCGATTACAGCGAGCGCCTGAAAACCTTCGATCGCGCGCTGTTTGGTCACATCGGCTTCGGTATTTCCAACGCGGTGCGTTCGTTCGTGCTGGGCATCACCGGTGCCAGCATCGGTGACGCGGCTGGCGATGCCTACGTGCGTCGCTACTACCGCAAGCTCAACCGCTATTCGGCCGCTCTGGCGCTGTGTGCCGACACCTTCATGGGTGTGCTTGGCGGTAAGTTGAAGTTCAAGGAAAAGCTCTCCGCGCGCCTGGGCGACGTGCTGAGCTATCTGTACATCGCCAGTGCCATGCTCAAGCGCTACGAGGATTCAGGTCGACCGGAAGCGGACCGTCCGTTGCTGGCCTGGGCGTTCCATGAATGCATGTGGCGCACGCAGGCCGCGCTGGATGGCGCCATTCGCAACTTCCCGGTGCGTCCGGTCGCGTGGTTGCTGCGTGCCTTGGTGTTCCCCTTCGGCCGCCGCGAAGTGCCGCCGTCCGATCGCCTGGGTCGCCGTGTGGCGGCCATCATCACCGCGCCGGGCGAGGCTCGCGATCGTCTTTTGCAGTGGACCTACATGACGCCGACCGAAAACAACGTAGTCGGTCGCATGAACGCGTTGTTGCCGGATGTGATCGCCGCCGAGCCGGTAGAACGCAAGTTTGCCAAAGCGCAAAAAACCGGGCAGCTCAAGGCGCACGACTATATCGGTCAACTGGCCGAAGCCAGGCAGGCTGGCGTGATCACCGAGGCCGAATACGATCTGCTCAAGCGTGTGCGAGAAGGCGTGTTCGAGTTCATCTCGGTCGATGACTTCGATCCGCGGGAGCTGCGTTCGGCTCAGGCGCGCGGCGAAGAGAGCAAGCCGGGAAAACTTGCTGACGCCGCCTGATACCGGTTCGACGCGTTAAACAAGACCCTTCCGTGCCGCGGGTGCGGGAGGGTTTTTTTCAGGCGCTTCAAGTCACCATGACGCAGCGGTTCTTACCGCCATCCTTGGCCTGGTAGAGCGCGCGATCGGCCGCCTGGATCAGCGCTTCGTCGCTGCCGTGACTATCGTCATGGTAGGCGATGCCGATGCTGGCACTCACGTGCGCGACAAAGTCGCCGTTGCGGCCTTGCAATGGATACGGCTCGGCCAGCTTGGCACCGACCTGCTTGCAGCGCTCGAGCAAGGCCGTAGTGTCGCTGACGTCCTCAAGAATCAACGCGAACTCATCGCCACCCAGGCGGGCCACGGAATCGTTGGTTCGCAGATGCTGGCGCAGGCGTCCGGCGATGGCAACCAACAGGGCGTCGCCAGCAGGATGGCCGTGCTGGTCGTTGACCTGCTTGAAACCGTCGATGTCCAGCAAGGCCAACGCGAAGCCGGTGCCCTGGCGCGGTGCGCGTGCGATGGCGCTGCGCAGGCGATCGTGAAACAACATGCGATTGGGCAAGCCGGTAAGCATGTCGTGGGTGGCTTGGTGGCGCACCTGCGCCTCAGCGCGTTCGCGCTCGGCCACTTCATCGATCAACTGGCGATTGCGCTCGGATAATTCGTCCATCGCCATCTGCAGCTGCTGGCGTGCGTTGTATAGATCAAGGAATACCCGAACCTTCGATTGCAGGATCGCGTCGTTGACCGGCTTGGCGATGTAATCGACCGCGCCGAAGCGATACCCTTTGAGGCGATTGAGGTCATCTGCATAGGCGGCGGTGACGAAAATGATCGGCGTATCGCGCATGTGGTCTGTCTCGGCCAGCAGCTGCGCTACTTCGAAACCGTCCATATCGGGCATGTTGACGTCGAGCAGGATCAGTGCGAAGCGATTGTCCAGGCATTGAGCGAGTGCTTCGTTGCCGCTTGCGGCCTCGACCAGTTCGGCACCGCAGTCGGCCAGCAGTCGCCGCATCGCAACGAGGTTGGCCGGGGTATCGTCGACAACTAGGATCTTGGTAGCCATGGCGTTCAATCTAGAGACAAAGACAGTTGAGCAAGGGCGCGATCGCCGGTAGCGGCAGGCAATGGTCGGCTCCGGCGATATCCAGGGCAGCCTGCGGCATGACCGGGACTTCGGCATCGGATGGGTCTTGCACAATGGCCATGCCGCCGAGGCGGCGGATGTCGGCCAGGCCGCGTGCGCCGTCCTTGTTGGCGCCCGTCATCACCAGTCCGATCAGCGCAGCGCGATAGGCATCGGCGGCAGAGCTGAGCAGGACATCAATCGAGGGTCGCGAGAAATTGACTTTCGGGTCGACCGAGAGCGAAAAGCGTTCATCGTGTTCGACCAGCAGGTGGTAGCCGCTCGGTGCGACGTGGACCACGCCCCGTCGCGCATGTTCACGCTCGACGGCCTCAACGACCGGTAGTCGCGTGTGGCGGGAAATCAGTTCGCACAGCAGGCCTACATCGCTTGAGCCAGTGTGGCAGCACACCAGGACGGTCGCCGAAATGGCCGGATCGACATCGTGCAGCAGTCGCTCCAGGGCGGATAGACCACCTGCGGAACAACCTATGGCGATCGCGCGCGGCTTTTCCATGTCACCCTTTATGTGCCAATTGGTAAATGCGAAACTTTGCGTCCACCGGGGCAAAGCCACGCGCCGATGGCGCAAAATCGATGCTCTCGCGACTACCCAGGCACAAGAACCCTCCGCGTCGCAGGCTGTCGCGGAACACACCAAGCGCGCGGTCCTGCAAGGCATCGCTGAAGTAGATCAGTACGTTACGGCATAGAACGAGTTGCGCCTCGCAGAACACGTCGTCAGTCACCAGGTTGTGATTGGCAAAGGTGACGTTGCGACGCAGGCGCTGGTCGAGCTTGATCAGTTCGTAGCGGGCACTGTAGTAATCGGCCAGCGTGTGCCTGCCGCCGGCGGCGGTGTAGTTGCGCGACCACAACTGAGCTTCGCGCGCTGGATAGATGGCTTCCTGGGCCTGCCACAGCGCGGCATCGTTGAAGTCGGTCGCATACAGCTGGCAGCGGTCATACAGCCCGGCCTCCTCCAGCAGGATCGCCAGCGAGTACACCTCCTGACCATGTGCGACGCCCGCCAGCCAGATATTGATCTGCGGATAAGAGGCCAGCACGGGGAAAACCTGGTCGCGCAAGGTCTTGAATACCGCCGGATCGCGAAACATTTCTGATACCGGTACGGACAATCCTTCCAGGACGATCGACATGAAACCCGGTTCGTAGAGCACTCGCTCGATCAGGGCACTGACGTTTCGCATCCCTTGCGAGTGGGCCAGTTGCGTAATGCGTCGTTTCAGGGATGCAGGCGCGTATTGACTGAAATCATAGCCATGGCGCAGTTGCAGTGCGCGTACGAACAGTTCGATCTCAATGTCTTCGGATGAGACGGTCATGGCATCAGCGATGCAGCCACACGCGCATCATCGAGGAGAGCTTGTCGATATCGATCGGCTTGGAAAGATAGTCGTTGGCACCTACCTCCAGGCACTTCTCGCGGTCGCCACGCATTGCCTTCGCCGTCAGCGCGATAATCGGAAGATTAGCGTACTGAGGCTGCATGCGAATGGCCTTGATCGTCTCGTATCCGTCCATGACCGGCATCATGATGTCGGTGAGCACGAGTTCGATATCGTTATTGTCCGCCAGTGACTTGAGCGCTTTCTGGCCGTCTTGCGCCATGGTGACCACCAGCCCCCATTCACGCATTACCTTGGACAAGGCGAACAGGTTGCGCATGTCATCGTCCACGAGCAGCACCTTGCGTCCGCGTAATTCGTCATCGACGGCCGTACGCTGACTTGCGGCGGCCACGTGCCTGCGCTCGGTCCTTACGCTATGCAGGAACAGGCTGACCTCATCGAGCAGCCGTTCGGGCGCACGCGCGCCCTTGACGACGATGCTGTCGGTGAAGCGGCGCAGCTTGAGGTTTTCCTCGCGGCTGAGGTCGCGGCCGGAATAGATGACTACCGGCGGAATCTGGCCACGCATGGACAGTTGCTCCAGCAGATCCATGCCAGACATGCCCGGAAGACTCAGGTCCAGCACCACGCAGTCGTACTCGGTGCTGGCGATTCGCTCCAGGGCCTGCTCAGCGCTGGCCGCCTCGTCGATCGTCACGCCGTCGTTGTTGAGCAGGGTACGTACGGCAGCGCGCGAATCGTTGTCGTCATCGACAATCAGCAAATGACGCGTGCCACCTTCGGCGAAATGCATGAGACGTTCGAAGGCACCGTTGATCGCTTCGCGGCTGACCGGTTTGGTAAGGAAACCTACGGCCCCCAGTTCACGGCCGCGGTGTGCTTCATCCACGGCGGAAATAAAATGCACGGGAATATGGCGCGTGTCGTCGTTGCCCTTGAGCCGCTCGATGACCGACCAGCCATCCATGCCCGGCAGCATGACATCAAGCAGAATGCCTGCTGGCTTGAACTTCAGGGCCAGCTTCAAGGCAGATTCGCCCTCAGCTGCGGCCAGCACACGATACCCTTTGCGATGCACCATATCGGCAAGGATGCGCGCGAAGATGGGGTCATCCTCGACGATCAGGATGACCTTGTCCTCGGGGTTGAGGGTCTCGCGATCGTCGTCGATGCTTTCGGGAAGCAGGGCGGCGGTGGTAGGGGCCCGAGAGTAGCTGGTCTCCGTATGACTGGATTCCTTGTCCATCGACACGTCGGTGCCGCTCGCCGGGAGCTCTGGCAACAACAGTGTGAAGGTGCTGCCGTGACCCTCCCGGCTGCGCAGGTCGATGCTGCCGCCGAGCAGTTCCACGATGCGCAGGGAGATGGCCAGGCCGAGCCCGGTGCCGCCGTATTGTCGGCTGGTGCTGGAATCGACCTGTTCGAACGCGCTGAAGATCTTCTGGAACTTGTCGGCGGGAATACCGATGCCGGTATCGGCCACCGCAATGGCAATGACCGGCTTGCCGGCAAGTTTTTCGGGCAGGGCGATATCGGCTGCTGGACGGCCGATGCGTATCGATACCGTCCCCTGCGCGGTGAACTTGAACGCATTGCCCACCAGGTTGGTCAATACCTGCTCAAGTTTGGGCAGGTCGGTCATGACCACCTGGGGCAGGCTCGGATCGAGCTCCAACTGCAGGCCGACGTTCTTCTCCTGGGCGACGTGATCGAACGTGCGCTTGAGTGAGCGCACCAGGCTGCTGAGCGGGGACTCGGCCAGGTTCAACTCCATTTTGCCGGCCTCGATCTTGGACAAGTCGAGAATGTCGTTGATCAAGCGCAGCAGGTTACTGCCCGAGTCATGGATGATGCGTGCCGATTCGATCTGTTCCTCATCCAGGTTCTGCTCGCGGTTCTCGGCCAGACTTCGCGAAAGGATCAGCAGGCTGTTGAGTGGCGTGCGCAGTTCGTGCGACATATTGGCCAGGAATTCGGATTTGTACTGGCTGGCGCGTTCCAGTTCGTCCGCCTTTTCCAGGGTTTCGCGTTGCAGGCGCTCGAGTACGCGTTTCTGCTCGTTGAGCGTTTCGGTCTTCTCGCGCAGTTCCTCGTTGGAGGCCTGTAATTCCTCGGTCTGTACGCGCAGCTCCTCCTCGGAGGCAACCAGTCGCTGTGACTGCTCTTCCAACTCGGCGGTCTTGGCTTGCAAGGCATCGTGACTGTCGCGCAGCACTTCCTTTTGCTGGCGCATGACCAGTTCAGACGTGCGTAGCTCGTCGGCCTGTTCCCGGGTCTGTTCAAGCAGGGCCTGGGTGCGGATGGCGCGCGTCAGGTTTTCCTGCGTCAAGCCAACGATAGGTAGCAGCTCGTCGAGCAACTGGCGTTGCAGGGGCTGCAAGGCGCTGAAGCTCGCCAGTTCCAGCACACCACAGAATTCACCACGGACCAGCACGGGCATGATGACGATGTGGCTGGGCACCGCTTCGCCGCTGCCCGAATGGATGCGCAGGTAGTTGGCCGGCACATCCTGCAATTCCACGATACGCCTTTCGTTCAGGCATTGGCCGACCAGGCCTTCGCCCGGCATGTAGGTTTCCGGTCCCTGCCATACCTGGCGAAGGCCATAACTGCCGAGCAGATCCAGTTGTTCGCGCTGGTTATCGTAGAGGTAATAGATGCCCAGGCCGGCACCCAGCAGCGGCACCAGCGATGATGTGAGCTCATGCGCAAAGTCGCGATGCGTGGTGGTACGCAACAGTCGTCCGGCGATTTCCGAGGCCTGGGTCTTGAGCCAGGTTTGTCCCTGGGTCTCGATGACCATGCTCTTGAAAACCTGCAACGCCCGGGCGATCTCGCCGATCTCGTCGCGGCGGGTCAACTGGCGCACTTCGATCCCGTGGTCGCGGTTGGACAGGCGTGTCATTAGGTCGGTGATGCGCCGCAGGGGACGCGTGATCAGCCGGAAGGTAAGGCTGATCACCATGATGCCGAAAGCCAGTCCGAGCAGGGCGAAGACGATGTTGACGATGCGCGTGGCATTGAGGGTGCTGGCCAGCGCATCGTTGCGCACGGTCAACAGCATGTCTTCCGTATGCGCCATCTGATCGAGCAGGGCGTAGGCATCTTCGATGCGCACGGTACGGCGTGCCACATAGTCGGTACGAATACGTTGCAGGTCATGCAGCTTCTGTTCGGTGTCCGTGGTCGTGACACCACGGACCGGATCGATCGCGATTGTGGTCACCTCGTCACGCCACTTGGTCACCAGGTCCTGCATGCGATCCAGGCGTGCCTGCTGGAGCGAATTGTCCGATGTCAGCTTGCGCACAGCTTCCAGGTGGGTTGCCGTCTCCGTCAGGCCGCTACGGAAGTTGGCCAGTTCATCCTCGCGCTGGTTGAGAATATAGCCACGGGCACCAAGCTGGGCGGTTTGCATGGCCACGCGCACGTCGGCCAGTTCCAAAAGCACGCTATAGGTGTGCGTGGCCCAGCGCCGGTTGTCGTTCTGCTTTTGCAGCGCCGAAAGGGTGAACAGACTGGCGAGCAGGAACAATCCCAGCAACAGGCCGATGGCCAGCAGGATCTTGCGCTGGATGGGTTGGTCGGCGAGCCAGGTTTCTTTCTTGGTATCCGAAGCCATGCATACCATCTTTGTGCGTGCCTGGCTGGTCTTCCCCTCAAGACGCAAGCCGGCCGGGTTATGGTTGACGCTGACGACATCCCAGTCGCTCGCGGGTGAAGCTTCAGTGACGGCGCCAGCGTGGCGCAACAAACGAGCGCCGCCGCCAGGCCACGATCAACAGAGTTGCGGTGAACGCCGAGCAGGTCAATATGGACACCACCGAAGCCTCGGTGCCGAATACACCGCCGCTGAGCCAGTCAGGCCCCGTGCGATAAGACACCAGCCAACCATCGGCCGATGTACCGGAAACTGGAATGCCGAACACGGTGCCCTGCATGACGTTCCATGCCGCGTGCAGCCCCATGCAGGGCCATAGCGACCGCGTGACGTGATAGAGCATGCCCAGCATCAGGCCTGCCTCGATCGCGATGGCCACCGAGCTCCACACCGTGGCGCCCGGGTTGAAGATGTGGGCGGCGCCGAAGAAGGCGGCCGAGACCGCCAGGGCCCAGAATGTCCCCATGCCCTCTTCGACAATGCGAAATAGCACGCCGCGGGAAATGATTTCCTCGTACACCCCGGCGCCGATGCCGGCCGTCAGTAGCGGGGGCAGCCAGTCGACATCATCATTGATGCTGCTGACGTGGTAGATGCCCAGCATCCACATGATGCAGGTCACGAGGCTGAACAGGATGATGCCAATGGCCAAACCCCCGGCAAGCTTTAGCGGTAACTCCTTCCAGGCCAGTTCTCGAGGATGCGGGCGCCGTTCGATCGTACGGGTAAGCGCACTGTAGGCCAGCAACGAAATCAGTACTTGCGCCAAGCAGCCGGTGATCGCCTGTCGTAATGGTGAGGCCGATTTGTCGCCGAGGCCGAACCTGGCCAGGGGCATCTGTACCAGCAGACCGAAGATCAGCATGGCCACGATGAAGAATACGATACGCGCCGTTGGCGAAAAGACCATCCAGCGTTGCCACGCCGGTGCGGTGACCGGCGTGCTGAAAGCGATATCTTGAGACGGCTCCATGGGCTCCCTTCAGGCCGTGGCGGCGTGCTGCCAGATTACCGCAGTCAAATATCCAAGGAGGTGGCGTGCTCGCGGGTCGCGGAGAAACGCACGCCTGGCCAGCGCTCCTGGGCCAGTTGCAGGTTGACCCGTGATGGCGCCAGGTAAACCAGCTCGCCGGCGGCATCGATGCCCAGGTTCATGGCATTTTTTTCGCGGAAATCGGCTAGCTTCTTCGGGTCGTCACAATGGATCCATCGCGCCGTGACGACGCCTACGGTGTCGAAGCTTGCATCGACGTTATATTCGTCCTTCAGGCGATAGGCGACCACATCGAACTGCAGCACGCCCACGGCACCAAGCACCAGGTCGTTGCTCATCAGCGGCCGAAAGAACTGCGTGGCGCCCTCTTCGGAGAGCTGGGCCAGGCCCTTCTGCAAGGCTTTCATCTTGAGTGGATCGCGCAGGCGGGCACGGCGGAACAGTTCGGGCGCAAAGTTGGGGATACCGGTGAAACTGACCAGCTCACCTTCGGTAAAGGTGTCGCCAATGCCGATGGTGCCGTGGTTGTGCAAGCCGATTACGTCGCCTGGATAAGCCGATTCGACGATTTCGCGATCACTGGCCATGAAGGTAAGAGCATTGGCGATGCGCACTTCCTTGTTGGTGCGGGTCTGGAGCATCTTCATGCCTGCACTGTAGGTACCTGAGCAGACACGCATGAATGCAACGCGGTCGCGATGGGCTGGGTCCATGTTGGCTTGGATCTTGAATACGAAACCGGTGAGCTTCTCTTCTTCGGGTTCTACCGTACGCGTAAGTGTTTCACGTGAGCGGGGTGATGGCGCGTGTTCGATGAAGAAGTCAAGCAGCAACTGGACACCGAAATTGTTGACTGCTGAGCCAAAGAATACGGGGGTCTGCTTGCCTGCCAGGTATTGGTCCAGGTCGAATGGATTGGATGCGCCCTGTACGAGTTCCAACTCGTCACGCAGCTCGGCAAGGGCCTGGGCGCCGACCAGCTCGGCCAGGCCGGGGGCATTCAGGCCCTTGAAGATGGTGGAATCCTGGCGAGTGAAGTTCTTGCCGGGTTCGAAGACGTGCACCTCGTCTAGGACCATGTGATACACGCCCTTCAAGCGCTGGCCCATGCCGATCGGCCAGGTCACGGGCGCGCAAGCGATGCCCAGTACCGATTCGACTTCATCGAGCAGTTCGATCGGCGAGCGACCCTCGCGGTCGAGCTTGTTGATGAAAGTCATGATGGGAGTGTCGCGCAGGCGGCACACCTCCATCAGCTTGATGGTGCGCTCCTCCACGCCCTTGGCGCAGTCGATCACCATCAGCGCCGAGTCCACCGCCGTCAGTACGCGATAAGTATCTTCGGAAAAGTCGGCATGACCGGGGGTGTCGAGCAGATTGACGATGCATCCTTCATAAGGGAACTGCATCACCGAGGAGGTCACCGAAATGCCGCGCTCCTTTTCCAGGGCCATCCAGTCGGACGTGGCATGGCGCGCAGCCTTGCGGCCTTTGACCGAGCCGGCCATCTGGATCGCACCGCCGAATAGCAGCAGCTTTTCAGTCAGCGTGGTCTTGCCTGCGTCAGGATGACTGACGATCGCAAAGGTGCGACGGCGGCGGGTTTCGGCGAGATGCGTGGACATGGCGGACGGCACGAGTAGGCGTATGCGAACCGCCTATTCTACCAGGGATGGGTAGGCCCTTAGGGCCGAGGGATGAGTGGTGGTGGCCCTAAAACCGGCCCTCTGCAGCACATCCCCTGTTGCGACCCTCTGGATTATGAGGCCACAGGCAAGGTTCGGTGGTGAGGGGCGCCCTCACTACTCGTCTCTCATGCCTGGCCCGGCATCGTCTCAGGCGTCACATTCTCATTACCTGCCCACCCTCGGCACGACGGTATGGGGGCCGATAGGCCGCCACTCGTCCTTCGGCGCTTGCCGCATAGGCCTGCGCGCGCGCGCGGCGTTCGTCGAGACCGCTAATCGAGCAGCAAGTCTTCGAAGAATGCGCCGTACGGTTCAGTCGGATGCGCAATCTGGATTTCAAGAATCCACCGACCAGGGGACGGTGTGGCATCCAGTTCGCCAAGATCGCCAGCCTTATGAATCGAATGTGGAAAATCGCTAACCCGATGACCTTTGATCGCATGATTCAGCCGCCACCCCATCGTCTCAGCCTGCTGTTCGGCAAACGCGTACAGCGCCTGCCCACTGATCGCATCCTTGCGCCACTTCCCGGCGACGACCTTGAACAGCTCTCGCGCAGCGTCGGCACAGGCCTGGCGCTCCGGCGCGTGGCCGGTCACAAAGGTGTCGCCCACATCGCCCTCGTGGCCATCGAACACCAGGCCCAGGTCAATGAAATAAATGTCGTTTTCGCCCAGTCGTACGGAGGGATCCGAGCGCTCGCGATAGATCTTGGTGGTGTTGGCGCCGATCCGCACGATGGTGGGATGCCACAAGCGCTGCATACCCAGGTCAGCAAAAACCTCGCTGGCGGCAGCCTGCGCCTCGATTTCGCTGATACCGGGGGCCATGCGTTCGCGAATACCGTGGAGCGCAGCCCAGGTGCGCTCCCGGGCACGCAGCATCAGGCTGGGATCGAATCGGGCGCCGACGGCTTCGCGCTGGATGGCTACTGCGTTCAAAGGGATCGCTTTGCTTCAAGTCAGAGCGACAGCGGCTCAAGATGCGGCCTTTTGTCGCGGATGACTCAAGCCTGCCACTTCGATGCAGGACATGCATGCGGCAGAGCACCATGCCGCCGTGAAGGCGGCGTGTGCCATTGAAGGAAGGCTAGGCTCTAGATGAATAGCAGGCCCAGGGCGACAGCGGCGGGCAAGGCCTGGATCGCCAGGATGCGGCGACTGACCGTGAAGCCGCCAAAGATGCCGGCGATGACCACGCAGCCCAGGAAGAACATCGCCACATCGGCGCGTTGCGAGACCAGTGCCCAGACCAGGCCGGCGACCAGAAAGCCGTTGTACAGCCCCTGATTGGCGGCCAGATTCTTCGACTGCGCGGCAAATTCCGGCGTCAGGCGGAAGGTACGACGCCCCAGGGGCTTGTCCCACATGAACATTTCCAGCACCAGAAACCAGGCATGCAGCAGGGCGACAAGGGCGGTAACGATACTGGCGGCGAGAGGCATGGCGGCAGAAGGCTCGAAAATTCAATGCGCCAGCATGCCCGTGGCGACGGGAGATGGGTAGTGGGGCGCAAGTCCGGGCACTGACGATCTGTCGCAGTCTTGCATGTCTGCCTCAAGCGGCAGGTGTCGAGCCCCGCCATCCATTTCTGTTTTATCCAGCCGCGGCATCAAGCCACTCAGCGACCGGAATGCCTTTCGAGCGCAGGAACGCCGGATTGAACAGCTTGGCCTGGTAGCGCATGCCGCCATCGGCCAGGATGGTTACGACCGTGTGTCCCGGGCCGAGTTCCCGCGCCAGGCGCACGGCGCCAGCGACATTTACACCGCTGGAGCCGCCAACGCACCAGCCCTCTTCATGCAGTAGACGGTGAACCCAGGCCACCGATTCCTCGTCGGGAATCGACCAGGCGTGATCGATCGGCGCGCCGTCAAAATTGGCGGTAATGCGGCTGGAACCGATGCCTTCACTTATCGAACTGCCGTTGGCAGCCAATTCGCCGGTCTGCACGTAGCTTGCCAGCGCCGAGCCGGTGGGATCGGCCAGGGCGATACGGACGGCATGCTTGCGCGTCTTCAGGGCTCGCCCGACCCCGGCCAGGGTGCCCCCGGTACCGGCAGCGCAGACAAAACCATCGATCTGGCCACCCGTGCCCTCCCAGATCTCGATGCCGGTCGTGGCGTCATGGAAATCGCGATTGGCGGTGTTGTCGAACTGATTGGCGAACCACGCGCTGCCTGGACGAGCCTGGTTGAGGTCCAAGGCGTGGGCGCGCGCGTGGTGGGCGTAATGATTGGGGTTCTTGTAAGGGACTGCGGGTACCAGTCGAACCTCGGCGCCGGTCAGGCGCAGGGCGTCGATCTTTTCGCGACTCTGTGTATCGGGCATGTA
>NZ_DASVMI010000109.1:0-17581 GCF_036384435.1 Dyella sp. | reverse complement strand
CTTCCGGTTCGGACTCGCACAAGGCACGGAACTCGGCATCGATCGCGTCATCCAGGTTTGCGTAATAGACCGGTACGCTCTTGCCGTCAGCGCGTCGAATATCCCGCCACGCGCCGTCGTGAATCGGCGGAATGTCCGACGAGGCGATTACGGACGCAGACCACATCACTAACGGCAGCAACGCTCCGAACCAACGGTAGCGCGAACGAAACACACGGGATCTGTCCATGGATACTCCCTACAATCACAACAATCCGCCTTCCTCCAGCGTTACTGTAGGTGGCGGTCCATCCTTGCCTGACTATATGACCACGTCCGGACCGATTTGTGGGCTTTTAGACCACGACTATTTCTCTGGATGGGCATGAGAAAAACGCACAACACAACGCCACACCCAGCGTCGACACTGTTCGACCAGGCGACCGCCGCAGGCAGACGAGGAAGTCAGCCTTCACCATCGGGATTGTCAGCTTTAAACCTATGAGAGTCCAGGTGCATCTGTAGCCATGACCTGATCGCTACTTGGAAAACCGATGAAACTGGAAACGCTGCTGATGACCGGCCTATTCGCCGGTTCGCTGCTGCTGTGCGGGCTGGTGCTGGGCGCCATGCTGACCTCGCATGCCACACCCTCCGCGCCTGTGATCGAGCACGCCTCATGGGCCGTCATCAGTACGTCGATCTGAAGGAGATCGCGAACCTCCGGCAATGCGCATGAAGTTTCCGCAAGCGGTGTCCGTCGCCACGCAGACACCCGGACAGCTGTCCGTCCGCGGACACCGCCCACCAACCAGGTTCATCCGCAGCAAACAGCTCAACGACGCGGCTTGGCGCGCCTTTCAAGGGTTGGCACGCGCCTTGCGACATGACCGATGACCACACTCTTTTCGTTTGCCCGGGAGACACACCATGAAATTTGAAAGCCTGATGCTCAAAAGCCTGTTCGCCGCCTGCCTGTTGGTCTGCGCCATGACCTTGGGCGCCATGGTTACCACGCACGCTGATGTGACGCTGGCCAAGGCCCAGGGCACGCAAGCGGCACGGCGTGCCTGATTGGCCCAACCTCGTTCACCTGTTTCTGATTCCCGTTGGCGCGCTCCCCCTGATCATGGAAGTGCAACCTCGGACGCCGGCCTGATGCACGATGAGCACCACGCCGCCGGCATCACCGCGATGCGACTCGTTGCCACGGCCGGGCGCGCTCCCTCGACAGCGGCACGGGAGCCAGCCGCCGTATAATCGCGGCATGTCCCAGCCCTCCCACTCGGTTCTTTCGACGCCAGCCGCCTCGGTACAGCGTGACGGCTTCTGTTTCGCCACCGCAGATGTCATGCGTGGCCTGCTGGAGCGCGCAGGAGGCCTGGCGGACTGGCCGATTTTTGCCGATAGCTGGAATCGGTTGGGTCCCGATCCGTACATTGCTGCCACCGGTCGCCTTCGTCGGCGCCGGCACGCCACGTTCGTAGCTACCGCCGATCAAGGTGTGACACTGGCGCCTCACCAGGCCCACTACCAGTCGCTGCAGTACAACCATCTGCAAGGTGATATCGCGCGGTGGTTCGAGCCGGTCGAAGCCGTGTTCGCGGCCAGTCAGTGCCTCCACAGCATCCTGTGCTTCTGCCACGCGTTCTTCGGTGGACTGGCGCCCGACGTCATGCGCTGGCATGTCGAATTGCACCAGTTCCGCATTGAAGCCAGCGCAGGAGCTGCCGGCGAGCCCACACCGGAGGGTAGCCACCGCGATGGCGTGGATTTCGTACTCGTGCTGCTGGTCGACCGCGAGAATATCGCCAGCGGTACGACCAGCATCCATGCCCCGGATGGCACTGCCCTGGGGGAGTTCACGCTGACCCGACCGCTGGACGCCGCATTGATCCATGACCCACGCGTGTTTCACGGTGTGACTCCCGTCATGCCGATCGCCCCCCAGCAACCCTCCCACCGCGACGTACTGGTGGTGACGTTTCGAGCGGCGTGAGCTTGGCCATGCGGTGAAGGCGCGCGACCATGCGGTTTGCTTCCATGACATGCCTCATGCCCTTGAAGTCCGCCTGGCTGTCGCCAAACCGTCATCATGCGCTCGGGAAAAACACACGAATGCCAACGCCAGTTAACCGATGCCGGCATTCGGCACGCGCGAGCCGATAGGCGCGACAACCAAACCATGTCATAAGCGTTTGTGTTGGCACCCCCGCCACATGCATGCTGGGCCACTATGTCGGCAGTACCGCCCCGGTGGTCATCGCGATACCAGGCGCTCCCCACGCCATGCGATGACCCCACCGATCTGCACCCTCGCGCGCCAGCGACACCTCGCTGGCTTGCCGGCGATACCGCCTGGGCCACGGTCGCGGTCCTGATAAGCCTTGTGCTGCGGTTGATCCATATCGGCCATCAGCCGTTCTGGCTGGACGAGGCCCTGACCTTCCAACGCATCCATCTGAACCTGCATGACCTGGTAAACGACAGCATCAGCAACCGGCACATGCCCAGCTATTTCCTGATGCTGCAATGGCTGCTGCCTTTCGATACGGATGCGGCGCAATTGCGAGCGCCCTCGGCACTGCTCGGCGCACTGTCGGTAGGCGTGATATACGCGATAACCCAGCGCATCGGCGGCCGCGGCGCGGCGATCATCGCCAGCCTGCTGATGGCCTTTTCCCCGCTGCAAGTGCAGTACGGCCAGGAAGCACGGTCCTACACGCTGGTCACACTGCTGATCGCCATTGCTTTGTGGGGCTTGTTGAAGCTGGCCCAGGACCCGTACCGCGCCGCTATCGGCCCTCGCTCACGCGATTTCGATGTGTGGGGTTGGGGGTGTTACCTGTTTGGAACCATCGCCGCACTCGATGTGCTGGGCACCGCAGCCCCCTGGCTACTGGCCTCCAACGTGTCGCTGTGGCTGACCTGGCGGCAACTTGGCGCCCATCCCGGCCTTCAACGCCAGTTCTGGCACCGATGGCTGTTGGGCCAAGCCCTGGTCGCGGTCTGTTGCCTACCGTTCTACGGTGCCATCGTGCTGGTCGGTGGTAGCCATATGTTGCAGAACTTCGACTGGATCCCACAGATGAGCTGGCGCACGCTGTGGATTGCTGCCAAGAGCGTGTACCTGATGCGCATGGCCACGGTGGTGCAATACGGCCTGATGCCGACGGCGGTGCCGTGGCTTGGCCCATGGGTCGCCCTGCTCGGTTGCGCCGGCGTCTATCGCATGCGACACAGGCTTGATGGCCGCATGTTGATCCTGGCGTTTCTCACGCTGCCCATGCTGATGATCGCGGTATCGCTGTTCAAGTCGATGCTGTTGCCGCGATACATCTTATGGAGCGCGGCGCCATTCTTCGTGCTCGCGGGACTGGGCGCCGCTGCATTGCCGCGACGTGCATTGCCCGTGTTGGGCGCCATGCTGCTGCTCGTCAGCGCCATCAACCTGGCGCCGGTCTATCGTGTGGAGACCAAGCCGCGCTGGGATGTGGCCGCAGCCACGCTCGCAGCTCACGTACAGCCTGGAGACACGGTGCTGACAGCCGATCCGAACGCTCCCACCATGCTCTCGGTGCTGACGCCGAAAAACCAGGTACCGATCCATGACAAGGCGCTGGTGACCCAGAATGTCGACGTCGCGCTGGAGCGCTGGAAACAAGGTGGGCGCGTCTGGGCCGTCAACGGACGTTCGGCCATGGGTGTGCGCGAAGACGTCGATACCTTCAAGAACCAGCTGGCCGCACTTGGTAAGCCGTCCGCGGAAATCGCCCAGGGCAAAGAGATCACCATCCTGATGTTCCAGGCCCCCACCGCTGCCAACTGACCCAGCAATCGGCCTCTTCCTCGATGGAGAACGACTGGCCAAAAGGATCGGCCAGTGCGGCATGCTCATCGTAAAGCTGGCGCTCCAGCCGCACCACGGAATTGGCTTGGCGGGTCAGGCCGGCCCGCAAGGACACCCTGCCACTCCCCTGGCTGGCCGCGGCACCGTCCACCACCGATGGCTGATCTGCATGGCCCGCCCCTTGTGCCATGGGTCACGACCGTCCGTTAGCTCATCGCACCGGGCTCGGCGCTAGTGGCACGTCGATAAGGTGTTTGAATACGTCGTTCCTGGGCATGCAAACCTCCCGCGCCCAGCCAGATCATCATACGTAAGTGGCTACGGCTTGCGCGGCTGGGTTACAGTCCCGGCATGCCAATGAATTCATCATGCAGGCCAGTGCCTTCGCATTCCCATGAGGCCGTGCCTTGATGGCAGCCGATACGGTGCCCCCAGCATTCGCCCTGCACGAGGTCAGCAAGCGCTACGGCGCAGTCCAGGCACTGGAGCAGGTGGATCTGGCCTTTCACCGTGGCAGCACGACGGCGCTCATTGGCAGCAGCGGATCGGGCAAGTCCACGGTGCTGCGTCTGCTGCTGGGCCTGGACCGACCCGATCAAGGCGTGGTGAGTATTGACGGCAACGCGCTGCAACCCTCGCAGCTGCTCGCGCTGCGCCTGCGTACCGGATATGTGATCCAGGATGGCGGCCTTTTCCCCCATCTGACCGGGCTTGAGAACCTGACCTTGCAACCGCGCCAGCTTGGCTGGGACAAACACCGCATTGTCGAGCGCGCGGCAGAACTGGCTGAGTTGACCCATCTGCCTGCCGATGCGCTGGGGCGCTATCCGGCCGAGCTCTCCGGTGGTCAACGCCAACGTATCGCACTCATGCGCGGCCTGATGCTGGACCCCGATGCGCTACTGCTGGACGAGCCCCTGGGTGCACTCGATCCGATCGTACGCCATGAGCTTCAGGATGAACTCAAGCGCATCTTCGATCGGCTGGGCAAGACCGTGCTCATCGTCACGCACGATCTCGCCGAAGCAGCCTGGTTCGCTGAGCGGCTGATACTGATGAATGAGGGAAGGGTGATCCAGGACGGTCAATTGAATGATCTTCGCCAGCATCCGGCCAGCGATTTCGTACGCCAGTTCATCGCCGCCCAGCGATCCCTGCCGGCGGTACGCGCATGAAGCACTGGCTCGTGCTACTGCTTTTATGCCTGCCTCTGGCGACATCGGCCTCGCCGTTGCGCCTGGGTTCCAAGCAATTTACCGAATCGGTGATCCTGAGCGAAATCGCACGCCTGCAAGCGCAACAGCATGGCGAAGATGTGACGCATCAACGCGAACTTGGCGGCACCAGCATCCTGTGGAGCGCGTTGCAGCATGGCGATATAGACGCATATCCAGAATACACCGGCACGCTCACGCACGAATTACTCAAGGATATACCGGGCGATGCGGATATTCGCACGCTGCGCGCCAGGCTGAAGCCACTGGGCATCGGTATCACCGATTCGTTGGGTTTCAGTGATACCTACGCGGTCGGCATGCGCGAAGACCGAGCAACTTCCCTGGGCATTTCGCGCATCAGCGACCTTGCCAGGCACGCCGACCTGAAATTCGGATGGTCCAACGAATTCATGGATCGCCAGGACGGTTGGCCCGGCTTGCGTTCGAGCTACGCGTTGCCACAGACCCAGGTTCGAGGCCTGGACCACACCCTTTCCTATCACGCCATCGCCAGCGACGCGGTGGATGTGATCGACCTGTACAGCACCGATGCGGAGATTCCCTACTACCACCTGCGCGTGCTGGACGATGACCGGCATTATTTCCCTCACTACGACGCGGTGTTCCTCTATCGGCTTGCACTAGAGCGCGATAACCCGGGGTTTGTCGACACACTGCGCGAACTGGCCGGTCGAATCGACGTGCAGCAGATGCGCCAACTCAACGCCCAGGTCAAGCTCCAGCACCGCCAGGAAACGGAGGTTGCGGCCACATTTCTCGGCGTTCCGGTCAAAGAGCAGCACGATGGCCTGTGGATACGCCTTTGGCAGCGCACGATCGAACACGTGAAGCTGGTAGCGCTATCGCTTGGCCTGGCCGTCTGCCTGGCCATTCCCCTGGGGATACTGGCTGCACGGTGGAAGCACCTGGGTCAAGCGGTGATCGCGCTGACCGGGGTCTTGCAAACCGTGCCTTCGTTGGCGATGTTTGTCTTCATGATTCCCGTGTTCGGCATCGGTACGTGGCCGGCCACCTGCGCGCTTTTCCTATACAGCCTGCTGCCGATCGTACGCAATACGCACACCGGACTAGTCGGTATACCGCATGAATTGCGCGAATCAGCGGCGGCGCTGGGTCTGTCCCAGGCCGCGAGGCTCCGACACGTGGAATTGCCCATGGCCGCACGCTCCATCCTCGCTGGCATCAAGACGGCGGCGGTCATCAACGTCGGCACGGCCACGCTCGCGGCTCTGATCGGTGCAGGCGGATACGGCCAGCCGATCCTGACCGGCATTCGCCTGGACAACATCGGGCTGATCCTGGAGGGAGCCATACCTTCGGCTGTATTGGCGCTGCTGGTGCAAGGAGTGTTTGAAGGGATCGAGCGCTGGCTCACACCGCGAGGACTGCGCATCGAAGCGCGCGAGTAAAGCTCGACAGCTGAGCGGAAGTTTGGCACCACACAATGGCAGGGAGCCATGGCGCAGGAAACTGCGCTGAACGAAGCGGCTAACGGGCAGTCAACATCCCCATGGCCGGCGAAGCAAAACGCATCTAGGATTTGCGATACACAGAGGAACAGGAAGGGTATGAGTGTCGTAATGACCATCGCGATGGCCCTGACCGGGGCGGGTAGCACCGCGCAAGTGATGCCGACACAGTATGTCGCCGGGCATTTCTATGCGACGCCGCAGACGGCTTCCGGCCAGACACTGCGTTTGATCGTGGATACGGGCGGCGGCGGCGTGGGCACGCTCTACTGGCTGACCGACGATAGTGCGCGAAAGCTGCACCTGCCGCCCGCGACGTGCAAGGGCGACGGCCACACGCTCAAGGTAGCGGTCGCGCCGGCCTACCAGAAACAGGCAGCCCTGCCGCCCGCACTAGGCTCATGCGCGGGCAAGCTCGCCGTATTCCCGGAAAAAATGGACTACGACGGCATGATCGGCTCGAACTACCTGGGCGGTCGCATCTGGACGTTCGATTACCCACACCAGGTACTGCGGCTGGAGAGCAGTGGCTGGCGTCACGATACTGCGGCCAAATCCAGCAATCTGGGCTTTCAGAAGGATGACACGGGTGGCGTTACGGGGTATTTCCCCCGCATCGTGATGCGCGTGGACGGCATTCCGATCAACATGCTGCTCGACACCGGCGCCACCGCGCACCCGACGGCGGCCGGCAAGGCGGCGACCGGGTTGGAAACCGAGGCCAACGGTCAAGGCGTGGCCAGCTACATCACCACACGCATGTTCAACATCTGGCACAGGAAGCATCCCGATTGGCGCGTGGTGGACAACGGCGACAACTTACAAGGGCCGACCCGGTTGATCGAGGTTCCCAAGGTACAGGTCGCCGGCTGGGTCGTAGGCCCGATGTGGTTCACCGAGCGCCCTGACAAGGCTTTCCACAAACGCATGGCTCGCTTGATGGACGAAACGCCAGAAGGCGCCCTGGGCGGCAATGTGCTGAGCCATTTCAGCATGACGCTCGACTACGTCCATGCGAAGGCCTGGTTCAGTTGTGCCCAGGCGTGCGAGGCTGCTCCGGCCGGACGTTAGGAGCCTAAGACCAGGGGGCATGTGTTGCTGCATGGCTGTCCCTGCTACGCCATGGCCCATCGCTGCAAGCCCCCGGTCCCCGGCTTGCAGCGTACCGCTCTTGCTGCTTGCAACGCTTCCCGGCCACCAAGCGTTGCGTTACCTGCCTGACCCGCAATACCGCGCCTTAATCGCGCTGGTGCACCAGCTCCGGCGTCGCCTTGTCGACTGCATCGCGTGCGATGCGCGAATCTACCCAGCGGATGAATGCATTCAGCGGGCACGCGTCCGTGGCCTTGCAGTCACCGAACGCCAACCGGGTATCGATCATGGTGGTTGCATCGACACGCGCCTGGCGTAGCGAGTCAAGCGTTGGCATCCAAGCGTGCACCTGGATGCTGTAGCGCCCACGTTGCTGGTACAGGTCGAATATCAGCGCACCGCCCGGCGGATAGTCATCGGGCTGGCGCGCGTCATGCCAATCCACTCCCAGAAGACCGGCCACGTGGGCCAGATTGGTGTCGTGCCCCAGCAGCACGATGACACGCTGGTCCCCGTCGGCCAGCGACTGCACCTCGGGCGTTTGACCCGAGACGGCCTGCAAGGTCGCCGCGATATGGGCCAAAAGGTTGGAACCACCCTGCTGCGCCGCTGGCAACGCCTTCTTGCTGACAGCAAATTGCAGATTGTGCAAGGTGATCAACTCACCGATGGCCTGTGCATCGGCGCGTCCCCAGGCCACGGAGGACAGCGGCATGCCCTGCGCGTATTCCAGCATCAGGTTTTCGCTGAGCGAACCGGCCGTCTTGAGCGCCGTGGCCTGGTCGCCTTTAATAAGGAGCTTGCGACCTTGTGCGAGCGCTCGCCGCCAACACGCATCCCCGGTGCAGCCGAGTAGCAGGCCCTGCAATTGGCCAAACGCAGGGGGAAAATCGATGGAAGCAACGGTGCCGGCATCGTCTCCATCGTGGGCGCCGGCGTGGAACAGACGATTGTTCTCGCCGTTCGGCCGCGCGTCATAGCCGAGACTGCACTCGCCCCCCAGCCCTTTGCCCAGGGCCATCGCGCTGGCGCGATTGCGCGGCGTGCTGTCGGCGATGATGCGGATTTGGCTGGCGTTCGCACAATCGCCAGACCACAATCCACGACTGGCATAGCGCTCGCGATAAAGCTGCCCCAGGGATTGCATGCCCTGCGCACCATGATCAGTCAGCACACCGGGAGCGACCGGCCACGCCGGCCACGGATCGGTCGAATACTTGCCCAGCGCTTCCGGCGCACTGGTAGGCGAGCGCACGCCATGGCGTATCAGCACGATCTCCAGCTTCAGGGTTTCCCCGGGTGCGGCCGTCGCCCACGTCGGCAGCACGAGCGCGAACAGCACCAGCCAGCGACGCATCACAGCTTCACCGACAGGTCGAGGAATACGCCGCGTCCTGGCAACCCGAAGAACAAAGGCTCGCCACTGACAGACTGTGTGCCGGCATAGCTGGTGAGCTTGTGCACATTGAAGATGTTGTTGACATCCACGCTGACGGAGAAGCCCCGGGTCCCAGGCAACCCGTGTTCGGTGCGATAGCCGATGGCGCCATCCACGCTCATGTAGCCGCCAAGCCTCTGGCTGTTTGCAAATACGGTGCGGCCGCTATCGTCGGTGGTATTGTCCAGGCCGTACTGCTTGCCGACGAACTTACCCATCAGCGAACCGTAATACCCCTGTTCACTGCTGTACAGCATACCCAGCGTGCCGGTGACCTTTGGTGTGCCGGCAATCTGCACGTCGGTATCCCGATACGTCGCCTTGTTGTAGCTGGCGTTCGCATAAAAACTCAAGGCATGTGTCAGCGCGTATGTGGCCTCCAATTCAGCACCCTTGTAGATCGCACCCCCGCCATTGACGTAGACATTCTCGTTACCGTTATCCGTAGCAACCGTCGTTTCGGCAAGCAGGTTGGAAAAACGGATGTAGTAGACGTCGGCACCCCAGGTGAACTGACGCGATGCATAGCTCGTGCCCAACTGGAAGTTGGTGGTCAGTTCCGGCTTGAGGCCATGCGAGCCATTGATCTCGATCACATCGATCGGTGGAGCCAGGAATCCCTTGGCGGCCTGCGCATAGGCAGTCCATGAGTCGCTGAGTTTCTGGTGCAGGCTGAGCGAGGGCAGCGTCGCGTGATAGGTCGCCTCGGCTTTGGATGGCTCGGGCGGAGAGACCTTGTTGAGCAAGGCATCGAGTGAACGCGTAACCGCCGAATAGCGCACACCGGGGCTCAGCGTGGTGGTGTCGGTGATTTTCCAGTCGTATTGCACATAGGGCTGGAAAGTATCCGTGCGATCGTCGAGCTGGTAGTTCTGCAAGGGACCATACTTGGTGCCGGTGTATTGGTCAGTGGTCAGATCCATCGGCAACTGGTAACGCGCATCCAGTGAACGCTCCAGCCATACGCCCGTGCTCAGGCTACCTGGCCCCAGGTCGCGCGCCAGGCGCAATACGTCGCCGAAGGCGTGAAATCCCGAATCGGCAAGCTTGCCGGGCACGTCACCTTTGACCGTACTGACCTTCTTGCCCTGCGCGTTGTAGAACGACACGCTGTTGTCGGCCCGATTGTTGTCCGAGGCGTCGCTGGTCTTGCGCGACCAGTGATCGAAGGTATTGAGATATACCTTGTTGTCGACGTCCCAATCGCCGACGCGACTGGTGAGGCCCAGGTAAGTGAAACTCGAATAGTAAGCAGCGTTGTTGTAACCCTGGTAGGACTGCAACGCCGGATCGTTACTCAAGCCGTAGCGCCATCCGAACTTTGCGATCTCATCGAGCGTCGCGCCTTGCACGGTATTCTGGTGCTCACGGTTATAGCTCGTGACGAAGGTCAGCGCGGTCTGATCACCCAACTGGGTGATCGTCTTGAGGAAAACATGCTCGCGCTTGTCGTTGGTGCCCTTGAGATAGGTATCGCTGGCTTCCTTGGACACGTCGGCGAACACGCGCGTATGACTGCCCAGCGATTCATCAACGTTCACACCACCAGCGCGTGTGTTCCAACTGCCGATCGTGAGGTACGGCGTAATGCCCGGCTCGTCACTCGGATCGCGCGAACGCAGCGCCACCGTGCCACCGAAGGTCGCGTTGCCGATGGTCGAGCCGCCACCAGGACCTCGATCGATTTCAGCCTGGCCCAGCACGTGATTATTGAAGTATGCCGAGGTGGTGTGATGCAGATCGCTGGCATCACCAAAAGGAATGCCATCGAAGGTGATATTGAATTGGCCGTCCTGGAATCCGCGGATGCTGATGCCCTCGTTCTTGCCCAGGCCAGGACCTTCAGGCGAAGACACTGTGACGCTGGGCGCATACTTGATGATGTCATCGAAGTTGGCGTTGAAACGCAAGCCGTCGCGAATGAAGCGCTCGTCGATCACGGACGTCGGCTGCGTGGCTTCCAGCGGCGCGGCGCTCGGCGCGAGGGTATCGACCGCGTTCGCGCTCACGCTGACCGGCGCCAGATCCTTCATGCCACCGGTTGGATCGATCGCGGGCAAGGGCTTATCGGCCGGCCGGTTACCGGCCTGTACGTTTCCCGGCGCACTCGCTGGCACGATGGTGTACGTCGTGGGCGTGACTGCGCGATAGTCCAGCCCCGTGCCTTGCAGGAGACGTTTGAGCTGTTGTTCCGCCGGCAACCCGGCGGGCGCCCCCTTCGATTGCAGCGTATCGGGTATCTCTGCGCGATAGACCACCTGCAGACCGGTCTGGTGCGCGAAGGCATCCAGCGCCCGGTTGAGCGGCATCGGCGCAATCGACGCCTGCGTGACCTGAGTTTGTGCCAAGACCCGTGCCGGCACGGTGTTAAGGATCAAGGCAATAGCAAGGAACAGCGACCTACGCATGGGGAAAACCAACCTGTGATGGGATGAGATAAGCAGCTGGGTTGCTGCCTGTTACCCACCTACGAGTGCGCCTGTGATCGACCGGGTACCGTTTTTTCCATGAATTTTTTGCTACAGCTGCGTCGCCGCATGTGACCGCACGGCGGTAACCACGCGAATGCGATCCGGCTCGCGCACGATACGTACCCGCGGGAACGTCTTTAGGTAAGCCAGGAACGCATCGACATCACGCGCATGGAAGGTGCCGCTCAACCGCGTCCTGGCGATATCCTCATCCTCGATGTCCAATGGCCGGGTGGTATAGGCATTGAAGCGACGAGCCACGTTGGCGACGGTGTCGCGCTGGAAGCGAATATCCGCGGGCAGCCATGCGGTGACTGCGGCAGGGTCGGCGCGATCATCGTGGCTTGTCTGTCCAAAGGCATCGACATGCCATCGCTCGCCACCGTGCAGGTCTGCCAGCAAACGCGATGACGAAGCTGTCCATGGGTTCCAGCGAGAACCGCGCTCCAGCACCTGAATGCGCCCACTCAATACCATGACGTCGGCTTGCGCACCGTCGCTGTGTACCGCGAAGACGGTGCCGATATCGCGCAACAGATGATCACCCACGGTAACGCTCAATGGTCGCGCCGGGTCCTTGCCGATGTCGAAGACAGCGCTGCCGCGTTGCACCTCGATATGTCGCACGTGCTCGTCAAAGCGCACGGCGATGGCGCTACCCTTGTCCAATTGCACCAGGGTACCGTCCGTCAGGGACAGGCTGCGTACACTGCCGGCATCGGCTGCATAGATCTGGATAGGCCCGCCGGTGGGTGCCAGGGCGATCCAGGCCACAGTCATCGCCAGCACCAAGCCGGCTACGGCAGCAAGCCACGGCATCACGCGCTGACGTTTACGCCGCGCGACGTGTGCCGCCGAGGAAGGCAAAGGGCCATGTCGCAGCGACACCACCGCGCTTTCGGCGGCGGCCAGTTCGACCAGGGCATGCGCATCGAGCTTCTCCAGTGCCGTGGCGGCCTGCATATCACCGTGCAATTGCGCGATAGCCAGGTATTCGTGCAGATGCACGGGCGAACGGCGCAACCACGCAAGGAACTGGCGCTGCTCGGCGTCACTCAGGCCCTCACGCTGGTCCAGATACCAGCTGGCCGCCTGCTCGGTGATTTTCAGCGAGCTTTCACTCGTCGATCGAAAGCGCAGCGTGTCACTCATAGCGCAGCATTCCCTGCCGGCAGACAGCCAGTCCCTTGACCACGTATTTCTTCACCATATGGGGCGAGATGCCCAGGCGCTCACCGATCTGGCGATAGCCCAGTTCATCGCGGTAGTGCAGCACCAGTACAGTCCGGCATTTGGGCGACAGGCGTGCGATCAGCTGCGCCAGACGTTGCCGACGCAGGCTGTGATCCATCCGGGCATCGGCATCGCATGGCGCTCCCAGGCGATCCAGCACGTCTTCCAGTCCTTCGCTGCTTATCGGAGCGCGCCGTTGCAGCAAGGCGCGCTCCTTGATCAGGTTGGACGCCACGGTCGTCAGGTAAGCCTCGGGGTTACGGATGTCGTCCTGCCCCTGGCGATCGCTACGCAACAGACGCAGATAAACCTCCTGCACCAAGTCCTGCGCATCCCAGGCGTGCGGGACGCGACGCAGGACATAGTTGTTCAGCCAGGCGCCTCGCTCGGCGAACAGCTTCGACCATGCATTGTGCTTGTCGGCACTCAAACGAAACCCGGGCGGCGCGGCGCCGCAAACCCAAGACAAGCCGATCACGCTAGCCTCGCCATGTGACGGCACGATGAAAGCATGCCGGCGCTCTGCTACCTTGCGACGACTCCCATCTGCGCAAGGGTTCACCATGCTCCGACTCACGCCGTCCCTGCTCGGTCTTTCCTTGCTGTTCGCCCTCACCCTGCCTGGCGCAGCAACGGCCGATGCCGGCAAGACACCCTCGCCCAAGGCATTGCTGGACCAGTCGCGACCGGACGAATGGCGCACGCCCGATCCGGAGAACATCGTGGTGATGCAGTTACCACAGGGCCGCGTGGTGATCGAACTGGCCCCTGACTTCACCCCTCTGCATGCGCAGAACATCCGCACGCTGGTGCGCGAACACTATTTCGACGGCCTGGCGATCATTCGGGTACAGGACAATTTCGTCACCCAGTGGGGCGACCCGGAAGACGACGACAAGGGCGACAAATCGAAACTGCGCTCGCTGGGCAAGGCCAAAAAGACCCTGCCGCCTGAATACACACGCGCAATCGATGGGAAGTTGCCGTGGACTGCCCTGCCCGATGGCGATGTCTACGCCCCGGAAGTCGGGTTCTCGGAGGGTTTTCCAGTGGCCCGCGACAAGGCCAGCGGCCAGGAGTGGCTGACCCATTGCTACGGCGCCGTGGGCGTCGCGCGTGACGTGGGTCCGGAGACCGGCAGCGGCAGTTCGCTCTACGCCATCATCGGGCAGGCCCCTCGCGGCCTGGATCGCAACCTGGCGGTGGCCGGACGGGTGTTACAGGGCATGGAATATCTCTCGGCGTTTCCTCGTGGCACCGGCCCCCTGGGCTTCTACGAGAAGCCAGAGCAGCGCACGACGATCACTTCGGTCACCATGCTGGCCGATCTGCCGCCCGCCCAACGTCCGCACCTGCAAGTGCTCAAGACCGACAGCACCACGTTTGCCGCCTTGATCGATGCCAAGCGCAACCGGCGCGACGATTTCTATAAGGTACCGGCCGGCAAGATCGACTTGTGCAGCATCAGTATTCCGGTACGGGACGCCAAGTAACCCGATTGCATCGGCGCTTTACGCCGGCCCGGCGAGCCTGAGCCGGCTCGCCGGCGGCCTTCATCCTGGGAAGCCCAAAGCCATCGATCCCTGAGGCGTGCTTGCATTTCGATACACTTGCGATATATCTTAAGTACATCGAAATCATAACGAGAGATTCCGCCATGCGTGGACATCATCACCATCATTCCTTCCTGCACGCCATGAAACGGCGTTTCTGGGCCCTGCACGCCGAGCGGCACGAACGCTGGGCCGAGCATATCGAGCGTCATGCTGGCCGCCATGGTTTTCGCGGCGGCATAGGTGGCGACTTCTTCGAACAATTCAACGAACTGCGTGGTGGTGGCCGCCGCGGTGGTGGTCGCATGTTCGGTCATGGCGACCTGAAACTATTGTTGCTGGCGCTGCTCGAACAACAGCCACGTCACGGCTACGAAATGATCCGTACGATCGAGGAAATGTTCCACGGCCACTACTCGCCGAGCCCTGGGGCCATCTACCCGACCCTCACCATGCTGGAGGAAATGGGTCACTCCGTAGTGCAGAGCGAACAGGGAGGCCGCAAGCTCTACGCCATCACCAATGACGGTCGCGCGTTTCTGGACCAGAACCGGGCAGCGGTGGATGCCATGATGGAGCGCACCGAACACAGTGCGCGCATGGCCGCAAAGATGTCCATGCCAACAGGCATTCGCCAAGCCATGCATGCGCTCAAGCATGCATTGCTGATGCGCGGCACCGAGTGGAGCAAGGACGAAACCCAGCGCATCGCGGCCATCCTGGAAAAAGCAGCTACCGATATCGCCACCGGACAGCGCCGTGAATAGCCTGCCACGGCCCGTTGCTGATCGGTGGTTGCAGCGCTGTACGCAGGCTGGGTTGCATATGACCGCGCCGAGACGCGCGGTCATGGCCGCCTTGCTTGAGCACGAAACAGCTGTCGATGCGGTCGCGCTGCTGATCACTGCGCGCAAGCACTATGCACGCGCAAGCATCGGCACAGTCTATCGGTTCATGCGCGAGTTGGAACGCCATGAACTCGTCGAGGCCTCGAATACCTTGCACGGTCGCATTCACTGGAAACTGCGTGATGGCGATAACTCGCCGCCGGCCATCCAGGCCAGTGACAGCCAGCCCGGAGACAACGAGGCGCTCACCGTATTGCGCCAGATCGCCGAGCGCCTCGGCTACCGCTTGATTCGGCGCGACGCCGGCTTCATCTACTGACTCGCCATGCCATCGCCTGCGCTCGCAGGCCCTTAGCCGGCTTTCCCCTGCCCTGCCCCAAGGAGCCTTCATGGCAAAGCACGAACCCCGCATGGTTCGCCACACCGTGGTATTTCGCCTGCTTGACGTACTACGCGTGATCGACCTCACACCACACATGCGCCGCATCGTCCTCGGCGGCCCGGAACTAACTGGCTTCCTGAGCGCCGCACCGGATGACCATGTCAAATTATTTTTTCCCAATAGTCAGGGCCAACTGGCGCGCCCGACAATGGGACCTCAAGGCCTGGTGTTTCCCGATGGGGTGGAGCCTTCGCCGATGCGCGATTACACGCCGCGCATCCATGACGAGGCGAACGGCGAATTGACCATCGACTTTGTCTTGCATGGCGACGGCCCTGCCGCTACCTGGGCGGCACGAGCCGCGCCAGGCCAGCAGATCGCAGCCGGCGGCCCTCGTGGCTCGTACATCGTGGCGGATGACTACGACCACTATCTCCTGATCGGTGACGAGACCGCCCTGCCCGCCATCGGGCGCTGGCTGGAAGAACTACCCGCCAACGCGCGGGCCACGGCGTTGATCGAAATTCCCGAAGCTGCCGATCGGCAAGCATTGCAGTCGCATGCGCACTTCGACGTGCAATGGCTCGATCGCCGCCACGGCGATGCCGCGACCAGCCAGTTACTGGAGCAAGCCCTGGCGCAATGGCAGGTACCGGAGGGCGACACGTTCTACTGGATCGCCACCGAATCGCGCCGTGCGCGTGCCATGCGTCAATGGCTCAATGATGAGCGCGGCATCGAGAAAGAGCACGTCAAAGCTACTGGCTACTGGAAAGCCGGGCCCGAAGATGATTGAAGACATGCACGCCTGATATCGTTCAAGCGGTATCGGGCGTGAACGGCCGGTGAGCGCATCTCACCGATGACGACACTCCGTATGCATACGGCGCGGTATCCATAACGCCAAGCCGATGCATGGGAGACGCGGGAATGAGGCGCGGCCGCAAAATACTGGTGTGGATAGTTGGCATCCTGGTGCTGCTTATCGCCATCATCGTGATCATCATCGCGACGTTCGACTGGAACCGGGCAAAGCCGTTCATCAATGACAAGGTCAGTCAGGCCATCGGACGACGGTTCGAGATCCAGGGCGACCTCAGCGTCCACTGGCAACGCGAGCCCGACCAGGGATGGCTGGCGTCGATCGTGCCGTGGCCGGAATTCGTCGCGCAGCAGATTCGCGTGGCCAACCCCGATTGGGCGAAGAACCAGCAATTCGCCACTTTGGATGCATTGCGTTTCCGGATTTCACCGTTGGCCTTGCTTGCTCATCGCATTGCCATTCCCACGGTGCAACTGGTCAAGCCGGACATCGACCTGGAGCGCGATAAGCAAAGTCGCGCCAACTGGGAATTTGCGCTGCCGCAAAGCAGCGGCCCTTCCACCTGGACGCTCGACCTGGGCGCGATCGGCTTTGACCGCGGCCATATTGCCTTGGACGATGCATCGACACGTATCCAGATGCAGGTGAATATCGAGCCTTTGCAGAAAGCCATTCCCTACGATGAGATCGTCGCGCAGCAATCGGAGCGTGCGCGCGACCAGGCGCAGAAGACCACAGGCGGCGATGCCAGGAAGGCCCTTGCCAACGACAAGGATGACGAGCCGAAAACGCGTCCTGCATCCGCGTATGCCTTCTCCTGGCAAGCCAAGGGGACTTATCAGGGCACATCCCTGTATGGCGACGGCAAGACCGGCGGCGTGCTTGCGCTGCAGCAAAGTGACCAGCCCTTCCCGGTTCAGGCGGATATGCATATCGGCGATTCGCATATCGCCTTGGTCGGCACTTTGACCGATCCCATGCATCTGGCAGCGCTGGACTTGCGCCTGTGGTTTTCCGGCACCAGCATGGCCAAGCTGTATCCCATCACCGGCTTGACCTTGCCCGATACGCCGCCCTATGCAACCGAGGGCCACTTGACGGCGCAGTTGCACAAGAACAACAGTCACTTCAGTTACCACAACTTCCGTGGTCGCGTCGGTGGTAGCGACCTCGGCGGCGATCTGGATTTCACCACGGCAGGCCCG
>NZ_DASVMI010000108.1:0-12411 GCF_036384435.1 Dyella sp. | reverse complement strand
TGCGTTCCAGTCACCGAAGTACCAGCGGCCGGTCACACCGTAGTTGTTGTTCGACCACTTGCCACCGCCGACAGCGGTGTCGCGGTCACGCTTGGTGCGGTCGATGAACAGGTCGATCGACGCATTCGGCGAGATGAAGCGGCCGACGCCCAGACCGTAATAGACCTGACGGCTGCTGGTGTTGCGATCGGTGTCGTTGTAGTAACCACCCACGGTCGGCGCGATGTACCAGCGGCCGTCGTAGCTCGGCGTGGTCGTCGACGAGTCCTGAGCATGAGCGGCGCCAGCGCCACCCAGAGCCAGGGCGATCAGGAAGTACAGGCCCTTACGGTTCATCGGATATCTCCTTTCTTGGTTTTTCTTCGTATGCATTTCGGGGCACCTGCCACACGTGTCTGAACACGGCGCGCAGCGCGGGGGAACTTTCACGTCCTGCAACGGGCGCCGGCAGTTTAGCAAAAACTAAACATTTAGGGATTTACCGGACGCGCCCGTTCAGTTTCGGCTCACTTCGATTTAAACCGCAAAAAGCGTCATGAAATCGTGAATCGGCATGGCATCGAGCTTCACCGGGTCGCTGGAGGCATCGAGGATTGCCTTGACCTTGTGGGACGGCAGGTGGCCGCGCATAGCCGCTTCGAACTTCTTGAGCAGCACCGGAATGCCTTCGGCGCGACGCTTGCGATGACCGATGGGGAAATCGATCGATACCTTGTCGGTGCTACTGCCATCCTTGAAGAACACCTGCACGGAGTTGCCGATGTAACGTTTCTCCGGATCGAAGTAATCTTTGGTGAATTGCGGGTTTTCACGCACTTGCATCTTGTCGCGCAACGCATCGATGCGCGGATCGGCGGCAACGTCGTCGTTGTAGTCATCGGCGGTCAAACGGCCGAAGATCAGCGGTACGGCGACCATATACTGAATGCAATGATCGCGGTCGGCATAGTTGGCCAGCGGACCGGTCTTATCGATGATGCGGCAGCCGGCCTCCTGCGTCTCGATGACGATCTTCTCGATCTGGTCGATCTTGCCGGCGACCTGCTCATGCAGTTGCATCGCGCACTCGACGGCCGTCTGCGCATGGAACTCAGCAGGAAAGCTGATCTTGAACAGCACGTTCTCCATGACATAGCTGCCAAAGGGACGCTCGAACTCGAACGCGTTGCCCTTGAAGGCGACGTCGTAGTAGCCCCAGGTCTTGGCCGAAAGTGCGGATGGATAACCCACCACGCCGCGATAAACGGCATTGATCGCATGGGTCACGGCTCGGCGGCAGGCGTCACCGGCAGCCCAGCTCTTGCGCGGACCGGTATTGGGTGCGTGGCGGTAGGTGCGCAGCGCACCGTTGTCGATCCAGCTGTGCGACACGGCAGTGGTGATCTGCTCCTTGTCGCCGCCCAGCATCGCGGTAGCTACGGCCGTCGAGGCCAGGCGCACCAGGATCACGTGATCCTGGCCGACGCGATTGAAGCTGTTCTTCAGTGCATAGCAGCCCTGGATTTCATGTGCCTTGATGGCATAGGTCAGCACGTCGCGCACGGTCAGCGCCTTGCCGCCTTCGCGCTCGGCCTTGCGGCTGAGGTAATCGGCCACCGCCAGGATGCTGCCGAGGTTGTCCGATGGATGGCCCCACTCGGCCGCCAGCCAGGTGTCATTGAAATCCAGCCAGCGAATCTGCGTGCCGATGGAGAAAGCCGCCTGCACCGGGTCAAGCTCGTGGCTGGTGCCCGGCACACGCGCTCCGCCCACCATATTGGCGCCGGGGACGACCGGACCCAGGTGCTTGACGCATTCGGGGAATTTCATCGCAAGCATCGAGGTGCCCAGCGAATCGAGCAACATGTAACGCGCGGTGTCGTAGGCTTCCTTCGACTCGATCTTGTAATCGACCACATAGTTGGCGATATCAACCATCGGCTGGTCGGGATCAGGACGCTTGGCGGAGCGGATGTCGTGCGCACTCATGGGGGCGAGTCTCGTCGAGAGGAAAACGCCCATTGTATCTGGTCCCGATGTAGCCGGACATGTCGTGACGCAGCACGCTTGACCGCCCTTCCCCGCGCCCCTGTACAATGCGTGGCGTTATTACATCCCAAAAGGGAGTAGTTCCAGGCCCGGGGCGCTCAAGCGCCGATGCGGTTTGAGCGGCGATACGTCATCACGAGCGGACCATCCGCTCCGGGCGCCGCAGCGGCACTGTCTGCGAACGAGACTTTTGCGATGACTGCGGGCCGCGCGCGCCTGCTGTCGTCGCATGAGTCGAGCGCGTCGAGGATCTGCCCCATGGAACTTCTAACCACCGAATTCCTCTCCGGCCTGCTGGCCATCGTCTTGCTCGACCTCGTGCTGGCCGGCGACAACGCCATCGTGATCGCCATGGCCGCGCGCAACCTACCCAAGGACCTACAAAAGAAAGCCGTGTTCTGGGGCACGTTCGGCGCGGTAGCGATACGCGTAGCCATGACAGCCATCGTTGTCTATCTGCTCGAACTTCCCGGACTGATGCTCGTCGGAGGCCTTCTGTTGCTGCCGATTGCCTGGAAATTGCTCAAGAGCGACGACGGCAAGGGGCATGAGGTCGGCCCGGCCAGCGGCTTCTGGGCCGCGCTGCGCACCATCATCGTCGCCGACGCCTTGATGGGTCTGGATAACGTGCTCGCCATTGCCGGCGCATCGGGCGGCCATATGTTGCTGGTGATACTGGGCCTGGCAATCAGCGTGCCGCTGGTAGTGTGGGGATCGACGTTGATCCTCAAGCTGATCGAGCGCTTTCCGGTAATCATCTATGTCGGCGCCGGCGCCATCGCCTGGACGGCGGCACGCATGATCGCGCACGACCACCTGCTGTCGGCATGGTTCGATGCCCACGCGTGGACAAAATACGTACTCGACGGGCTACTGGTGCTACTCGTGTGCGGAGGCGGCTGGTGGAAGCAGCGACGCAAGCAAATGCAGGCCTTTTGAGGCGATAATCGCGCCCCTGAGATCGTCAATCGCCCTGCCAAGGAGCAATCATGAAGCTGTACACCATGTCCGGTGCCTGCTCGCTCACCGACCACATCGTGCTGGAGTGGATCGGGCATCCCTATGAAGTGCACGTGCTCGAACGCGGCCAGCAACGTGAACCGGCCTATATGGCGATCAATCCCTTCGGCGGTGTGCCGGCACTGGTGCTCGACAATGGCAAGGTGCTGACCCAGAACGTGGCCATCCTCAGCTATCTTGCCGATCGCTACCCGCAAGCAGGTCTTGGTGGCGAAGGCATCGAGGGCCGAGCCGAAGTGATGCGCTGGCTTTGCTACATCAACTCCGACGTGCATGCTGGCTTCAAGCCGCTGTTCGGGCCGAACCTGTTCGTCGAAGACGCCACGCTACAAGAGGTCATGCAGAACAAGGCCCGTGCCCGTCTTCGCGAGATGTTCGGCGTGCTCAACAACCGCCTTGCCGGCCGTGAGTGGCTGTGCGACGCGGCCTCCATCGCCGATCCTTATCTATTCGTTGTCACTCGCTGGGCACGCGGCAAACAGGTGGACCTGAGCGGCTTCGATCACCTGGATGCATTTTTCGAACGCATGCGCGCCAATGCAGGAGTCAAGGCGGCGATGAAGGCAGAAGGGTTGACGCCCTGACTTCTTAGAGGATGAGTGCGGCTTCACGGCCTGTCGTGTGCCGCCTTCCCTTTCTGCACGGCGACAGGGATGAGGAGTGCGTGGCGAGGGTGCAAGTCCGAACGGCTGTCGTTGCTTGTCGAGTCACGAGGCGTTCTCGTCACTCGGCGGATTCGAGCAAATCATGACGTGACGAGAGCGCCTGGGCCTCGATGGGACACGCAAGCGATCGGACTCGTGCCCTCGTCACTCCCCTCGGCCTTGCCGCCCCCTCAGCGAGGCAGATCAAGCATCGCCGCATCCAGCGCACCGGCACCGCGTGCCCGCCCCTGCGGCGTGGGCAGATCAGTCGGCCAAGGGGCAGCTTCGTACAGGTGCGCCCACAGGCGATCCAGCGCCCAATAGCCGTACGGCATCAGTGGCAGATGGCTTTGGCCGAAACCCGGCAATGGCAGGAAAGCATCGAAGTGCTGCGCATGCGGCACCTTCCAGTACAGCGGATGACGCCCCTGCTCGCGCAACCATGCGATATAGGGTTCGGAACTGAAAACCGTCGGCAACAGGCCGTCGTCGGCACCATGCAGCACGAATAATGGAAGGTCCGCACGTGGCAAGGTAGCTGCCGTGGCCGCGACAGAAGCCTGCACGGCACGCGCCTGTTCATCGTGACCCTCCCATAGCGCTCGCAGGCACTGCTCCCCGGCGAGCGCCGGATCGCCTGACGCATCCGTGCCTCCCAGCAGACCGATGCCATTGCCGGGGGGAATACCCGATCCATCGGCCCACCAGGCCGCACGGACCGCATCCGTGGCCGCCGCCGGCTTGCCGTCAGCACCAAGGGCCGCGTAATGGAACCCGCAAGGCATGTTCGATGCGTCAGTACGTGCATAGGAAGACGCATAGCCCGCTGTAATAGCGCGCCACAGATCGAAAGCCGTCACACTGGCCGATACCGCCATGGCATTGTCGATCCAGCCCGCCTCGCGCAGTTGGTGATAAGCCGACTCGGCCTGCGCTTGCGCATCGCCTCCCACCAGCTTGCCTTGGGCATGCAGGCTTGCGCAACGTGCCGTCCATGCGGCCGGGACCTTGCCTTCGGGCGTGCGAGCCAATGGAACCTTGGCAAAGCGCTCACCACTGAGCGCGCATGGCAACAGGATCGACGCCTGGGTAGCGTAGTCATAAAGCGCCCTGCCCTGGCCTTGCACATAGATATTGGGCTCAAGCGCAACGACACCGGCGAGCAAGTGTTCATCATCAAGGCCCGCCGCCTGCAACACCGCACCCCCGCCGTTGGACAGCCCAGTCGCGATGATGGTCGTATTCTGGGCAGTGAACGGCGCCTGGCCCGGGAAGGCCTTGTCCAGCATGGCCAAGCCGAATCGCGCCGCCTGCAACACGTGCCGTCCCCAGTCGGCCTCGGGATTGTCCCCCGAATGCAGGTGCTTGATTGCAACACCTTGCGCACCGGCCTGGGCGGGTGGCTCAAATTCCAAGGGCGCGCTTGCGCGTTGAGCACGCGTGCCATCCAGTGCTACACCCGTATCACTGGTGTAGTCGAAGTAACCGGCTCCGGTGCCCTTGTCGGTGTAAGCCACGGCACAGCCACGAGGCAGGCCCCAGGCCCCGGCCAGCGCGATGGCGCCATAGATACCACGCGATCCCGAGGATGCGGTCACCACCAGGCAGCGTCGCTGTGTATCGAAATGGTCGGGCACCTGCAACAGCACGCGATGCGGCTGACGGGCACCGGGAATCCATGCGAATGCCTGGTACTCACGGCCTGGTACATCGGGAACGCCGCCGTAGACGTGACCATAGCCACCGAGTGGTCCGAGGTCGGCAATGCCCTTCCAACTCGCCTGGATAGCGCGACGCCGCAACTCGGAGGCAGTGGGATGCTGCGGATCGGCGAACGGCGCGGGAGGCCCGGACAGCCCCTTCAATCCCAGGCCTGCACTCAGTAGGTCGTCACCATGACGGTAATCGGTGATGCGAATGTCACCGCGCACGAAATCGGCTGCTTTCATGGAATGCCCGGTCGTTCGAGAAGTCGATACGCAACCGGCGATGACCGGTGCCAGCAGCAGGATCAGCCAGGCGCGAGGGAATAAGGACATCGGGCGAACATAGCAAGCCCATGGCGCAATGCCATCGTACCAAAGTCCAGCATGACCTCCTGACCTCGACGTGGTGCACGCATCCGGCTACCGTCGGAGGTCATGACACGCCTGCTCATCGCCGACGACCATCCCTTGTTTCGGGCCGCCCTGCGCCAGGCGGCCGGTGAAAGCGTGCCCGGCTGCGACATCGGCGAGGCCGCGGACCTCGATAGCGCTTTGGCTGCGCTGGCCAGCGAGCCGGATACCGATCTGGTGCTACTGGATCTGCACATGCCCGGCAGCCAGGGACTATCAGGCCTGGCCGCGCTGCGCGGGCAGCATCCGGGAGTCGCCGTGCTGGTTGTCTCCGGCCATGACGATCCGCGCATCGTGCAGCGCGTGCTCAATCATGGAGCGTCCGGCTTCATTCCCAAGAGCGCCAGCCCGGCGGATATCTGCGAGGCGATCACCACGGTGCTGCACGGCGACCGCTGGCTGCCACAGGCATGGATACAAGGCATAGAAGCGCTACCGAACGATCCGGCCGATGCCATGCTGGCCGCGCGGCTGGCGCGCCTGACCGAGCAGCAATATCGCGTACTTGTATTGCTCGGCGGTGGACTTCTGAACAAGCAGATTGCCGACCGGCTTTCGATCCAGGAACGCACGGTCAAGGCGCACGTCACCGCAATCTTCGAAAAACTCGGCGTACGCAATCGCACGCAAGCCGGCGTGCTATTGCAATCATTGAATCTGAGTGATCCCACACGCAACGCTTAGAAAAGCGTGCTCAGGTCCCCTGGGCCGCCATGACGCGTTGCAGCACCTGGCGCAAAGCCAGGGGTTTGAGTGGCTTGTACAAGACACCCGCGCCACGATCGAGCAAACGCTGGCGTAACTCGCCATCCCGATCCGCCGTCAGAATGATGGTCGGTACAGCCTGCGCCAGTTCACCCAGTGCCTGCCAAGCCTCGAGCCCGGTCACGCCACCATCGAGGTGATAGTCGAAGATATGGACGTCCGGGTGCCACGATGCGGCGCGCGCCTGCTCCACGGTGCGCGCCGTATGCACCTGCCATCCCCAACCAGCCAATAACTGGCCGAGCGCCGACAAGGCTGCCGGTTCGTTATCCAGCACCAGCGCACGACCTTGCGGCACCGGGTGGACAGTTGCTATGGGCGTAAGCTGGCGCACCGGTGCCGCACACGGTATTTCCAGATCGAACACGCTGCCTCGCCCCGGCCAAGAACGCAGGTGCAAGGGCGTGCCCAGCAATCCGGCCATGCGCTGGGCGATCGACAGTCCCAAGCCCAAGCCCTGCCCACCGGCCGTGCTGCCACGCCTGAACTCGTCGAAGATGACGCGCTGTTCGTCTGGCGTGATACCGGGGCCGTTATCCCAGACCTCCAGTCGTACATGGGCACCACGGCGGCGCACACCGAGCAGCACGCGTCCATGTTCGGCATAACGCAACGCATTGGACAGGAAATTCTGCAAGACGCGGCGTAACAGTTGAGGGTCGGTAAGCACCCACGCACGGCTGCCAACCACGTCGAGGCGGATACCACGCTCCTCGGCCAGCACACGGAACTCAGCTGCCAGGGGATCAAAGACATCGGCCAGGGCGAAGGCGCGTGGCTGCGGATGCAGGCGGCCGGCTTCCAGTCGCGCGATATCCAGCAGCCCTGCCAGCAAACCTTCCGTAGCGGCCAGGGCACCGTTGAGATGACGCGCGGTTTCGTTACCGCCATCGCGCTCACCCAGGGTATGGGCGAACAGTTGCGCGGCATGCAGCGGCTGCATCAGGTCATGGCTTACCGCTGCCAGGAAACGGCTTTTGGCTTCGTTGGCGCGTTGCGCTTCCGCACTCGCCTCGGCCAGCTCGCGTGTACGCTCTTCGACCCGCTGCTCGAGTGTCTCGTTCGAACGCAGCAAGGCATTCTCAGCCTGCCGAAACGCTGTCACGTCCGTGAACGTCGCCACGAAGCCGCCACCAGGCATGGGATTGCCACGAATCTCTACCACCGTGCCATCGGGGAAACGGCGCTCGGAAAGATGCCGCGTGCCGGCACGCATATGCATCAAGCGTTGTTGTACACGGCCCTCGATGTCGCCTGGTCCGATCATGCCACGCTCGATGTTATGGCGCGTCAGCTCGGCGACCGGCTGGCCCACCTGCAGCAACTGGGCCGGATAGTCGAACAGGCTTGCGTAACGGCTGTTCCACGCCACGAGACGCAATTCGGCATCGACCACGCAGATGCCTTGGCTCATGTTTTCCAACGCCGCTTCGAGCACTCGTTGGTTGAAGCGCAGATCCTGCGCTGCCTCGCCCACGATCGCCGCAACGGTATCGATTTCGTCGCCACGTTGCTGGCGCACCACTTCCAACAGCAAGCGCGCCGACGCAGCACCAATCACGGCAGCCAGTTCGTGCTCGACCAGCGCTACCCGATGACTACCGGCAAGACCAAGGCTGGGGGCGTGCTCGAATAGATGCGCCACGCGATCGGCCGGCAGGAACCGCGCGGCCAGGGCATGCAACTGCGACACATCGATGTCGCCCACGCTGATGGGTCGAGCCGTCTGGGCGAGCCGTGATCCAGCTAACAACGCCATGGCAGCGACATTGACGGCCAGGCTCAAGGCAACCGCCCTGCCCAGGCGACTCCAGTCACTCAGTCCCAGCAGACCGTCGGGCGATAACCAGTCGATCGCAAAAGGCGCGGCGTTGGCCCACGATGCGCCAGGGACGATCGCCGGCAGCAACACGTATAGCCAGGTTGCCGTACCCAGCATCAGGCCAGCGGTGACCGCACGTGGCCCCCATTGCGGGCGGTACACCGCAGCCAGCAGCGCCGGGGCAAGGCCTGCCAGTGCGGAGAACGAAATGGCACCGATGTCGGCCAGGGCATCATTGCCAGCCAACGCGCGGCTATAGCCCCATGCCAGCAGGATGACTATGAGGATGGCGATACGCCGTTGCGTGATCACCTGCCCGCTGAGATCACCATGTTCATCGCGGCCCCAACCCGCACGCACACGCAAGGGGGCGATAAAGTGGTTGACTACCATCAGGCTCAGCGCAAGCGTGGCCACCACGACCATACTGGTAGCCGCACTCAGTCCACCCAGAAAGGCGACCAAGGCCAGGCCGTGTTGCTGACGCGCCATGGGCAAGGCCAATACGTATAGATCGGAAGGCACTCCCACCGGTCCCAGCCAAGTATCGCCCAGCTTGGCCAAGGGAAGGATCGGCAACGAGATCAACAACATGTACAACGGGAATAGCCAGCGCGCCGTGCGCAAGTGCGAAGGATCACGGCATTCGACCACGCCGGCGTGAAACTGATGCGGCAAGGTGAACATCGCCAGAGCGCCCAACAGAATCAGCGCGGGGAAGCCGGCGCTGTCGTGCGGCGGTGGCGCACCGTGCACCGCATTGGCAGGTATTGGCGAGAACAGCAGCGAACCCAGCGCCAGCATCGCGCCCAGCTTGAACAGCGACTCGAACGCCATCGCCAGCACCAGCCCGCGGTTATGGGCGGTGGTCGATGCGCGCCGAGTCCCGAACAGCATGGCAAACAGCGCCATCAGCAAGGCGATATAGAGCGCACTGTCCTGCCACGGTTCGGACTCGGTGAGCTGGCCATGGCTGAGCATGTCATAGCTCATCGCCACCGCCTTCAGCTGCAAGGCAATGTACGGCACGATACCAATCACCACGACAGCGGTGACCATCGCGGCCAATCCGGAGTGGCGCCCGAGCCGCACCGCGATCAGGTCGGCCAGCGATCCCGCGTTGTAGTCGCGGGCCAATTGCACCAGGCGGCGCAACACGCGTACCGATAGCAAGTACATCAGGATCGCACCGATGAAGGTCGGCGGTAGCCACCATCCCGAACGACTGGCCTGGGTCACGGTCCCGTAGAACGTCCACGACGTGCAATGGATCGCCAGCGACAAGGCATAAACGATCGACCACCGCTTCTCGAACAGCGCCGGCCGGCGCTCGCCGATCAGCGCCACACCGAAAAGCATGCCAAGCCAGATAAGCGCGGCAATGGCAATGTTGGGCGCACTCAGCACCGTCACGCCCCCCTCATCACGACCCGCTGCCCAGGCAAGGCCAGCAGAAAAGCGACACGCAGAGGCAGGCGCTCAACTCGGCACGGTGTGGCCATCGAGCCAGCGACCGGATGGCATGAACGATGACGTGCATTGATTCCGACGATGCCAGAAGACGTTGCTGCCTCTTCCCCAACATCGGCGCAGGGCGTTGAGTGGAACGGGCGCACGGGCCAAGCGCAGCGCCTCAGTGCTTCGGCGCCACTCCCAGTTGCTCCACGACATGAGCGACCCATCGCGGCTGTACGCCCGCGCGGGTGTCGTAATCGCTGCCCGAGTATCCCCACCAGTCCCAACATGCCTGCGGATTCAGAGGCGCCATGCTGGCGCGCGTCTGAGGATACAGGACCGCCACGTCGTACGCGTCGGCCCAACGATTGAAGCCGGCGTCCTTGACGAACGCCTCACCCACGGCAGCCGCATTCTGCTTGCAACCGTGGAATGCCACCAACAAGCCACACGGCTTACCCGCAGCGCAGGCCGGCGGCACGTAGAGGTAACCTTCCTCGGCCAGCAGCGGATCGGCGCCGTTGACGCGATACGCGTCCTGGTTGAACGTCTGCAACTGCCCCTTCGCATCGCCGACCGCGTGTAAGGGCTTGCCGAAAAGCTGAGCAAATACCTCTCCCGCTGCATCGAATCCGCAATGTCCCAGGTAAGGCGATACCGATTTGTGGCAGTCATCGCCCTGCTCGCGAAGGGGCAGATTATGCGCAAACGCGCGATCGCCATCGTCGACCACCTGCAAGCCCTTCAACCCTGGCGCGGTATCACGCAGACGCTTATAGAATTGCGCGCCTGCCTCAGCCACGGCAGGCGCAACGGTAGCATCTTCCTTGCCATGCAACAGATAGACCTTGCCGTGCGCCAGATACTTCAAGGCACCGTTGTCACCGGCATCGGCACGCCCGATCGCCTTGGTCACCAGGGTCGGTACGTCAGCGGCCGGCGCGCCCTTCATGCAGGTGCTGAGCGCCACGTCGAGCTTGCCATTGGCGCACGCATACGGGCCACCCGCCACGATCGCGGCATAAGGGAAGATGTCCGGATAAGCCATCTGCATCTGCGTCGCCATATAGGCACCGGACGAAAGGCCGGAGACCGCGACACGGTGCGCGTCAATCTTCAGTTTTGGCAACGGCGCCGCCTGCGCACCGGCGGCAAACAGACCCAGGCACAACACACCGATCCAGCGCATGGCGATTCTCCAGAAAGAAAAAGCTCCCTCTCCTCGCGGCTTGCGCCATCCGGAGAGGGAGGGGAGTGACAGGATGATCAGAACTTGTAGCGAGCGCTTAGCGTAACCATGCGCGGCGCGCCGTAGTAGCCCGTTACAATGCCCAGAGCGGCGATGTTATAGCCGGTGGTGCGATAGGATTTGTTGGCCAGGTTGGTGCCCTGCAGGCTCAAGGTCCACGGATCGTTGATCTGCCAGATCACGCCAGCATTCCAGAGGCCATACGAGGGCTGCTCGATGAGCGGCGACAACGTGGTCTCCGGATATACCGAGGCCTGATAGGTGTAGTTGATCCGGCCCGTGATGCTGCCGCCATTGGCCAGCGGATAGCTGTTCTCCAGAGACAACCCGCCCGACCACTTCGGCGCATTGGTAAAGCGCTGGGTATCGGCGATGTTCACACCGCCACTGAGGAACTGCGTGTACTTGGTATGCAGGTACGCCACGTTCCCGCTGAAGGTCCAGTTCTCGGCGGGCTTCCAGGCGAACTCCTCTTCCAGGCCATCGATATGCCCCTTGCCGGCGTTGGTGAAATCGCCGAAGAAGCCCTGACTGCCATTGGGCAACGTATAGGAAGTGAACACCGACAACTGGATGTTCGAGTACACGTTGTGGAACGCTGCCGTATTCATCATCAAGCGGTCGTCGAAGAAGGTCATCTTGCTGCCCACTTCATACGACTGCACCTTTTCGTCCTGAATAGGCCGGCAAGAGGTGGGAATGGCCACGCAATTGGCGCGAATGTTGTACCCGCCGGAATGGAAGCCTTCGCTGTAGCTGGCGTAGAGATTGATGTGATCGGATGCCGCCCAGTTCAACGATATCTTCGGCGAGGCATTATTGGTGGTGTGCGAGCCGTTGAAGTTGGCCAACGTTGCCACGGGATTGGTGAAGCTGGCATCGGCATAGCCGTAGTTCTGGATCAGCGCGGTCTTGGTCTCACGCGTCAGGCGCACGCCCAGGTCCAGGCTCCACTGCGGACTGATATCCCAGGTGAAGTCGCCATAAGCTGCGTAACTCTTGGTGCCCACGCGCCCGCCAGTGCTGCCGTACTGCGCCAGTCCCAGCGTGCTGTAAGGCGGCGAACCCAGAAAGATATTGTCGATCTGACCCGCAGCCGCTCCCTTGAAATAGAACAAACCGAATACGCCATGCAGGGCATTGCCGGAGTCGTAATTGGCCTGGAATTCCTGGGTGAACTGGTGATCGCTGTAATCGGCCGCTACGTCGGCAATCTTTTCCGGCAACGTGTCGAAATCGATATTCGTCTCGGTGGACGATTCGCGATAGGCGGTGACGGACTTGAAACTCCAGTCCTGGCTGGCGATCCAG